>NZ_JAVDTG010000003.1:0-718418 GCF_031455715.1 Flavobacterium sp. 2755
TCTGTTGTAGCTGGTGTTCCCGGATCGGTTACACTTACTGCAATGGCTAACCTAACATTACTTTCACAGTTTGTTGTTGGATTTAAAATTGAAGCGTAGTAGTTTCCTGTTACCAAAGCTGTTGTAGTTGGAATCGCTGTTCCGCCTGTCGCAGCTGTGTACCAAACTATTGTGCCTACAGCTGGTGTGTTTACTTGGATATCAGCAACAATTGGCGCATCAACTAAACAGAAATCTTGTGTGGCATCTGTTGTAGCTGGTGTTCCCGGATCGGTTACACTTACTGCAATGGCTAACCTAACATTACTTTCACAGTTTGTTGTTGGATTTAAAATTGAAGCATAGTAGTTTCCTGTTACCAAAGCTGTTGTAGCTGGAATCGCTGTTCCGCCTGTAGCAGCTGTATACCAAACTATTGTTCCAACAGCTGGTGTGTTTACTTGGATATCAGCAACAGTTGGCGCATCAACTAAACAGAAATCTTGTGTGGCATCTGTTGTAGCTGGTGTTCCCGGATCGGTTACACTTACTGCAATTGCTAATCTAACATTACTTTCACAGTTTGTTGTTGGATCTAGAATTGAAGCGTAATATGTACCTGTTACCAATGCTGTTGTAGTAGGAACTGCTGTTCCGCCTGTAGCAACTGTATACCAAACTATTGTTCCAACAGCTGGTGTATTCACCTGAATGTCGGCAACGGTTGGTGCATCAACTAAACAGAAATCTTGTGTTGCATCTGTAGTGGTTGGAGTTCCCGGATCAGTTACACTTACTGCAACTGCTAATCTAACATTGCTCTCGCAGTTTGTTGTAGCATTTAAAATTGAAGCATAATAATTTCCTGTTACTAAAGCTGTTGTAGTTGGAATCGCTGTTCCGCCTGTAGCAGCTGTATACCAAACTATTGTTCCAACAGCTGGTGTATTGACCTGAATGTCGGCAACGGTTGGCGCATCAACTAAACAGAAATCCTGAGTGGCATCTGTAGTAGTTGGTGTTCCCGGATCGGTTACACTTACTCCAATTGCTAATCTAACATTGCTTTCGCAGTTTGTTGTAGCATTTAAAATTGAAGCGTAGTATGTTCCTGTTACCAATGCTGTTGTAGTAGGAATCGCTGTTCCGCCTGTCGCAGCTGTGTACCAAACTATTGTACCTACAGCTGGCGTGTTTACCTGAATATCAGCAACTGTTGGTGCATCAACTAAACAAAAATCTTGTGTCGTATCTATTGTGGTTGGTGTTCCAGGATCGGTTACACTTACCGCAACTGCTAATCTAACACTGCTTTCGCAGTTTGTTGTTCCGTTCAAGATTGAAGCGTAGTAGTTTCCAGTTACTAATGCTGTTGTAGCTGGAATCGCTGTTCCGCCTGTCGCAGCTGTGTACCAAACTATTGTTCCAACAGCTGGTGTATTCACCTGAATGTCGGCAACGGTTGGTGCATCAACTAAACAGAAATCTTGTGTTGCATCTGTAGTGGTTGGAGTTCCCGGATCAGTTACACTTACTGCAACTGCTAATCTAACATTGCTCTCGCAGTTTGTTGTAGCATTTAAAATTGAAGCATAATAATTTCCTGTTACTAAAGCTGTTGTAGTTGGAATCGCTGTTCCGCCTGTAGCAGCTGTATACCAAACTATTGTTCCAACAGCTGGTGTATTGACCTGAATGTCGGCAACGGTTGGCGCATCAACTAAACAGAAATCCTGAGTGGCATCTGTAGTAGTTGGTGTTCCCGGATCGGTTACACTTACTGCAATTGCTAATCTAACATTGCTTTCGCAGTTTGTTGTAGCATTTAAAATTGAAGCGTAGTATGTTCCTGTTACCAATGCTGTTGTAGTAGGAATCGCTGTTCCGCCTGTCGCAGCTGTGTACCAAACTATTGTACCTACAGCTGGCGTGTTTACCTGAATATCAGCAACTGTTGGTGCATCAACTAAACAAAAATCTTGTGTCGTATCTATTGTGGTTGGTGTTCCAGGATCGGTTACACTTACCGCAACTGCTAATCTAACACTGCTTTCGCAGTTTGTTGTAGCATTTAAAATTGAAGCATAATAATTTCCTGTTACTAAAGCTGTTGTAGTTGGAATCGCTGTTCCGCCTGTAGCAGCTGTATACCAAACTATTGTTCCAACAGCTGGTGTATTGACCTGAATGTCGGCAACGGTTGGCGCATCAACTAAACAGAAATCCTGAGTGGCATCTGTAGTAGTTGGTGTTCCCGGATCGGTTACACTTACTGCAATTGCTAATCTAACGCTGCTTTCACAACCTGTAATAGCATCTGTTGCTGCTCCATAATAAGTTCCTGTTGTTAATGCTGTTGTAGATGGAATCGCTGTTCCGCCTGTTGAAACATTATACCAAACTACATTTGATTCATTTACCTGAATACTTGCAATTGTTGGTGCATCAACTAAACAGAAATCTTGTGTTGCATCTGTGGTTGTTGGCGTATTTGGATCACTTATTATAATTACAGCATCTTGTAATGTTCCTGCAAGATTTTCACAAGTATTATCGCTGGCTACAGCCACGTGATAAGTAATTGGACTCATTGCTTTTGTTAATCCTACAGCTGTTAAAACACCTGCAGCATTAATTGTATAAGTAACTCCTGCTATAACTGAACCATTTGTGATTGGCTGCGTTCTGGCTGCATCTAAATACCAGGTAAATACCGGATTTGTTAATATTGGTGCAGTTGGAGTCAATGATGCCGGTACGCTGTGACAAACTGTTAAATCATCAACTAAAATGTCATTGACAGTTGAAGGAGGCAGAATTGTAAATGTAATTTGTTTTCTGTCTGCAACTGCAGTTTCACAAAACTGATCTCCGCTAACTCCTACATAATAGGTATAAGTTCCCGGAGCTAATCCGTTAACGATTAATTGTGCAGTTGTTTCTCCAGGAATCAACTGAGCTGTAGTACCGTTAAAGCTGTACCAGTAATAAACAGGATTTGTTACAACTGGTGTTCCGCTTAAACTTGTTGCTAAAGTTACAGTTCCTGATGGAGAACAAATTGAAGTTGTAGTTCCTCCATTTAAAGTAATATTTGTTAAAGCATTTACCGGAGCTGAAGCTTTAATTTCAACTGTTACTTCTCCTCTTGCAAAAGTTTCACATCCATAACGTACTGGTTGAACGTAGTATTTATAGATTCCTGCTGTTAAACTTGCTGGTACTGTATAAGTAATTCCTGTAGCAAGTGCAGTTCCTCCTGTTGGTGCATCATACCAAATATAAGTTGAACAGGCTTCTTCGGGTATTTGAAGCGTTATATCTGTTCCTGGGCAGACCGTTATTTTATTTTCCGGATCTGCTCCTATTACGGTTGTGTTTGCAACTCTTTCTACTGTATGAACTCTTAAGAAATCTAATACTCCTGCAACTCCTCCCAAACGAATTCTTACTCTATCGTAAACTTCTGTTGGTGAAGTAACAAGTGCCACTGCCATTGAATTTCCTGGTAATAATCTTAAGCTCAATAATGTACTTGTATTTTGAATTGGAGCTCCAACGGCAACACTTCCTAAATAACGCTGAATCGTAAATCCTGTCAATAAATTAACATCTAAAAGTGCTCCCGGTTTTGAGATCACAATTCTTAGTGTATCACTTACAACAGATGGTGTTTTAAATTCTACTGTTAAATCGGCAGCAGCCAAAACTCCTAATCCGCTATACATTGTTGCAAAAGTTGTAATGTCATTGTCTGCAATATTCCATGCATCGTTCACTCCTACTGCAGTTGTAACAGCTCCAATTCCTAAATCAGCTGCGCCGTAAAAAATATCGCGGATATCTCCAGGCGTACAAGCTACACTTGAAACTGATCTGTTATAATGTGCATCGAATACTTTTGTGTTTTGGGCTGCACTTAATAGTGAAGCTGACTGAATACGTATTCCGTCATAATCCTGTGGACCTGAAGCGTCTGAAGGAACAAAAGTAAACTCATAGGTATTATCTCCAGAAATTAAATTCAATAAAGAGCCTGATACAGATTGCATTGTTCCAATATCAACTCCTCCAATTGTTCCAATTACTGATAAATTTTGACCTACTGCTAATAAACTTAATTCAGAACCCAATTTAATAGTTACCGGTGTTCCTTTTACAATTGGCGCCGGCCATGTTAAATTTTGCCAGGTTGTACCCACTCCTAAAAGTCCTAAACCTGTAGTAATTGTAGAGAATGTCTGCGGATCACCATCGACTGCATTTGCTCCGTCAGTAACCGTTCCCGTAACTATTGATCCCATTGTTTGTGCAGTTGCATAAACTCTTTCTGTTAAAGATTGACAGTTGCTAAGATCAATTACGTTAATTACTTTGGTTGCAGTTGCAGAACAAATTCCGTCGCTGGCAACAACAGTATAAGTATAAACTCCCGGTGTATTTAAAACTCCGGTAGTAAATGTTGGCCCGGTTAAAGCATTACCTTGCGGATCAAACCATGAAATTGTTCCGGTTGATGTTGCTGTTAAAGTAACATTTGAACCTATATTTACTGATTCTGATGGGTTTGTTACAACTAAGCTTGGCAATGCATTTATGGTCACCGTTACAGATTGTTGTACCGAAGGACAAGTAACTCCATTACCCTGAGCCAAAATTGAATAAACACCACTTAATGTAATATTAGCTGCAGCATCTGCAGTTATTACATTATTTGATGGATCATAAAAAGTATAAGTTGTATTTCCTGTTGAATCAAAATTAGTTATTGCATTTCCTAAATTAGCACTTCCACAACCTGTCAATGTTGAGTTCACCGTTAAAACAGTAGTTGAAGGGAAGTTAACGGTTACTTGTTTTAATGTTCCGTTTACATTTTCACAAGTTCCGCCATTTAAAATGGATACAAAATAATTATAAGGTGTTCCTGCAGCATTTAAACCTGCTATAGTAAGTTCTCCTGTTATAGCATCTTTAGTAAATGTTACTCCCGGCTGAGCTGCGACAGTAGTTCCTGTTATAATTTCCTGAGTTTTATTTTGATCTGTATAATATTTAAACTCAGCTCCTGCAATTGTTGATGATGTTGGAGTTAATATTGCACCTCCGGTACAAGTAGCCTCAACTGGAGTTGCAATTGTAACATCAGCATCTGTAGGAATTGGCAGTACTGTAACTGTAACAGCCTGACGTAAACTATTAATACAAGTTCCTCCACGAGTTCCTTCTAAATAATATGTTGTAGTAGAAGTTAATGGAAGCGTTGGATTAACGGCTACAATATTTCCGCCTGTTGGAGCATCATACCAGGTAAAAGTTTCTGTTCCTGTTGAAGAAGCGGTTAAAGAAGCGGTCTGTCCTGAACAAATTGGTGCCGAAGCTCCTGTTATTGTTGCATTTGGAAACCTATAAGAAGCATCATAAATATCTAAAGATACAAGCGCACTTACTATTCCTGTTAATCGAACTTGTACACTTGTAAATGGACCTGCCGCAACAAAACTTGCTCTAAAACGGTTACCACCTAAAAGCTGAACATTAACAAGATTACTGATATTAGACTGATCGGCATTAGGAGTTACCCCGTTGAAACTTTGTAAACTAATATTAGAAAGTGCACTAATATCCAGTAAACCAACAGGAATTCCTAACTCTACATCAATTATATCACCAGCTTGACCTGGAGATGTAAAAGTTAAAGTTTGTTGTATAAAATCTAATAATCCTAATGGAATTGTAAGTGTCGTCGCTGTTGCATTGTTACCGTCAACAGAAGCTGCGTCATTAGCTGAAGTACATGTAATACAGCCTAAAACTACTCCTCCTCTTGTAATAGCCTGAGAGTTGGCTTGCAAACAAGTACTTATAGTATTTATTACAATAACGTTTATTACACCTCGTACTGAGTTTCTACAATCTGTTGCTATATCTGCTGCTTCAACATAATAGGTTTTATTTGCAGTTAAAACTGGGCTTGGCGTATATGTTTGCGTATTAGTCGCTATCGCTAAACCACCAGTTGGAGTATCATACCAATTGTAGAAAACGCCTGCAACCGGATTTGAAACTGATAACGTAACTGTTTGTCCAGATTGTATAATAACATCCTGAGAAGCAAAAGTTGGTACAGGAGGTAATGGAGTTACTGTTAAATTTACAGCCGTACGTGTTGGTGTTGAACAGCTTCCAATAACTGCTTCAACATAATAATTTGTATTTGCTGTTAAAGCTGGTGTCGTAAACGAAGTTCCTGTAAATACCAAATTTCCTCCTGATGCAGCATCGTACCAATTATAAGTAGTACCTGCCACCGGAGCCTGAACTGTTAAAGTCGTTGTCCCTCCGCTGCATATTGTTGATGGAGAAACATCAATTACCGGCAATACAGGATTATCTACTAAAACCTGAACTGGATTTCTCTCACTATTAACACAGCCATTTCTTGTTATTTCAACATAATAAGTCGTTGCTGTTGTTAAGGCTGGAGTTGTAAAGGCAGCTGTAGAAGCTAATGAAGCTCCGCCAGTCGCTGCGCTATACCAATTAACCGTTTCACCAACTGCAAGAGTCGCAGTTAATGTTGTCGTTTGTCCGCTGCAAATTGTTGTATTTCCAGTTATAACCGGAGCTTTATATCTATAAGTCGCCTGATAAATATCTAAATTTGTCAGTACTGTTGCTAAACCTCCTAATCGAATTTCTACACGATCAAAATTTGCTCCGGCAACTACGCTTGCTCTAAAACGATCACCGCTTAATAATTGCAAAGTAATTAACGGATTGTTAATTGAAACTCTGTCATTATTATAAGTTGCTCCATTATATGTTGCCAGACTAACAGCTCCTAATAATGAAAGATCAGCTAATCCGCCTGGTAATTCTAATTCAACATCAACAATATCACCCGTTTTTCCCGGATTCGTAAATTGTAATGTCTGCTGCACCCATCCATTAATTAAACCAATTGGAACAGTAAGTCTCGCTGCTGTTGCAGGATTTCCATCTACCGAATTATTTGGATTGGTAGAACTACATAATAAACATAAACCATTTTGAGTAGTCTGCTGGCTGCTCGCTTCAAGACACCCGCCTAAAGCTGCCGGCTGAACCGTAACGGTTATTGGAACTCTTACTGCACTAACACAACTTCCGTTTGGACTTTGAGCTTCAACATAATATGTTTTTGTTGCAGTTAAAATAGGCGTTGTAAAAGTTGCTGTATTTGTTGCAACTGGTGTTCCGCCTGTAGGCACATCATACCAATTTAATTGCGCTCCAATTTCAGAAGTTGTTGCATTTAAGGTTGCATTTTGACCTGACTGAATCGTAACACTCTGTGTTAAAACAGTTGGCGTCGCCGGAACTGCTGTAGAAACTACATTGACTGCAGTTCGTGTAGGACTTATACAACTTCCTATCGCACCTTCTACATAAAAAGTTGTAGTACCCAAAGGTACTGTAGGTGAATATGTTGTTCCTGTTGCCAAGGCTACTCCTCCATTTGCAACAGAAAACCAGGAGTATGTTGTTCCCGGAATTGGGTTTAAAAGCGTTAAAGTAGTCTGCTGCGTTGCCCCTGTAGAACAAATAGCAGTTCCAGTGTTATTAACCGCCGGTGCGACTGGATTAGAAACATTAAGAACAACTGGTACTCGAACATTGCCTTCGCATCCGGCTGCACGGGAAATACCAATATAATAAGTAGTATTAGCATTTAATGCAGGAGTTGTAAAACTGTTTCCTGTTATTAATGGTGTTGTCGACGCTGCTGAGCTATACCATGCAAGTGTAGTTCCTGCAGCTGGAGTTGCTGTAAGCGTTGGTGTAGCTCCGGCACAAACCGTTTGTGTTAAACCACCAGTAACTGTAGGCTGTGCAAATTCTAATCGAACATCATAAATTCGTAAGCTGACTAAAAGACTTAAAAGTCCTCCAACCTGAATTTGAACTTGATTTGCATCACCTGTTAAGGTGTACTTTGCAACTGCTATGGTGTTTCCATTAAGCAAATTTAAGTTCAGCAGCGGACTATTTAAAGCCACACTTGAACCTACATTTACGCCAGATAGTTTGGTTTGAAGAGATGCATTAGATAATAATCCAACATCCAGCAAACCATTTCCTGTACCAAAATAAATTGCAATTTGATCTCCTGCTCTTGCCGTCTGGTTCAAGGTCAATGTTTCTTCGACGAAACAGCCTACTCCAACAGCATTGGTCAGGGTTGCAAAAGTCGTTAAGCCTGCGCTGTCATAAGCGTTGGCCGGACTATCTACATTTAATCCTACGCACAATAATCCGCCCTGACTATTTGTTTGAGACGTTGGTCTGCAAATAGTCTGCGCAAATGAATTCGTACATAATAAGAATAAAAATAATAGTCCGAATAATCTCTTCTGAAAGTTGAGACTACAAAAAGTAAATTTTTTTTTCATAATTTGGAAGATTAGAAAATGGACAATAAAATACCTGCTGCCATAAGCACGTATGCTTAGGCAATTAAAAAAAACATTAAAAATCAATTAGTTAAACTCTAAAACAAATCCTTAGCACATAAAGACTATAGTTTAAATTTTCATTAAAAAATTACGTTGTGTCGAGTATATCGAAATATACATTTGAGTCCTTTTTATTTTCTTCAAATAAAAAAAATCTCGAAACTTTTGGGAAATATTGATCTACACCAATCTTCCAAATGAAGTGATTTGTTTTAAAATTAATTTTCATAAAAGAAAATTTAAAGTGTAGGGGGGAGAATTTTAATTCAATAATATTTAACTAATTTCAAATAGAAAGTTGATTACTCTTTCTATGATTTTGATTTTTAGATAAATCAAAACCTAAATTGAATCAATTAGACATTAAAGATTTGTCCATTAAACATAAAATTTAATGGATAACATAATCGTCAACACAATGAAGACAACACTTTAGATATTTAGAATTGAATATTAAAAACTTTTTAAAAAAGTCTGTAACTAAAGAAGGATAATCAAAAGGAGGAAGAAGTTTATTTTTCTTCAGAATAATAAAATATAAAGCTAAAATGATATGAAGACCTAATGCAAACTCAATAATAAAGAAAGTAAATGTCAGTTCCATAAGCAGGGCGATTAAAGTTATTATTACAAAGCCGATTCGATTATAATTATTACATAGTATATTCTTTGATCTTAAAAGTCCAACAAAATTTTCTTTTGATTTTTATCGAAGAAAACCTAAAAAATATTTTGTTTAACTTTTGTATTCTAAAATTAGAAAAAACAAAAGAATAAAACAAGTATAAAATTCTTATTTTTTTGAGGTGAAGTAAAAATTAAAAATTAGTAAATCTTTCTTAATATAAGAAAATACGGCGATTTTAATACAGAAACGTCCCATTTTTCAAGGTTTAAAAATATTTGCATTTTTATGTTAAAATTAATATTTATAGGTTTATACCTACAATATAAATTACGCAATCGATTGATATTTAACAATTTTAAGTATATTATAATCTAAATCTTACTGAAATTAAATAAAATCTTAAAATTTTAATTATTAATACAAAACCGCGTAAAAATACGGGTATCAAAAAATACAAAAGTTTAAACAATAGTTAAAAAATTAAAAAAAGGATAAACAATTAACACAATCGCTTATCCTTTTATAATATTTTGAAAATGAAGTTATTACAACCTAAGATTCTAAAATTGTATTAATTTGAGTAAATAATTGTCCGTCACTTAAAAAAGCGCCCTGTTTGATCAATTCAAAAATAGAAGAATTTCTATCTTCAGTAAAGACCTTTTTTCCAACTTTCATTTCGATATTTTCAGTAAACATATTATCACTAAGCCACTGCAACCCTTCATTAGTTAAAAAATCAGTTTCCGAAACTAAAGACTTCAAAACTATCGATTGAACATAAGTATCAAAACATTGAAATAAAAAGATATGATTCTTTGAAAAATGCTCTAAAAATTCTGCTCTGCCTAAAACACCTTCCCAGATTAAATCTGAAAAAACATCTAGTTCCTGTTCTGCAACTTCTGGTTTATTTATTTTAAGAGAATCCCACTCTGCTTTATCTATTGCCTGAGTTGCTAAAAAACTTGCAAATTCTGCATGCAATTCATCAAACTGTTCTTTTGTTAATCTTGAGTACTTCATTTATTTTTTTATTATTTAAACGCTTTAAAAGAGCTTTTAGCAATAAAAAAGCCCCCGCAAATGCGAGGGCAAATTTATAACTTTTTTATCATTACTAAAAAATGTATCTAACACCAAATTGAGCCTGCCATCTCGAGGTTAAACTAGCATCATAGCTGAATGTTTTTGTCTGAGTATTATTAAAGGTATAAGTTGGCGTATTTCCAACAACAGTTACCCCAATAGGCTGAACACTAGTTGGTACCTGAACAACTCCCCAATCAGAATTTAATAAATTTCCAAAATTTAAAATATCGATACTAAACTGAATAGTGTTAGTTTTTTCAGATGCCGATGAATATTTAAAATTATAATCCTGTAATAACTTAATATCACAACGTCCTCTCCAAGGCGATATAGCGCCATAACGCTCCGCATATTGCCCTCTTCTGTCTTTCATATACTTATCCTGTGAAATAAATTTATCAAAAGCTTCACCCTGGCCAGGGCCGCTAAAAGTCATTTGAGCAATTTCTGCAGTTGTTGGAATATAAATCAAATCATTAACAGTAGAACCATCTCCGTTAATATCTCCTCCATACGTATAATTAAAACGTCCGCCCTGAGCATATTCAAAAAACGCAGAAACTGTAGTCGCCCATTTATCCTTTCCGTATTTCCATTTTTTTGAAGCTACACCAATAAAACGATGATTATCGCCATATTTAGAATTCGAAAGCACATCATTATTTACATTTCCTAAAGCCGGATTAAAAGAAAAAGCATCTCCGGTAATTTCCGCTTCAATAGAGTTAACATCTTTTGATTTCATATAATTATAAGCAACACTAGCATATAATCCGTTTACAAATGTTTTCTGCACTTTAACAGAAGCATTAAAAGCACTTCCTTTATCAGAATTTGTCATTACATACGCATTGTTTGCGCCATGATCTGCAGCCACATAAATTGGTCTGTTATCTACACCAGCCAATACTCCTGTTGGAGGTTTTAATCCCCAGTTTTGTACATGCACTGCATTAATATCTTTATTAAGCGATAAATCAAGTGTTACAATATAATTACTTTCAAATCGATGATCGTAACCTAAACTAGTTCTCCATACTTGCGGCCATTTATAATCCGGATCCATAATCTGCAAAAAGCTGTCATCTGCACCACTTACCTGATTTCCTAACCAAACAAAAGGAATTCTCCCTGTAAAAATTCCAGAGCCTCCTCTAAGCTGCGAAGTCGCATTTCCTTTTACATCCCAGTTAAAACCTATACGAGGCGACCATAAAATTCTATCGCTAGGCAAATCAGTCGAGATTAATTTTACCGCCTGACCTGTTTGCGGATTATAATAATCTATACTATTGTCCCTTCCTGCTCCTCCGTTATCAGTATCTATATATTTTTGAATCAAATCTGCAGTATTAAAGTATAATGGTTTATCAATTCTTAAACCTAAAGACAATTTAAAATCATCGCTTACACTAATATCATCCTGAGCATAAAGCGCCCACTGCCCTACGTTTAACTCTGCCAGTTTCCAGCCGCCGTCGCTGCCTACATCAAAGTTACTTTTTGAATTATAGATATCCTGCGCATACTGAAGATTTTGCGCAATAATACTTGTAGCATATGGTTTTGCCGCATCGGTCAAGAAATCCTGAACTGTGAAATAAGGCGTAAAGAATGTTCCTGCATAACCATTTGGATTTCCGAAATTATCATAACCCGCTAAGTTGAAAGAATTTTTAAAAGCAAATTTCTCAAAAGAAGTTCCAAAAGTAAAAGCATGTTTACCAACTGTATATGTTAGATTATCAGTAATTTGAATTACTTTTTGATCTAAAGTATTATTGATAGAAAATGGTTCATGACCTGCAATAATATAATTCGATCCTGCCCCATCCTGAATATTTATAACAGGCGCCGGAACAGAAAAAGGATCTCTGTAATCATTAAAATGAGTATAACCGGCCTGAAGTTTATTTGATACCGATTCGCTAAATTTAGAATTCAGCTCTACTAAAAAGGAACTCAATTTATTATTGATTTGATATCCTGAATTTCGAAATTGTAATATAGAAGCATTTGGCCCTCTAAAACCTAAAGCTGTTGGGTGCGCCGGTTTATCTTTTGAGGCATCGAGAAAATTATAAATAACTGCTAATTTATGATTATCATTAATATTCCAATCTACTTTTATAATTCCCTTACTTGAATTTGATTCATGCTTAAATCCCTGATAAGCACCTGTATTATAACCTAGTTTTGCCAAAGCATCAGAAACTGCGATTAAATCAGATTCTAAAACTCTTGATTCATTAATTCCGGTTACACCATCATTATTGTTCGCCACAAAATTAGAACCTAAATCACTTCGTTTATCAATTTCAAAATTCCCAAAAATGAATAACTTATCTTTAATGATTGGCGCACCCAAACTAAATCCAGCCTGAGTCTGCTCTAATGAAGGCACAAATATTTTCTCTCCTTTAATTTTACTCCCAGTTAAATCCTGATTTCTGTAAAAAGCATAGGCCGTACCATGGAATTCATTCGTTCCTGATTTAGTAACCGCATTTACAGAAGCCCCAGTAAAACCGGATAACGTTACATCATAAGGAGCTGTAGCAACCTGAATCTGCTCAATAGCATCTAATGAAATTGGCTGAGCTCCTGTCTGTCCTCCGGGAGTTGCAGCATCAAGTCCGAAAGGATTATTAAAAACTGCTCCGTTTAAAGAGTAATTATTATACTGATCATTTCTACCGCCAAAAGATCCACCGCTCGCAGTTGGCTCCAAACGGGTAAAATCTTCTGCTGATCTAGAAATTGTTGGCAGAGCTGTTAGCTCTCTCCTTCCAATTGTTGTTTCTGCACCGGTTTTTCCGCTTTTAAAAACCTTATCCTTTGAGGTGACTTTAACTTCTTCAAGAGTCTGACTTTCATCAGCAAGAAGTACATCTATATTAAATGGTTTTCCTAAATCCAGATATATGTCATTATATTCCTGACTTTGATACCCAACAAACGTTA
The DNA here is from genome assembly GCF_031455715.1 of Flavobacterium sp. 2755. NCBI lineage: Bacteria > Pseudomonadati > Bacteroidota > Flavobacteriia > Flavobacteriales > Flavobacteriaceae > Flavobacterium > Flavobacterium sp. 2755. The sequence goes on from NZ_JAVDTG010000003.1 coordinate 13,162, forward strand.
CTAAAATCTTGTAAGGTCCGCCAATTCTCATATTCAAAATATTAAACCTTCCATTTTCATTGGAAACGGCAGAATATTTAGTTCCAGTTGGAGTATGAACTGCTAAAATACCAGCTCCCGGTAGTAGTTCATTACCTGAACTTTTTACAATACCTTTTATACTCGACGTTGTAGTCTGTCCTGTGGCCACGGTGAGCCCCAACACACATAACATAAATGCAAATAGTTTTTTCATTTTCCTGGTTTTGAGTGAGTTAATTCCCTCAAAATTAGGCAAAAAAAAACCACTCCTAGGAGTGGTTTTCATATTTTATTAACAAGAAGTTAACAAAATGTTATTTTTCAGCGATAATCTCGTATGGTAATTCAACGATAACATCTCTGTGTAAACGGATGCTAGCTGTATATTTTCCTGTACGTTTTACGATACCACTAGTGATGAATTTTCTATCAATAGCGTTACCTGATTTCTCTAAAGCTTCAGCAATGTCGATGTTTGTGATAGAACCAAAAAGTTTCTCTCCACCAGCTTTTGCAGTAAGTTTAATTTCAAGAGCTTTTAAAGTTTCAGCTAATGCTTTAGCATCAGCAACAACTTTAGCTTCTTTATGTGCTCTTTGTTTTAGATTTTCAGCTAAAACTTTTTTAGCAGAAGGAGTTGCCAATGCAGCAAAACCTTGAGGAATTAAAAAGTTACGACCGTAACCAGGTTTTACAGATACTACATCATCTTTAAATCCTAAGTTTTGTACGTCTTGTTTTAAAATAAGTTCCATGTTGTTGTCCTTATATTTTAGAAGTTAGGTTCTGATTGAACAGAAACCAGCGACTAGAGTTTTTAATTATTTTAATAAATCGGCCACGTATGGCATTAAAGCTAAGTGACGAGCTCTTTTAACAGCTACAGAAACTTTTCTTTGGTATTTTAATGAAGTTCCAGTTAAACGACGAGGAAGAATTTTTCCTTGCTCATTTACGAATTTCAATAAGAAATCAGCATCTTTATAATCGATGTATTTGATTCCTGATTTTTTGAAACGGCAATACTTTTTAGTTTTGTTAGTTTCAATGTTTAAAGGCGTTAAATATCTGATATCTCCGTCTTTTTTTCCTTTTGCAGATTGCTCTATTGTAGACATAATGATTAAGCTTTAGTAGATTTTAATTTTGCTCTTCTTCTCTCCGCCCATGAAATAGCATGCTTGTCTAAACTTACAGTTAAGAAACGCATAACTCTTTCGTCACGTCTAAATTCAGTTTCAAAAGCAATTAGAACTTCTCCTGATACTTTGAACTCAAATAAGTGATAAAAACCACTTTTTTTGTTTTGGATTTCGTAAGCCATTTTTTTAAGACCCCAATCCTCTTTTGATACCATTTCAGCTCCTCTACTAGTAAGAAATTCTTCAAATTTCGTTACTGTTTCCTTCACCTGAACCTCAGATAAAACGGGATTTAAAATGAAAACAGTTTCATAATGATTCATAAATAAAAAATTTATTTGTTAAAATTGGGTGCAAAAGTAACCATTATTTTTAAATATACAACACATTTTTTCTATTATTCGTCATAATGCAAAAATTATACGTCTATTTTAGTTTTTTTTCCAAAAAAACTATACATTTACTACTGCTATCCTGAATTTATTCTAAATTTAAATGTTATGAAACTAAACTGTGTTGTTGTGGATGATAGTTCTATACAAAGGACAATTATTGCAAAATTAGTTAATAATCACCCAGGTTTGCACTTAATCGGGGATTTTTCTAATGCAATAGAAGCAAAAAGTTGTATCTCATTAAATAATATCGACTTAATTTTTCTTGATATAGAAATGCCTGTCATTAATGGCTTTGATTTTCTTGATGGTTTAAAATCTAAACCACAAATTATATTTATCACATCTAAAGCTGAATATGCACTAAAAGCTTTTGATTATGATGCCACTGATTATCTGCAAAAACCAATCGCCGTAGACCGTTTTAATGCTTCTGTAAAAAGAGCAATTGATATGCATTTACTTAAAAAAGAAGTCAAAGAAGAAGAAGGCGAACATATTTTTATTAAAAGCAACCTTAAAAAGCTTAAAATATTTACAGCTAAAATCAAATGGATTGAAGCTTTTGGAGATTACGTAAGAGTGGTTACTGAAGACGACAGCAATCTGGTGCTTTCGACAATGAAATCTTTTGAAAATGATTTATCAAAAGACAAATTCATTCGTGTACACAAATCGTATATCATTAATATTGATAAGGTAGAACGCTTTAATAGTAAATTTGCAGAAATCGGAATTACGAAAATTCCGCTTAGTCGAAACAAAAAAGAAGATTTAGTAAAAGCATTGTCGACATCTAATTAATAGAAATCGACATTTACAACAACTTTTATAGCTCTGTACTGAGGAACCGCTTCAAAACTATTCAACATTTTCTGAATAGTTTTTTTTGTGTTTCCTAAATGCAGGTTCTGCGGAATCTTAATTAATATAGTCCTTATATATTCATTTCGAATTCTGCTGATAGCCGGTTCTTCCGGACCCAAAACCGGCATATTCAGGTTTTGGCTTAAAACCTGATACAGCCACATCGAACCTTCTTTCAATTTCTCAAATTCACGATGTTTTATCGTTAGTTTAATAATCCTGAAATACGGCGGATATTTATAAATTTGTCTGTCATACAATTGCTCCTTATACATACCTATATAATTATGGTTTGTAACCTGCTGAATTGTATTATGATCTGGGTTATAAGTCTGAATCACAACTTTACCTTGTTTTTCTGATCTTCCGGCTCTTCCAGCAACTTGTGTCATCATTTGAAAACTGCGCTCAAAAGCCCTGAAATCAGGATGATGCAGCATATTATCGGCATTCATGATTCCGACTAAACTAACATTATCAAAATCCAAACCTTTGGCTAACATTTGTGTTCCAACCAAAATATCGATTTCCCGATTTTTAAAGGTATCGATAATCTTTTCAAAACCAAATTTGCCACGGGTTGTATCCTGATCCATTCTAGCCGTTTTGGCTTTGGGAAAAAGCGATAACAACTCCTGCTCTATTTGTTCTGTTCCAAAACCTTTAGTCGTTAAATCAATACTGGAACAGCTGTGACAATGCGTTGGTTTTGCAATCGAATATCCACAATAATGGCAGCGCAATTGATTTTTAAATTTATGAAAAGTCAAACTCACATCGCATTGCTGACAATGTGGTACGTGTCCGCATGTGAGACATTCTATTATAGGAGAATATCCTCTTCTATTTTGAAACAAAATCACTTGTTCGCCCAAAGACAAAGCTTCGGCCATTTCTTCTATTAAAACATCACTAAAATGCCCCGTCATTCGTTTTCTGAAATGCTTGTCTTTTAAGTCAACCAAAACAACTTCTGGCATTCGAACGTTTTTATAACGTTCTGTAAGCGTAACCAAACCGTATTTTTCGCTCTGCGTATTAAAATAGGTTTCAATACTTGGCGTTGCAGAACCTAAAAGTACTTTTGCATTATGAAAATTTGCCAGAACAATTGCCGCATCTCTGGCGTGATATCTCGGCGCAGGATCTGTCTGTTTAAAAGTCTGTTCGTGTTCTTCATCCACAATCAATAAACCTAAATCATTGAAAGGTAAAAACAATGCCGACCTCGCTCCTATTACAATTTGTGCTTTTTCTGAATTTTCGAGTGTTTGTTTCCAAACCTCAACTCTTTCATTATTACTATATTTAGAATGAAAAACAGCTACTTTATCTCCAAAATGAAGTCGTAAACGAGAAACCAATTGTGTTGTAAGCGCAATTTCCGGAAGCAGATACAAAACCTGTCTTCCTGTTTGCAGATATTCTTCGATTAATTTAATATAGATTTCAGTTTTTCCGCTTGAAGTTACGCCGTGAAGCAAGCAGACTTCTTTTTCAGAAAAACTCTCTTTTATAGCGGTAAAAGCATTTTGCTGCGCTTCACTTAACTGTAATTCTTTATCTGTTTTTTCTCCGTTAAATAAAATACGGTCTTGCTGTAAATAATATTCTTCGAAGATTTCATTCTTAATCAAAGTTTTTACAACTGCTGAAGTTGAGCCTGAAACCTCAACCAGTTTATTAACTGTTATAGGCTTTTTTTCTGAAGCACTTATTTGAAAATAAGCCAAAACAATTTCTTTTTGCTTATCACTTCTCAAAATATCCAGCAAATTCATCAAACCTTGATCTGTTTCGTACTGTGAATGTAATTTCACATACCGAACCAGTTTTGGTTTATAGCTTTCTTTTATTTCTTCTTCTAAAACAATAATATCTTTTGCTATTAATTTTTGAAGAATAGGCAGAATATTTTTTCTATTTAAGATTGAAGCAATTTCCTGAACCTTAAGCGAACTTTGATGCTGCAGTGCTTCATAAACCAAAAATTCATCATCAGAAAGTTCAGAATCATTGACAACAACTTCTGGTTTATGCGAAACAATAGTTTCACTTTCTAATAATAATCCGGTTGGGAACGCTCCGCGATACACATCGCCAATACCGCACATATAATAATTAGCAACCCAAAGCCAGTGCTTAATCTGTATTTCGGTTGCAATTGGTTTTTCATCTAAAATTTGATGAATTTCTTTGGCGTCATATAAAGTGGGCGCATTTTCATGTATATCTAATACCAGTGCAGTATAAATTTTGCTTTTACCAAAAGGCACCGCCACACGCATTCCTTTCTTAATAAAATGGAATTCGGCCTCAGAAACACGATATGTAAAGGTTTTTGCTAAGGAAAGAGGTAAAATAACTTCGATAAAAAACATGCAGATATTTTAATAAAGATTGAAGAATGAATTTGAGCAAAAATATTTAATTTCTTTCAAACCAGTTCTCCATTTGAATTCCGTCTAAAAGCTTAAAATCTTTAGTATTATCAGTAACCAAAATCAATTGATTCTCGATTGCAGTTACTCCAATTAAAAGATCAAATTCATCATTAATAGGTTTTCCAATTTTTCTAAGTCTAACTTTCTCAATTGCATATCTCTTAATTGATCCAAAAATTGGCAATATAGTTAATCCTTTTAGGAAAATATCGACAGCTTTATTAGATTTTACAGGATCATCACTGTTTTCAGCGCCAAAACGAAGTTCTGCAACCGTTATTTCAGAAATATAACAGTTTTCTAAACCTACTTGTTTCACCGTTCTATCAAGATTAAGTTTTCCTCTCAGAAAGAAAACACAAATACTTGTATCTAGTAAATATCCCATTAAAATTTAATTTCCTTATTCTTAAAGTTTCTATTAGCTTTTATATCAGAAACAATTTCTTCTGCAGATTTTTCAGATGAAAAAGCTCCAAAAGATTTATAGAAACTATTTTCTTTTGATTTATTACTTTTAATAGACTTTGTTAATCGCTCTATAAGTTCAATTTTATTTGAAAAACTAAGTCCTTCAAATAAATTTGAGTAGGTTTCCAATATATTTTTATCCGTTACAGTCATATCTTCTTTTATTAGTTCAAACAAAATTAAACTATTTTTTAACTACAATCTGAATTTAATAATTATCAGTTACTTTTTTCCTGAAGATTTTTGAGTCAAATACTCATCAACCAATTTCAAAGTATGATTTAAAGATTCTGTATTAGTCCAGTCTTCATGACCCGGAATAATATATTTTGGATTCTTAAATTTTGCCTTCACTTTTCCAATCGATTTTTTCCATTCTTTTACGTCAGAATCTGCTAAATAACCAAGGTCTTTAGCATCGGCACTTTTTATAAAACAAGCTCCATAAAGTACTTTTTCTTTATCAAACCAAACTACAATATTGTCGGACGCATGGCCTTTTCCCGGATAATAAACCTCAAAAGTATGCTGCCCAACTGTAAAAAACTTATCATTTGGAATTATAAATTCTGCTCTCGGTTTATTTTCTTTTTTAAGAATATCATCCGTTAACTTAATCGAATATGTTTTGATTCCTTTTTTTCTATAAAATTCAAATCCTCCCGCACGATCATCGTGAGAATGTGTCGCAAAAAGCATAATTACCTCTTTATTATGCTTTGCTTTTATACTATCTAACAAAGGCTGAAACTGAGTTTCGTCCCAAGGCGCATCAAACAACACAACGCCTTTATCTGTAACCAGATACATGGCATTGGCAGAAATCAACGTTCCATTGTAATCATGAAATGTTTTATAAACATAAAAGTCACCTGTAAGATGACTTATTGGTAATGGCGAATTCTTCTTTTGTCCAAAACTATTTAAGGTTATGACTAAGAATAAAACTATTGAAGCTAATTTTCGCATTTAATTTTGAATTAGTTTTTTACGCGTGTCCAGTATTGTGTTCTTCCCATAATAGAAATACCAACATAACCGCGAAGTTTTAATTTATCTGCAGATTCTAAAGAGATATAACATTTGTATTTTTTACCGCTTGTTGGGTCTAAAATTGTTCCTCCGTTATATTCTGAACCGTCTTTTTTAAGACCGTTTATAATGGTCATACCTAAAATTGGTTTGTTTTTTTCGGCGCCTTCACACTTTACACAAACGTCTTTTTTATGATTCTCGCGAAGTATTTCTGTAATCTTCCCGTAAATTTTTCCTGATTTTTCGTAAATCTCAACTACAGATTTAGCTTCTCCCGTTTCATCATCTATGGTCTTCCATTTTCCTATAACGCTTTGAGCCTGAATACTCATTGCAAAGAAAAACACACCAATCGTTAACATCCAATTTTTCATATTATTTATTTTTTTTTTGTTTTAATTTTCTGATAGAAGCATTCAATTCGAAGCCTAAAAGCAGAATCATACAGTTTATCCAAATATAAAACATTAGAATTAATAATGTTCCAATAGAACCATAAAGTTCGTTGTATTTTGAAAATTTTATAACCCAAATCCCAAAAAAGAACGAAGATATAACAATTAGTATCGTTGTAAAAACAGATCCAATGCTTATAAAAGGCACTTTATTGTACTGTTTTGTACCATAACGTAATAATATTGAAGATGTTATCAAAATCATTAAAACAACGAATAAATATCGTCCTAAAATTATGAGCGGAATACGGTCACTCAATACATCCTGAATGATTGTTTTTTGAATAAAAACCTCAAAAACGACAATTGTAGCCACTGTTACAAACAATATAATGGTCATAACAAGCGAAATTGCCAATGCCACTAGATATTGACTAAAAAATCCGCGTTTGTCAAATACGTGTTTAGACGACTCAAAACCGCTTAAAATTCCGTTAATACCATTGGCCATCAAGAAAATAGAAAGCAAAAATCCCGAAGATAATAAGCCTGAATGACTATTATTTAAGATATCGCTGATAATTTTACTAATCGCATCATAGGTATTTGGAGGAACGCCTTGCTGAACAAACTGCAGGAAATCATTTTGAAAATTATCTATAGGAATAAACGGAATTAAGTTTAAAATAAATAAGGCAAAAGGAAACAAAGCCATAAAAAAGCTAAAAGAAACCGCACTTGCATGATACGAAAAAGCACCTTCAAGAATTCCCAAAGTGTACATTTCGAGTAAATCATACAAAGAAAATCCCTCTAACCAAGGGAGTTTTATTCTTTTAAAAAGTCGGGCCACATTGCGTATTACAGGCAGTTTTTCAATCCGCTCTTCTATCTCTTTCGACATATTTTTTTTTGATTTTAGATTTTAGAGTTCAGATTTTAGATTTTAGATTTTAGATTTATTTATAATCAATTGTTTTCAAAACCAAACTCATAACTTATAACTCAAAATTCATAACTTCATTAAAAAGCTTTTAAGCTCAAATCCATATTGTAAACAGAATGCGTTAAAGCGCCAGATGAAATATAATTTACGCCGCATAAAGCATATTCGCGAACTGTTTTTTCGCTAATATTTCCTGAAGATTCTGTCTGGCATTTTGTACCAATCAAATTTACTGCCGTTTTTGTATCTTCATAATTGAAATTATCAATCAGGATCCTGTGAACGCCGTCACTCAGTAAAATCTCTCTAATTTCATCCAGATTACGAGCCTCTACAATGATTTTTAAGTCCAGATTATTCTCTTTTAAATACTCTTTAGTTTTTGAAATAGCACGTGTTATTCCGCCCGCAAAATCAATATGATTATCTTTTAGCATAACCATATCATAAAGGGCAAAACGGTGATTTTCGCCTCCGCCTATTTTTACAGCCCATTTTTCGGCAACTCTGAAATTTGGCGTTGTTTTACGTGTATCTAATATTTTAGCATTTGTTCCTTCTAAAAGCTTCATCAAATGATTTGTTTTTGTCGCAATGGCAGACATACGCTGCATGGTGTTCAAAACTACTCTTTCGGCTTTTAAAATAGACTGTGAGCTTCCTGAAACTTCAAAAACAACTTCTCCGTATTCTACATGTGTTCCGTCTTCAATAAAAGTTTTTACTTTTAGCTTAGGGTCTACATGTTCAAATATCATTTTGGCAGCTTCAACACCGGCAATTATTCCCTGATCTTTTACCAATAATTTTGCCTGACCATGTGCAGTATCCGGAATACAGGCAAGTGAACTGTAATCGCCCGGTCCAACATCTTCTCTAATGGCATTACTTATCAAAAGTTGCAATTCTGCTTGAAATTGAGCTTCGCTTATCATTTTTATAATTTTAATAATATGCTAAATTAGGACTTATTTTATGGATTTAAAAGTTTCCTTTCTGCTAAAAGTTTCTTATTAACTATTTTTTATGAGCCACAGATTATTAAGATTAAAATGATTTCAAAAAATCTGTGCTAATCTTTTAATCTGGGGCATAAATCTTTATCAAGAATATCTAAAGTCCATATTTTTTCAAGCAAAATCTCCCTCAACAATTCAAAAACATTAAATATCTTTGAGGTTCAATCAAGCAAAATTTATGGGATTAATTAAAGATATTTACTCGGTTTATTTTTACGAAAAATTTGGTCAGGCTGTCGCCGAAGTACATCCGGCATTCAACAAACAAAAATTTATTGAGACAATTTACGAAGGTGATTTTGCTCAAAAAGAATGGAAAGAAAGAATGAAACATACCACCGTTGTGTTTCATCAATTTATGCCTCAAAACTTTCCCGAAGCCGTTTCCCTAATTGACAAAATCATCAAAAATCTAAAGAAAAACAATTTTGCAGACAGCAATCTGGCTTTCATTTTTTTTGCCGATTATATCGAAATGTACGGTTTAGACGATTTTAAAACTTCGGCGAAAGCCTTTGTTTCTATAACACAATTTATAAGCTGTGAATTTGCCGTTCGTCCTTTTATTTTAAAATATAAAGAACAAATGATCGACGAAATGACAAAATGGTCTCTGCACGAAAATCACCATGTTAGAAGATTATCCAGCGAAGGTTCACGCCCAAGATTACCATGGGCTATGGCGATTCCGTTTCTTAAAAAAGATCCTTCTTCTATTCTTCCAATATTAGAAAATCTAAAAAATGATCCTTCAGAATATGTGCGTAGAAGTGTTGCCAATAACTTAAATGATATTGCAAAAGATAATCCGCAAATTGTGTTAGAAATCGCCAATAAATGGAAAGGACACAGCAAGGAAACGGATGGAATTATAAAACACGGAAGCCGAACTTTATTAAAACAAGGTCATCCTGAAATTTTAGGTCATTATGGTTTAGAAAGCACCAATATTGAGCTTTCTTCATTTGAAATTAAAACGCCTATTGTAAAAATTGGAGATTATTTACAGTTTCAATTTCATTTAAATAATAAAAACGAAGAACCAAAAACAATTCGTTTAGAATACGCAGTTCATTATAAAAAAGCAAAAGGACATTTGGCGAAAAAAGTCTTCAAAATCAGTGAGAAAATTTATCAGCCGAATCAATTAACCAAAATCGAAAGAAATCAATCTTTTAAACTGATTACAACGAGAGTTTTTCATACTGGAGCGCATCAGTTGTCGATTATTATTAATGGAACTGAGAGTGAGGTTTTGGAGTTTGAGTTGGTTAAATAACTTTTATAAAAAAATATTCATGTTGTATACAAGAAAATTAATATTTAAGCTGAGTTTTTTATTTTGCTTACTTCTTTCCTTTTTTATTTTCAGTTTTCAAACTAAAAATGAAGAGGTATTAATCGTTTCCTATTCTGCTATAAGCTGTCCTTGTGCTCAATGGAAAATCGAGAATAAAAACAATACCTCAAATATTTATCTTGAGAGAGTAAATAGTAAACTATTAGATGCTAATCATATTTGGGATGGAAAAACTTTACCTTTAAAATTAAAAATAAAAGGATATTTTAAAAAAGAACCAGGAATTCCTAAAGACTTTACAACAAAAGGAGATCCAAAGCCTGCAAAAATATTTTTATATACAGAAATCAAAGTAATCAAATAAAGATTTTTTTTCAAAGTCCTGATTACAAAAATACATAAACATTCATTTTACGAATCTTATCATTTTAAATCAAAACATAATCAACGATTTTCCTTACTTTTATAAATCTAAAAACAAGTTTTCTTAATCTAAATTAAGTTACAAACAAGCGCAGTTACTCTAATTTTGTTTTCAAATCAAATAAAAATACCATGTCAAATATCAGTTTAATTATCGAAGAACGTGCTGCCAATATTGGCAACTTTATGGTGGGCAGATTATTGCCTTTCCGTGAAAAAAGAGCCGTTGGGCCATTTGTATTTATCGATCATATGGGACCTGCACATTTAAGTGATCACGAAAATATGGATGTTCCTCCACATCCGCACATCGGACTTTCAACGCTTACTTTTTTGTTTGAAGGAAGCATTATGCACCGCGATAGTTTAGGAACAGAATTAGAAATAAAACCAGGTGCCGTAAACTGGATGACAGCCGGAAAAGGAATTGTTCACTCTGAAAGAACTCCTGAATATTTAAGACATTCAGATAAAATGCTTCACGGATTACAGATTTGGGTTGCACTTCCTAAAGAATTAGAACAAATGGATCCGAATTTTGCACATGTTGAAGCAGATGATATTCCGACTTGGGAAGAAGACGGAGTTTCATATAAACTAATTGCCGGTGAAGCTTTTGGTAAAAAATCTCCGGTTCCTGTTTATAGTCCGCTTTATTTTATAGAAATCAAAAGCACTGAAGCTAAAAAAATCAATATTGGTAAGGATTTATTCGGCGAAAGTGGGTTATATATTTTAGAAGGAAGTATCAAAAGCGGAGAACACGTTTATGATCCAAAACAAATTCTAATTACAACTGACAGTACGCTTTGCGAGTTTGAAATTGCCGAAAATTCTACCGTCTATATTTTTGGAGGACAACCATTTCCTGAAGAACATTTCATCTTTTGGAATTTTGTTTCTTCGGACAAAAACCTCATCGAAAAAGCTAAAAAAGACTGGACAGAACAGACTTTCCCAAAAGTTCCGGGCGAAACTGAATTTGTTCCATTACCTGAACCAAGAATCAAATAAATATGGATACAATCTCAGCAAAAATAGATACTCGTTTGTATCGAACGGAAATCACATCAGCAAGCGACAATGTTTTAATTTCTGATGAACCACAGGAGTTGGGCGGAAAAAATTTAGGATTAAATCCAACTGAACTTTTGGCAGCATCATTGGCTTCCTGCACCGTAATTACTTTACGAATGTACATTAATCGTAAACAATGGAACGTTTCTGAAATTAATGTCAAAATTGATTTTGAAAGAGATTCTGAACGAAGTGTATCCGTATTTACCAGAAAAATCGAAGTAATTGGTGAAGTTGACGAAACACAAAAACAACGTTTAGAAACGATTGCTAACAGCTGCCCAATTCACAAAACACTTACACATTCAATAGAAATTAAAACCACATTAATATAATCATGGAAATTCAACAAATTAACGATACAAGAAAAGGATATTTTGAAGCTGTAGAAGATGGTAAAGAAGCCGGAAAAATGACATATACCTGGGCTGGAGATTCAAAATTTATTATCGATCATACCGAAGTAAGTCCAGATTTTAATGGAAAAGGTGTCGGTAAAAAATTAGTAATGGCCGCTGTAGAATATGCCAGAACAAATAATGTAAAAATTATTCCGCTTTGTCCTTTTGCAAAAAGTGTTTTTGATAAGGTCGAGGAAATACGTGATGTGCTTTCTTAAAAAAGATGCTAAGGTTCTGAGTTGCTATCCCGATAGCTATCGGGACTAAGTTTTTTTTAAACTGCAAAGCACACAAAGAATTACGCAAAGTTCGCAAAGTTTTTTAGACAAAGCTTTGCGAACTTTTGCGTTTGCATTAACCTATGTCTGGAATAAAACCTTGCGTTCTTTGCGTTAAAAAAACAACACAAAGAAATTCAATTTTTAAATTTCTCCGAAAAGTCGTATATTTGCATGTAATTTAAACTTAGAGTATGACAAGGATAATTACGCTTTTCTGTATTTTTATAGCACAAATCGGCTTTTCTCAAACTGCTGAAAGTTATTTAGAAAAAATCAGAAATAATGAAGCTCTCTTAACAGCTTTCTTTCAACAAATGCCAAAAGGAGGCGATTTACACCACCATTTTTCAGGATCAGTTTATGCAGAACCGCTTTTAGACAGAGCGATTGCAGAAGACTTTTATTTGAATTTAGAAACGATGGAAGTTTCGAAAACCAAACCTGCAAAAGGAAACTGGCAGACTTTCTCTTCTCTTAGAAACGAAGGAAAACTGGCTCAATACGAGCAGCAAATAATGCAAACCTGGTCGGTTAAAGATTATAATGGCTCTGTACCTTCTGACGATCAGTTTTTTAATTCTTTTCAAAAATTCGAACCTACTATCAAAGGTCATTTTGCAGAAGGAATGCTTGAATTAAAAAAACGCGCCATTGCAGAAAATGTAAGCTATATCGAAACACAATTATCAACGATTCCGTGTGATATGAATGTTTCAGATTTAACTGATTTCAATACAAAATTGCGTCAGGCAGCCAATCAAAAAGATGAAAAAGCGGTTACAAAACTTTTAGATGATTTGTATAAATCGATTCAGAAAAAAAACGCTAAAAAATATGCTGATGATTTCAACAATAATTTCATAGCAAAACTTCACAAAGATTTAAAAATGGACGATGAGCATTTTACAATGCGTTATCAAAACTTTGTGCTGCGTTTTATGGAACCTGTAGATTTATTCAAAAATCTGATTATCGCTTTTATTTCTTCAAGTGAAAGTAAACTTACTGCGGGTGTAAACATCGTTTCTCCAGAGCATGGAGAAAATTCTATGAAGGATTATTGGTTACACATGGAAATGTTTAAATACTGCCACTCTAAATTTCCAGATGTAAAATATACGCTTCACGCCGGAGAATTGACTTTAGGTTTAGTCCAGCCGGAAGATTTAACGTGGCATATTAACGACGCTATTCATATCGCCGGCGCAAATAGAATTGGTCACGGAGTTGATATCGCTTACGAAGCAAACTCATACGATTTATTGAAATATATGTCTAAAAACAACATTCCAATTGAGATCAATTTAGTGAGTAATGAATTCATTTTGAAGGTAAAAGAAAACAGACATCCGTTCACTCTTTACAAAGAATTTAATGTGCCAATTGTAATCAGTACAGACGATGCGGGAATTTTAAGAAGCAATATGACAGAACAATATGTTTTATTAGTTAAAAGATATTCTGACGTTAATTACGAAACAATAAAGAAATACGTTTACAACAGCATTAATTATAGTTTTATCCAAGATGAATCGGTAAAAAAACAACTGATTAAAGATCTTGATAATAGATTTAAAGTTTTTGAAGCGAAGTTTTCTAAAAACTAAAGCTGTATCATCTTTGCGAAATTGCACGCAGATTTTAAACAGATTTAAGCTGATGAACGCAGATTTATTTAAACCAAAATATTAAAAAATAAAATCTGCTTAAATCTGCAAAATCTGCATGAAAAAAAAATATTTATAAAGTATGATTCTAGAAGCCGCATATCTTTTTATAAAACCAGAATTAGCATCTCAATTTGAAGCTGATTTTGCAAAAGCAAGCCAATATATTTCGTCTATTGAAGGTTATTTAGGACATCGATTAGAGAAATGTCTGGAAGTCGAAAACAAATATCTTTTGTTAGTCGATTGGAATACACTTGAAGATCACACAGTAGGTTTTAGAACTTCTGAAGCTTATCTGGAATGGAAAAACATTCTGCATCATTATTATGAACCGTTTCCTGTTGTAGAACATTTTGAAACCGTTTTTGAGAATAAAAAATAGAGCCTGCAGATTTTACAGATTCAACGGATTTACACTGAATTAATTTTAAAAAATTCGTGCCAATTCGTGTAATTTGTGGCAAAAAAACTTTACCCAATGAATATCAAACTCATCGCCATTGGCAAAACAGATAATAAATCGCTTCAAACTTTGATTGACGATTATACCAAACGTTTGTCGTTCTACATCAAATTTGATTTAGAGATTATTCCCGATATCAAAAACGTAAAAAACTTATCTGAAAGTCAACAAAAAGAAAAAGAAGGCGAATTGATTCTGTCGAAACTTTCGCCAACGGATCAATTGATTTTATTGGATGAAAATGGGAAAAACTTCTCAAGCGTTGGTTTTTCAGAAGAATTACAAAAGAAAATGAATTCAGGAATCAAAACTTTGGTTTTCGTAATTGGCGGCCCTTATGGATTCTCTGATACGGTTTACAGTAAAGCGCAGGGAAAAGTTTCGCTTTCGCTGATGACGTTTTCGCATCAAATGGTTCGTTTGTTTTTTATCGAACAATTGTATCGCGGATTTACGATTTTACGTAATGAACCTTATCATCACCAATAAAATTAGTATTCAGTCACATTTTTCAGTGCTCAGTTTTTTAGTTAATGAACTCTACTGGAAGTTTATCTAGATTGTAAGTTACATGTTTTTGCAGTAGAATTTTATATTGTATATATTCTTCATAACTCATGTTCTTATCGAAGAAAAACACCAAATCTGGCACTCTTTCAAATTTTATAGTGTAGAAACGTTGTAGTATTTCTGAAACTTTTATTTCCTTATTTGCCATGAAAACCTGTTTTTTTCCTTTTCTAAAATAAACAACAAGATTTTCTCTACTTGGTTTTTCCGTTTTATAAAACACTTTCGTGAAAGGCACAAAGGCCAAATTCTTTCCAATTGAATCAGCATAAGAATAATAATTTTCAGCATTTTCATTTTTGTGGGCGCTGTCAGCTCGCTTTTTTTCCTGTAATTTCATTACTTCCGGAATTACTACTTTTAGAGGCAGACGTTTGTCTATATTGAAAATCCAGTTGGTTGAAATTATCGCACTTTTACGGTTTACATCTGCGATTGTGTCTTTTCCATCGGTTTCAAAAAAGATATAAATTGGTGAAAGATCTTGTACGTCTTTTACAATTGTTATGTTTGATTTTGGAAGTAGAACATCTTGTTTTTTTCCGCAGGAGAAAAGTAGAAAAGCAATAATTAGAGTAAAGTATTTCATAATATGTTAATTAGCACCTTTATTGATTTTAGATTTTTCATTTAATAATGAATAATATCTTTTTTCTAATTTCATGTAATCATTTTTCCAATCTTGAACATTTTTTGGAACATTATACTTTGAATAGTTCAAAATTAAAATCTCATCATCTAAATCATCAAAAAAATTCCATTGTTCTATATCTTCATCCTTATTTCCATTCCAAATATTCATTTTGTTTTTATCAATAGCTATGAGAAATTTTTCACCAACATATCTAGTAACTTTCCAATATAAACTAACTTTATCTGCATGATCCAAATTGAGATTTATTTTGAATACTTCATAAAAGTCTACAGGGTCGCCTATTTCCTGCATATATTCATTTTTTGTCCAACTAGGTATATCTCCAAAATGAAATAGAACGTCATTGTTTTCATCTATTTCAACTTTTTGAAGGACATACAAAGTATTTAAAATATTTGGCTTTTCCATAAACTTATTATGAATAAAAATAAACTCTATTAATTCATCTTATTAAACAAAGCCACACATTCCACAGCTTCTTTCACATCATGAACTCTTAAAATTTTTGCACCTTTTGTCAACGCAATTGTATTTAAAAATGTTGTTCCGTTTAAAGCTTCCTGCGGAGTAATATTAAGCGTTTTATAAATCATTGATTTTCTTGAAACTCCAGCTAAAACAGGCAATTCTAAAAGATTAAAAAGCTCCATTTTTTGCATGACTTCATAATTCTGATCTGTTGTTTTGGCAAAGCCAAAACCTGGATCGAGAATCAAATCGTTGATTCCTAAAGCTCTTGCTTTTTTCACTTTTTCAGAAAAATAGAAAAGTATCTCTTTTACAATATCTTCATATTCTGTCAAACTCTGCATTGTCTGCGGATTACCGCGCATGTGCATCATAATATACGGAACGTTGTATTTTGCAATAACATCAAACATTTTATCGTCTAGCTCGCTCGCTGCAATATCATTTATAATCGCTGCACCACTTTCTATGCTCGCTTTTGCAACTTCAGCTCTAAAAGTATCGATTGACAATAAAGCTTTCGGAAAATGCTTTAAAATCAATTCTATGGCAGGAATAATTCGGTCAATTTCTTCTTGTTCCGAAACAAATTCGGCGCTGGGTTTACTTGAATATGCTCCAATATCGATAAATGAAGCACCTTCAGAAAGCATTTTATCTACCTGAGAAATAATTTCATCTTCGTTTTTATATTTTCCTCCATCAAAGAAAGAATTCGGCGTAACATTCAAAATTCCCATAACTTTAGGAATTGATAAATCTATAAGCTCGCCTTTGCAGTTAATTAGCATTTTGTTTCAAGTTTTATTGGTTTCAAGTTTCAAGTTGATACAGATTGCGTAAGTTCGAGAACTTCAAACCTGAAACTTGAAAGATTATTTTTAAGTTTCAAGTTATGACCGTTAACACTTTGTTTAGAAAAAACTTGGAACAAAGGAAACCTTAAACTTGAAACTCTTAAAAAATTATCCTTATTTTTGGAGAAATTTTAGCAAATATACAGCAATAAATGAAGAATACTTCCCTTGAATTTGATAATGTAATTACGGTTTGCCGAACCTTATTTATCAATAAAATGAAAGATTACGGCAGTGCATGGAGAATTTTAAGACTTCCGTCATTGACCGATCAAATTTTCATAAAAGCACAACGAATCAGAAGTTTACAGGAAAATGATGTCCGTAAAGTTGATGAAGATGAAAAAGGAGAATTTATCGGAATCATCAATTATTCTATCATGGCTTTAATTCAGTTAGAATTAGGCGTTGTTGATCAGCCGGATCTGGATGTTGAAAAAGCAACCGAATTATATGATGCTAAAGTGAAGTTAACCAAAGAATTAATGGAAGCTAAAAATCACGATTACGGCGAAGCGTGGCGTGATATGCGTGTAAGTTCTTTAACTGATTTAATTTTGCAAAAGTTACTTCGCGTAAAACAGATTGAAGATAATAAAGGCCTGACTTTAGTTTCTGAAGGAATTGATGCTAATTATCAGGATATGATTAATTACTCAGTTTTTGCCTTGATTTTAAATCCAATCAAATAAATATAAGCCACGAATTTCACGAATCTTCACGAATTAATTTGTGAAAATTCTTGGCAAACATAAATCCCAAATAGATTTCCTATGAAAAACATCATTACTCAATTCTCCCGATTATTTGTCGGTGTATTATTTATCATTTCCGGATTAATAAAACTGAATGACCCAGTTGGTTTCTCTTATAAATTAGCTGAATATTTTAGTGAACCAGTTTTCAATATGCCGTTTTTAGAGCCATTAGCTTTAGGTTTAGCTATTTTTCTGGTAATTTTAGAAGTAGTTTTGGGTGTAATGTTATTGGTTGGGTATAAAGCTAAAACGACAATTTGGGCATTATTGCTTTTAATCGTTTTCTTTACGTTCCTTACCTTCTACTCTGCTTATTTTGATGTGGTAAAAGATTGCGGATGTTTTGGCGACGCTTTACATTTAACACCTTGGCAGTCATTCACAAAAGATGTTGTTTTATTATTCTTTATTTTGATTTTATTCATCAATCAAAAATTAGTAAAACCTTTATTTTCAAATACAGTTACAAATGCAATTACTATAGTAAGCGTTACGTTAAGTGCAATTATGGCGTATTGGGTTTTAAATCATAATCCAATAAAAGATTTCCGTCCATACAAAGTTGGAACTAACATCGAAAAAGGAATGGAAATTCCGGAAGGCGCTCCAAAATCTGTAGTTGAAATGGTGTTTATTTATAAAGTAAACGGAGTTAATAAAGAATTTACAGAGAAAGATTTGATGAATATTCCTGAAGGTGCCGCTTTTGTTGACAGAAAGGACAAAGTGATTACAGAAGGTTACGTTCCGCCAATTCACGATTTCACAATGACAAAAGACGATTCTGACTACAAAGCAGAATTATTAAAACTACCTAAACTTTTGATTTTTGTAACGTATGATCTGGCTTTATCAAATCCTGACGGAATGAAAAAACTAGCAAAAGTTACTGCAGATGCAAAAGCAAAAGGATATAAAGTAATTGCAATGACGGCTTCTGGAGCTGAAGAAATTGCAAAAGCAAAAAAACAATACAATTTAGATGTTGATTTTTATTTCTGCGATGCAACTGCTTTAAAAACTGTTGAAAGAGCAAATCCAAGTATCGTAGTTTTACACAATGGAACTGTAGTTCAAAAAGTACACTACAATGATGTTGATGATTTAAAATTATCTGATGTCGCTTACGGCATTTAAAAATTCCTAATAATATAAATGACGCCAATATTCTATTTTTTAGATATATTGGCGTTTTTTTTTAGCATTAAAAACCAATAAAACCAAATCTAAATAAAAACCTATTTTATAATTATGATGGCAAAATTACTAAAGCTGTTTTTTTCAAATCCTTTTCTTTTTTTATTTATACTATTTTTAATGATCTATACAGGGTATGATTTTTATATTCACAAATCTTCTGGTATACATTTAGTTTCTCTTCAGATTTTGGCATTAATTGCAGGAGTAATTTTTGAAAGCAGAAGAATTTCAAATAAATGGACAACATCCGTTTTTATAGGGATCCTTTCTTTTCTTTTTATATTTTTCCTTGGTTATTTTCTATGCAGCATAGTGGATGAATCAAATTGTAGTCTTGCATTCATCCTGAATAGAAGTCTTGTATTTTGGCCTTTTATATTCTTTGTCTTTTATGTTATTTATTCCCGAATATTTAACGAACGAAATATTACTCCAAAACTAACAGAAGGCATCACATTGTTTCTCTCGATTGCCATGATATATTGGGTAGTTGATAACGGTTTTATCAACTTTGACAACATAATTTCCCAAACCTTAATGGTTATTGGTATTTCATTTTCGTTATTTTCTTTTTTTCATGCTTTTACAAAAACTCATTTAACAGACAGAAACAAATTTATCTTAAGCATCTGGAGTTCAATAATCATGATGTTTTTTGCCATAGATAATCTAAATTCAATTTATGAAAATCGAAATACTGCTAACTCAGATGATATCCTTCAGGGAGTATACGTAACAGTTCAGTATTTTCTTTTAGGAATTTCAAGCATTTATATGATTCAGAATTTCATGATGCTTATTGGTTTCCTGCCAAGATGGAAAAGATTTTTCAATTCAAGATATTTTGAAGAATTCAGAGAACTCAAAGACGAGCATATCGATAGATATTCAGATCAACAGGTGCCGCTAATTCATTCCCTGATTTGTATTGTCCTTATTGGCACAGTCTTCTTTTTAAACTATTATTATCAAACTGTTCCCAAACAATTTTTAATCTGGATATCATTTGTAATTTTCCCTTTTATCATTAGTATTTACAATTATCTTATCGGAAAGAAAAATTATGCTTATCTCCTATTGTTTTTTCTATTTATGTCCTGCCAAAATAAGTACGAAAAAATCGAGAAAATCAATCCTGAAAACATCAAATTGAATGAAGTTGTTTCGGACTTAACTTCGGAACAAATTGAAAAAATAAAAAATATCCATGAGATTTTTGCTGAAGTTGACAAAAGCAGTTTAGAGCAGACTATAACTGATTTTAAAAGAGACAGGCATCCAGAGAACGAAATTAAAATTTGGATGCAGATGGCTGAAGCTTACAAAGGCTACCTCAGCAAAAACAAAAAGAATCTCGAGGAAAAGAGAGAAGTTTTTAAACTGATTTTATCCCGATCTATGATGAGTACTGAAGAAGCGATTAAAAACTCCAATTTAAAATACCTTTCTAAAAAAGAGGCTCAGGAAGTTTTAAGCTTTTATAATGATGCTCCGCAACCGTTGACTGTTGAATAATAAGTTACATAAAAGTAATAACTTAGAATATTTCTTGTTTACATTTATTAAAAACCATTTCTAAAAAACAACCTGATTCTATGAAACAATTTCAAAAATTATTCTTTGCATTTTTATTAGCTTTTCTATTAAACAACACCGCATTTAGCCAGGGAAAAACAATAAATAAAGACCAGCGGTATATTTTCTTTTTTCATAATAAATTTGTTGAAGAAAATGACTTGAATACTCCACATCCTGAATATGGCAAAGCCGAATACAATGAAATTTTAGAATCATTCAGAAAAGATAATTTTATTGTTTTTAGTGAAAAAAGAAAGAAAAATACCAATGCAGCCGATTATGCAGAAAAAGTCGTAAAACAAATCAAAACGCTTTTGAAAAAAGGAGTTTCGCCAAACAAAATAACTGTAATTGGAACTTCAAAAGGTGGTTATATTGCACAATATGTTTCGACTTATTTAGCGAATCCAGATGTTAATTTTGTGTTTATTGGATGTTTTAGAGATGTAGATATTGAAGAAATTCCGGATATTAATTTCTGCGGAAATATTTTAACCATTTATGAAAAATCAGATATTTACGGCGTTTCGGCAATCAGAAGAAAAGAAACTTCCAAACTCAAAATAAATCATTTTAAAGAAGTTGAACTGAACACTAATTTAAAACATGGTTTTTTATACAAAGCTTTAGATGAATGGATTGTTCCATGCAAAAAATGGGCAAATGGAAATTATGATTTGAATTAAAAATCTCAAAAGAAAACATACCAAAGCCTTTAATAATTTAAATTTATTAAAGGCTTTTTTGCTTCAAACCTGACGTTTTTTTACCTCCAAAATCATTCTGTAAACTAAAAATCCCATCATTTTTTTGTCTTCAAAAAAGTAATGTTTAAAAAATCCTGAATTTTACCCTTAACTATTACGATTTCATTCCTGTTTTTCTAACCGAAAAATAACTTTTTGTTAGAAAACAAACGACTCTTCAAATTTTGTTAATCTGTATTTGGCTTTCCAATTGTTTGTTTAACTTTGTTAAAAATCATTTATCACATGAAACAAACGGCACTACTTATTATCGCATTTATAACTTTCTCATGCACACAAGCTCAGAAAACAAGTTTTTCTAAAGAAGCTTTGTCTGAAAAATTATTAACTCTTGAAGGAGATCAAACTTCTTTCAAAAGCATTTTAAAAAAATATAAAGGAAAAACTTTAGTCATTGAAGTGTGGGCTTCATGGTGCGGCGACTGCGTAAAAGCAATGCCAAAAGTTAAGGAGCTACAAGCTAATAATCCAGATGTTTCGTATTTATTTCTATCTGCAGATAAAACAGCTGAAAAATGGAAAATTGGAATTGAAAAACACGAATTAAAAGGCGATCATTTTATGATGAACGACGGTATGAAAGGTGTTTTTGGAAAAGCGATCGACTTAGACTGGATCCCAAGATATATTATCATTGACAAAACGGGAAAAATCGTTCTTTACCGTGCTATCGAAACTGATTTTGATAAAATCAATGAAACTTTAAAAGGTTTAAAACAAGCTTAAACAACACACAAATTACAACAAAAAGCAAAAAATTAAAAAATAACAAAAACTACCAAAATGAGAAAAAAGATTGTTGCAGGAAACTGGAAAATGCATAAAAACGCAGCACAAACTGAAGAATTGTTAAGCGAATTAATCACTAAAATACCAGCACAAACTACTGCACAAGTAATCGTTGCTCCAACATTTGTAAACTTACAAGCTGCTGTTGCAAAAGTAAAAAACACAACTATTGGTGTTGCTGCTCAAAACGTTCACCAGGCTGAAGGCGGAGCTTTTACAGGAGAAATTTCTGCAGATATGTTAACTAGTATTGGGGTTAATACAGTAATTCTAGGTCACTCTGAGCGTAGAGCTATTTTCCACGAAACAGATGCATTAATCGCAAGTAAAGTAGATACAGCTTTAAAACATGATTTAACTGTAATTTTCTGTTTTGGAGAAGAATTAAAAGATCGTCAATCAGGAAATCATTTCAATATTGTTGAAAACCAATTACGTGACGGAATTTTCCACATTGCAAAAGAATCTTGGGCAAAAGTTGTTTTAGCTTATGAGCCAGTTTGGGCAATTGGAACTGGAGAAACTGCTTCGCCAGAACAGGCACAGGAAATGCACGAATTTATCAGAGAAACGATCCGTAAAGCTTTTGGAGCTGAAATTGCTGATGAAGTTTCTATTTTATACGGTGGTTCTGTAAAACCAGACAACGCTAAAGAAATTTTCTCTAAACCAGACGTTGACGGTGGTTTAATTGGAGGAGCTGCTTTAAAAGCAGATGATTTCTTAGCAATTGTAACGGCTATCTAAATTTATTTTTTAGCCACAGATTAAAATGATTTACACAGATTTTATTATTCTGTATTTTTAGCCACGAATTCACGAATTCAAATTAAAAAAAATCATTTTAATCCTTTTAATCTGTGGCAAAACAAAATATAAAACACAAAGCGGTACGTTAAGTATCGCTTTTTTTTATGTTTAAATAATTCTTAAATTAATAATGTTCGCTTAGATTTTTGAACAACTTCTGCTTTGGATTCTTACCTTTGCAAAAAAATTATTTATGTCGAATATTTATTTAGGATATCATTTTACAATTGAGCCAAAAGAACTTGGATCAGAAATTTTAGTGGCTGAATTAGGCGAAAAAGCGTTTGAAAGTTTTACAGAAACAGAAAACGGAATTTCGGCTTTTGTGAAGAAAGATTTATGGGATGAGAATATTCTGGATGATATTTATATTTTACAATCAGAAGAGTTTAAAATTGAATATACAATTGAAGAAATCGATCAGGTAAACTGGAACGAAGAATGGGAAAAGAATTTCGAACCAATTGACGTTGATGGAAAATGCCATGTTCGCGCTCCTTTTCACCCAAAAACCGATGCTGAATTTGATATTGTAATTGAACCTAAAATGAGTTTTGGAACCGGACATCATGAAACTACACACATGATGATTCAGCATTTATTAGAAATGGATGTTAAAGGTCTTAAAACTTTAGACATGGGCTGCGGAACTGCTATTTTGGCTATTTTGGCAGAAATGAAAGGCGCAGAACCAATCGACGCCATTGATATTGACAATTGGTGTTATTTAAATTCTATCGAAAATGCCGAACGCAATAATTGCAAACATATTTCCGTTTACGAAGGCGATGCTGCTTTATTAGCCGGAAAAAAATACGATTTGATTATTGCTAATATCAACAGAAATATTTTATTAAACGATATGCAGAGTTATGTAGATTGTTTAAACAAAAACGGAATTATATTATTTAGCGGTTTTTATGAAGAAGATATTCCGTTTATCGATGCTTCGTGCACTGAAAAAGGATTGACTTATGTTAAAAAACTTCAAAGAAACAACTGGGTTTCATTAAAATACGTAAATTAGTTAGTAGTAATTACAGCAGTACAAAAAACTAAAAAGAAATGAGTACTAAAGAAAAAGTAAGAGAAAGAGTTCGCGAAAAAGAAGCGACGGGATTCAATAACGAAATCATTGTGTATAACGACGATGTAAACACTTTTGACCACGTAATTGATACCTTAATGCGCGTGTGCGACCACACACCTGAACAAGCAGAACAATGTTCCTTAATTGTACATTACAACGGAAAATGCACTGTAAAAACAGGGCCAATGGATAAATTAAAACCTCAATGTACACAACTTTTGGAAGCCGGACTGAGCGCCGAAATTGTTTAATTTACCAATAATTTAAAAAACATTCTATTTTATTCTATATTTGGGATAAAATAGAATGTTTTTTTATGGAAGAATATGGAAAAATATTAATTATCGCAATGCCGATTTTCCTGGTTTTAATTGTAATTGAAAAACTATACGGCATTTACAAAAAGAACGATACTGCTCCATTAATCGACAGCGTTTCCAGTATCAGCTCCGGAATTACCAATTCTGTAAAAGATATTTTAGGACTCAGTGTCACTTTTCTTTCCTATGAATGGATGGTTTCTAAAATTGCTATTTTTCATCAGGAAGCCAATATTCTCTCCTATTTTATTGCCTTTTTTGTTATCGATTTTTATGGTTATTGGAGCCATCGACTGGCACATCAAATTAATTTCCTTTGGAACAAACATGCTATTCATCACAGCAGTGAAGAGTTTAATCTTGCCTGTGCGCTTCGTCAGCCCATTGCGAGTTTAGTTAATTTGTTTACTTTTTTACTGATTCCTGCAGCGTTATTAGGCGTTCCGGCTTCTGTAATTGCTATTACACTTCCACTCCACTTGTTTTTACAATTTTGGTACCATACCAAACACATTAAAAAAATGGGATTTGTGGAGCATATTTTAGTAACGCCTTCGCATCATCGGGTTCATCACGCTATAAACCCTGAATATTTAGATAAAAACCATTCGCAGATCTTTATCTTTTGGGATAAACTTTTTGGTACTTTTCAGGAAGAATTAGATAATGTTCCGCCAGTTTACGGAATCACAAGGCCAGCCAATACATGGAACCCTATAAAAATAAATTTTCAACATTTGACGTTATTAATAAAAGATGCCTGGCGTGCCGAAAGCTGGAAAGACAAACTTACCATCTGGTTTAAACCAACCGGATGGAGACCTGAAAATTTCGAACAAAAATATCCTGTAAACAAAATTGAAGATGTTTTTAATTTTGATAAATATGGAACACAGAATTCTCAAAAACTAATTTATTGGTCGGTTACGCAAATATTAATTACGCTTTTGTTTGTCAGTTTTCTTTTTGATAATATTGCCAAAATTGGCCTGCCCAATATCTTTATTTATGGATTTTTTATCCTCGTTACCATTTACAGCAATTCTGAATTAATGGACAAAAGCAGGTTTGCCATTTTTTGGGAAGGTTTTAGGTTGTCGATTGCTATTACAATTATAGCATTTTACGGCGATTGGTTTGGTTTAAATTCTGTTTTCTCATTTAGTAATTATATCATTCTGGGCTATTTAAGTATATCGTTTTTAGCTGCGATTTACTTTGTAACCATTGATTTTAGAACTAACCAAAACCAAACCATAAACCCACAAACCACATAATGAAAAACGCTGTATTTTTTAAAATTTATATTGCTTTCAGCTTTATTTATTTACTGCTTTTATATCTGGGATATGAAAGTTTAGACTGTTATTTAAAACCGGCTCTAATTCCGTTATTAATTGTTGGAGTGTATTTTTCCAAAAAATTCCCAACGCAAAAAATCCTTTTAACGGCATTGGTATTTTCCTGGATTGGTGACGTAATTCTACTTTTTGCAGACATTGCCGAAATCTATTTTATTTTGGGACTAGTTTCTTTTTTAATCTCCCACATCATTTATTGCGTACTTTTTAACAGACAAATTAAGGAGAAAGTAAAAAAGGATACTATAATTTTTATTTTCGGAAGTCTTATTATTGCCTGTTATTTAATCGGAATGTTATCGGTTTTACTACCTGCATTAGGCGATTTAAAAATTCCGGTTATAGTTTATGCCAGCGTAATTTCTGTTATGCTTTTGTTTGCATATAACGGACTTTTAATCTGGAAAAAACCTGCAAATCAATATGTCTTTTTTGGTGCATTATTTTTTGTTGTTTCAGATAGTATTTTGGCAATCAACAAGTTTCATATGACAATTCAGAAAAGTTCGTTTATTATTATGCTGACTTATCTTGTGGCACAATATCTGATTGTAAAAGGTATATTAAAACTGAATTCAAAAAAGGAAGCATAATAGCCCGCTGATAACACAGATTAAACGAATTATCACGGAGTTTTTTATTCTATTTTCTTTTTGAATTTATAATCTGTGACAAAAAACCTTTTACATTTGTGTGACCAAAATAAACCTCAACCATGAAAAAAATTAGTCTTTTTATTATTCTATTAATTTCAGTAACTTCTTGTATCAGTACAAAATCTACTTTGAAAAATGTAGATGATAATGCACCTGATTTAGTTTTAAATAAGAATAATACGTTTGTTATTACACAATATAGCAAAGACAAAAAATATGGTTATGATCCTGATTATCCTGTAAATTTATTTTTTAGAAATACGCAGGATGAAGCGACAAATGAGGTTCGTTTTTTGAATGCTTTAGCCGGACCAAATGGCGAAAAAATCACTTACAAACGCTTAGAAACCTGCTGCCCTTTTCCAACTAAAAGAAGCAGTATGGGAGCCGGATTTTTAAACGTATACGAATTAACCTGGGAAGGGCAAAAAAAGCCTATAACACTGTATTTAAATATTTATGAAAAAGGAATTTTGATGGTTCCGATGGGATTGAGTTTGAAGAAGGAGTAATATTAATTATATATTAAACCCTATATGTTAGGAATAACTCCTCTCGTTTTAATCGTTCTTCCTTTATTATTTCAAATAATATTTGGAACAATCTCTATTTTCAGAAATTATTCTTTTAGGTTTAAAACCGTATGTATAATTAATATAGTTCTTCAATTTGTTTTTGCAATTACTTCTTATTGTATTGCTTCTTATAATTTTTCAAAATACTTTGAACAACATCCAAATTCACCAAGATGCGGAATGCCATTTGTTGGTTTAATTGGACTTACTTTTATTTCTGCTTTAATTCTTTTTGTTGTTATTGTTATTCAATATTTTATAAAAAGATGGAAGAAAAATAATGACCTCAAAAACTAAAAAGCAATAAAGCTAAACCTTTCGCTAGCGCGAGCGTCCCGCTCGTGCCTGCAAAGATTATTTAGATGTTGATTGGATTTAGATTGCGGGCACGAGCGGGACGCTCGCGCTAGCAACAGTTGTCAAAAGAAAAAATCAAAAAAATCGAATTCAAAACTTACTGAATTTGTAACTTTACAAGTAAGCATATTTTCATATGCTTTAAACATTCATGTTTCTTATCGAAACAAATAAAATCTACTCAAATGGAACAATCAAAAAAATATAAAATTGAAGCTCCAAGTTTCGATTTACAGCAATATTTAAACAGAATCAATTTTTCAGAAGAAATTAAATTAGATCTAGCGGGTATAACAAAACTCATGCAAAGTCAGATATTTAGTGTGCCTTTTGAAAATCTTGATGTACAGGCAGGCAAAACAATCTCACTTATTGGTGATGATATTGTAAATCAAATCGTAGCTAAAAATCGCGGGGGCTATTGCTATCAAGTTAACGGAATCTTTTCTTTATTACTTCAGGAAATTGGTCTTCCACATTATTATATTGCTGTACGCCCGTTGGTTAATCCTATTCCAAATGCTAAAACGCATTTGGCAATTATTGCTGAAATTGAAAATGAAGAATATTTGATTGATTTAGGATTTGGAGGCAACAGTATTAGAGAACCTTTAAAACTGAGTGAAATTGGAACTGAAATTCAGCAGGATTTTGACACTTTTACTTTGGTAAAAACAGAAGATGATGACTATTTACTGCAAATAAAAATTGGAAAGGAATGGACTAATTTATATTCGTTTGATTTGACTCCTCAACGATGGATCGATTTTAAACCTGCCAATCACTACAATTATTCTCATCCGGATTCATTTTTTACACAAAACCTGATTGTTGTTTTACAGAATCCGCTTGGTAAAAAAATACTATTTAAAAATGTTATAAAATCTGTAAAAAACGGGGTTACTGAACTTATTCCTTTTGAAGATGATCAATTAAACACTCTTTTGAAAACAGAATTTAATTTGAAGGTGTAACAAGTCTTGTGTAGAAACTCTTACTAAAAACAAAGAAACCAATTACATACAGAAAAGTATTACATATTTAACAATTATTGCTCTTAAAATAATCTTAAATCTTCATCTGCTATTCATAAATCATAACTACCTTTGCAGGGCAAAAAAATAATTTTATGAACTTACAACATATTCCACAAATTAAGCATACTGACAGCGGGAATTTCTTTTTATTGGCGGGACCTTGCGCTATTGAAGGAGAGGAAATGGCTCTTAGAATTGCTGAAAAATTAGTTGGTATTACCAACAATCTTAAGATTCCTTATGTGTTTAAAGGATCTTTTAAAAAAGCAAACCGTTCTAGAATTGACAGTTTTTCTGGAATTGGTGACGAAAAAGCTTTAAAAATTTTAAGAAAAGTTTCAGAGACTTTTCACATTCCAACAGTTACAGATATTCATACTAACGAAGATGCTGACATGGCAGCACAATACGTTGATGTTTTACAAATTCCTGCATTTTTAGTTCGCCAGACTGATTTAGTTGTGGCAGCGGCAAATACGGGAAAAGTGGTAAATTTGAAAAAAGGACAATTTATGAGTCCTGAAAGTATGAAACATGCTGTACAAAAAGTATTAGACTGTAATAACGAAAATGTTGTCGTTACAGATCGTGGTACTATGTTTGGCTACCAGGACATGATTGTTGATTTTAGAGGAATTCCTACTATGCAGCAATATGCAACAACGGTATTGGATGTTACGCATTCTTTACAACAGCCAAACCAAACTGCCGGAGTTACGGGCGGAAGACCTGATATGATTGAAACTGTTGCTAAAGCTGGTATTGCAGTTGGTGTTGACGGAATTTTTATCGAAACACATTTTGATCCTGCAAACGCAAAAAGTGATGGCGCTAATATGCTTCATTTAGACTATTTTGAAGGTTTAATGAATAAGCTTGTTGCTATCAGAAAAACAGTTAACTCATTTTAATTTTATAATACTTAAGTTCTTTGAAAACAAATATTTTATTTTTCCTATTGGCTTGTGTTTCACTAAACACATTTGCTCAAGAAGAAATACCTGTACAAAAATATACTGCTCACAACAAAGGAAAATTCTTTGTTATGTGGGGTGGTAACAGAGAAAGTTACTCAAAATCTGATGTAACTTTTACTGGAAAAGATTATAAGTTTAGAGTAGAAGATATGTCTGCTCATGATAAACCAAAAGGATGGCACGTTGATTATATCAACCCTGCTAATATGACAATTCCTCAAACGAATTTGAGATTAGGTTATTTCTTTAGTGATCACTATAGTGTTACAATTGGTGTAGATCATATGAAATATGTAATGGCTCAGAATCAAACGGCTAAAGTTAATGGCGATATTAATTTACCTGCAAATGATCCTGCTTCTATCTACAATGGTCATTATGAAAATACACCTGTAGATATGTCTTTAAATGGTGCTATAGAAGGTGGTTATGACATGGGGGTTACTAATCCAAATGGACCAGCTTTTTTAATGTACGAACATACAGATGGTTTGAATTACATCAATACAGAAGTTTCAAGATTTGATGATATTTCGAAATTGTTCAGTCTTCCAAATATTGATAAAGTACAAATTAACTTGACTGAGGGATTAGGAGCTGGTGTTTTATATCCTAAAACCAATACTACTCTTTTAGGAAAAGAACGTCATGATGATTTTCATGTTTCTGGTTACGGTATTTCTGCAAAAGCAGGTCTAAATATTACTTTCTTCAAACATTTCTACCTTCAGGGAGAATTAAAAGGCGGTTATATCGATATGCACGATATCAAAACTACTGTAAGTAATGACGATAAGGCCTCACAGCACTTTTATTACTTTCAAAGAATTATTGCTGTTGGAGGAATCTTTAGAATCTAATTCTTCTTCAAAAATATATTTTAAAAATAGTTATCATTTATTTGGTAACTATTTTTTTTATTATTTACTTTGTAACTCAAAGTACTTTATTTTATATTTAAATTATGAAGAAGCAAAAATATATTTTCCTTATTATCACATTCGCACTAAGTTTTGGCTTGGCGTTGTTTGCAGCGATGAAAGTTTTCCCAAATAATCCGTTTTCGAAAACAAAGACGGAAACGAAAAATGAATCGAGTAAAATTCAGGATGGAGATATTATCTTTCAAACTTCACAATCTCCTCAATGCGAAGCTGTACGAATAGCAACCAATTCTAAATTTTCTCATTGTGGAATTATTTATGATATAAACGGAAATTGGTTTGTTTTTGAAGCCGTTCAGCCTGTAAAACTTACGCCGTTTGATGAATGGATTCAGCACGGAAAAGACAATAAATATGTGGTAAAGCGATTAAAAAATGCTGATAAAGTTTTGACTCCGGCTGTTCTTGAAAAAATGAAAGATTACAGCCAGCAGTTTGATGGAAAAGAATATGACGCTTATTTTGAATGGACGGATACGAGAATTTATTGTTCTGAATTGGTTTGGAAAATTTATAAAAACGCTGCCGGAATCGAGCTTTCAAAACTAAGAGAATTGAAGAGTTTTAATTTAGAAGATCCGAGAGTTCAAAAGATATTAAAGGAAAGATATGGGAATGAAATTCCGTTAGAGGAAAAAGTGGTTGCCCCTTCTGACCTGGACGATTCAAATTTGCTTAAAACTATAATTGATAATTATTAAAATTCGATAAAAGCTAATTTTAAAACCAATTAGCTTTTTTATTTCATTATTCACTTTGAATTTCAAAGAACTTTTAACTAACCAAGACATGAGAGATTATTTAATAGAAAAATTATACGAAACCACTAAAAAGCCTTATCAAAAGTATTTTAAGAAAAATGATCCGTGGGAAATCAATAAAACGGAATTAATGAATTTCCCGAAAGATAGTTTAGGTTATGGTTTAGGAAATTTTCTCTGCAAAAATCATTTTGACATTCAGGAAAAACTGGAAGATCATGATATTATTCATGTCTTAACCAATACCGGAATTTCAGTTTATGAAGAAATCGGGATGCAGTATTATCTTCTTGGCAACGGAAAAAGAAGCTTGTATTTGTTTATGGTTATTTTAACAGGGACATTATTTTATCCGAAGAAAATGAAATATTTCATTCAGCAATTTAAAAGAGGAAAACAAGCACATTCCTTCTATTATCTGGATTTTTCAAAAATGCTTTTAATGCCTGTAACATCTATTCAACAAACATTTAAAATTTAAAATCATGAAAACAATCAATCATAAATTTGAAGAAAAACAATCTACTGAATTAGCAATTGGATCTTTCATCATCATTACAATACTATTTATACTTTATATTGTTACAAACCAAAGTCCAAATATTCTTGTCATTGCGTGGCCATTTGCTTTTTCGGCAATAATCGTAAATTTGATAATGTTCGTTCATTTAGCAGATCGGTTTATTCATCTTCCTGAACAAAGAAGGGATATTGCAGTTAAAATTTTAATTCTGCTTTCTAATATTCCAATCACCTTTTTCTATTATTTATTAGTAATGAAAAATTAATTTTAGAGTTTCATCAAATAAAAAAGCTGCGAGTTCATACTCGCAGCTTTTAAATATTATCGATTTTAAGAATCTTAATTTGCTGATGGAAGAACGATTCCTGTTTGATCAATTAAATAAAGTAACGAAGTCATTGTTGCAGCACCAAGTTCTAATTCTCTTTTATTGATGGCATCAAATTTATCATTTGCTGCGTGGTGGTAATCAAAATAACGCTGAGAATCTGGTTTCAATCCTGCTTTAACAATTGCTTTAGACGTTAAATGATTAATATCTGAACCCGCATGTCCAATTGTAAAACTATGAACTAAATAAGGTTCGAAAAAGTCTTTAAATCCTTGTATTTTTTTCAAATTAGCATCATCAGCTTCAATAGAAAATCCTCTTGGAGAAAATCCGCCTGAATCACTTTCTAAAGCAAAAATATGGTTTTCGTTTTTCTGCTTAGAAACTTCTTCATATTTCGCACCGCCTTTTCCGCCATTTTCTTCGTTCATAAATAAAACTACACGAATCGTATTTTTAGGTTTGTAATTTAAATTTTTAAGAATTCTTATTACTTCCATACTTTGTACTACACCTGCTCCATCATCATGAGATCCATCAGCTAAATCCCAAGAATCTAAGTGACCGCCCACAACCATAATGTTTGATGGGTTTACTGTTCCTGTTAATTCTCCAATTACGTTATGAGACAATACATCTGGTAAAGTTTCACAAGATTGTTTGAAATAAAATTTTACAGTTGGATTTACTTTTAAAGTTTTACTTAATAATTCAGCTCCGTTTGTACTAATTGCTGCAGTTGGAATATATTGCTCTTTTGGCAAATCACCATAACTCTGAGCTCCTGTATGAGGAAAATCGTCTAAACGTAAATTCATTGAACGGACAATTGTTCCTACTGCCCCTAATTTAGCAGCTTCTTTTGCACCAGCATATCTTTGGTCTACACAAGCTCCGTAAGATGTAAATGTTTCGATATTTTCAGGGTTCATTGGTCTGTTATAAAAAACAATTTTTCCTTTTACTTTATCAGCACCTAATTCATTCAATTCTTTAATTCCCTGCACTTCAATTATTTCTGCTGTAAGTCCAGTTTTTGGAGTTGCAACAGATCCGCCCAATGCACAAATTGGCACAGCAGTTTTTACTTTTCCATCCACGATAAAAGCCGTTTCTTTTTCACCGCGAACCCAGTGAGGAACCATAACTTCCTGAAGATAAACTTTATCAAGTCCAAGGCCTTCTAATTGTCTTTTTGTATACTCTACAGCTTCTGCAGCACCTTTTGATCCTGACAAACGGCTTCCGATATCATTTGAAAGATATTCTAACCAAGAATAACATTTAGCTTCGGTTAAAGCTTTTTTATAAAATAATTTAATGTTTTTTTCATCATTTGACTGAGCAAAAGATGCGGTCAATCCATTTAAAACTAATGCAGTTAAAAGAATCGTTTTTTTCATAATTTTAATAACATTTTGGGGTTATGTTGCTTTTTTGGCTTCTCTTACAAAGAAACAAAATTCTACAGAACTGTCAGAGTTTTTTTGTAGCCTTTTCTCAAAAAAAAACTCTAATTATAAACCTTTTTTGTTCATAATTAGAGTTTTTCTTATTTTCTTTAAAATAATGTTACTTTACTTCGATAATCTTATTTTTTGTACCAATTCCGTTTTCATTAAAAGGCTCAATTGTAAAATAATACTTTGTTCCTTTGTCTAAACCTCTAAAATCGTATACGTTATCTCCATAAACCATAATACTGTTGTATAATTTATCTGGGGCAATTCCATAATAAATATTGTATCCTACAGCATCATTTTGTTTTTTCCACGAAATCATGGCGTTTCTTGAATCCAGTTTATTTCTGTCAACTTTAAATGCCGTAACCGCTTTTGGTTTTTCTGATAATCCATTTCCAAAAACCCTGAAATCTGAAATGGCAAACAATCCAGATGCATTGTGAATGTTGACCATTTTGATGTAACGTGCTTTAAATGATTTTGTTAATTCAACATAATCGTGTGGTGCATCCTTATCGTTTTTAGATTTATCTACCACCAAAGTCCAGTTTTGTACATCATCAGACATAAATATTTTATACTGATAGTAAATATCCATTGCTTTGTTATACTGTGTTGCTTTATGATCTGCATAATTGATCTGCAACGCCTTAATTTCCATTTGACGGCCTAAATCCATTTGAAGCCATTCGTCCGGATTTCCTGTTTTTGCAGACCAATACGTTTGAATATTTTCATCGGTTAAATTTTCCGGACCATAACAAAATTTCTCGTAGACTTTTTTCCCGCCGTTATCCATTCTGTGTGTTTCAACTTCCAAACATTCTTCAGAAGAAGAAACGGTTACAGGTTTTTTATAAGAAAGCAGCATCCATCCAGATGAAGCTCCTTTTGTCTGGTCACGATTACTTGTTGGAAGAACAATTGGAAAATCTCCGTAAGAAGTTATCGAATACATAACATCATCTTTATCAAAACCTGCTGGAAACATATCGATACGACGCTCAAAACGGTCTTTTATAGATATCTTACATGTTCCTGTGTTCCAATAATTTCCGTAGTTATCTGCAAAAGTATTTCCGTGTCCGGCACCAATTACAAATCCGCCCGGTTTATATGACATTGGATTGTGTTTTTGATACGTAAATGGTCCAAGCGGATTATCTCCAACATGAACTCCGTTTGCATAACCTTTAAATTCGGTGGCAGGCGCGCCATATTGCATATAATATTTTCCGTTGTGTTTTGTCATCCACGCTCCTTCAATGAAATTTCCCCAAGGTGCTGGTTCCATATCATTATTTGGACCAAAACGTTCCCAGCCGTGCGCTGCAGGATCTAAAATAGCAACTTCTTTGATCTGCCCATACGGACGCTGAATATCTTCTACTTCTGTTGCTTTGTATAATTGTGCATAATCAGCCTGATTTCCTTTTGGAAGCCATGTGTTATAATCAACCTCTGTACCTACAAGCGGTAGTTTTCCGCTTGAACCGTAATACATATATACTTTTTTATCATCATCCTGAAAAATCGCAGGATCCCACGTTGGCAGCATGGCTTTGTCTACGTGACGTGTCCATCTTCCTGATTTTGGATCGGCCGTTTTCCAAATTGGGTGATCTCTATTCCATGTTGAACCAACGTAAAATAAGGTATCATTTACAACCCATGCCGCAGGTGCGCATTGGTCATCGTCGCCCGGCTTTCTTTGAAAACTTCCGTAAACGAAATTCCAGTCTGACATGTCTTTACTCCAAAAGAAACCTGCCTGATTGGTTGCAAATAAATAATATTCGCCTTTATACGTAATAATTACGGGATCGGCGCTTGAACGGCGCGATTCAGGAATTCCGTTATGATTGTGAGTAGTAAAATTGTATCCAATATTGATTGGGTTACAATATGTCGTTGCGGGTTTATTTGGGTCAAACCAATCTGTTTTTCCGGGAATATTAGCTTTTTGCGACCAAATACTTGTTGTACAGGCAGCTAAAAGTAATAGGAATATCTTTTTCATTTATATTCTTTTTAAGTTTATATAGAATTCAATCTCTTAGTAAAATGATGATGAAAATCTATTTTTTCTCTTTTAATCTTTCGCTTAAAAGTTCAGGTTCATTTGTGGTAATGTAATTGAATTTATTGGCTATAATCCAATCCATATCAGCCGCTTCATTAACTGTCCAGGCGTTTAGAATAATCTTATTTTCTTTTGCTTCTTTAATCCATTCCGGATGTTTTTTAAAGACAGAATAATGATAATCTACACCGCTAATATTATCTGCTTTTACTTCTTTTGGAGATTTATTTCCTTCTAAATATTGCAAAACTGTTTTCTGGTCAACTAGTCTAATTTGTTTTAAAATTTCATAGCCAAAACTTATGTAACAGGTAATTTTATCTGCTTTTAGCTTTTTGATCGTTTCTACAGACATTAATGCTGTTTTTTGACCTCTTTCTTTACTTATTTCCGAAGGTTTTATTTCGCAGACTAAAAGAGTCTTTTTGTTGTTCTTTTTTCCTTCTGAAATGTATTCGTATAGTGTTGGAAGTTTTTCTCCATTAGAAAGTTTAAACTTTATTAAATCGGCATAATTGGTTTCTTCAATAAGTAATTTGTTATAATGCGCATCGTGATTGATTACAAGCGAATCATCTGCGGTTCTCCAAACGTCAAATTCTGAACCGGGAAGTTTTAAGTCAATAGCATGTCTTAAAGATGCGATAGAATTTTCTGGAAGGTTATTCTTTTTCCATGCGCCGCGGTGTGCTACGATTGCATTTTCTTTAATACAACATGATTGAATAACAATCGCGATTACTAAGAAAAGTGTTGTTTTAAGTGTTTTAATAGTATTCATCATTTTAAGTTTATAGTATTTTAAAAAAATGTTCTTTTATAAAAAAAGCCCTCCGTCAACCAAACGAAGGGCCCTTACTAATCAATAAACCAACTATTTAGTTAACTCAAAACTAACTTTCTTGTCGGCAGTTGAATTTCCTCCAACGAAAATATCGAACTGTCCAGGTTCTGCTGCGAATTGCAAATCAGAATTATAAAATTTTAAATCTTCAACAGTAATATCAAAACTTACTGTTTGTTTTTCACCTTTTTTAAGTGCTATTTTTTGGAAACCTTTCAATTCTCTAACTGGTCTTGTTACTGAACCAACTAAGTCTCTAATGTATAATTGAACTGTTTCTTTTCCGTCGAAATTTCCTGTATTTGCTACATCAACTGTTACTTTTAATTTTCCGCTGAAATTCATTTTATCCGAAGAAATTTTCAGGTTTGAATAATCAAAAGTCGTATAGCTTAAACCAAATCCGAATGGAAATAATGGTTCGTTTCTTTCGTCAATATAGTTAGATCTGAATTTTTCGAATTTACCTTCTGTGTTAGAAAGCGGTCTACCTGTATTTTTGTGTGCGTAATAAATTGGTAACTGACCAACGCTTCTTGGGAAAGTTGTTGTCAATTTTCCAGAAGGATTTACATCTCCAAATAAAACGTCAGCAATTGCGTAACCTGCTTCTGTACCAGCAAACCAAGCATTTAAAATGGCAGGAACTGTTTTTTCTTCGTCAATAATCACTAACGGACGTCCGTCAAATAATACCACAACAACTGGTTTTCCAGTTTTTAATAATGCGTTTAATAAATCTTTTTGTGCTTGTGGAATTTCTAAATTCGTACGGCTGCTTGATTCTCCGCTCATTTCTGCAGATTCTCCAATTGCTGCAATAATTACATCAGATTGCTGAGCAACTTTTAAAGCTTCTGCTAATAATTCTTCTTTTGAACGTGCATCGCGGTGTAATGTTTTTCCAAACATTGTAGCTTTAGTTTCAAATTCTTCGTCGTAATCTAAGTTACTTCCTTTAGCATATAAAACTTTTGTTGATGGTCCTGCAACTTCTTTAATTCCTGCTAATAATGAAACAGCATTTTCCATTCTTGTAGCTACACTCCATGTTCCCGGCATATTTTCTTTAGCATCTGCCAAAGGCCCAATTAAACCAATTGTTCCTGATTTTTTAAGTGGCAGTAATTGATTTTGGTTTTTTAATAATACCAATGATTGTGCAGCAATTTGACGAGCTTCTTTTCTGCTGTCTGCTGTGAATATCTCCGTTTTAGCTCTTTTTTCGTCACAATATTTATATGGATCCTGGAATAATCCTAAATCATATTTTGCTTCTAAAATAAGCCTAACCGCATTATCAATTGTTTCGATAGAAACTCTTTTTTCATCTAATGATTTTTTCAAAGTTCCTAAGAAACCTTCTCCAACCATATCCATTTCTACACCAGCGTTTAATGCCAAAGCCGAAACATCTTGAAGATTACCCATTCCGTGTTCAATCATTTCAGGAATTCCTGTAAAATCTGTTACTACGAAACCTTTAAAACCCCATTGTTTTCTTAAAACATGAGTCATTAACCATTTATTCCCTGTTGCAGGAATTCCGTCAATTTCATTGAAAGAAGCCATAACTGAACCTACTCCAGCGTCAACTGCAGCTTTGTAAGGAGGAAAATAGTCATTAAACATTCTGATATGACTCATATCAACTGTGTTGTAATCACGACCTGCTTCTGGCGCTCCGTACAATGCAAAGTGTTTAACACACGCTAAAATGGAGTTGTTTTTTGAAAGATCGTGCTGTTGGTATCCGTTTACCATTGCTTTTGCAATCTGGCTTCCTAAGTACGGATCTTCACCTGAACCTTCAGAAACTCTTCCCCAGCGCGGATCACGGGAAATATCTACCATTGGAGAAAATGTCCAGTTGATTCCGTCTGCACTTGCTTCTTTAGCAGCAATCTGTGCGCTTCTTTCAATTAAAGCCATATCCCAAGTACAAGATAATCCTAACGGAATTGGGAATGTTGTTTCGTAACCGTGAATAACGTCCATACCAAAAAGCAATGGAATTTTTAAACGGCTTTGTTCGACAGCAATTTTTTGTACTTCTTTAATTTTTTGTACTGATTTTATATTGAACAAACCGCCCACTTTTCCTTCTGCAATATTTTTTGCAACATTTGAGCTGTTTGCTTGTCCTGTTGTAATATCACCAGATGTTGGTAAATTTAACTGTCCTAATTTCTCTTCTAATGTCATTTTTGACATTAATTCTGCTACAAACTCTGACTTAGGTTTAATTTTCACTGTACTTTTTGTGCTCTTTTTTTGAGCGTAACCCAAAACAGCACATCCTAAAAAAAGTAAGACTAATTTGTTTTTCATTCTATTTTATTTATTTGTTCGTATTCAATTTTTTCTGTTTCAACATCCAGTCATAAATTTCCGGATTGTCGTAAACTCGTGTCCAGCTGTCGTGTCCAGCATCATCAAAAATAGTTAACTGAACATCTTTTGCATTACATTTTTTTAATTCTTTGTAAACGCTTATGGCATAATCTACTTTTACCACATCATCTAATAATCCGTGGAAAATTCTGGTTGGAATATTGGCTATTTCACAAGTTTTTTCTAATTGAATTAAATCTACAAAGCCAGCGACAGGTACGTTTGCGGCAAATAGATCCGGATGTGCAAAAGCCAAATTCCACGATGCCCAGCCTCCTGAGCTCAAACCAGTAACATATATTCTTTCTGAATCAATTTTATTTTCTTTCTGAATTTTTAAAATCAATTCGTAAATTGATTCTGTATCCCAATTCTCCTCTTCTTTACATTGCGGCGCTAAAACATAAGCGTCTAACTGATGCGTTTTTAAATATTTAAAAGGTCCATGAATTTTTACTTTTTCAATGTCTGTCCCTTTTTCTCCATCTCCTGAAATAAAAACTATTAATGGCTTTTTATCTTTTGTATTGGCTGGTTTGTGTAATATGTAGCCTAATTCATTATTCGTTACAATAACTGTTTTTATTTTTCCTGTGGTTTCACTTTGTGCAAAACCTAATGCAGAAATAAACAGCAATAATAGACCTAGTTTATATTTCATAATAAATTATTTCTTAAATACCGTATTTAGCAGATTTAAACCCAAGCTTTGTTAAGCCATGTTTTACTTCTGGTGCATTCATAAATAACTTCCACAATAAACCAGTTCTGTAGTTTTCTATCATTACTACTTCTGGCCCTTGATCAATAGCTAAATAACGTTTTGCAACCCAATTATTTCCTAAACTTAGAGCGTCATAAAAACCTGCTTCTCCCCAAGTTTCTTTTTTATGATTGTCATATAAGTTTCGGATTACTGCTATAGATTCTTTTGGCGTATATACTATAGAACTTATTGCAGCTGTTGGTGATATAACTTCCTGATCATTACTTGGCATATGAGCATTGTAACCAATAGATCCATCAGGATTTCTTGAATAAGATGCTGTTAATCCCCAATAATCAGCTCCATAACCTTTTACTTTCTTTGGGTTTTCTACTGCATATTGGTAATTTATTTTGGTTTGATTTACGTTCAAATCCCAATAATTAGCATATTTATCTTTCAATTGATTTGGATCTAATCCTACATAAGAATAATGCGCCCAGAATAAAGGACCGCCAAATTCTTCTGCTCCATTATGTTTTAAAATTAATGGAATGTTATATTTTGTTTTAGAAGAAACAATTCCACCGCTTCTCGCCCATCCTTCGTGATATGCTTTTGCATCTATGGTGTGCGTTGGTGATGAAGCTGCCATTACATAGGTAATCAAACATTCGTTATATCCTTGTAACGGAAAATTCATTTGCCAGGCATAACTTGGGGACCAGTGCCAATACAAAACATTTTTATTGTTCGTATACCATTGCCAGTCAACACCTTTCCAAAGTGCATCGTATTTTTGTGCTACTGCTTTTTCTTTTTCAGAGCCATCTTTAAGATATTCACGAACCGTAATCATCCCTGCAACCAAGAATGAAGTTTCGACTAAATCGCCGCCATTATCCTTGGTTCCAAAAGGTTTTACTTTTCCTGTATTTCCATCGATCCAGTGTGACCATGCGCCATGAAAACGATCTGCTTTGCCTAAAAAATCTGCAATTTTGTTAAGTCTTTCTACTCCTTGTTCTTTTGTAATATAACCTTGTGACATTCCTGAAACCAAAGCCATTAATCCAAAACCTGAACCACCTGTTGTTACAATATTTGAATCGTTTTCAGGATAAACTCCGTCTGGATGAAAACGTTCTCTGGCTAATCCGGAATTTGGTTCTGCATAATCCCAGAAGTATTTAAAAGTTTGTTTTTGAACAGCGTCAAGAAGCTGTTCATCTGTTAATGCAACACCAGAAGTATTTTCTTCTGCATTTCCTTTTGATTTCTCAGCATTGGATCCACAACTAAAAAAAGTAAAAGCTAAAAATAAAACTGAAATTCTAATCATTATAAAAATTTAAATATTGAATAAATAATCACTTCCTTCAAACTTTTGAAGGAAGTGATTTTTAAGATTTTAATTAATAACCAGGGTTTTGAGCTGTTACACCTTTTGACTCCTGAATAACTGTAGATGGGATTGGATATAATTCATGTTTACCAACTACAAAAGTTTTTCCGTTAGGGAAAGCAGGACTTACATCTGCTTTCATTGCAGCTTCGGCTTGTCCAGTTCTTACAAGATCGAACCATCTGTCATGCTCAAAAGCAAGTTCTAATCTTCTTTCTTTATAAATTGCTTTTCTAACATCTGATTGACCTGTTGCTGGAATATCACCTAAACCTGCTCTGTGTCTAATCATGTTGATCAAAGGAATAGCATCTGAAGTTTGCCCTAATTCATTTAGAGCCTCAGCTTTCATTAATATCACCTCAGCATATCGTAAATATCTAAGATTTGTATCTGTAAATTCCTGATTAGAAAAAGCTGATGAATAAGCTTTATAATTGTACATTGGGTTAGATACAGTTGCTGCTATTACAGTTCCATCGTATAATACTGAACCTCTAAAAATAATCGTTGCAGCCCTTCTCACATCTCCAGCTTCATAAGCATTAGCAAGTCCTTGAGTAGGTGTATTGAAACCCCATCCCCATCCTCCAGCACCTCTAGGCGCTTGAGATACTGAGTAATTTCCAATTCCAAATCCAGGAGAAGAAGTTCCTCCAATTCCATTAATTTCAAAAATTGATTCTGAACCAAATTCTCCTTCTTTTTTATACTGTAAAGCATAATCTGAAACTAAAGAATAACCAGTTACTTTATCGCAATTGTCAATCACATTTTGCCATTTTTTTTGGTATAAATTAACCTTCGCTAATAAAGCATAAGCAGATCCTTTAGATACACGTGCAACGTCTGTTCCGCTATATGAAGATTTTAATGGTAAAGCTTGGATAGCATCATTTAAATCTTGTTCGATAAAAGCATAAACTTCAGCTGGGCTTTTACGGATTAACTGCATATTTATGTCGTCTTGATTTCCAGGAATTGGTAAATGATCAACAATTGGAACTCCGCCATATCCTTTAAGTAAAGTAAAGTACATAAAAGCTCTTAAAAATTTTGCTTCTCCTTCTAATCTGGTTTTTAAAGCTGGAGATACTTTTGTAAGCTTTGGAAGCATAGCTAATGCCTGATTAGCTCTATTTACTCCTGCATAATTATAATTCCAAATACTTTGAAATGATGGTGTAGACGCATTAAAAGTCAAAGCATCCAGAACATCTTTGTCTGTACCTGTATCTCCCGGATCTGAACCTTTATCTGCATCGTCGGTCATGATACTAGTCACTCCGTTCCATGCAAAAGAAGACATATCCCAAGTTAAAAATATATTATAAATCGCATCAACCATTGATGTAGCACCTGCATCGCTATCTACCAAAGCAGGATCTGCAGGTATATTTTTTGTTTGGTCTACTTCTAAAAATTCATCTGAACATCCAGACACAAATAATCCAGAAAGTATAAAAAGTGATATATATAATCGTTTCATGATATTAAAATTTTAAGTTTGCACCAACTACAAATGTTTTTAACGCCGGATAAGCATCTAACTCAACCCCTTGAGTACCCGTAACTAATTGACCATCTCCTAAAACCTCAGGTGTAAATCCTGAATATTTTTGAGTAATGAAAGGATTCATGGCATTTACGTAAATTCTACAATAGCTAATAAAACCTTCTTCTTTTAAAGGAAGCTTATATCCTAAAGTTATATTATTGATTCTGAAGAAATCTCCAGATTCTAAATAATATGTTGATGCAACTGGAACCTGATTAAAAGGGGCTGGATTTGAACCTGATGTATTTGTTGGAGTCCACATATCGTTTAATAAAGATACTTCTACATTTTCTCCAGAAAAACGTTGTGCTTTTTTTCCATTATATACTTTTGCTCCTCCTACACCGTATCCGTCTACAGAGAAATCAATATTTTTATAATTTAGTCCAAGAGTAACTCCATAATTTGAAGTTGGTAAAACTGAACCTACATATTTTCTGTCTTTATTTTGGTCTAAAGCGCCTTGAGCTACTTTACTTCCATTTGCTGTATAGTACAACATATCTCCGTTTGTTGGGTCGACACCTGCATATTCATACATATAGAAACTACCTAAAGGTTGTCCTACAGATGTATTATCAAGTATTTTTGTGTTCTGACCATTACCTAATGAACCTCCATTTATTGTTGCAAGCTGAACATTTTTCAAGCTTACTAGTTCATTTTTGTTATGAGAGAAATTACCCCCTATCCAGTAACTTAAATTATCAGTAATTTTGTCATCCCAACGTAAAGCAATTTCGTAACCTTTATTAGATACTTCACCTACATGTGTTGGAGATTCTAATGTGATTCCTGATGTCGAATATGGCTTAACATTTAAAATAGCATTGTTTGTATTTTTATCGTAAACATCAAATGAACCTTTTAATCTGCTATTAAATAATTCAACATCTAAACCTGCCGAAGTTTCTTCAACAATTTCCCATGATAAACTAGGATCAATTTGAGAATTAATAGTTGTTCCTGAACCACCGTTATAATCAACTCCAGATGTAAATGACTGTATGTTTAATGGCACTTTTTGGTTTCCTAATTTACCCCAAGAACCTCTAATTTTTAATAGATCTAAACCTTTTACATCAGACAAGAAACTTTCTTTAGTTACAATCCATCCAAGACCAACCGATGGGAATGTTCCCCAACGATAATCACTAGAATAATTTGAAGATCCGTCACGTCTTACAGTACCAGTTAATAAATATCTGTCCATTAATTTATATTGAAAACGAGCAAAATAAGATGCTAATCGAGCTTCGTTTTCATTGACAGCTTTATAAGTAGTTACACCACCATTTTGTGCGTATGCAACACCGTCAAGTCCCCAATAATTACTATTTGGGTTTACATTCTTAATATCTGCAGTAGTTTTTGATCTTGTACCCGTTACGTTAGCTTCAATACCAGCAGTAACTTCTACATCATGGATTTCACCAAAAACTTTATTGTATGTAAAATAGTTAGATAAATTCCAATTGAAATAATCATCTGTATTTCTTGTTAGAGTATTTGTATTCAAACTCTTTCTATCGTAATTAGCTTCTAACCTATTTGGATCAGCTGCCAGCCAAAGACCTAAATTATCAACAAAATTATATTGTTTATATGTGAAATATTCTCCATTAAATTGTGAAGTAAATTTTAATGATTTAATGATCTCCCAATCTAATTTTAGTCCTACTTGAAGAACAACTGTTTTTTGCTGTTCATTATTATAATCTAAAGCAACTACAGGATTTCCTACTGAATTAAATGAGTCACCAGTTTCACCCACAACTCCATTTAATACAAAAGGTACACCATACTTCCCGTCAGCATATCGAACCGGAACTAACGGTGATTGTCTGTAGGCAGATGTAAATGCAGACATTGGTTGAGGCGTATTTTTAATAGAACTTACACTGAAATTTTGGCTAATTTTAAGTTTTTCAGAAATTTTATACTCATTATTACTTCTAAAAGTAGTACGACCGTATTCTGATCCTTTTAATATTCCATCTTCTTCATAATTTCCCACACTAAAGAAGTATTTAACACTTTCAGAAGATCCAGAAATAGAAATATTATTTTGAGTATAAGATCCTGTTCTAGTTATCTCGTCCATCCAATTAGTGTTATAAAGCTGATTTTCAGAAAATCTCCCTGCTGGAAATTGAGTTCTAAAAGCTGCATTATTATACTGAATGTATTGATCGCTGTTTGCCATTCTTACCTTTTTTAAAGGAGATCTAAATCCAGCATAACTATCAATATCCACAACAACTTTTCCTTTACCAGTCTTAGTGGTAATCATAATTACACCATTAGCACCTCTAGTACCATAAATAGCAAGTGCAGATGCATCTTTTAAAACTTCATAAGAAGTAATATCATTTGAATTGATATTATTGATATTATCAGTTGGCATACCATCTACTACGTATAATGGATTTCTTCCTCCTAATGCAGTACCAACCCCTCTAATAACAATAGACGGTGTACTTCCCGGTGCGTCTGAGGTAGCAACCTGAACCCCAGCTGCTTTACCCTGAATAGCTTGCGAGGCATTAATAACTTTCATTTTAGTTATTTCCTCAGTTTTGATTGAACTTACTGCTGAAGTATTGTCAATCTTTTTTCTCGTACCGTACCCAATTACAACAACTTCTTTTAAAGCAGTATCAGCTGATTCTTTTAAAGTAATTGTCATTGGTGCGGCAGTTGCCGGTACAGAAACTGGATCAAAACCTAACATAGAGACTTTTAAAATGTCACCAGGTTTTGCGTTGATTGTAAAGTTTCC
The DNA here is from genome assembly GCF_031455715.1 of Flavobacterium sp. 2755. Classification (NCBI taxonomy): domain Bacteria; kingdom Pseudomonadati; phylum Bacteroidota; class Flavobacteriia; order Flavobacteriales; family Flavobacteriaceae; genus Flavobacterium; species Flavobacterium sp. 2755. The sequence continues at coordinate 58,131 of NZ_JAVDTG010000003.1, forward strand.
GTCGAAATCTGCATCAGCAGTTGCTCTAGCGTCAGATGAAGCGATAACTGCTCCCGGAACTCCCATTCCGCTGCTGTCAACTACTTTCCCTTTAATTGCTTGTGCTTGTCCAGACATATAGACTGGTAACAATAAGAGCACAAATAAGCTAAAAATAAAATTTTTCATACAGTTTGTAATCGTTTAAGTTAGTAGAGCCAAATTAAGCAATTACAACGTTGTAGTACATCAAATACCACTACAGCATAGCTACATCATTGTGTTAAAATACAAGCGTATCCTAATGATTATCAACATCATAAATGTTAAATTAATTTCGTTAACATAACCTTATGATGTAGTAATGATGTATTGGAATTATGTAAATTTTGATGTAGAAAAATATAAATTCTTTAAAAAACAAACTCAATTCTTACAGAGTTAATAAAAACTTTGACAGGTTTTCGTCTTGAGTCAGATTTAATTTCTTTCTTAGACGATATCTGTGCAGTTCTACACCTCTAAAAGAGATGTTCATCATAGGTGCAATTTCCTTTGAAGAAAGGTTCATTTTAAGATAAACACACAGTTTTATATCCTTTGGAGTTAAGTGTGGATATTTTTTAGAAAGATTTATAATAAACTCGTTATGAATTTGATTTAAATTGGTCTCAAATATTTCCCATTCATGTTTATTTACTTCATTTATCTTGATTGCTTTTTTGATTTCGCTTTTAAGTTTATTGAAATCTTTTTCTGAATCTAAAATGCTTTGGATATTTTCAATCATTTCGCTTTGTTTAGCAATAGACAATGATTTTCCGGCAACCTCAGAAGATTTTGTCTGCAGTTCCAGTTCTAAAATATGTTTTTCGTATTCCTGAATATTTAATTCGTTTTCCTTTTTTAATTCCATTTCCAGAATTTCACGCTGGTGTTTTAATTCTTCGGCCTGTAATTTTAATTTTTGAGTATAACGAAGTTTATTCCATTTATAATAGAAAAACAATACTGCTCCTATCAATAATAGATAAAGTAGAATCATCCAAAAAGAGAAATACCACGGCTGCGCAACTTTAAAATCAAAACTGGAAACTTTATCATAATTAGCCCCGTCGTGTTTAAAAATTACAATGGAATGTGAACCGCTGCTTAAATTATTTAAAACTATAGCTCCATTTGAAATTGGGATATAATTTTTGCCTTTATTTATCTGATAAAATAAATTTGGTTTGCTTGCACCATATATTCCGGAAATAACATTTATTCGAAGTTCGGTATTGTGTTTTATTTTCCCATCGTTCTCCAGCAGTTCATTATCATTGTAAGCTTCAACTTTAACACCTTTGTTTTGTTCATTTTGATATTCTAACTGAAGTGAAATAAAACCATCATCAAGATTGAGTAAATAATGGTTCTGACTTCTGAAAATTCTCAGATTTTCGTTGATGAGTTTTCCTTTATAATATTTCTCCTGAATAATATTCCAAATAAACTTATTATCGTGCGAATAGATATGATATAAAATTCCGTCCTGAAGAACCATAAAATGATCCTTATCGATTGCTACAACGTCAGAAATATTTTTGAAATTGGTATTGAATAATTCATTTTCTTCTAATTTATTCGAAATAGAATTAAACGTGTACCAAACGTTATTAATCAGAAAAAGTATTTCGTTTCTAAATTCAAAAATCTTAACACCAAAATCGTTTTTGATTTTACTTTGCTGTGTGATATTTTCAACCTTTACAGTTTTGAAATTATCATCCAAAAAAACTCGGTATAATCCGCGGTAATTATCAGCTGCCCAAATTTCATTTTTTTTATTTTGGGCTACATATTTAATGGGTTTCGAAAGATCATTTATTCTTATATTCTGCGATAGTTTTGACGCATCATCATAAACTAAAACGCCGCTGTAAGTAGACTGAAAGTAAGTATCGTTAATAGTACTTTTTGATAAGTTCCAGCCTCCGCTCACATTATTTATTTTTGCTAAAGCTCCGTTTTCATAACAAAAAGTTCCGTCATTATGACCTATAACATATTTACTGCCAATTTTGGTAATATTCCAGCCCTGTCCTTGCGTGTTAGGAAGCATTTTAAAATTACCCGAATCAAATTCAAAAATTCCATGATTTGAAGCAATTAAATATCCCTTATCAATAGTTGCTACTGAATATACTGATCCCAAAATTCCAGAATTATCGTAAAAGAATGAAATAGGAGAATTAACCTCAACATGTGCAAGTCCGTTATCCAGACCCAGCCATAAATCTTCTTCTTTATCAAAACCAATACTTAAAACCGAATTATTCATTAGAACATTATTTCGGTCGATATTTTTAAAAGTATTGTTGCTGAAATCGTATATAAAAACGCCTTTGTTTCCTGTGCCGATAACTAGTTTATTGTTTTTAATAAACTTGGCTACATTAATTCCGTTAGATTTTAAAGTTTCATTCAATGGATTATTCCAGGGTTTTAAACCTCCGTTTTCAACAATGAAAATTCCTTTTTTTTGTGTAAAAATATAGGTCTTGTTTTTATCCTTTTCTATAGCGTGAACAACCGTATTTTTTAAAACGTCCCAGCCTTTCGGATTTGCAATTTTGGAACCTTTCATTTTAAAAAGACCTTTATCTACAGAAGCAACATACAGATCTTTATCAACAACGAAACAGTAAGAAATTAAAAAAGGAAATTTAATTTTTTTAATGTGTTTTCCATCGTAAATAAAAACATCATTAAAAGACTGAAAATACAACGAACCATTAAACCTGAAAATTTTCCAGATTTCTTCATTGTCTTTTTCAGCAAATAAGCGAAGATTTTTGGTAATAGAAACGTAACGCATTTTACCATTTTCTCTGTACCAATAGCCAAATTCTTTATATGAACCGGAATAAATTCGGTCTCCTTCGATTAAAATAGAGCGAATAATAGTTTTGTTTGGCAGAGCATATTTTTCCCAAATAACGCCGTCATAACGCAATAAATAATGGTTATTGGCAAAATACATGGCTTTGTCTTTACCCTGAGCAACATTCCAGATTTGATTGTCGCCCTGATAGTCTGATTTATTATAATTTTCTACGAAAGGAAGAAGTTCTTGTGCTTGAATTTGAAAAGCAGCGAAAAACAAGAAAATTGATTTTAAAAGTATCGATTTCAAGATATTCGGTTTTAAATTCAAAGATACTGACAAATATTCATTTTTTGACGCAAAAAAGCCTCTCGATTGAGAGGCTTACTTTATAACAGAATTTATCTTTTTAATTTTCTAATAATAGATAAACCTGATTTGCTATTTCATATTCTTCATCTGTTGGTACAACCAGAACTTTAGTTTTTGAATTTGCCGTACTGATTTCTCTAATTTCTTTTGAACGAATTTTATTTTTTTCCTGATCAATTTCAATTCCAAAATAATCCATATCGGTACAAATCAATTTACGCATGTACGAAGAATTCTCACCGATTCCTGCAGTAAAAATGATAGCGTCTAATCCGTTTAAAGCTGCTGTATATGAACCAATTGTTTTCCTGATTCTGTATGCGTTCATTAATAAAGCTAATTGGCAATCTTTATTTCCTTCTTCGGCTTTCGATTCGATATCACGAAGGTCGCTATAACCAGTTAAGCCAAGCATTCCACTTTGTTTCAGCAAAATAGAATTTACTTCATCTGGTGTATAACCTAAATTTTTAACCATATAAAAAATGACAGATTGATCTATGTCACCCGCGCGGGTTCCCATAACCAAACCATTTGCCGGAGAAAACCCCATTGTTGTATCGATACTTTTTCCATCTTTTACAGCGGTCATACTGCAGCCGTTTCCTAAATGGATCGTAATTATTCTCGAACCTTTTTCTAAATAACCAATAGCTTTTTCTGAAACATATTTATGGCTTGTTCCATGAAAACCGTAAACACGAACTTTATGTTCTGTTAAAAGGAAATTTGGAATAGCATACTTATAAGCCTCAACCGGAATTGTCTGATGGAAAGCGGTATCAAAAACGGCTACCTGTTTTGCTCCTGAAAAAATTTCTTCGGCAACATTTATACCTACTAAATGCGCAGGATTATGAAGCGGAGCCAGCTCTGAAAGTTCTTTTATTTTTTCTTTAACTTCTTCGGTAATTACGGTTGTATTGGAGAAATAACTTCCGCCATGCACCACTCTGTGTCCAACTGCCGTAATTTCTGAAGTTGTTTTTATAACTCCTTTTTCAGCATCTAACAGCATATCTGCAACCTTTTGCAAACCAATTTTGTGTGTTTGAATAGGTAGTATTTCTTCATACGAATTTGAAGCTGTTTTAAACGTAATATTTGATGTTTCTAAACCAATTCTATCGATCATTCCGGTACAAATTACTTCGTTTTCCGGCATAACCATTAATTGGTATTTTATTGATGAACTTCCCGAGTTTATAATTAGTATTTTCATTTTTTATATTTTTGCCACAAAGGCGCTAAGTCACTAAATTTATTTTAATCTCGAAGACATTTTTTTGTCGAGATTGGCACGCAGATGACGCGGATTTACTTCGTAAAGACGCGGATTAAAACGGATTTTTTATTCTATCAAAAATAAAACCCGTGTAAATCTGCGTTTTCGCGGTAGCGAATCAGTCTGATCTGCGTTCTATTTTTTAATTTTTAATTGATTATAATCCCTGCGCTTGTATTGCCGTAATTACAACCGTATTGATAATATCATCGACTGTACAACCTCGGCTTAAATCGTTTACAGGTTTGTTTAAACCTTGTAACATTGGACCAATTGCCAATGCTCCTGTTTCTCTTTGTACGGCTTTATAGGTGTTATTTCCGGTATTTAAATCAGGAAAAATAAGTACACTGGCCTGTCCTGCTACTTCAGAATCGGGCATTTTGCTTTTTCCAACTGCACGATCTACTGCCGCATCGTATTGAATTGGCCCTTCAATTTTTAAATCAGGACGTTTTTGTTTTACGATTTCGGTTGCGGTTCTCACTTTGTCCACTTCATCTCCTTTTCCTGAAGCTCCGGAAGAATAAGAAAGCATGGCGATTTTTGGCTCAATTCCGAAAGCTGAACTTGATTCTGCTGATGAAATGGCAATTTCTGCCAATTGCTCTGCCGTAGGATTTGGATTAATGGCACAATCCCCAAAAACAGAAACTCTGTCTTCTAAACACATAAAAAATACGGACGAAACTACAGATGAATTGGGTTTTGTTTTGATGAACTGAAGCGCTGGTAAAATAGTATGCTGCGTTGTATGTGCTGCGCCCGAAACCATTCCGTCTGCATGGCCTTTGTACACCATCATAGTTCCGAAATAAGAAACATCTTCCATTAAATCCCTTGCCATTGTAATACTTACGTTTTTAGCTTTTCTAAGTTCGTAATACGTATTGGCGTAATCTTCGTAAAGTTCCGATTCTGTTGGATTAATGATTTTTACTTTCGAAAAATCTAGTGAAATTCCCAGTTCAGTAACTTTGTTTTCAATTTGTTTTTTGTCCCCAATAATTGAAATATCAACTACATCCATCGCTAAAAGCCTTGAAGCAGCTATAATAATCCTGTCATCATTTCCTTCTGGCAGGACGATGTGTTTGCGGTGCTGTCTGGCTCTTTTAACCATGTTGTATTGAAACATTTTTGGCGTCATGCCTTCTGCTTCAAAAGTGATTAGTCTTTCAGATAAAGCGTCATTATCAACGTATTTCTCGAATGTTGTTATTGAGGTTTCAATCTTATGCGTATTATTAGCGTAAATTTCAGATTTAATAGATCCAATTTTGTTTGTAATATGATAAGTACCTCCATCAACAGCAATAATTGGAACAATGGCCGAAAGTCCTTCTATCAGCTTTAAAATACTTTCCTCCGGAACTATATTTCCTGTTAGGATAATCCCTGAAATGGTCGGGTAATTTGCTGATTCATTTGCTTGTAAAGCACCCAAAATAATATCAGATCGATCCCCCGGTGTAATTACAAGTGCATTATTATGTAAGTGAACTAAATAATTGTGCAATTGCATCGCTCCCACGCTAAAGTGACCAATTTCATTATTAAGGTAATTTTCTCCAAACAAAACTTTCGCATTAAGCTCATTTACAATTTCCTGCATTGTAGGGTTATTTAAACTTGAAACCAGCGGAATTGTATTTACTAAAACATTTGGAGGAAGGCTTTTTTGAAGACCTTTGGTAACTAATTCAATATTTTCGGGCTGCACTTTATTGGCAAAAACTGATAAAACTTCAACCTCTTTTACTTTAAATGAATCGTAAACTAAATACAAACTATCAACTAATTCTTCTAACGTTTTTCCAATTCCTGAACCAATAATTATAGTTGGAATTCCAAGGTTTTTTGCAATTAAAACATTCAAACCTAATTCGATAGAAGTTCCTTCTCCGGTAAAACTTGTTCCTTCAACTAAAACAAAATCAAATCGCTCTTCAAGCTTCTTATATTTTTCAATAATTAAGTCTAAAACCTCTCCTATTTTTCCTTTGTTTTTCTTTTTAATCAGTTTACTTTTTGTAATGGCATACGCATCTTCAAACTGAATATCAAGGTTGAAATAAGACAAAACTGTTTCAATATGATTATCTACTTCACCATCAACAAAATCTTCGATTATAGGCCTGAAATAACCCACTTTAGCCGTTTTACCAATCAAAATACTCATTAAGCCGAGTGTAATTATCGACTTTCCGCTGTTTTGGTCGCTTGTGGCTATATATACCGCTTTACTCATAATTATTTATATTATTCTAAATACTAAATCTATATAAAATCATTTTTTTCTAAATTGAAATACACATTAAAACCAACGTCTTTTCTTGAAATAAATGATTAATCCCAACACTAACAAAAACATAATGCCCATTACTACAAAATAGCCGTTTTCTGTTTTGAGTTCCGGCATGTTTTCGAAGTTCATTCCATACACTCCAACAATAAAAGTCAGCGGAATAAATATGGCTGAAATTATAGTCAAAGTTTTCATGATTTCATTCATTTTTCGGCTTTGTTCCGAAAAATAAAAATTAGAGGCACTTTCCAATGCGCTCATATCTGATTCTATCTGCTCTAAAAGTTCTAAACTCTTTTGATGAAGTCTGATAAAGAAATTAAATGTTTCTTTCTGAATCAGGCCGTTATTTTCATCGTCATCTTTAATCGTTTTTAGGTAATACAAAGAATCCCGAAGCGGAACAATTGATCGTTTTAAAAAATTAAAATTATCCCTGTGATTCTCAATTTTCTCCAGAATAACAGGATCAGCGCCTTTTTTAGTTAAATTGATTAATTCTTCGATCTTATCTTCCTCATCTTCAATTGTAATGTAGAAGTTTTCCATTACGGCATCTAAAAGTAAGTACAAAAGATAATCTACTTTTTTAGTTCGTACAATTCCCGCATGTGTGCGAAGGCGTTCGCGAATATGTGTAAAGAAATCGCTTCGTTTTTCCTGAAACGAGATTAAAATCCCCTCTTTTAAAATAAAACTAATTTGTTCTACGCTAATATTATCTGAATATTCAGAAGGCAAAAGCGATTTTATATTGAAAAATAAAACATTTTGCTGTTCTTCTAACTTCGTTCTTTTGGTTGTATTTAAAATATCGGCAAGTAAAAAATCATCTAATTTAAAATGCGTACCAATCGTTTTAAGCAAACTAATATCATTTAAACCGTGAATATTCAGCCAGTTATTTTTAGAATAATCAAAACAGGAATTTAAAGCTAAGACTGTAAATTTATCATACTCAACAACATCGGCATCATCATATACAAAAAGCTGCATTTCGGCTTCCTGTTCTTTATGCGAGCCTGTATATTCTAAAGTTATGTGTTGGAGTTTTCTTCCCTTTTTGTATTTAATCTTTCTCATTCAAAAAAATTTACAATAGTAATATTACGAAAAAGAATCTGAATGGGAAATGACAATTGTCACTTTATGAAAATCTTAAAGGCAGACGCACTGCAGTGCGTCTGCCTTCATAACAATTGAGGAAAAAACCGAGCCATTTCTGAATCGGTTTTCGTATTGAATTGTAAATAACGATTAATATCTATTTTTTTGATTCATTCCAAAATCTTAAAGGATAGGTCCATTCATTAGAATAAAAATGAGGAGATAATTTATTTCTAAAATCGGGTAGAAAAATATGATTTACAGGATGATTTTCAACTTTTAATATGCTAGAATAGGACAAAGCTTCAAGAACGGTTTGGAAATAATTTTTATTTCCTTTACAAAATCCTTTTAATATATTTACTAAGCCAGTAAGATTTATTTCTTCTCCATTTTCATCAACTCTCTTAACAAAATTTTCCACCCAGTCCTCATTTTTTATCATTTGATTTTCATAAGGTAAATCTATCACCAAATCAGCATATAAATATTCAAGACTATATCTATCAACCGAACCGCCTCGAAAGATTTTAAGAAACAGCTGCTCAACTACTTCTTCGTTTGTCATCTTTTCTGATTTCCATTCCAAAGTACTTAACTTTTCTTTGGTTAGATTTGTTAAATAATGAAATGATGAATATTCAGAAATTAAGCAGTAATTCCCTTGTACTGCACCAGAAATAAATTTTTCATATAACTCCTCTTTTTTAGCTTTTTTTATATGATTATAAATCTCATCTACGACTTGGTTTTTAGTTAGGTTTTCCTGAGGTAATTTTAAACTATCAAAAATAAATTTGTAACGGTTTTGGCTGTCTTCATTTTGATCAATATCGTTAACCCATTTTCCTTCAGCTCCATCGTAGTTCCAATTAAAGCAAAAGATAGAATAAACTAAATCATAATCAAGATTATTGTTTATAGCAATTTTTTTTATCTTCCTTTTTGCTTTATCTGTTATGTTGATTTTAGTGACTTGCATATCTTTTTATTACTTTGACAAATGATTACTTTCTATTTAAAACAGCGTGAAATAAATCAATAATTCTCTTGTTCTAATTACAAATATATTTCTTATAAATTTAAAGAAGAAAAAGAATTTTGCAAATTCAACAGGTTTCCAAAACCGGTCGGGTTTAATTCCAAAAAGCAAATCCATAAAAAAAACCGAGTCATTTCTAACTCGGTTTGATATAATTTTCAATGCAATTTATTGTTTGTAAACAGTATATGATAAATTAGTAAATACTCCATTTTTTACTTCAAAAACTTCTGGAGTTACTATTTTAGTTTGTAATGCATCCCCTTTTACAGCTTTAAAACTAAATGTTCCAGAAACCGTCTTTTTATTAGGATCCATAGCGGTAATTGTTATTTTTCCAGAAACAGGAATGTGTTCTGTATAGGTATTTCCGTCAATTAAATAAGAATTTATGAATAACGCATCACTAACCTGTAATTGTTTATCTTCTTCGTCCATTTCTTCGTAAAAATTATATTCTTTTAATGGCATTGCATCTTCAGTAGTAATAGCGCTTTCACACGCAAGCATAAGCATTTTAGAATTGTCCTGAATATTTATATCAAAACGCTGCCCCGCTCCAGGAATTTTAATTAAAGTAACACTATTAATTTTTGTAGGTTTCCAGTCTTCTCCATTTATAACAGCAGAAACTGAGTTTTCATTATCAACAGCATTATCATCGTTGTCACTGCTGCATCCGGTAAATAGAATAGTCAGGAAGATAAACCCGAGGCTTAAGATTTTTTTCATGGTATTTTTTGTTTTAGGTTATTTTTCCCAAAACTAAGCTAAAACGAGATAATTAAATTGAGGGAAACCTCATTTTGCGAAGTTTTTTTTAATTAAATCACTCTTAATTCCTTTAATACTGAAACACAACAATTTAAAAATACAAACAAAAAAACCGAGTCATTTCTGACTCGGTTTTTATATTCAATTGTAGAAACGCACCGCAGTGCGCCTTTACGTAGTAAATTATTTTACTTCTTCGAATTCAACGTCTTCAACATTGTCTCCAGATTGCTCTTGTTGTGGAGCAGCCTGCTGCCCTTCACCACCTTGAGCGTACATTGCTTCTGTAGCTGTTTTCCAAGCTGCATTTACATTGTCTAATCCTTTTTGGATTGCCTCAAGATCTTGAGATTGGTGAGCAAATCTTAATTCAGTTAAAGCAAATTCGATAGCTGTTTTTTGATCGTCTGTTAATTTATCTCCCAATTCTTTCAATTGACTTTCAGTTTGGAAAATAGTACTATCAGCTTCGTTCAATTTCTCAGCTCTTTCTTTTGCAATTCTGTCAGCATCAGCGTTAGCTTCAGCATCTTTTTTCATTTTTTCGATTTCTTCAGCTGTTAATCCAGAAGAAGCTTCGATACGGATATCGTGAGATTTTCCAGTTCCTTTATCAGTTGCAGAAACTTTGATGATACCATTAGCATCGATATCGAAAGTTACTTCGATTTGAGGAACTCCTCTTGGTGCTGGCGGGATACCATCTAAGTGGAAACGACCGATAGTTTTGTTATCAACTGCCATAGCTCTTTCTCCTTGTAATACGTGGATTTCAACAGATGGTTGAGAATCAGCAGCAGTAGAGAATACTTGAGATTTTTTAGTTGGGATAGTTGTGTTAGACTCGATTAATTTAGTCAATACACCACCCATAGTTTCGATACCTAAAGAAAGAGGTGTTACGTCAAGTAACAATACATCTTTTACATCTCCAGATAAAACTCCACCTTGAATAGCAGCTCCAATAGCAACAACCTCATCAGGGTTAACACCTTTAGAAGCTTTTTTACCGAAGAATTTTTCAACTTCGTCAGCGATTCTTGGCATACGAGTAGAACCTCCAACAAGGATTACTTCGTCGATATCAGATGTAGATAAACCTGCATCTTTTAATGCTTTAGCAACTGGCTCCATAGAACGTTTTACTAAAGTATCAGATAATTGCTCAAATTTAGCTCTAGATAATTTTTTCACTAAGTGTTTTGGTCCAGAAGCAGTAGCAGTTACGTATGGTAAGTTGATTTCTGTTTCAGCAGAAGATGATAATTCAATCTTAGCTTTCTCAGCAGCTTCTTTTAAACGTTGTAATGACATTGGATCTAAACGTAAATCAATACCTTCTTCAGATTTGAATTCGTCAGCTAACCAGTCAATAATAACCTGGTCAAAATCATCACCACCTAAGTGAGTATCACCATTTGTAGATAATACTTCAAATACACCGTCTCCTAATTCAAGAACAGAGATATCAAAAGTACCTCCACCTAAATCGTAAACAGCAATTTTTTGATCAGTTCCTTTTTTATCTAATCCGTAAGCAAGTGCAGCAGCAGTTGGCTCGTTGATGATACGCATAACTTTAAGACCAGCAATTTCACCAGCTTCTTTAGTAGCTTGACGTTGTGCATCGTTAAAGTAAGCAGGAACAGTAATAACCGCTTCAGTTACAGTTTGACCTAAATAGTCTTCAGCAGTTTTTTTCATTTTTTGAAGTGTCATTGCAGACAATTCTTGAGCAGTGTATAAACGACCGTCAATATCCACACGTGGCGTATTGTTGTCACCTTTTACAACACTGTAAGGAACTCTTTTTGCCTCTTCTTGAGTTTCAGCAAAAGTGTGTCCCATAAAACGTTTAATAGAAGCAATCGTTTTTGTAGGATTCGTTACTGCTTGTCTTTTTGCAGGATCACCTACTTTAATCTCTCCACCTTCAACAAAAGCGATGATAGATGGTGTAGTTCTTTTTCCTTCTGCGTTAGGGATAACAACTGCTTCGTTACCTTCCATTACAGAAACACAAGAGTTCGTCGTACCTAAGTCAATTCCGATTATTTTACCCATTTTTTATATATTTAATTTTGATTTATTTTTTATAACTCAGGTGGCATAAGTCAATCTTTGTGCCAAGATAAAAAACCAAAGTAAATTGTCAGTTTTAATATTGGCACGACAATAATCATCTGACAACATGACATTTTTCAAGACTGACAACCATGGCATAAGCCTATAAATATGTCATAATTAAGGAGCTTATTCCCGCTATCCGCTATATCTTTTATGCCGAACCCCGGCACAAAAGGATGCCGCTTCTATCGGGGCTAGGGCATTAGTTTTCAGAAGAACTTTTTGTCTTTCTCCAATCAGAATAATTTTTAATTAAATATTGAATTAAGTACATTAGCTTTTTTTAGTAATAAACTAGAGGTAATAGCGGAACTTTGGCAGTTATAATACCAGAACAAAAAACATAAGATAGAAAATGGATTGGCGATTTAACACTATATGGCTTGAACAATTAGAGCAAAACAAAATCTTTAGTAAAGACTTTAAGGAAAATTCTATTCATACTGAAAACAAGAATTTTGACGACTCTGAATATGCAATTATATGGCATCTAAAAGAAAAACTACACTCATTTGACAATCTATCTGAAAACGACAAACTTTTATATCTTGAACTAAATTCTGCAAACGTTAAAAATTTTACAGGAATAGAAAAATTTAATAATCTCAAAAGACTTGAACTTCATTACTGTACAAAACTGCAGGACGACAAAGGGCTAAGTCAAGTTAATAAAAATTTGGAATTTTTACATATTAACCAATCTAAAAAGTTCAAATTTACTAACGAGCTTTTGAAGCTAAAAAAGCTTAAAGTCTTATGTTTAAATGTATGTGCTCCGATTGAAAACCTTAACTTTTTAAGTGATTTTCCAAATCTCATTGACTTCCGTTTTGTAAATACGAACATTTTAGACGGGAATCTTAAACCAATTCTTGAACATCCTACAATTCGAACAGTTGGTTTTTTAAACAAGAAACATTATAACTACAAGTCAGAGAAAATCAAACAAGAGCTTGAAAGCAAGTTTGATAAAGAATATAGAACGGTTATTCAAAAAGGTCAATATTCAACTTATAGATACGATTACTAAAAAAATGCAATAGCCACTAAATTTGTACAATTTACTTAATACAAATTATCAAAACGAAACGGTAAAGTCTTTTGCCCAAAAAACAACTGAATAAAATTAATCCAAAAAATGGAAAATTACAGCATCATTATATTCATACTTGCCATCGTTATCGGTTTATCTGCCTTTGCTGATAAAGCAAAACTTCCCTACCCTATTCTTCTTGTAATTGTTGGAATCGCCATTGGTTTTATCCCAACCATGACTGAAATCCAGATCAATCCCGAAATTATCTTTTTGATATTTCTACCGCCATTATTATATGATGCTTCTTTTAATATTTCTCCAAAGGATTTTAAAACCAATCTCAACACTATAAGCACATTAGCAATAACTTTAGTTTTTCTTACTACTTTTTGGATTGCCGTTGTCGCTCATTATATGATCCCGAATATAACCTGGCCGCTGGCATTTGTACTTGGCGCCATACTTTCTGCAACCGACGCCGTTGCCGCTGTAAGCATTACCAAAGGACTCGGAATATCTCATAAAACCATTACAATTCTAGAAGGCGAAAGTTTAATAAACGATGCTTCGGCACTTGTTGCCTATCGTTTTGCCGTTGCCGCCGTAATGGGATCTGCTTTTGTAATCTGGAAAGCAACGCTGCAGTTCATCTTTTTATTAGGAGGCGGTTTTCTGGTAGGAATGGTGATTGCAAAAATTCTTGCTTTTATATTAAGTAAAGTACATAAAAACACCAATGTCACGATTAGTTTTATGCTATTGATGCCGTTTGTAGCATACCTTGTGGCAGAACAATTTCATGTTTCAGGCGTAATTGCAGTAGTAGTTTCCGGATTGGCAATTGCTCGTTTCAGCAAAAAAATATTCCCCGAAAATTTAAAAAACAGTTCCCGAAGCCTTTGGGATATTATCATCTTTCTATTAAACGGATTAATCTTTATTTTAATTGGTCTTAATTTCAGGTATCTATTAAAAGATATTGATAACCATATGATTTTGCCTTATATTGGTTACGCTTTTATCATTACAATTGTAGCTTTGTTAATTAGGATGGTTAGAGTATTTCTTCAGAAAATAAATCTTCAAAAAGCCTTTAAAAAGAATCGCGGCGGAAAAAGAAAAGTCAGTGAAGATGCGCTTTTAGACTTTAATAATAGTATTATTCTAGGCTGGTCTGGAATGCGCGGCATTGTATCTCTTGCCATTGCAATTGGACTTCCAAAATTCCTTGAAGACGGCACTCCGTTTCCCGAAAGAAATACAATCATTTTTATTTCTGTAGCGGTCGTACTTTTTACGCTTATTGGGCAGGGACTTACACTTCCGTGGATTGTTAAACGATTAAATGCTAAAAGCGAAAAAGAAGAATAAGTTTTATCATTATTAAAACCAGAAAACAAAAAGTCGAAATAATGACAAATGATTTTGTATCTAATTATATACAAGCAACTCTAAATTCTGAAGAATCAATTGAATTCTTAGTAGCAAAAAAGAGATATCTACCTTTAAGAAGGGAAGATTTTATTAGAATTCCAATGCTTGCTTTTTTTTCATTTCTTGCCTATTTGATGGCAAAAAATATCTTTTTAAACGGATTCTCAAAAGGATTTACTGCCTATTTTTCATTCATTTTATTAATATACGTTTATCTTCTTTTTATTGTAATAAAAAATTATTGCAAAAGATATTTAGTTGCTTTCAAATGGAAATATATAGTCACAAACAAACGCTTATTAATTTTAAATCATAAAAATTCAATTGAAAATTCTTTTTATTATGATAATTTCCCTCAAATTGAATTTACTGAAAATTTAAGTGGAAATGGCTTTATAACTATTGGAGAAAAAGAACCTTTCTTATCAGAATCAAGTTCATTAATAAGTTATAGAGTTGGTGTTAATTTTAGTGAAGAAGATATCGTTTTATACAATATCAAAAATGTAAAAAATGTATGTAATTTAATAAAATCAAGAATTACAAATTATGCCGTGGAATAATTTATTGGATTTTCTAAATAAGAGCAAAAACTTGAAGAAAATTTAAAATAAAAATAAAACATCCCTTCAAAATACAATACTATTTTACCTACATTAGCTTCATTAACTTTAACCAAAAACTTCTAATGAAAAAAGTAGTATTACTGGCGATTGTCTTTGTTTTCTTTTCCAATTCTTACGCTCAAAAAACAGAATTAAGAGTTTCCTTAGATTCTGGTCTTTCTGCTTTTGGAGGAAAAAGCGCAGAATCATCTTCTTTTATTTTAGATTCTGAAACTATAGGTTATGGATATACCAATAATCCTTACGGATCAAAAAATGCACTCTCATACGGAGTTTCACTAAATCTAAAAAGAATAACCAAAGTTAATTTTATATACGGTATAGGAGCTGGTTATGAAAATCTGCGAAGCAAAACTTCCTTGACATCTGTATTTAAATATGAAGAAGCTATTGCTGTTCCCGTTTCTGGCGAAACTTTCATGAATGTTAACACCATCAACGTTAACCCATTTGCCGGATATCGTTTTAATGCAGACACATTTCCTATCGATTTAGTGGCAGGTCTTGATATTGCAAATATCCTAAGTACTAAAGAAAAAGGAGATGCAACTGATACAGATGGAAATAAATATACTACGTCTAGAGACAGAAAAACAATAAGTACAGATTTGCGCCCAAGAATTCAAATCTCAACAGATTATAAAAAATTTGGTATTTATCTAGGCTATTCTTTCGGATTAAAAAATTATCTGGATGGGTATGTTGGCGGCACAAACGAAGCTTACTCAAAAATCTTCAGATTTGGTGTAACGTATCAAGTACTATAAAAAACTAAAAACTCTGAAACATGAAAAATAGCATTGCAATTTATGGCGCTTACGGACACACGGGAAAATTTATTGTCGCTGAACTTTCCCGAAAAGGATATCAACTAATTCTTTCCGGAAGAGATGAAGAAAAGCTCCAGCAATTAAAAAAACAATATCCAAATTCGACAATAAAAGCCGCAGATATTAGTGATCCAGCAAGTTTAGACAATGCTTTTTCTGGATCTGAAATTATTATAAACTGTGCAGGTCCATTTTTAGATACTGCAGAGCCTATTATTGAATCTGCTTTAAGATTAGGCATTCATTATATTGATTTAAGTGCCGAGCAAAAAGCGGTTTTAGATGTATTTGAAAATTATGCTGAAAAAGCCAAAGGCAAGATTTTAATAATTCCTGCCGTTGCATTCTATGGTGGTTTGGGCGATTTATTGAGCACAGCAATAACTCACGACTGGGGCAAAATTGACGAAATAAACATTTATATTGGTCTGGATTCCTGGTATCCTACAAAAGGAACCAGATTAACAGGCGATAGAAATCACTATACTCGATTAACATTAAAAAACAATCAATTACAAGAACTGGAACCAAGTGTTCCAATTGACTGGAATTTCCAAAACCCAATTGGAATTAAACAAGTTGTAAGTCTTCCTCTCTCTGAAATTATTACCATTTCACGTCATTTAAATGTAAATACAATCAATACTTATTTGAGTCAAAATTCTTTAGACGATCTTAGAAATAAAGATACGCCAGAACCGGAAGCCATTGATGAAAAGAATAGATCATCGCAGCATTTCTCTTTAGAAGTTGTCGCCGTAAAAGATAATATCAAAAGAAAAATTACGGCACAAGGACAAGATATTTATGCCGTAACTTCACCTTTGGTTGTAGAAACGGTAAACAGAATACTATCCGATAAAACAGCAAAAACTGGTGTTACCGTTATTGGAGAAATTTTTGACGCAGCAGATTTTTTAAAGTCTTTAAATGAAGATGACATAACAATTTCGGCTATAGAAGAATCTCATTTATAATTTTTCATTAAAAAAAGTATCCGTAAAGTCCTGTAAACACAAGGGTTTTTAATTATTTTCAAATTTATTTCAAATAAAATAAAATATTTTGTCCAATTCCGAAAGTTCGATTGTTATTAGAGTATAACATTAAAACTTTATACAAAATGGAAACAAGAATTAACATTCACGAAAAAGGACAAGACGCTTTAAAAACACTTTACGGAATTGGCGGCTATTTAAAAAAATCATCTTTAGAATCAGCTCTTTTAGAATTAGTTTTATTTAGGGTTTCACAAATCAACAGTTGTGCCTATTGCTTAGATATGCATTATAAAGATGCACGCCATAAAGGAGAAACAGAACAACGTTTATACGGATTAAGTGCATGGAGAGAAACTTCATATTACACAAATCGCGAAAGAGCTGCATTTGCATGGGCAGAGGCTGTAACAAAATGTGATGTACCAGATTCAGTTTATAAAGAAGCTGCAAGCGAATTTTCTGAGCAGGAATTAATTGATTTAACTTTGGCAATTACAAATATTAACACTTGGAACCGTATCAACCTTGCATTTCCTAACGAACCGGGAACTTACAAAGTTGGACAATTCGGTTAATCAAAATAATTATCACATCAAAACATTGACATTAAAAAAATAATATCATGAACGAGTTTATATTAATATTCAGAAGAGATTATATTACTAAAGAAACGCAGCCTTCTCCACAGGAATTGCAGGATTCACTTAAACTTTGGCAGGATTGGCTGGGCGGAATCGCTGCTCAGGACAAGTTAGCAAAACCTTTACAGCGCTGGGATGGTGAAGGCAAAATTGTAAAATCGAACAAAAGCGTAATCAACGGGCCTTATGCCGAAATTAAAGAAGCAATTGGCGGTTTGATTATAATAAAAGCGACAGATTATGACGAAGCTGTAAGTATTGCAAACGGATGTCCGATTTTAGAATTGGGCGGAAATGTAGAAATTAGAATGGCCGTAACCGGAGCATAATTATAAAAAAAAACTTCTTATTCTTTTAAAAAGGAATTTTATAAAATGGAAGAAAGTCAGCTTTTACCCAATTTATTTAGAACAGAGTACCGAAAAATAGTTTCGGTACTCTGTTATTTATTCGGAATTGAAAATATCGAAATTGCCGAAGATATTACCAGTGATACTTTTCTTGCCGCAACAGAATTATGGAGCGTAAAAGGAATTCCCGAAAACCCAACGGCGTGGCTTTATACTGTTGCTAAAAACAAAACAAAAAATTACTTAAAACGCGATACGCTATTTGAACAAAAAATTGCGGTCGAAGTAAAACACAATGCCAATAAAGCTGAAGAAATTGAAATTGATTTATCCAATAAAAACATTTTCGACAGTCAGTTAGCCATGATTTTTACAGTTTGCGATCCTATAAATTCTGCCGAAGCACAAATTGCATTAGCACTAAATCTGTTATGCGGATTTGGAATTCAGGAAATTGCAGACGGTTTTTTAAACAATAAAGAAGTGATTTACAAAAGAATTAATCGTGCCAAAGAAAAACTAAAAGAAGCCAATGTAAAAATTGAGCAGCCCAGCAATTCTGAAATAAACAACAGACTTGAAAATGTCTTAACAACGCTGTATTTATTATTTTCAGAGGGTTATTATTCGACTTCTCAAAATACAATTTTACGAAAAGACGTTTGTGCCGAAGCGATGCGATTGACTTTTTTATTAATCGAAAATCCGGCAACAAACCTGCCGCCTGTAAACGCCTTGCTTTCCTTAATGTGTTTTCATTCTTCAAGATTTGATGCCAGAACAAACAGCGACGGAGAAACGATTTTATATCAAAATCAGGATGAAACACTCTGGAATCAGGAACTTATTGAAAAAGGCACTTATTTTCTTGGTAAAGCATCAACCGGAAACACACTTACGAAATACCATCTTGAAGCCGGAATCGCATATTGGCACACACAAAAAGAAGATTCTGCCCAGAAATGGGAAAACATATTACAGCTTTACAACCAGTTATTAATTCTCGAATATTCTCCAATTGCAGCGCTCAACCGCACATTTGCTTTAGCAAAAACAAACAGAAAGCAAATCGCCATTATTGAAGCAGAAAAATTACAATTGACTGATAATCATTTTTATTACTCTTTATTAGGAAACTTATATACTGATCTTGACAATAAAAAAGCACTCGAACATTTCGAAAAAGCTTTGCTGCTTGCCAATTCTGTTTCAGATAAAAACATCATAAAACAAAACATCGGTAAACTGAAAATATAGTTTAATCCTGATTTTACTTTCTCAGTTCCATTCAGTTTTTATTTGTAATTTAGATTTTTTAAAATGTATGTTCTAAAAACAATTTTGAACAGCATTTAGAAAATTATTAAAATACAAATACAAAAATGGCTTCATTTATTAAGGAAATCTCTTTTCGCTGGTCAGATCTTGACCCAAATTTTCACGTTCGTCACAGTGCTTATTACGATTTTGGTGCACAGCATCGTATTGAAATTCTCGAAGAACTTGGTTTGACATTAAGAGTAATGCAAACGCAGGGTTTTGGTCCCGTTTTATTTAGGGAAGAATGTGTTTTTAGAAAAGAATTAAAACTTTCAGACAAAATATTTATTCATACCAAAACATCAAAAATGAAAGCCGATGCTTCGCGCTGGTCTATCATTCACGAATTTAGACGAGAAGATGATACACTTTGTGCAACCATCACAGTCGACGGTGCATGGATGGATACCAAACTTAGAAAACTGGCTTCTCCAACTCCCGAAATTGCAATTCAGGCTTTAAGCATTTTCCCGAAAAGTGATGATTTTGTTGGATTGTAAAATACAAAACAAATGAAATATTCTATAGCGTTTTTATTTTTTCTTACTGTTTTTACAAGTTGTGAATCCCATAAATCAAAAAAGGAAATCGCAACTCCAAAAGAAACTGTTACGGCCTATTTAGCAGCAACAAATCATTTTGATTTTAAGGCTGCAAAAGAATTCGTGATTCTTAATAAGGGCAATTTAATGAATTTAGAAACCCTTAAAAAAATGGAAAAAAGCATTCCGGATGATCAAAAAGTCCGTTTTTTGGACAAAGAAAAAGACGCTCAATATTTCGAAAAAGAAATTACAGATTCGACTGCCCGGATAGTTGTTTCTCCAAATCAGGATATTGTTATGCCAATAGAATTTAACCTGAAAAAAGTAAACGGAAAATGGTTAATCGAATCTGTAATTTCACATTAATACAAAAATTCTCAAAGCTATGATCGATTATTTAAAAGACTTTAGAATAGGAATTTTTATTGCTATTATAGCCATTACAACGGTAGTTTTAGGTTCCATAACAGAAAAAGTGCTTCGTTATTTTTTATATCGAAAATCAAGCGATAAAGAATATGACCCTACCGGATTAAAATTCTTAAAACATTTTATTATAACCGTAATTTATATTTTAGGATTTGCTTTTGCCTTAATTCAAATTCCGGAATTTAAAATAATTGGACATTCCTTTTTAGCCGGGGCCGGAGTTATTTCGCTGGTCGCAGGTTTAGCTTCGCAACAAGCTTTGAGCAATATTGTAAGCGGAATATTTCTGGTGATTTTTAAACCTTTCAGAATCAACGATAAAATTACAATCAATAATTTTGTCGGTACAGTTGAAGACATCAATTTGAGGCAAGTTGTTTTAAAAGATGCCGAAAATAACAGAATTATAATTCCAAACTCTGTTATCAGCAATCAGATTATTGTTAATACTAATATGCACGATACCAAATGCTGTAAAATAATCGAAATAGGAATTGGATACGAATCAAATGTTGAAAAAGCATTAGAAATGATGCAGGATGAAATTGCCAAACATCCACTTTTTATTGACACCAGAACTGCCGAAAATAAAAAACAAAAAACGCCTTTGGTCGTAGCAAGAGTTGTGGCTTTGGCCGATTCAAGCGTAACATTAAAAGCCTGGGCTTGGGCAAAAAACTCTACAGACGGTTTTGTAATGTATTGCGATTTACTGCAAAGTATTAAGAAACGTTTTGACGAAGCTGGGATTGATATTCCTTATCCGCAAAGGGTTATAACGCTAAAAAAATAATCTAAAAACCTATTTCTTCTCTTTTTTCTGATAATTTTAAGACTTTAATTTTTGCTTTTCAAAATGCATAGCGGTAAATTTATAATTCTTAATAAAATGCATCAGAATGAAAATTATAAAACTCATCATATTAGTATTACCCTTATTTTGTTTTTCGCAAGAAGAAAAAATAAAGCCGTTAGATATCAATTTAAGTAATTATGAATATCCGTTTCCAGTTCAGTTTTTAGAATTGAATAATCAGCGCCAAAATTTAAAAATGGCGTATATGGATATTAAACCAGACAACTACAATAACAAAAACATTGTTTTACTTCATGGAAAAAATTTCAACGGAGCTTATTGGGAAACCACAATAAAAGCTTTAACTGCAGCAGGTTTTCGCGTAATTGTTCCGGATCAAATTGGTTTTGGCAAATCATCAAAACCAGATAATTTTCAATATACTTTTCAGCAATTAGCAGAGAATACAAAAAAATTACTCGATCATTTGGGAATCACAAAAACTACCATTTTAGGACATTCTATGGGCGGAATGTTAGCCACAAGATTTACGCTAATGTATCCTGAAACTGCCGAAAAATTAGTTCTCGAAAACCCAATTGGTTTAGAAGACTGGAAACTTGTCGTTCCTTACAAGCCCGTCGATTGGTGGTTTGAATCGGAATTAAAACAAAATTATCAGGCCATCAAAAAATACCAAATGGAAAATTATTATGACGGAAAATGGAATCCCGATTATCAAAAATGGGCCGAACTTTCTGCCGGCTGGACTTCTGCTCCAGATTATAATAAAGCAGCATGGAACTCTGCTTTAATGTACGATATGATTTTTACACAGCCTGTTTTATACGAATTCAAAAATATCAAAAGTCCAACGCTTTTAATCATCGGAACAAGAGATAAAACCGCAATAGGAAAGACTTTAGTTTCTGAAGAAATTCGAAAAACAATGGGAAATTATGCTGAATTAGGCAAAAAAACTCAAAAAGCAATTCCGAATTCAAAATTGGTTGAAGTTCCCAATACCGGACATTTACCACATATAGAATCTTTCGATCAATTTATAAAACCATTAATCGTATTTTTGAAATAATATATTTTTGGTTTTGCCACGAATTATATTTTTATTCGCCACGAATTTCACTAATTTACACTAATTTTTATTTACATAATACTGAAAAAATAATTCGTGAAAATTCGTGAAATTCGTGGCAGACAACAACTAACTAATAATCTAAAATTAAATAATATGTTTACAATTGACCAAATCAAAGAAGCACATGCTAAAGTAAAAAGCGGTGCCGATTTTCCAAATTATATACAAGACTTAATCATTTTGGGCGTAAAAGGTTACGACACTTTCGTGAATGACGGACACGTTGAATATTACGGTGTAAATGGTTATTCTGTTACATCTGATGAAAAATACAATCCAATTTCGATTGCCGTAAGTGTAAACAAAGAGCTTTTTATCGAGTTTTTGGTAAAACACCAGCAAGGAGAAACAGATTACCTTACTTTTTGTAATCATGCCGGACAATGTGGAATTGCAAAATGGAGAGTTGATATTATCGAAATGACCTGCACTTATTTTGACAGCGCAGAAAACGAAATTTTAATTGAAAAAATTCCAGGTTAATCCAAAAAAATCGATGGCAAATTTAAATCCAATTTATTCGCTGACTAAAAAAGCTGTTTTAGTATTGCTTTTTTTAGCAAGTTTCGCAGGTTTTTCTCAGCATAAAAAAGAAAAATCAAAGTTTAAAGTAATTGCTTTTTACACAGCAAAAAATGATCAGGCACACATAAGTTTTGTGCATGAAGCCAACAAATGGTTCCCAAAAGCAGCCGAAGAAAATCATTTTGTTTATGATTCTACAGATAACTGGAACAATTTAAACGCAAAATTTTTAGCCAATTATCAGGTAGTTTTATTTTTAGATACAAGACCCGAAACTCAAGAACAGCGTGAAGCTTTTCAAAAATACATGGAAAACGGCGGCGGTTTCATGGGATTTCATTTTTCGGCCTTTGCTTTAAACAATTCAAGTTATCCTCAAAATTGGGATTGGTATCATAATACGTTTTTAGGTTCTGGAGAATACGGAAGTAATACATGGCGCCCGACATCGGCAGTTTTAAGGGTTGAAAATCAGCATCCGGCAGTCAAAAATCTGCCTAAAACTTTTAGTTCTGCACCAAACGAATGGTACAGATGGAGCAACGATCTTAGAAAAAATCCGGATATAAAAATCCTTTTGGCAATTGACGAAAGTAGTTTTCCTTTAGGAACCGGACCAAAAGCACATGAAATTTGGCATGAAGGTTATTACCCTGTAGTTTGGACAAACAAAAACTACAAAATGCTGTATGTCAATATGGGACACAATGATATTGATTACGAAGGTAAAACCAACAAAACGCTTTCGTACACTTTTGAAAATAAAAACGAAAGCAAGTTCATTCTTGATGCATTGCTTTGGTTAGGAACTTCTAAAAAATAAATGCAATAAAAATGTCTAAACTTTCTCCCATCATAAACGCTGAAGAATTAGTAAAACTTAATTCCTCAGAAATCATTTTAATCGATGCCAGAGCAGGAATTAATGTCGAGGAAAATTACAAAGCAAAACATTTAAAAGGCGCTCGTTATGTTGATTTAAACAAAGATTTAGCAACAGTCGACTGCAATCCGAAAAATGGCGGAAGACATCCTCTGCCTTCCTTTTCAAAGTTTTCTGAAGTGCTTTCAAAACTCGGAATTTCACCTTCGTCTCATGTTGTAATTTATGATGATAAAAATGGTTCAAATGCAGCCGCGAGATTTTGGTGGATGCTAAAAGCTGCAAATCATGAAAAAGTTCAGGTTTTAAATGGAGGTTTACAAGAAGCTGTAAAAGCTGGTTTTCCTGTTAGTTCAGAAATCGAAAATTTTGATAAAACAGGAAATTACCCAATTTCAGAATGGAATTTAAAAACGGCTGCTATTGAAGAAGTCGAAAAAGCCCGAAACAACAACGAAAATATCGTAATCGACGTAAGAGATAAAAATCGTTTTGACGGACTTACAGAACCTTTAGATTTAATTGCCGGACATATTCCGGGAGCTGTAAATGTTCCGTTTAGTGAAAATCTGGACGAAAACGGTCTTTTCAAATCTCCTGAAGTTTTAGCTGAAAAATATCAAGAAGTTTTAAATAATAAATCATCAGAAAATGTAATTGTACATTGCGGTTCGGGCGTTACGGCTTGTCATACTTTATTAGCTTTGGATTATGCCGGAATAGAAATTCCAAAACTTTACGTAGGTTCCTGGAGCGAATGGTCAAGAAATGATCGCGAAATGGCAACGAAAGAAACAAAATAATCTCTTTTTTAAACACATAGAAACATAGATTTTTATTGTGTTTAAAAGAGTATAAAAAAGAAGCATACTTCTAACACATAGCGTACTATGTTTATTAATGCAAGTGAAACGCCTTTATTTAAGTTTCAAAAGCTATGCTACTATGTGTTAAAATGCAGACAACAGTTTAAAAATAGAAAATAAAAAATGCAGCATTGGGATATACTTTTATCTAATCAGGTAAATAAAAAAGCATTCATAGACAGTTTACTTAATGGAGAAGCAAAAGGAGAATTAGCCGTTTTTAATACTCAAAAAGGGATTTTATTCTCAGACATTGCAATTGAAAAATTCATCGAAAAAGAATACCAATACGACAGCGTAGAAGCATCTCCTGAATCACACAGACAATTACGCACCTTTTCATCAGGCGAACGTAAAAAAGAGTTTTTAAAATACTGCATCAATCAAAAACCGGATTTTATCATTTTCGACAATCCGTTTGATCATTTAGATCAGGCTTCGAGAGTAATTTTAGCAGATTCATTAAAAGATCTGACTAATGAAATCGCTATTATTCAGCTCTTAAATCGTGTGGTTGATGTTCTTGAATTTGTTCCGAATAAAGCACAGATCAACGACAATACTTTTGAATTACACCCCATTTCAAAAACCGAACATCATTTTAAAACCTTAAATACATCTGCAATTCCAAAAGCGATTGAGCCGCATTCCTTCCACGAAAGTGTATTAATAAAATTGGAGAATGTTTCAGTTAGTTATGAGGAAAGAAAAATTCTCGACAACATTTCATGGACTATTAAACAAGGCGAATTCTGGCAGTTAATCGGTCCAAACGGTTCCGGAAAAAGCACGATTTTATCTTTAATTACAGGCGATAATCCAAAAGGATTTGGTCAGGATTTATATTTATTCGGAAGAAAAAAAGGAAGCGGAGAAAGCGTTTGGGACATCAAAAAACAAATCGGAATCTTCGCAACTTCCATGACCGATTTATTTCAAAAAGGGCACACTTTGGAAGAAATGATTCTTTCCGGTTTTTTCGATTCCATCGGTCTCTATATTGAGCCAACAACGCATCAAAAACAAATTGTTTCGCAATGGCTGGAAGTTATTGAAATGACGCATTTAAGAAAAAAACGTTTCATTGATCTTTCTATTGGTCAGCAAAGAGTAGCGTTGATTGTTCGTGCCGTTTTAAAACATCCGCCTTTATTAATTTTAGACGAACCTGTAGAAGGTCTGGACGACGAAAATGTAGATTTGGTAATTCAGCTTATCAACACCATAAAACAAGAAACAAACGTTACAATTCTATACGTTTCTCACCGAATCGAACAAGGTCTTGCCCCTACTTCTGTTTTCGAACTTATACCAAATCCAACAGGATCAATTGGTAAAATAAAATATCATTCGGAGTTGAGTTAAAGAAATATAAAAATCGGCAGAATGCGGAAATACAGTATTAAACAGAATGGAAATAACGAAATAATTGTTTCATTTGATTTAAACAAATCATCCTTAATTTTTCCAGTGCTTTTTACTAGTTCTATAGCCATTATAGTTCTTACGCAAATAGATATTCAAACTTTACAAAGTCAATGGCTGTCATTGTCCGTTAGCTGGTTAGTTATTGGTTGCATTGTATTTAAGGATTATTTTGAGTGGTACAAAAACAGAAATCACATAATTACCATAAAAGAGGAAAATTTATATATCAACAATAAGTTTCGCTGTCATCTTTATAAACTAAAATCAGTAAATATTTGCTATATAAATTCGTATAATTTAGGCTGGATGGTTTATCTTGACATATTTCCCGATTCATCTCATGATTATACCATTAAACAAAGATTACACGAAAAGGAAGCACATGAAATTGCAAGCACTATTTCATTGTTTTTAAACAGAAATATTAAAATTGAATCATAAAAAAACTCCACAAAGGAGCGTCTCCGCAACGAATATCCACAATACGTTAGACGCACTGCAGTGCGCCTCTACAGAAAATTGGAACGATAATAAAATTATGGTAAAACAAAAAGCTCCCAAAAGGAGCTTTTTATTTATTTCAGTTAAAGAAATTATCTAATTAATTCTCTTCATCTTCAGTATTATGCGATTTCACGTAAGTACGCCATTTTTCAATACAATCCTGAAAATCCTGCGGTAACTCGGTATCAAAACGCATCATTTCTCCAGTATTTGGATGAACAAAACCAAGCGTTTTAGCATGCAGCGCCTGACGCGGTAATGCTTTAAAACAATTCTCAATAAACTGTTTGTATTTTGTAAACGTAGTTCCTTTTAAAATCAAATGTCCGCCGTAACGTTCGTCATTAAATAACGGATGTCCGATATGCTTCATGTGCGCACGAATCTGGTGCGTTCTTCCGGTTTCCAGTTTGCAGGAAATCAAAGTAACATAACCAAAACGTTCTAAAACTTTATAATGCGTAATTGCCGGTTTACCAATTTCAGGATCAGCAAAAACAGCCATTTGCATGCGGTCTTTTAAATGTCTCGCAAGGTTTCCTTCAATTGTTCCGCTTTCTGCCGCAACATTTCCCCAAACAAGGGCGATGTATTCACGTTCTGTAGTTTTAGCTTCAAATTGTTTTGCCAAATGCGTCATTGCCACCTCTGTTTTGGCAACAACCAAAAGTCCGGATGTGTCTTTATCAATCCTATGCACCAAACCAGGACGTTCACTGCTGTTCATTGGCAGATTATCAAAATGATGAGCCAAAGCATTTACCAAAGTTCCGGTGTAATTTCCATGACCCGGATGCACGACCATTCCCGGCTCTTTATTGATTAATAAAAAGGCATCATCTTCATATACAATATTAATCGGAAGATCTTCCGGCAGAATATGGTTTTCATACGGCGGATGCGATAACATAACCGTAATCACATCAAAAGGTTTTACTTTATAGTTTGATTTTACCGGAATGTCATTTACAAAAATATTTCCGTCAGATGCTGCGTTCTGAATTTTGTTACGCGTAGCATTCTGAATCAAATTCAGCAAATATTTGTCAATACGTAAAAACGCCTGACCTTTTGGTACTTCAAATCTGTAATGTTCGAATAATTCGTCTTCCAGATCTAAATTTTCTTCAATATTATTGTTCATCTTTTGGGGTTTCTTCAGGCACTGCTGTACTATCTGCTGCCTGACTATCATCTACATAACTCGCTTTTCCGTCACCTAAAACCAAATCAATTTTAGACGCTTTCAACACACGGTCTCCTACTTTTAAATTTCTGCCTTTTAAACGCATTTCCAAAACCATATCTTTTCCAAGATTTGGAATATAAGTAATCGTTCCTGGCTCAAGTCCTAAAGCTTTTAAAGTTGGCACCGCTTCACGATATGTTTTTTCAATTAAATCAGGAATTTTTACAGACGAAAATCCCGAAGAATTAATTTTAATATATATTTTTCTTCCTACTTTAACTTTAGTTCCCGGCAGCGGATCCTGCTCTACAACACTATATTTCGGAAATTCACTTCGGTAATCAACACTATCCAAAAGCACATAATCTAAGTCTAGCTCGTCCAGTTTTTCTTCAACTTGTTCTTCAGTCAGTCTGGCTAAATTAGGAACAGCAATTTCGTGTCCGTGATCAGTTGTAAAAGTCAACCAATGCATAAACAAATAAACCAAAACCGCAACAATAGCAGCCGCACTTAATACCTGCAAGAAAAACACTCGGCTAGTTAAATACTTACGTAAACTCATAAATTTATTTTTAGTTGTCGCAAAGATAAAGTATTTCATTTCAAAAAAAATGATAATTTTGTTTAAAACAATAAACTCCTCAATTAGGCAGATAACCCTAGTGAATGCTGGATGTAGTTGGCACACAGATTTTGCAGATCTAAACAGATTTCAAAAAAATAATTCGTGAAAATTCGTGAAATTCGTGGCAAAAAACCTGAAACCTGAAACAAAGAAAACCTGAAACAAAATATAAAACAAAACATATAAATGAAAAACATTGCCATCATCATGGGCGGATATTCAAGCGAGTACAAAATCTCGCTTATCAGCGGAAACGTTGTTTACCAATATCTTGACAAAACAAAATACAACGGATTCCGAATTCATATCTTCAAAGAAAAATGGGTTTATGTAGACGCAAACGACGCCGAATTCCCAATTGACAGAAACGATTTTTCTGTTACGGTAAATGGAGAAAAAATCACATTTGACTGTGTTTTCAACGCCATTCATGGAACTCCGGGCGAAGATGGATTAATGCAGGCTTATTTTGAATTATTAGGCATTCCGCAATCGTCTTGCGATTATTACCAATCGGCATTGACTTTCAATAAAAGAGATTTATTATCTGTTTTAAAACCATACGGAATCAAAACCGCTATTTCTTATTATCTAAATAAAGGCGACGAAATCAATACAGCAGAAATCGTTAAAAAAGTTGGTCTTCCATGTTTCGTAAAACCAAACAAAGCAGGTTCAAGTTTCGGAATATCAAAAGTAAAAACGGAAGCCGAACTTCCAATCGCAATTGAAGTAGCGTATAAAGAAGACAACGAAATTATCATAGAAAGTTTCCTTGACGGAACAGAAGTTTCTGTGGGCGTAATTAATTATAAAGGAGAAGTTATCGTTTTACCAATTACCGAAATTGTATCTGATAACGATTTCTTCGATTACGAAGCCAAATACGAAGGAAAATCACAAGAAATCACACCAGCCAGAATCTCTGACGAGCTGACAAAAAAAGTGGGAGAAACAGCAAAACGTGCTTACGAAGTTTTAAAAATGAAGGGATTTTCAAGAAGCGAATTCATCATTGTAGACAACGAACCATATATGCTGGAAATGAACACAATTCCGGGTTTAACAACTGAAAGTTTGATTCCGCAGCAAGCAAAAGCAGCCGGAATTTCCCTGGAAGAATTATTTACAAATGCGATCGAACTAGCTTTGGCATAGTTCCTAAGACACTAAGGTTCTGAGATTCTAAGATTTCAGAACCTTATTTTTTAAACACCAAATTGTCAGACTGAGCGAAGTCAAAACCTTTGAACCTTTGTCACTCTGCACCTTTGAACCTTTGAACCTCTAAAGAAAAAAAATGAAAGAAATCTTCGAATGGAACAGACTATTCTTTAATGAACTCCCACAAGTTTTTCTTTTGGAAGTAATATTTCGTTCGACAGTAATGTTCACGATTTTACTGCTAACATTAAAACTGGCCGGTAAAAGAGGTGTAAAACAATTATCGATTTTCGAAACCGTAATTATCATTGCATTAGGTTCTGCTGCCGGCGACCCAATGTTTTATGAAGATGTTGGAATCGTCCCTGCAGCAATTGTTTTTTTAGTTATTATCATTCTGTATCGTTCTGTAACATGGCTTACCGGAAAGAGCAAAAAATTTGAAGAATTTATAGAAGGCAAAACCGAATGTTTAATTAACGACGGAAAATTTTCTGTATCGAGTTTTAAAAAAGAAACTTTGGCACAAGACGAATTTTTCTCAGAACTTCGCGTAAAATCAATCGAACATTTAGGGCAGGTAAAACATGCTTTTATTGAACCAAGCGGCGAAATAAGTGTGTTTTTCTACGAAGACAAAGATGTAAAATACGGCTTACCTATTTTACCTGCTTTGTTCAATAAAAAAAGTAAAATAATTTCAACAGACGGAATTTACGCCTGTACTTTCTGCGGTCACACACAAGAAGTTCAAAAAGGAACCACAAACTGCGAAATCTGCAAAAAAGACGAATGGGTTTCGGCTATAAAGACGCTTAGAATAACGTAAAAATAAAACTCAAAACTAAGATTCAACACAATTCAATTAAAACTTAGAATCTTAGTAACTCAGAACCTTAGAACCTCAAAAAAATGAGAAAAGCAATATTTCCGGGCTCTTTTGACCCTATTACACTTGGACACGAAGATATTATCAAAAGAGGGATTTCTTTATTTGATGAAATCGTAATTGCCATTGGTGTCAACGCCGAAAAAAAATACATGTTTTCATTAGAAGAAAGAAAACGCTTTATTGAAGAAACCTTTAAAGATGAACCAAAAATTTCGGTTATCACTTATGAAGGATTAACCATAGATTTAGCAAAAAAACTAAAAGCCAATTTCATTTTAAGAGGTTTGCGCAACCCTGCCGATTTCGAATTTGAAAAAGCCATTGCACACACTAACAGACGTCTTTCTAAAATCGAAACGGTGTTTTTATTAACTGCTGCAAAAACGTCTTATATCAGTTCAAGTATTGTTCGTGATGTATTACGAAACGGCGGTGAATATGAATTATTGGTTCCGGATGCGGTTAGGGTACAGAAATAATTAAACACACGCAAAGTCATTGTGAGGAACGAAGCAAACACACTATGATTTTCACTTTGCTAAAATTCAGCAAATGAGATTGCTTCGTTCCTCGCAATGACCAAAATCCTCAAACTTGCAAGCGAAGCAAATTATAAGTAATTTCGCATTTTAAAACAAACAATAAATAATGAGCATCGAAAGAGAATTAAGCAAACGAAGCGGATCTAAATGTGAACTTTGCAGCGCTGAAGAAAACCTAAAAGTATACCAAGTATTACCAACTCAAAAAGGCGGCATTGATGAAGCTATATTAGCTTGTAACACCTGTATTGACCAAATTGAAAATCCTGATAATGTTGATTTAAATCACTGGAGATGTCTTAACGACAGTATGTGGAATGAAAATGTTCCGGTTCAGGTTGTTGCCTGGAGAATGTTAAGCCGTTTACGTTCTGCAGGATGGCCTCAGGAATTACTGGATATGATGTATTTAGACGAAGATACACTGGCGTGGGCACAAGCAACCGGCGAAGGTGAAGATGATGAAAATAAACTGGTTCACCGCGATAGTAACGGCGTTGTTTTACAACACGGAGATTCTGTTGTATTAATTAAAGATCTTAAAGTTAAAGGATCAAGTATGGTTGCCAAACAAGGAACTGCCGTAAGAAACATTCGTCTAGATCATGAAAATGCTGAATACATCGAAGGAAAAGTTGATGGACAGCAAATTGTTATTATTACGCAGTATGTAAAAAAGATATAGTTCTTTTTAAAGTTGCTAAGGTTCTAAGATGCTGAGATTCTAAGTTTTTTTTACTCAGTTATTTAACCGCAAAGCACGCAAAAGTTAACGCAAAGTTCGCAAAGTTTTATTTACAAAGCTTTGCGAACTTTGCGCTTTTTAGAAAGCCTTAAATTTAAAAAAAACTTTGCGTGCTTTGCGGTTAAAATCAAGATAATGCTAGGCAACCCTGAATTCTGAAACAAAAAAAAGGCCGTTCAAAAACTGAACGGCCTTTTTCAATATATTGTTTTTGACAACAAATTACTTTTGGAATAATTTGCTGATTTGATCTTTAACTAATGGCTCAGAAACGCTGTTTGTTGCTGCGTCTCTATCTTTGCTTGAAACCATAAATTGAACTGTAGCTTTGTCTGGAACAACATTTCCTGTGTAGTGTAACCAAATATAGTTGTTTGGTAACTCTAATTTAATATCATATAACGGACTCGCTGTAAAACCGCCAATAATAATGTTATATAGGTTAGTATAATCATTATTAACGTTTTTAAAAGAAAATTTTCTCAAAGGAGAAGAATCATCATCGTTTAAGATACTTGTGTAGTATACAGTATACTCGTCTCCAATTTTCTGAATGTAGTTGTTATTTACTTTTCCTAATTTCTCTACAGGAACTGTTTCAATAACTTTAATTTGTGCAAACGAAACAAAACTAAAGAACAAAATGGCAATGGTAATAATCTTTTTCATAGTGGATTTGGGGTTTACAATTTTACTGCAACAAAAAAACACAGAAATATTGAAAAAACAGCTATCAATTCATTATTTTTTTAACACAAAATTGTTAATGTTGTTCAATAAACAATAAAAACCTGATATACAGAAGCATAAATACAATTCTAACTCTCTAAAACTATCTCAAAAAGCCTAAAATTTCTTATTTTTCTCTTCTTCTTTCTTTATGACATTTCGGGCAACTTCAATTTTAAACTTCTTACCCTTCATTTTTTCGTCTTTAATGTTTTTCAGAAGCTCTTTTACTTTTCCAAATTTCACTGCTGCAAACGAAACAAAATCTTTTACTTCAATAAGACCTAAATCATCTTTTTCCAGTTTTCCTTTTTGAGAAAAGAAACCTACGATATCAAATTTATTCAGCTTTGTTTTTTTTCCACCGCTGATATAAATTGTTTGAAATTCTGGTGGTTTTGGCAAGGAAGTTACATTTTTTACATCCAGAACCTGCATACCATAATCGATATAATCTAATTGTTTTTCGCTTTCGTGAACAATAATGTACGCCGTTCCGGTTGCCTGCATACGTGCTGTACGTCCGTTACGGTGTGTAAATTCATCTTCTTTTAAAGGTAAATGATAATGAATAACGTGTTTCATTTCAGGAATATCTAATCCACGCGCAGCAAGATCTGTCGTGATGAGGTAACTTATACTTCCGTTTCTAAACTGAATCAAAGCACGCTCACGTTCGTCCTGATCCATTCCGCCGTGATAATAAGTAGCATAAATTCCTTTTTCGTTTAAAGTATCACTGATACGTTCTGCAGCATCACGATGGTTACAAAATATAATAGCCGACTGTGATTTTAATGAACAAATTAAATTGAACAAACTTTCTAATTTATCTTTAGAAGGAGAAACAATCATTTTCATAGAAAGATTTGCTTTTTCTTCCTCTTCTACAATAAAATCCAAAACTGTTGGATTTACCACTCGTGTATATTTCGGAATTTCAATATCTGACGTTGCAGACACTAAAACTCTTTTATTTACTTTCGGTAATCTTGCAATAATAAAAGACATTTGCTCGTGAAACCCAAGTTGAAGCGATTTATCAAACTCGTCTAAAATCAGCGTTTGAATTTTATCTGTTCTAAAAGTTTCTCTGTCAATATGATCGGCGATTCTTCCAGGCGTTCCAATTAAAACTGCCGGAGGATTGCTTAAATTCTTAATTTCAGTATCGATTGAATGTCCGCCGTAACAAATATTTACTTTGTACTGCGTTCCCATTTTTTTCCAAACCTGTTCAATCTGCAGTCCAAGTTCGCGGGACGGAACCAAAATTAAACATTGAACCGATAAAATTTCAGGCTGTAATAATTCTAAAACAGGAAGTAAAAAGGCAAGTGTTTTTCCAGATCCGGTTGGAGAAAGTAATAAAACATTGTTATCGTTCAGGATTGTGTCCTGAGCTGTTTCCTGCATTTCGTTTAGGCTTTCAATACCTAAATTCGAAAGTATATTGTTAGAATGGTGTTTTTTATTCATTTTGCAAAAGTAATTAAAAGGTTTCAAGTTTCAGGTTTTCTTTTGTTTCAAGTTTTTTTTAACCGCAAAGAGCGCAAAGGTTTACGCAAAGTTTGCTAAGTTTATGTTCAAAGCTTTGCGAACTTTGTGTTTTTCAAAACCTTTAATATAAAAAAATCTTTGCGCACTTTGCGTTAAAAAAACACACAGTACACCAAACTTGAAACCTGAAACTTGAAACAAAAATCCTATATTTGATTTCTATTAAAAACCCAAATCATGAGATTTTTTACCATTATCATTTCACTTTTTACGCTTACCATTTTCGCTCAAAACAATAAAAAATACGATACCTTTTTTGAAAAAGGAAACGGAAATCAATCGGCTACATATCAGGAAACTATTGCTTATTTTAAGCTTTTAGCGAATGATTTTCCAACAATTCAAATTAAAGAAATGGGTTTAACAGATTCTGGTGAACCTTTGCACATGGTAACTTTTAATCCTGACAAGGAATTTGATTTTGATAAAATACAGAAAACAAAAGCCGTTCTTTTTGTCAATAACGGAATCCACGCCGGAGAACCGGACGGAATCGACGCAACGATGCAATTTTATAGAGATTTAGCAATTGGAAAACTAAAAGCGCCAAAAAATACCGTTTTAGTCTGTATCCCGGTTTATAATATTGGCGGCGCTTTAAATCGTAATTCGACAACGCGTGCAAATCAGGACGGACCTGAAATTTACGGTTTTAGAGGAAATGCCAGAAACTACGATTTGAATCGTGATTTAATGAAATCGGATACGAGAAATACAAAAAGCTTTGTTGAGATTTTCCAAAAAATAAATGCCGATGTTTTTATTGACAATCACGTCAGTAACGGTTCTGATTATCAATACAAACTGACTTATATTATGACACAGCATAATAAACTGGGAACTGTTTTGGGAGATTTTATGAATAATGAAATGATGCCGGCTTTGGTAAAAGATTTACAGAAAAAGAAAATCGAAACTACGCCTTATGTAGATTCTTTTAAAGATACGCCAGACAAAGGTTTTGGGCAGTTTGTCGATAGTCCGCGATATACAACGGGTTACACTTCCCTATTTAATACGATTGGTTTTGTGGTCGAAACACACATGCTGAAAAAATATGCCGAACGTGTAAAAATGACTTACGAATACATGAAATCGACTTTGGATTTTACCGATGCGAATTATCTAAAAATCAAAGAACTTCGAGTGAAAAATCTGGAACAATATCAGCCTAAAAAATCCTATACTTTAAAATGGGAATTAGACAGCACAAAAGCCACAACATTTTCATTTTTAGGATATGAAGCAGGTTACAAAAAAAGCGATGCTACAACCGGAAATCGTTTGTATTATGACCGAAGCAAACCTTATAAAAAAGACGTTCCGTATATCAAAGAATTTAAATCGGTTAAGGAAGTTGTGATTCCTACGGCTTATGTTATTCCGAGAGGATATTGGAATATTATTGACCTTTTGAAAAACAATAATATCTCATTTAAACAAATTAAAAACGACACCATTATTGAAGTAGAAAGTTACAGAATTGCCGATTTTAAAACGGTTCCGTTTGCTTACGAAGGACATTATGCACATCGAAATACAACGGTAACTTCTAAAATCGTTAAAATGGCTTTCGCCAAAGGAGATTACATTGTTCCAACAAACCAAAAAGGTGTAAAATATCTTGTAGAGGCTTTTGAACCAGAAGGTGTTGATTCTTTCTTTAATTGGAATTTCTTCGATCCTATTTTACAGCAAAAAGAACATTATTCTGAATATATTTTTGAAGATACAGCGGCAAATCTTTTAAAAGAAAATCCTGCTCTAAAAGCGGAACTAGAATCTAAAAAACAAACTGATGCTGAATTTGCTAAAAATCCTGAAGCGCAGTTAGATTGGATTTATAAGCATTCTGTTTATTATGAAAAGGCGCATTTGCAGTATCCTGTTTATCGCGTGCTTTAGTTTTTTTTATTTTGCCGATATTTTTTAACGCGAAGTGCGCAAAGTTTTTTTGATTTTGAGTGGTTTTAAAAAACGTTAAGATCGCAAAGCTTTGTGTATAAAACTTTGACAAAGTTGAAAGTAATTAAAACACATAATATTAAAAATAAAATTTATAACTAACTAAAATATACTGAAATGGGGCTTTTTAATTTTTTGAAAAAGAATAAAAAAACTGAAACACCTGAAATTGAAGAAAATTTAATTTCCTCCTCAATTAAACATAGTGGAAAATCATTGAATGAAATATATGCTGAAAAACGAGATGTTGTTAATTCTCAAAATACTGATAATGTTTTTGACTTTATAAAAATTTATAGTGAATACATTGTTCGTTTTATAGGAATGCAAATTCAAAATAATTATGCACCAATTGCTGCTTATGAAAAAGTTAATGGAGAAATAACTGGTTACTTATATATTGCGGAAGACACTAGTTATAATCTTTCTGCTACAGAAGTAGTTACAAATATGGAAATTGAATTTGAAAAAAGAATCAAAGAGAACACGATAAAATCTTATGTAATTCTTTATCATTCTAACTTTCAAGACGATAACAATCATTCGGTTGCAAAAAAAAATAATGAATTTACTGCAATTTCTATAAAATATAAAGCAAATGATCTAAATGGCTTTTTAGGTTTACCTTATTTTTTTGCTGATGAAGAAATTACATTTAAAGGAATTTCAACTTTCACAAGAGAACAAAATAATTCAATTTTAAATATAGAATTACAACAAGGAAAAGATTATTTTCAAGAAAGGATAATCATAGAACCACAAGTAACAGAAAATGAATTTGGACTAAAAATAAAAAAAGTAAATAATGGAACTGTTGGCGATATGTGGGCAGGAATTTTTGGCTTTGAACGCTTAGGTAATGAAGATGGTAGAAATTTTCTAATCCATCATTCTGCATTTGTCCTATTTCAAGAACCAGTAAAATCAAATAATGAAATTATAATATCTGAATACATTTCTGGCAATATAATTTTTCGAGGTGTTAAAAAAGCTGATGAAACAACTCGCACAGTTTATCCTGTAATTAAAACTGATATTTTTATTGAAGTAGTAAATAAACAAATAAACGAATGGGAGAATATTGATAATTTAGAAGCAATAATAACTGGAAACGGTAGAGATACATTTGGTCTCATATATTTTGCAACTGATTATGCTATAAATAAAGAAAAATACAAGTCTAATAAAAAATTAAATATTGAATTAAGTGGTTTAATCTACAGTTTAGAAATTTGCAGTATGCCTGATACAACAGCAGAGGGACCAAATTATAGTGAAGATTTTACAATGTATATGCCGAACAAGGAGATGTCCGAATTTGGATGTTTTGATTTTATAGGTCAATTAGAAGATTTTAGAGAAGTTGATGTACTTGATAACAGGCCTTCAAAGGGTTACATTTTAAAAATTAAATTAATAACTAATGAAGAAATTCCAGATTTCTTTACTATCGAAATGTTTGTCAATAAAGAAAATATGAATTTTCAGGATTTAAAAATTGGAATGAAATTATCCGGATTATTTCAATTACAAGGACAAATTAAAGAATAAGATTGTCTAAACGCTAGCCCAAGCGGAGGATAATTAAAATAAGTTTAAACAAAAACAAATGTCATATAAACTCTTTCTCGACGATATTAGAGATGTAAATATGGTTTACAAAAAACTAACTAATGATGATTTCGTTGTGGTTAGAAATTCTCATGATTTCAAAAAAGTTATTCTTGAAAAAGGACTTCCTGAATTAATTAGTTTTGATAATGATTTAGGTCTTGATGAAAATGATCAAGTTGCCGAAGATGGTTACGCTTGCGCCAAATGGCTGGTTTATGAATCTGGAATAGATTTGCAAAATTTAAAATTCAACGTTCATTCTGCTAATCCTGTTGCCAGTCAGCAAATTCAGGGTTTGCTTGATAATTATATTAGACATTTAAGAGGTTAACTTTTCAAATAAAAAATGACTTATTTATATTCAACTTTTATTTATCACATCAGATCATCTCCCAGAATATCATCAAAGATGTCATTTATACCATAAACAATATCAAATAAAATATCATATAAGTCTTTAAAAGTTTCATAGGCTTCCACAGTATCTAAATCCCCCGCTAGCGCGAGCGTCCCGCTCGTGAACGCAATCAAAATCAATTTAAGATAATTCAAAATAGTCACGAGCGGGACGCTCGCGCTAGCGACAAACATATAAACCAAAACAACAAAAAAAGACCTAATAAACATAAAATTTATTAGGCCTTTTTATATTGTAAAAAGAATAATTATTTATCCTTCAATATCTTCTCTAAATACTCAACTTTATCTTTTTCAGCTTGAATTAAACGTTCGTAAAGTTGTTTGTTTTCTTCATAAGCATCAATCAACTTTTCTAAAGGATTAAAAGTAAGATTTGTGCAAGAATTATTTAATATTTGTCCTTGTGCACTATTATCATAGAAATTATTAAAATAATTAATTGCAGCTTCGTCTGAAAAATTTTTAAGAGCTTCTACACTAACTCCCAAAGCTTTTGCTATTTGTTTAAGCTTTTCATCATCAATCGTTTCGCTGTTTTCCAAAGCGGATATAGCTTGTTGGTTTGTTCCTAAAGCTTGCGCCAAAGCTTCCTGCTTCATATCTCTAAGTTCACGAATTCGGCTTATTTTTCGTCCTATATGGTTTTATTTTGTTAGTGTGCTCATAATTCAAATATATTGCTTATTAAACAAAAGTACGATTTTTGAGACATGAAATAGTTAAAAATAAAAATTAAATAAAACCTAAAATCAGCACCCTAATCGATACTCTTTACAAAAAAACAAAACCTCGTAAATCATTTGAATTACGAGGTTTACATTTATTTTATAGAACTAAGAATCTTATTGACCTCCTACTCCCACTAAAGTTGGATATTTACCGGCAGTAAATTTCCAGTTAGCAGATGTCCAGGTACTATTATAAGGTGTTCCTGTTTTCATTTCGGCAGTTGTTTTTCCAACCGCGTCACCACCATCATCAGAAGTTGTTTGACCTGTAGTTTGAACATCCCAAAAACAATCTGGGGCAGTACTCCAGTTAAAGTTATACCCAACTAATCCGCCTCCGGTTTTTATATTTCCTGTAGCATAACAATTAGTAATTTCGCAGGCATTTTTTCCTATAAGTGCTCCACCCTTTTTATATGTTCCTGTTACAGAACCTGTAGCGTAGCAATTTTGCAGGGTACAAAGGTAATTGTAACCTACTAAACCACCAACGTATGTATCAGCACCGGCTGTAACATTAGCAGTACTGTAGCTATTTAAAAGCTTGCCTGGCTTTCCATTTGCATCATTGTTAATTCCAACTAAACCACCTACATGTCTTTGAACCGAGAAGGCTGCTCCGGTAACAGTTCCGGTAGAATAACAATGAGATATAGTACCTCCGTTATTTGAACCTACAAGCGCACCTACATTTCCGCCGCCTGTAACATTTACTGAAACAAGTCCTAGATTTTTTACAACACCTTTAGCACCTAATACAGAAATAAATCCTATATCATCAGTACTATCTCGTTTGATAGTCAAATTTTTCACTACGTGACCATTCCCATCTATTGTTCCTACAAAGCTTTCAAAGTCTCCAATAGCATTCCATCCCATGGTAGCATAATTAGAACCTAGTGCATATTCAGTACCATCTACGGGAGGCATTGTAATGTCGTTCATCACTTTAAAACTCTCTTTAAGATAATAACTTGGAGACCATAATTGTACTGGTGTATATATACCATAAGGGTTTGTATCTTTATTATAAACCGGAATTTTAATAGTATATGTTTTTTTTGTTTTTTTATCAGCAGATGTTACTGTAAATGTAAATCCTGTTGTGTTATAATCACTTTCTTCATTACTTCCTGCATCAGTCACTTCTGCTCCAGCAGGCAAAATTGGAAATCCGGTTTCAAAATTAACATCTGGCGGAGCATTGTAAATTGTATTTGTCCCTTCTTTAAGCCCTGTCAATTTCCAATATACCTCACTATTGCCATCTTCAAAAGTAAAACCTAAAATCGCTGCAGAATTAGGAGGAGTTATAGTATAATCTTGTTTACTGCCGTCTTCTGCAATAACTGTATAAGTTATGGCTTTACTAAAATCATTTTTAGTAGTACCGCTAATTTGATCAACATTACCAACAGTAACTTTAGTTCCCGTTGTGGTAAAAGTTGCTGCTAAACTAGTCAAATCAGTTTCGGCAGGAAAATTAACAGAAATGGTATGCGTATTTTCATCTATTGTACCTGTTACTGCAGGGTTTGCAAAAGAAAAAGAAGTAATTGCTTTAGCACTGCTGCCTGTCTCTATACCAGTCTCGTCATTTGAACATGAATAACCAACAATAATTAATAACGCTAGTATGCTTGTACGTTTGAATAATGGCGTTGCAGATTTTATTTTTTTAAGTAGTTTTTTTGTCATTTTATATAAAATAATTTTAGGAAATGATAATGTTTTGATCTTGAAAGCTCTTATCTCTGTTTTTATATTTTTCTCATTTTCATTCATTTAAGATGAATCCATAGGTTTATTTAAGTTTATGATTATTGATTAGTACAGTTGAGTAAAAATATCATTAAATTTCTTTAGGGCAGCTTTCTTTTTCAAAAAATTATTATAAATCTGCAAACACAAAAACCAAAACAAAAATTACGCTTAAAAGTGCCGCTCTGCGTGAGGGATAGAAGCTAACTGCCGAAGCAGTGCGGATAGCCCGACAGCATCCCGATAAAAGGGCGAATATGCGTAAAGTGAATTAGCCCT
The DNA here is from genome assembly GCF_031455715.1 of Flavobacterium sp. 2755. Classification (NCBI taxonomy): domain Bacteria; kingdom Pseudomonadati; phylum Bacteroidota; class Flavobacteriia; order Flavobacteriales; family Flavobacteriaceae; genus Flavobacterium; species Flavobacterium sp. 2755. The sequence goes on from NZ_JAVDTG010000003.1 coordinate 98,580, forward strand.
TTTATCGGGATGATGGCACGCCCTAATTATTAAGTTCCAAATTTTAATTTTCAACCGCTGCGCAACCTTTTCAGGCTTTTTGTACTTAAGAATATAACTTAAAACAAAAATTAAAGATGAAAAAAATAATCGTTTTATTTGCCGCACTTACAATTGTTTCTTGCTCTAATGAAGAAATTGCTGATCCAGGAACTAAAACGAATCTAAGTTCTATTAGGTTTAATGATTATCATAAAAACTTACTTATTAATTCTCAGGATATGCTATTTGAAAATGAAAAACTTACAACGGTTAAGAATTATGACGATACGCATAGTGACTATACATATAACAACCAGAATTTAGTTTCAAAAATAATTGATTACAATTCCTCGGGAGAAATTTTAGTAATTACGACTTTCTTGTACAATAATACCGGAAAAATAACGGAAATGAAACAACTGTCAGGTCCTGCAAATGAAGAAATTTTGAATGGGAAATTTGTTTTTACGCATCTTGCCGGAAAAATAGTTTTGACAAAAACTACTGAAAACAATCCGCCAGAATCTCTGGAGATTTTGTTTAATTCGAATAATGAAATCGAAAAACGAACAACATTTTTAGGGGATTATTTTTTCAAATATGATTTTGTGAACGGCAATTTAGAAAAGTCTAGTCAAGTTGGAAATAACGGAAGCCTAAGTGAACGTTTCACAAATTATAAATACACTAATCTGAAAAATAATTATAGCTACAAAAAATTGCTATATGGTAAAGAATGGAAACTCAACAGTTATCTAAGCAGTTTTTTAAATTTTAATTCTTCCATCATGATTGATCTCTCTGAAAATTTAATTTCGGAATATACCGAAACTCAGTTTTTTAAAGAATCGAATTTGACTGTTATTTTTACCTCAAAAGCAGGTTACACTTTTGATAATAAGGACAGAATGACAAAAATGACCGAAGACTTTAGTATGGAAAATAGTGGAAAAATATCAAATTATAATTCGGAGTTTATTTTTACTTATAAAGACTAAAGTTACACTATAAAAATTGATTTAAATCGCAATTTAATATTGCGATTTTTTATTTATAGTGATTTTCTTCTGCAAATAATAATTTAATATTTTCGTAAGAGTTTTTAAGCGCTTCTTTGATTTGTTCCGGGTTTAGCCAGGCTACTTTTTCAATTCCTTCTTCGATTTGTCCGTGTGGCGTTCCTTCAAAATCAGAATGCATTTCGAACCAATGCGTGATTTTTAGTTTGTATTTTCCGTTGCGTTTAAAGATATGATACGTTTTTTGAAGTTTTTGAACAATACGAAGTTGGTTTACGCCCGTTTCTTCCTCAACTTCGCGCATGGCGGTGGCTTCAATGTCCTCGCCTTTCTCGATTCCGCCCTTAGGTAAATCCCATTTTCCGTTTCTGAAGATGAATAAAACCTCTCCTTTTTTATTGTACACAAAACCTCCGCCGGCTTTATTTACCGGAATTTTGGCCTTGAGGGTTTTCATTATCTCACTTTCGTCGGGATGATATAAAATGGCTTTTTGAATTTTATTTTGAAAAATTTTTATGATAAGCTGTTCGATATCAATACTTTCTAACAAGAACAATTGAAAATCTGTCTCACGGGAGATTTCATTTGTCAAAAAAAGTGGTTTGTCGTTCACAAAAACTTTATACATTTGTACTATGATTTTTAATAAAGATACTGCCGAAAAAACAGCCGAATTGCTTTTGCAAATAAATGCAATTAAATTGAATCCCGAAAATCCTTTTACATGGGCTTCTGGTTGGAAATCTCCTATTTATTGTGATAACAGGTTAATTCTTTCATTTCCGAGCATTAGAAACTATGTTCGTGATGAGTTTGCAAAGAATATCGAAAAACAATTTGGAAAGCCTGATGTGATTGCCGGTGTTGCTACTGGAGCCATTGGAATTGGAATTTTAGTTGCCGAAAGTCTTGGCCTTCCGTTTGTATATGTTCGTCCGGAGCCAAAAAAACATGGTAGACAAAACCAAGTTGAAGGTTTTTTTCAAAAAGGACAAAATGTTGTTGTTGTTGAAGATTTAATCAGTACAGGAAACAGCAGTTTGCTTGCCGTTGAAGCTTTACGCAATGAAGGTGCTAATATTAAAGGAATGGCTGCGATTTTTACTTACGGATTTAATGTTGCCGAAGAAAATTTTAAAAATGCCAATGTTGACTTATTTACTTTAAGCAACTACGAAAATCTTTTAGATTTAGCGGTTCAAAAACAATATATAACAGAAGACCAACAATCTACACTTCAAGAATGGAGCGTTAGCCCATCGACTTGGGGACAAGAGTAATTTTAGATTTTAGATTTTAGATTTTAGATTTTAGATTTTAGATTTTAGATTTTAGATTTTAGATTTTAGATTTTAGATTTTAGATTTTAAAAATCGCTGCGCTCTTTTTTGGGATTTAAAAATTGAAATTTATTATTAAACTCAGCTTTGCGAACTTTGCTTAATATTTAAGTCAAAGCTTAGAAAAAAAACTTTGCGGTCTTTGCGTTAAATAGAAATAAAAAAAACAAAATATTATATGAACTTAGAAAGTCCAAAAGTTACCGTTCAGAAATCAGCTCAGGATTTATTCGATCAACTGACTGATGTTAAGAATTTTGAAAAATTAATGCCGGATAATATCGCTAAATTTGAAGTAATTGGCGAAGATGCTTTTATTTTTGGATTGAAAGGTATGCCGGAAATCAAATTAAAAATGAAAGATAAAGTGGCGCCAAACAAAATTGTTTTGGGTGCGGCAAGTGATAAACTTCCGTTTACTTTAACTTCAAATATTGACTCTATTTCTGATTCAGAAAGTGCTGTACAATTGTTTTTTGAAGGTGAATTCAATGCTATGATGGCAATGATGGTTAAAGGCCCAATCAGTAAGTTTATTGAAACTTTAGCAAACAATATGAACAAATTATAATTGTGAATTGTAAATTATAAATGAAAAGCCTGATCTAATAGATTGGGCTTTTTTTTGTTGCCACGAAGGCACAAAGACGCGAAGTTTTTTTGAAATATACTTAAAAATCCTTTGTGTCTTTGTGCCTTCGTGGCAAAAAAACCTTAGAATCTCAGAACCTTAGCAACTCTCTCAATAAAGCATCTGAATCTCTTTTATTTCAAATTCAGAAACAGAATCATCTTCTAATAAAACCTGCAATTTTCCAATTGGGGAAACGCCCTGAATAATTCCCATAAAGTTTTTATCCTGAAGGTTTTTAAAAGGCATTGGAATTCCTTTTTTGAACAGCGAATTAAAATAATCTTCCCAGAAAACAGATGATTTCGTTTTCCATAATTCGGTTTTCTCTTCGATTTTATCGGTAATTAAAACTGTTAAATTGTTTTTATCAAAAGTTTTTCCGGAGATGACTGCCAAAGAAGAACCGCGAGGCAGATCCTCATAATTGGTTTGATTGACATTTATTCCAATTCCGACAACTGACACGATCCTGCCATCGCTTTTTAGAGTATTTTCTATCAATATGCCACCAATTTTTTTATTGTATGACATTATGTCGTTAGGCCATTTTATGCATAAATCAGGAATATTTAACGATTTCAAGGCGTCTAAAACGGCTAAAGAAACCACAATACTCAAATTGAAAACCTGCTCATTATCAAACAGAAAATCTTTTACCAAGACGCTCATAATTAAGTTTTTACCCGTTTCAGAGCTCCACTTTGCCCCCATTTGCCCCTTGCCTTTTGTCTGATTTTCAGCCGTTACCACCGTAAAATTCTCCAGTTCATCCTGACTTGACAATGATTTTAAGAAATCATTTGTGGAATCTATGGCATCGAGTTTGATTAGTTTCATTAAATAATTTAAATATCTTAATTTAATATTTTGTTAAGGTTCAAAAATAATCACAAAATTTGGTAACTTTACAAATTCATATAAAATAATTCATGGCGAAAAAGACTATTAATAATGATGTTCTATTGGCGAACATAATCAAAGGGATTGAGGAAGTAAAAGGAAATGATATCGATATTCTTGACTTAAGAGATATAGACACAGCAGTTTGTGACTATTTTGTCATTTGCAACGGTAGCTCAAATACCCAAGTTAACGCCATTGTAAACTCAATTCAAAAAACAGTTTCAAAAGACTTAAAAGACAAACCCTGGCACGTAGAAGGAACCGATAACGCAGAATGGGTCCTTATGGATTATGTGCATATCGTGGTACATGTTTTCCAAAAACACATTCGTGAATACTATAATATCGAAAGCCTTTGGGGTGACGCCAAAATAACTACAATCGAAAACAAATACTAAAAGAAAAATTTTTCTAAATGGCTAAAGATAATAATCCAAATCCGAGTAAATTTAAAATAAGTCCCTGGTTAATATATACCGCAATACTTCTAGTTTTTTTATTTATAAGTTTTGCAACCGGTGGATCTAACTTAAGCGAACCTGCACAATTAACCTCTTCTAAATTCAATACTTTATTAGAAAAAGGCCAAATTGAAAAAGTGATCGTTTACAATAAAGCCGAAGCTGAAGTATACCTGACTGCCGCTGCTCTTAAAGATCCGGCAAATGAAAAAGTATCTAAAGATATTTTTAAAAACCCTAACAAAGGGCCGCACTATACTTTAGAGATTGGTAACGACCAAATCTTTCAAACTAAACTTGAAAAAGCTGTTGGCGAAGGCAAACTAAAAGATTTCAATTTCCTTCAAAAAAATAACTGGAGCGATATTTTAATCAGCTTACTTCCTATTATCATCATTATTGGTGTATGGATTTTCATTATGCGTAAAATGTCTGGCGGAGGCGCTGGCGGAGGCGGACAGATTTTTAATATTGGAAAATCTAAAGCTAAACTTTTTGATGAAAAAACAGATATCAAAACTACATTTAAAGATGTTGCAGGTTTAGAAGGTGCAAAAGAAGAAATACAAGAAATTGTAGAATTCCTTAAAAACCCTGAAAAATATACAAATCTTGGAGGTAAAATCCCTAAAGGAGCTTTACTTGTAGGACCTCCTGGAACTGGTAAAACATTATTAGCAAAAGCCGTTGCAGGTGAAGCACAGGTTCCATTTTTCTCTTTATCAGGTTCTGATTTCGTTGAAATGTTTGTTGGAGTTGGTGCATCTCGTGTACGTGATTTGTTTAAACAAGCAAAAGAAAAATCTCCGGCTATTATCTTCATCGATGAAATTGATGCTGTAGGTAGAGCCCGTGGAAAAAGCAATATGTCTGGCGGAAACGACGAAAGAGAAAATACTTTGAACCAGTTATTGACAGAAATGGATGGTTTTGGTACTAACTCTAATGTAATTGTTTTAGCTGCAACAAACAGAGCTGATGTTCTTGATAAAGCTTTAATGCGTGCAGGACGTTTTGACAGACAAATTTTTGTTGACTTACCGGACATTCGCGAAAGAGCTGAAATTTTTAAAGTTCACTTAGCTCCTATCAAAAAAGTTGAAGGTTTAGATCTTGATTTCTTAGCAAAACAAACTCCGGGATTCTCTGGTGCTGATATTGCTAACGTTTGTAACGAAGCTGCCTTAATTGCTGCGCGTAACAACAAACCTGCAGTTGACAGACAAGATTTCCTTGATGCTGTTGACAGAATTATTGGAGGTCTTGAAAAGAAAAATAAAATTATTACTCCAGAAGAGAAAAGAGCAATTGCAATTCACGAAGCTGGTCACGCAACGGTAAGCTGGATGCTGGAACATGCTGCCCCGCTTATTAAAGTAACTATTGTTCCCCGCGGACAAAGTTTAGGTGCTGCATGGTACTTGCCAGAAGAGAGACAAATCGTAAGAACAGACCAAATGCTTGACGAAATGTGTGCTACTATGGGAGGAAGAGCTGCTGAAAAGGTAACTTTTGACAGAATTTCGACTGGCGCATTAAGCGATTTGGAAAAAGTAACACGTCAGGCTCGTGCAATGGTAACGATTTATGGTTTGAATGATAAAATTGGAAATGTTACTTATTACGATTCATCAGGACAAAGTGAGTACAACTTCTCAAAACCATATTCTGATGAGACAGCTAAAGTTATTGACAAAGAAATTTCAGAATTAATTGAAGGTCAATACCAAAGAGCGATTGAAATTTTACAAGAAAACAAAGACAAGTTAAATCAGCTTGCCGATATACTAATTGAAAAAGAAGTTATTTTTAAAGATGACTTAGAAGCAATTTTCGGAAAACGTACTTTTGATAAAAATTTAGAAGAAGTCGTTTCGTAAATTATTCATTAAATACACAATATTTTTTAAAATCTTAATTCAAAATACCCTTTTGAATTAAGATTTTTTTATCTTTGAACGTTTTCAATTAACATGTAAAGTATTTCATATAAAAAATGAATTTTTTCAAAAAAATATTTGGTTCCAGCGAATCTGCTTCTGACGAAGAACACGAAAGTGAGTACGCAGGAACTCCTGCTCCAAATAGTCATTTGTCTTTAGACGAACAATTCATCTTTAACTTTAAGAAAAATGGCGGTAAATTTTTGTATTGTGAAAACAATCAGGAAGCTGCAGAACAATTCGAAAATATTTTAGAAGAAAACGATTGGTTTGAAAGTGAAGTATTATGCTACGAACCGGCTCTTTTTCATTTATTAGACGAAAACAAATTATTTTATATTGCCCCATCTAAACCAAAATTTTTATTAGCAAGCTGCGAAAATCTAATTGCAGATGAAGGTTCTATTCTTTTCTCTTCAAAGCAAATTAGACAAAATAAACCAAACGAGTTACCAGCAAATATTGTAATTCTTGCAACAACTAGTCAGATTCTCCCAATGAAAAGTGATGGTTTAAGTGCCATTAAGCGTAAATACGATCGAGACATCCCAACAAATATCACTACAATAAAATATTTCGAAAAAGCAAAAGAAGAAGATTTTACCCAATACGGAAGTGTTGCCAAGAATCTTTATTTATTGCTCTTAGAAGATCTTTAAGATGAACGAAACGCTTAAAAGAACCATTTCTGGTGCTGTTTATATCGCTCTGTTGTTAACTTCAATCTTGTTTTCTACCGAAAGCTTTATCATTCTCTTTGGAATTTTCCTAATTATTACCATTTATGAATTTTCAAATATTGTAAATCTTAATAAAGTCTTTTCGATTTTATTTGGAACTTTACTTTATTCCATCATAATATTAATTAGCCATTACAATAAACAAACTTCAGCTTATTTAAATACTAATTTTAAATCAAACCTTGATTTAGAAACTAATATTCAGCAATTAGATCTTGTACTTTTAGCCATTACACTAGTGGTATCTATTAAGTGTATTATCTTTTTATTTTATGACTCTGTTCAAAAAATAAGTATTTCATCAAAATATTTATATCTGTTAGGATATATTACACTTCCTTTCCTTTTTATCGTAAAAATTTCCTTTGGAACAAATGATTATAACCCAAAGATTATCATAGGCTTGTTTGTATTAATCTGGACCAATGACACTTTTGCCTATTTGGTTGGAAAATCAATGGGAAAACATAAATTATTTGAGCGTGTTTCTCCTAAAAAAACAATTGAAGGATTTCTTGGCGGAATGGTTTTTGCGGCTTTTGCAGGGTTCTTAATTTCAAAATTATACATACAGCCTAATCCGGCTTTTAGCAGTAAATCTATCCTTATATGGACTATTATTGCTTTAATTGTGAGTGTTTTTGGAACGATCGGTGATTTGATCGAATCAAAATTTAAACGAATTGCCGGTATTAAAGACAGCGGTTCGATTATGCCGGGACACGGAGGTATCTTAGATCGACTAGATAGTGTTATATTTGTAGCACCAATTATATTTTTATTTTATCAAATTTTATATTATGTTTCATAAAGAAGGAGCCCCATCCATTTTGTTAGGTACAGTTTTTACTGTTGTTGTGATTTTAATAGCTGAAAAATTTATTGATATCAATTGGCTAAGAATGCTAGTTCAAATAGCAGCATTATTGATTTTGATCATTATTTTACAGTTTTTTAGAAATCCTAAAAGAATTGCTGTTAGAAACAGCGATCACATACTTGCTCCGGTTGATGGAAAAGTTGTGGTTATTGAAGAAGTTTACGAAGGTGAATACTTTAAAGATAAACGCTTACAGGTTTCTATTTTCATGTCACCTATAAATGTTCACGTTACTCGTTATGCGATGGACGGAATTATAAAATTTAGTAAATATCACCCTGGGAAATTTTTAGTTGCTTGGCATCCAAAAGCCAGCGAGGAAAATGAAAGAACAACTGTAGTAATCGAAAATGATACTTTTGGTGCCATTCTTTACAGACAAATTGCCGGTGCTTTGGCACGTAGAATTGTAAACTACGCTCAGGAAGGAATGCAGGTTATTCAGGGAACTGATGCCGGGTTTATTAAATTTGGATCGAGAGTAGATTTATTTTTACCTTTAGGTACACCAATTAATGTGGTTCTAGACCAAAAAGCAATTGGAGGAAAAACTATTATTGCTACAAAAGCGTAAATGGCAGAAAAAGATTTAGATACACGCTTTAACGAGGCTGTAGAAACTGCATTGAAAATGACTCAGGCCTCGCTGCCGCAAGATGTGCAGCTAAGACTTTATGCGTTTTACAAACAGGCTACTTTTGGAACCGCTGTTTACAATCAGTCTGAGAATTTTGATTTACGAAATGCTTTTAAAACGAATGCCTGGATGCAGATTAGTCATTTATCGATTGATGAAGCTAAAGAGTGTTACATCGAAATCATTAATTCACTATCATCAAAATAAAATTAATATTATGAAGAATAACATTGTTCGTTTCAGCATTTTAGCTTCATTTTTTCTATTATTTTCTTGTAATGATAGCAATAAGCTAACCGAAGTTGTAGAAGTTCCGCTGCCTACTAAAGAAGAAAAAATAACGATTGGTTCTCCAAATGATGTAAAAGCAGACCCGGGTTCTTTTGAACTTACAAAACTGCCATTTGCTTATGACGGATTAAGTCCTGCGTTACGTTCCTTAACTTTAGAAACGCATTATTCTAAGCACTATTTATCGTATACTAACAATTTTAATAAAGAGATTGTATCTACTGAATTTGAAAATATGCCTATTGAGGATATTTTAAAAAAGATGGATCTTAATAACGCTAAGCTTCGTCAAAATGCGGGCGGATATTACAATCATACACTTTATTTTAATATTTTAACTCCAAAACAACAGACTCCAAAAGATACTCTTGCGAGTTCAATTAATAAAGAATTTGGATCTTTTAATAATCTTACCAATCAATTTAAAGGTCAGGCTGAGAAACAATTTGGTTCTGGCTGGGTTTGGCTGGTTGTTGACCGATACGGAAAGTTACAAATTACAACTACAGAAGATCAGGATAACCCGTTAATGAAAAATGCATTAATTCCCGGAACGCCAATTTTAGGTATTGATTTATGGGAACATGCTTATTATCTGGATTATCAAAACCGAAAAGGAAGTTATATTGACGCTTTCTATGAACATATAAACTGGGAAAGGGTAAACGAGTATTATGTCGAAGCCCTCAAAAAGGTCAAGAAAGTATAAAAAAGTAAAGCTGATACTAAAAAAGTATCAGCTTTTTTTATTTTCTGATTTTAAAACACAAGCTCTTTATTAGTGAAAGACAAAAAATGTGACAAAAATCATAGCGTATCATTGTAGATTCCTATATCTTTAAGCATCGTGAAACACTTTCTTTAAATTAAGATTTACATCACGAGGAACTATTTAACCATTTTGAATAAACCAATATGCTAAGAAAGATGACTATGCCGGGTGAAGCTATTAAAACAAAGTACAGTGAAGATTAAAGCTATTCTCTTATATTTTGTCTTAATGATTTTCTTTTCATGTGACAATAAAGAGAAAAACATTTCTATAAACAATACTCAAAAGAGTCCGTTTTTAAAAACTACTCCATTACATATCCATAATCAAAACTCTAAAACAATTGATGTAGAGTATTCGTCTGAGCAGTTGGATAATAATAAAGGACTCTCTAATAGTTCAATTAATGCTATTTTTCAGGATTCTGACAATTTACTCTGGATAGGAACCTGGGATGGTTTAAATCGTTATGATGGCAGTAATTTTAAAATTTACAGACCAGAAGCTAATAATGAAAACAGTCTAAGCAATCAGGTTATTTTAAAAATAGACGAAGACAGTAATGGAAATATCTGGATTGTTACGATACACGGCATCAATCGGTTTGATAAAAAAACGGGCGCTTTCCATCGATATTATTTCTCAAGAAAAGATATCTCACCCTTATCTGAATCTGAGTTTAACATGGCGCTCGACTCTTCTAAAAGAGTTTTTTGTGCTGCAAAAAACTGGGGAATTGGCTATTTTGAAAATGATAGTTTTCAATTATTAAATTCAAAAAATCTCCCTAAAAAAGCGGTAAAAAAAATGCAGTTTACACAAAAAGGTGAATTGCTAGTTTTATTTGAAAATAATGATCTCTACAAATTATCTATTGAAACTGCCAAAAGCGGTAAAAAGGCAATTTCAGGAATAAAATTAATTTCAAAAAATATTCAATCATTTGATGAAATATCGAAGCAAAAAATAGTTATAGTATCACTAAACGGACACAGCAGTTTATATTCTTTAAACAATGAAATTCTTTCATTCCGTAAAAACCATATTGAAAAAATTATAGGCAAAATTGCTGATGGTCTTATCGTTCTGGACAAATCAGGATATGCTGTTTTAGATCAAAATGGTGTTGAGGTAAAAAAGGATTGGTTAAAACATTTAAAAAACAAAACTACCGTTCTCATTCAGGGAAACGAAAATATATTTTGGGCAGGAACGGATGGCGACGGAATTTTTAAAATAAGCCCGCTTAAAAAACCTTTTAATTTGGTTTCTAAAACAGAGATTCCAGAATTGGATGGTGCCATTGTGAGAACATTTTTAGAATTAGAAGATCATTCATTTCTTATTGGTACAAAAGGAAAAGGTTTGTTTAAATTCGCTTCAAATTTTTATTTAAATCCCGAAAAACCATTAGATTACAAAAACTACAACGAGAGTAACAGTGCCATAAACAATTCCGTTTTTTCTTTACACAAAGGACAAAACGATCTAATTTTTATTGGTACAGATGGCGATGGTATTACCGTTTATGATTCGAAAAAATCAAAATTAGTTACCTGGAAAGAAATTATAGACAGCGACGCCTGTTCTTACTTTAAATCTGTTTATTCTATTTATCAGGATGATAACGGTTTTATCTGGGTTGGAACAAACGGATATGGGATGTTTCGGTTTAAAATTGAGCATTTAGGAAATAATCTAAAAGTTTCTGATTTTAAAAACTATGCGGCGAATAATAACCAAAGCAATGCATTGAGCAGTAATATTGTCTTTTCGATAATTCCAAAAAACAAAAATCAACTCTGGATTGGGACTCGTTTAGGCGGATTAAATTTATTTGATATCAAATCTGAACGTTTTTATGCTTACAGAAATCATAAAAATGATCCTGAAAGTTTATCCAACAATGATATTTTGTGTTTGGTAACCGATGCTAAAAATAGGCTTTGGATTGGAACCAGTCTCGGCTTAAATCTACTGGAAACAAAAAATGGCAAGCCTGTATTTAAAAGTTTTACGGTAAAAGACGGTCTTCCTAATAATACTATTCACGGAATTGTTTGTGATAAAAAAAATAATCTCTGGTTAAGCACCAATTTTGGTCTTTCTAATTTTAATGTCAAGGAATTAAACTTTACGAATTATACTAAAAACGAAGGACTTCAAAACAATGAATTTGCTGACGGCGCTTTTTACCAAAATTTAAAATCTGATTTTATATTTATGGGCGGTATAAAAGGATTTAATTATTTTTTACCCCAAAATATAAAAGAGTCAAATGTAATTCCAGATCTTTTTATTGATAAAATAAGCGGACAAAATCAGCCGCTGCCCTATTATCAAGGATTGGTTATTGCGCCAAATTCTACTTCTCATCCATCTATTGTTTTAAATCATAATCAGAACTTTTTTGATATTGAATTGACCGCGCTGACTTTTATCAATACCGAAAAATGTCAGTATGCTTATCAATTAAAGAATTTTGACAAGGACTGGAATGTTATTGATAATCGAAGAATTATTTCTTTTACAAACGTTCCTAAAGGAAATTATTCTTTATGGATAAAATGGTCCAATAGTGATGGTGTCTGGACTAAACCGGTTCAGGCTGTTGATATACGCATTAAACCGGTTTACTGGCAGTCGAACATTGCCTTTTTAATTTATGCCCTGCTCCTATTGGCTTTTGCGTTTTTTATTCAGAGTTATTACAAAAAACGTCAATCCTTAAACCAAAATATTTTATTTAGGAAAAGGGAAATGGAAATACATGAAAACAGGCTTACTTTTTTTACAGAAATAGCGCATGAATTTCAAACGCCGCTTACTTTAATTGTTGGTCCAATTCAAAAACTTTCTGAAGTAACCAACCTCAGCGAAAGAAATACGAAATTCATACACATGATTCAGCGCAATTCTTCGCGTTTATTGTTTCTAACGCAGCAATTACTTGAATTTAGAAAAGCTGAATTTGATCATATCGAAGTAAACGTGAAAAATTTTGATTTGGTAAATTTAATCGAACAAATAGCCGAATTGTTTGATGAATGGGCAATTGAAAAAAACATTAGTTATTCACTTGATATTCCGCCAGTTTTATTAGGATGGTTTGACAAAGATAAAATCGAAAAAATAGTATTTAATCTAATGTCGAATGCTTTTAAATATACGCCTGAAAATGGAAAAATAACCTTGAAGTTTAGTATCCAAGACATTGGTTTAGAAAAATTAAATATTACGATTACCAATACAGGAAAAGGGATTTCGAAAGAAGAATCAGATTCATTGTTTGATCAGTTTTTCTTAGCTAAATTAAATACAGATGCAGATAATACCATGTTCAGAACCGGTATTGGTCTGGCGTATGTAAAAAAATTAATTACGGCATTAAGAGGCGAAATTTCGGTTTCAAGTCAGGAAAATGTCGAAACAACTTTTACTGTTTTACTGCCTTGTAATAAAGAATCATTTGATGAAAAAGAACTCGATAGTACCGTAAGTCCTATTTTAATTTCGAACCATTTAAAAAATATTCTGGAAGAAACTCCGGTTAAAGAGGAAGAAACTCCAGATAAAATTTCCTCATTAAGCCACATTACAGATGATCGAAAATCGATATTGATTGTTGAAGATGAAAAAGAAATTCATCTGCTTATTAATGATTTATTAGATCAAAAATATAAACTTATCACAGCATACAATGGTTTAGAAGCTTTAAAAATTATTGAAAATGAAATTCCTGATCTTATTATCAGTGATGTCATGATGCCTTTTATGGATGGTATTGACTTTTGTAAAATAATCAAGAACGATCTTAAAACCTGTCATATTCCGTTTATCATGTTAACCGCAAAAGATTCTGTTCTGCATCGAATTGAAGGAATAGAAAGCGGCGCCAATTCCTATATCGCAAAACCATTTTATCCGGATCATTTACTGATAAGGGTTCAAAAACTTCTGGAAGAAAAAGAATTAATATCAAGACATTTTACGCAAGATACTCCTATCGAAAATCTGGCTTCTTTGCCCATAAATAATGACGAAAAAGACTTCATCAAAAAAGTAATTGATCTAATTCGCCGTAATATTGACAATGAAAATCTTCAAAGTTTATTTATCGAAAAAGAACTAGGCATCAGCAATTCACAATTGTATCGAAAAATCAAACAAATATTTGGTTTTACTCCGGGGGATTTGATTCGAACCATCAGATTAAAATACGCTGCAGAATTATTGCGAAAGAATATTTTAACCGTATCAGAGGTTTGCTATAGTTCCGGCTTTAATAATCGCTCCTATTTTTACCGCGAGTTTAAAAAACTCTATAATACTACGCCCAAAAATTACCAGCTCAAATACAAAAGCAAGAGCTAAAACAAGCACAACACATTAAATAACAACACAATAACAACCAGTGTACACTTTTGAAGAAATAGTGTACACTGTTTCTTGTATGCACCAGCTAATTTTATAAACGATAATTATTTCAATCGTTATCGTAAAACTTTACAAATATCTCTAACCTTTTTAACCATGAAAAAAAACAATCAAAACACTAACCCAATTAACACTTCCTTATCATGATGAAAAAATATATTTATAAGTTATTCCTGTTTGGAATAATGATGGTGGGAAGCATTATGAATGCTCAAACCGTAAAAGGTGTAGTTTCTGATATTGATGGCCCAATGCCGCAGGCTAATATCAATGTAAAAGGAACCTCAACCTATGCTATAACCGATTTTGATGGTAATTATATTATTAATGCAGGTACTGACGCTGTCCTGATTTTTAGCTATGTAGGATATCAATCTCAGGAAATAGCCGTATCTGGCAGAAAAGAAATAAATGTTACGCTGGCAGCAGATTCAAATGCTTTGAACGAAGTTGTTATTGTAGGATATACAAGTGAAAAAAAATCATCCATAACAGGTGCTGTTGCAACTGTAGATATGAGCGAATTAGCTAAAACAAAAGTTGCTGATGTTGGCCAGGCTTTACAAGGGCAAGTTGCCGGTGTTTCAGTTTCGGCTAATACGGGTGCTCCCGGCGACGGACTTAAAATACGTATTAGAGGCGAAGGCACATTGGGTAACAACGAAGTACTGTATGTTGTGGACGGTGTAGCGACTCGTGATATTTCATTCCTGAATATGTCTGATGTAAAATCGATGACCGTATTAAAAGACGCTGCTGCAACGGCTATATATGGATCAAGATCTTCAGGCGGGGTTGTTATTCTTACCACCAAAAGCGGTGCAAAAGGAAAAGCAAATATTGATGTAGACTATTTTGGCGGAACTAGTTATGCGACTAATCTTCCGAAAATGCTAAACGCAGATCAATATTTAACTGTAATGGATCAGGCTTGGCATAATTCTAACAATAATCCTGCAAATGGAATAAGTCCTTACCAAACCGATAGAACTAACGGACAAGTTAACGGGATTCCGTTATCAAATACAAACTGGTTAAATGAATTATTTGGTGCAGGAAGAACTGACAATTTCCAGATTTCTGCCAGCGGAGGTACTGATAAAACACAATACTTAATTTCCGGAGGTTATTTTGGACAAAATGGTATTGTCGTAGGTGATAAAGATACTTACAGACGTATCAATTTTAGAGCAAATATCAATACCGAAATTACAGAACGTCTTAAAGTGGGTACAAACTTTCAGATTACAAGCAGCAGGCAGGATAAAATGTCTTCGAGCGGAGATGCTCCCGGAGTAATTAGACATGCTTTATTACGTCCTTCTGTTTTAGGCGTTTATAAAGATGTAAACGATCCAACGTATAAAGCAAATGATCCTTATACTGATTTGCCATTCTATTTAAACAACAATCCTAATGGTGGATGGAGCCGTAATTATGAGCTGACATCAAATCCTATTGCTATAGTGAATTTTACAGATGATGTAAGATCTGCCTTTAAAACCTTTGGAAATGTTTATGCTGAATATGCTTTTCTGGCTGATAAATCATTAAAATTCAGAAGTAATTTTGGTGCCGAAATCACTTTCGATCACAATAAAGCTTTTGGAGAAAATTTTGGAGATGATAATGACAATGATCCTAATGAATTATATCCGGGACAAGGCAGACAAAACCGACCTTCAAACTTAAACGAAAACAGAGGCGAAGCTACCACTTTTACCTTTACCAATACTTTAAACTATACCAAAACTCTTGCACAGAAACACAGTATTAATGCTTTATTAGGAGAAGAAACAGTTAGTTACGACCAATCTGCAGTTGGCGGAAGCAGAACAAATTATAATAATACAACTGATCCTTTCCGTTATTTGGATTTCGGAAGCGATGTAAATAAAAACAGTTCAGGATCTGCACAAAGCTGGAATCTTATTTCCTTTTTTGCTTCTGCAAATTATGCATACGATAATAAATATTTAGCTTCAGGAACAATAAGAGCCGATGGTTCCTCTCGTTTTGGACCTAATAATAAATGGGGTTATTTCCCTTCCGTTTCCGGAGGATGGGTAATGTCCAGAGAAAAATTCATGGAAAATGCAAAATGGGTTTCTAACTTAAAATGGAGAGCCAGCTGGGGACAATCTGGGAATCAGGAAATCCCTAATAATGCTTATGAAACTCTTGTTACCGAAACTGGCGGAATCATAAATGTGGTGCGTTACGGTAATCCTGACCTAAAATGGGAAACGACTACGCAAACCAACTTTGGTCTTGATTTAGGTGTATTAGAAAATAAACTGACTTTCTCTGTCGATTATTTTGATAAAACAACCGATGATATTTTACTAGCCGTAGGACTTCCGTCTGCAACAGTTGGTCAAATCAACAAAACATATGTGAATGCCGGTGTTGTAACGAATAAAGGTTTTGAGTTTGGAGCTAATTTTCAAAACAACGACCACGAATTTAAATACGGAATCAACGGAAACATTGCTACTTTAAAAAATAATGTAGAACAGTTACAGCAATATGTTTCTGAAATAAATGATGATAAAACGCACACCAAAACTGTAGTTGGACAGCCAATTAGTTCTTATTACGGATTAAAATTTGATGGAATTTATCAAAATCAGGCAGAAATAGATGCAGCTTTATACTCCAATTCAAACGGTGCAAAACCCGGAGATATTAAGTTTAAAGACTTAAACGGAGACGGACAAATTAATGCGAATGACAGAACGTTTATAGGAAGTTCAATCCCGAAAATTACTTACGGATTTTCATTTAATGCCGAATATAAAAGATTTGACATGTCATTTCTTTTCCAAGGCGTTTCAGGTGTAGATCGTTACAATGATTTAAAACAAATTTTAGATTACGACAGCCGTCCGTTTAATTCTACCACTTCAGTATTAAACGCATGGAATGGCGAAGGAACAAGCAACACAATTCCTCGTAATACGCTAAATGACAATGGCGGAAGTCAGGTTTCAAGTGTTTTTGTAGAAGATGCTTCTTATTTGCGATTAAAAAATCTTGAGATTGGATATACATTCAATCCTAAAATAATTGGCGATACGTATTTAAGAATGTATGTATCGGGACAAAACTTGTTGACTTTTACGAAATATACTGGTTTAGATCCAGAATCGACTTCTTTTATAGATCAGGGTACTTATCCTCAATCTAGTACAATACTAATAGGTCTAAAATTTAAAATTTAATAATCGAATCATGAAATATAAATATATAACAGTAATCCTTATTGCACTTGCCTTAACAAGCTGCGAAGATGAACTTACTACAGATCCCATCGGAGCGCAAACTCAGGAACAAGCCAATTCTAAACCAACATTAGCATCTGTAGAAAGTTCGGTAACTTCTTCTTACGATATGTTATCCAACAGATTAAATCAGCTTGCTGAATGGGATTGGAACGGAGGCTTAGTATTTCAAAATGATATTATTATAGATGATATTGCTTCTGATGATATGGAGAAAAAATGGTCTCCAGACGGTGATCAATCGTGGATGGATGAAATCAATAATTTCACTTTTACTTCGACAAATGGCGGTCCAAACGGATTGTGGAAATACAATTATGAAGGTATTAAAAGAACCAACATTGCATTGAATTTTCTATTAAATCCGGAGATTGAATCGCTTACTGGAATTTCAACCCAAAGAAAAAACCAATTACTGGGTGAAGCTTACTTTTTACGCTCGTACTATTACTTTTCATTGGTAACAAATTTTGGCGATGTGCCATTAATTCTGGCTCCCATAAAAACATATCAGGAAGCTTTTGATAAAGCCGTAAGAGCACCAAAAGAAACGGTATGGAGCCAAATTAAGACTGATTTAGAAACAGCAAAAGGACTTTTGCCAAACTTAAAATATTCGTCAAGTACAGAAAAATGGAGAGTTTCGAAAGGAGCAGTTATTGCACTTTTGGCTAAAACAGCACTGTATAATAAAGACTGGGCTGGTGTAAATACTTTAGTATCAGAACTAGAAACAACAGGTTTTTATAGCCTTGATGCGAATTATTTTGATAACTTTAATATGAACAAGGAATATGCAGACAATGAAGTGATTTTCTCCTATAACCATGTTAAACAGGCTGATCCGAGAAAAGGTAACGGAATTTGTGCACCTCTTGGATGGGGATTTTTTGCTCCAAGTACTGATTTTTTAGCTTCGTTTGAGCCTAATGACCCTAGAAAATTATATACCGTAAATGCTCCTGAACAATGGGTTAATAAACTTTTAGGAACTACAGACGGCGGAAACAAAGGTGATGATGATGCTCCAAACAATAAAGTTTTCATTCGCTATGCCGACGTTTTACTTTGGAAAGCAGAAGCACTTAATGAAACAGGAAATTATTCAGGCGCAATTGACATTATAAACCAAATTAGAGCAAGAGCCAGAAATACTGTAACAACAGTAACGGTTAGAGTTCAGGATCCGGCTTTTCCAGCTGACCCGAGCAAAACGATTACGGTAACTTCAGTTGGTCCTCCTCCTCCTGCTGGCACATTACCAGACAGACCAAATTCTGGAGATAAAGCGGTTGTAAAAACTTGGCTGATTGCTGAAAGAAGAGCCGAATTAGGTTTTGAAAATCAAAGAATGCCCGATTTAAAAAGATGGGGAATTGCTAAGGATGTAATGACGGCTCATGGAAAAGTTTTCTTAGACAAGCATATGCTTTATCCAATTCCGCAAGCAGAAGTAGATGCATCGGCAGGACTTTTAACACAAAATCCTGGATATTAAGACAAATCTATTTCCAATTTTTAAATTGCCTCCAGCTTTAGCTGGAGATCTGGAAAGGAAATGAGAACTAGGCTTTAGCCAAAAACACTTAATTATTTTGGCTAAAGCCGAATTTATTATCAATTCTTCAACCTCCAGCTAAAGCTGGAGGTAATTAAAAACGATAAAAAATAAAAATCATGAAAGATATAGCGAAACGTTTTGCAGATAATCCATTATTATCACCTGCAGACATCCCAGCAAGCAGAGAAGGATTAGAAATAACCTGTTTATTAAATCCGGGAGTATTTCAATATGAAAATAAAACCTGGCTGGTAGTACGCGTTGCCGAAAGACCGAAACAAAAGGATAATATCATTTCTTTTCCCATATTGACTGAAACCGGTTCTATTCAAATTATTGAGATAGCAAAAAATGATCCCGAATTAATAGCGACAGATGCCAGAGTAATCAATTACAAAGGAGTTGATTATTTAACGACATTATCTCATTTACGCTTATTATGCAGCGAAGATGGACATAATTTCTACGAACCCGAAAATTATCCGTCACTTGTTGGAGAAGGTATGCTTGAAACATTTGGTATAGAAGACTGCCGTGTTGCCGAAATCGAAGGAACTTACTATTTAACTTTTACTTCAGTATCAGATAATGGTGTTGGCGTTGGTTTGCGCACTACAACCGATTGGAAAAACTTCACGAAACACGGTATGATATTACCGGCGCATAATAAAGACTGTGCCATTTTTGAAGAAAAAATAAACGGATTATTTTATGCTTTACACCGCCCGAGCAGTGTCGATATTGGCGGTAATTATATCTGGATCGCCTCTTCTCCTGATGGTATTCATTGGGGAAATCACCACTGTATCATAAAAACAAGAAAAGGACTTTGGGACAGTAAAAGAGTTGGTGCCGGAGCTGCCCCAATAAAAACAGAAAAAGGGTGGCTTGAAATTTATCACGGAGCCAATGAAAATCATCAATATTGTCTGGGTGCTTTTTTAATGGATTTAAATGATCCTTCAAAAGTAATTGCAAGAACTATTGAGCCTATTATGGTTCCTACGACAGAATATGAATTAAGCGGATTTTTTGGAAACGTAGTATTTACCAACGGTCACATTGTAGAGCCAGACGGAGATACGCTTACAATGTATTATGGTGCATCTGATGAATTTGTATGCGGTGCTCAATTTTCGATTAAAGAAATCCTTTTACTTTTAAAAAATAGCTAATGTTTAAAAAACTTATATCAGAAATTGATCATTTTAAAAGTCAGACCCATAATTTTCGTATTCTTATTTTCACCAACTTAGTCTACGCATTAGTACTGCCGGTTATCGATATATTTGTTGCCGCTTATATTATGCGAAACTCAAATGATACCTCAAAAGTAGTCATCTATCAATTGGCAATTTATACCGGGATTCCGCTTACGTTTTTATTAAATGGATTTTTGCTGAAACATATCAATATCAAAAAATTATATTCAATCGGAATGATGCTCAGCGGAGTTTCGATGATTATAATGATGTCGTTAAAAACTCTCGATTTAATCGGGATTGGTGTTGCCGGGATTACTATGGGGCTTTCTTTTGGTTTGTATTGGTCAAATCGCGATTATCTAGCTTTGTCCATAACAAATGACAACAATCGAAATTATTATTACGGATTAGAAACCTTTATTTATACCATAATTGCTATTGCAATACCTGCAGCAATTGGCTTGTTTATTCAGTCAAAAATAGGAGAAGATCAAAAACATCAGGCTTATGAAATCATTACAGCAGTTGTTTTTTTAATTACCATTATTGCTTCAATGGTTTGTTACAGAGGTAAATTTATAAATCCTGCACAAAAGCAATATATATTTTTCAAATTTCATCCGCTTTGGTACAAACTGCTTTCGCTGGCAGCCTTCAAAGGTTTGGCACAAGGATTTTTGGTTACCGCTCCCGCCATGCTTATTTTTAAAATATTGGGAGAAGAAGGCGCATTAGGAAAAGCACAATCTATTGGAGCAGTTTTAGCCGCAATTATTATTTATTTTATAGGACGTTTTTCTAAACCATCAGACCGAATCAAAACCTTTTCTGTTGGATTAATTCTGTTTGCTTTGGGTGCTTGTTTAAATGGTTTTCTTTTTAACAAAATGGGCGTAATAATCTTTTTATTATTGCTGCTTATCGCAAAACCTTTAATGGATTTAGCCTACTTTCCTATTCAGTTAAAAGTAATTGACATTGTTTCCAGAATCGAAAAAAGAGGTGAGTTTGCTTATATCTTAAATCATGAAGCCGGTTTATACCTTGGAAGACTTTTAGGCGCCGGAACTTTCTTAACCTTGTATTTTGTTGTATCTGAAGATTTTGCTTTAAGATATGCCATTGGTATTATCGCACTATTGCAGTTATGTTCTATTTACATCAGTAAAAAAATCATCAAACAAGGTCTGGAACTTTCTCCAGATGAAGAAACAGAACCTAAAGTATTAGAAGAAACAGCCGCAGGACTGCTTTAATTAAAAAAGAACAAAATGAATACATTTATAAAAATAAGCACTTCGTGTCTGCTAGTTTTAAGTTTAACCACAGCCGCACAAGTAACACAGCAAAAAATACCCCGCGTAGCACAAATGCCTGATTTACCGCAGCCATTAAAAATTATTGATTACAAAAAACTGGCTTTAGATTTTGACAAAACAGTTTATGATTTTAATGCAAAAGGTAAATT
This sequence comes from Flavobacterium sp. 2755, assembly GCF_031455715.1. Classification (NCBI taxonomy): domain Bacteria; kingdom Pseudomonadati; phylum Bacteroidota; class Flavobacteriia; order Flavobacteriales; family Flavobacteriaceae; genus Flavobacterium; species Flavobacterium sp. 2755. Next base: position 120,179 of record NZ_JAVDTG010000003.1, read on the forward strand.
TTGGCCGATGGTCTGGATGGATGACAGCAAGAAAAATTACCCGCAGACTGTTGTTGGATTATATACTGCTGTAGCAGATGTACGACAAGGCCCGGATCATAATAAAGGAATGTTTCATGAAGCTCTGGCAACAATGGGCGCTACACTTGGAGCTACATTAGTAGGGGTCGACAAAAACAACTCTCAAAACCTAAACTATGTTGCCATGTTGAAAAACTATTTCAACAAAGAAACCAACTGGAATATTATGATGAATAATACCTGCCCTGAAGTCGCTTTACTTGGCGGAGGTTATGGCCGCGATTGGTGGTATGATGTATATCCAAATCTTCTGTTTTATGCTATTTATGATAAATACCCAAATGAACCTGGTTTTACAGAAATAGCGAGAAGTATTGCAGACAAATTTTACGAAGCCGATGTAATTTTAAATGGCAACTACGAATACTCCTATTTTGATTACAACAAAATGAAACCCATGACAAACCAAATCTGCGCACAGCCAGATGCGGCAGCCGGACATGCATGGGTATTGTATATGGCCTATAAAAAATTTGGTGACGCCAAATACTTAAAAGGTGCTAAAAGTGCATTAGCAGCCTTAGAATCGCAGTCTAAAAATCCAACTTATGAAGTATTAATGCCTTTTGGAGCTTATTTAGCGGCGAGAATTAATTCCGAAGAAGGTACAAAATACGATACAAACAAAATGCTGGACTGGACTTTTGACGGAACACCTATTTGTCGTGAAGGCTGGGGTTCTTTAGTTGGAAATTGGAACGGAATTGATATTTCGGGCGTTTTTGGAAGTACGGTAGATCACGGCGGATACGGATTTTTAATGAATACTTATGATGCTGCGTGGCCGCTTATACCAATGGTAAGATACGATCAATCGTATGCTGTTTCAATAGGAAAATGGATGTTGAATGCTGCGAATGCTTCTCGTTTTTTCTATCCTCAGTATATGCCGGACGAACACGAAACAATACCTGAATTGGCAGAAGTTTCAAAAGGCGTTATTGGTTACGAAGGGATCATAAAGCAATCTAGTTATAAAGAATATGAAAACCTAAAAGGTCCTGTAGCACAAGGCGACGGTCCGCTTTGGGTACCCGGCGAAAACCCAAAGGAATCTCAGTTTAGTGTTTATGGAAGCGGTCACGTTGGTATTTTTGGAAGCATTATCCGTGAAACCAATGTTACCGGAATATTGCAATTAAACTTATTAGCAACCGATTTTTATAGCGATAAAGCCTATCCTTCTTATCTATATTATAATCCGTATTCTACAAGTAAAACAGTAACTGTAAAAGTTGAAAAAGGCACAAAAGTAGATTTGTATAATACTGTTTCTGGGAGTTTTATTGCTAAGAATATTTCTGCTTCCACAAAAATAAAAATGGATCCATTAAGTGCCGCTGTAATTGTTCAAGTACCTGCAAATGGAAAAGTAAGTTATGAAGGCTCAAAAATGCTGGTTAATGGTGTAGTTGTAGATTATCAATATCAGCAAAAAAAGTAAATAACTAAGTTTACCACCTAGTTTGTCATTCCGAGGAACGAGGAATCGCACAAGAGAATCGACAAAGATTGGCGACATTCTTTACGGAGTTTCTCGTGCGATTCCTCGTTCCTCGGAATGACAAAAATGAGACTAAATTCAGCACAATAAATATTATGAAATCTATATTAAATTGTATCACCTTTTTTCTTCTAATATTCTATTCAAACATCAGTATCGCCCAAAACACACCCAACAAAAAATGGTGGAAAGAATCCGTTTTCTATCAAATCTACATGCCAAGTTACGCCGATAGCAATGGAGACGGATATGGCGATTTTAAGGGAATGACTCAAAAATTAGATTATTTAAAAGAGTTAGGCATAAAAGGCATTTGGCTTACACCTTTTCTGACTTCGCCAAAAGTGGATAACGGTTATGATATTGCCAATTATTATGAAGTAGATCCAACATATGGAACTAAAGCCGATTTTGATACCTTTTTGAATGAAGCGCATAAAAGAGGAATAAAAGTAATTATCGATATGGTTTTAAACCATACTTCTACAGATTGTAAATGGTTTCAGGAATCGAGAAAATCAAAAGACAATCCGTATCGGGATTATTATATCTGGAAAGACGAGCCGAATAATTGGGAATCTTTTTTTGGAGGTACAGCGTGGGAAAAAGACACTGCTACCAATCAATATTACTATCATAAGTTTGATAAAAGAATGGCCGATTTGAACTGGTCAAATCCAAAAATTGTTGCTGAGGTTCAAAAAATACTCCGATTTTGGCTTGATGCCGATGTAGATGGTTTCAGATTAGATGTAATAAACTTCCTGACTACAAATGGTATTACAGAAGATAATCCGATGAAAAACGGACAGCAGGAACACGTAAACGATATAGATCAGGAAGGCGTAAAAAACGCGATGAAAATTATAAAATCGACCGTAAATGAATATGATAATCGTTTTATTGTGGGAGAAATTGGCAGCGATAAAATCAAGGTTTTAAAACAATACCAATCGCAGGATTTGCTGGACGTTGTTTTTAATTTCAATTTTGGAAGTATCAAAGAATTTTCGACGCAGCGTATTTTTGATGAATTACAAAGCATGGAGAAAAATATGAGCAATTATCCCACTTTGTTTTTTGGAAGCCATGATATGCCCAGAATGATCGACAAACTGGCAGACGGAAATACAGACAGAGCCATCGCCCTCGCTGCTTTAATACTTACTGCAAAAGGAGTTCCGTTTATTTATTATGGAGAAGAAATTGGTATGCATAATATTATCGCACAAAACATATCCGAAATGGTCGATATACAAGGCAAAACTCATTATCAATTGGCAATAGCTCAAGGCAAAAATGACAAAGAAGCACTTCTTGAAGGTAACGAACACAATCGCGATAAATCCCGAAGCCCAATGCAATGGAACGGAGAAGTATTTGCTGGATTTTCTAAAGAAAAAACCTGGATTAAAATCAATCCTGATTATAAAGAAATAAATGTTGCAGCTTTAAAAACTCAAAAAAAATCTATTCTTAACAGCTATAAAAAATTGATCGCTTTAAGAAATAAAGAAAAAGTTTTACAATATGGCATCTATGATAATCTGGAACTTCAAGGAGATCAAATTTCATTTACACGATCTTTTGAAAATGAAAAAATTACTGTTCTCATTAATTTTGGTATAACAAAAGAAATAACATTACCTGCTAATGCAAAAATATTATTAGGTCAAAAAGAGCTGAAACCAAATAGTTTTATTATTTACAAAAATTAGTTTTTCAATTAAACCCGACAGGTTTTAAAACCTATCGGGTTAATCATATGTACACTATTTCAATTCATAAATAAACGATTCTGAAGGCGCTATTTCAACTATAACAGTCCCTTCTCCATTCTTTACCACCAAAATATTTTTGTTGCTCGAATATAATTGATCTGTAAGCACGTATTCACCATCTTTTAAATTCCATTTCAAAATAACATCAGATGGGATTTTCAAATTAAACGCACTTGTTTTTTCTGAAGAGAAATTCGTTACAATAATCAATTTTTGAGTTTCAGACCAACGAACAAACGAATAAATCAATTCATCATAACCAACATTATTTTGACGATTTATCGATTGAATTTCCTGAAAACTTCCCATTAAAGCCGGGCTTTTTATAGAGAAATTTAATAATCGTTTGTAAAAGTCTCGTAATTGCTTTTCAGAATCAGATAATTGTCCGCCGTCAAATTTTCCTTCATTCATCCATCTTTGGTGATTTGGAACCCCGATATAATCGAAAATAGAAGTTCTGGAACGAGTTCCGAAACCTGCATTTTCATTCCCAGCCTCACCTACTTCCTGTCCAAAATAAACCATTGTTGGCGAAGTACTTAAAGTTGTCGAAACCACCATTAAAGGTTTACCGCGTTCCGGTGTTCCGGCAAATTCCGGAGAAGCTAAACGCTGTTCATCATGATTGTCTAAAAAATGAAGCATATGATGTTCAATATCTGCCATCCCTTTTTGAATATCCGATAATCCATCCGGAGAAGATTTTCCGCGAATAACATCTTTCAGTTTATCATACGTTTCTACTTTATCATACAAATAATCCATTTTTCCTAAACGAATGTAATTTCTATATTCATTTGGATTATAAACTTCTGCCAATAAAAAAGCATTTGGATTTTTCATCTTGATCGCAGAGTTCATATAACTCCAAAATTCGTACGGAACCATTTCTGCCATATCATAACGGAAACCGTCAACACCTTTTGCTGTCCAGTATAAAGCTATCGATTTAAATTTTTTCCACGAATTCGGCACCTCTTTATCTTGCCAAAAAGCAAAATGTTCAGCATAAGATTTTTGGTCAAAACCAGACGGAAGTTCAGGGAAATCTTTTGAACCGTCAGGTCGAACGCCATAATTTACTTTTACCGTTTCGTACCAGTCATTTTGATCCGGTTTCACTTTACGCGAACCATTTCCTGTCCACTTTGCAGGATTTTCATCAAAAACACCATCAATAAGAGGATTTTTTTCTCCGTTTAACGGAATATCTCCATCGGGAATTTCAAAGTGTACATTTGGAATATAGTAGAAATTATTATCTCGTTTATATTCTACATTTACATCATCATCGGCACCAAAATCTCTTACACCTTCAGGATTATTTTTCCCTTCGTATTTACGCGCAATATGATTCGGAACAATATCTATAATTAATTTTAATCCCGCTTTATGTGTACGTGCGATTAAAGCCTCAAATTCCTCTAATCTATTTGCAGGATTTACAGCCAAATCAGGATTTACATTATAATAATCTTTTACAGCATACGGTGAACCTGCACGGCCTTTTACCACTTCCGGATCGTCGTTTGAGATTCCGTAAGCCGTATAATCATGAACCAAAGCGTGATGAGGTACGCCGGTATACCAAATATATGTTACACCTAAATCCTTAATTTCGTGAAGCGCTTTATCTGTAAAATCATTAAACTTTCCAACTCCGTTTTCTTCAATAGTTCCCCACGGTTTATTAGTTTTGTTTTTATTTCCGAATAAACGGGTAAAAACCTGGTATACAACAATTTTATGATCTTTTGAATTTTCTTCTTTTACTTCACTCATTTTTAAATCTTTTGTTTTACAACCCGAAAACAACATTGCTGTGGCCATTCCCGCAGCAATAAATTTACTTTTTATCATAGTTTTTTAAATCTAAACGTATCTGTTTTTTGGAATTAGAAATCTAAATCCAATTCCTAAATTTAGTTTATTTTTTATAACTCTAAAGAATGCCATTTCAATTTATCATTTTGCAATAACGAAATCGTTAACTACAACGTGAGAGTTTATAGTTTTGTTGATAAAATAGAGGGACAAAGGTTCAAAGTAACAAAGGGACAAAGGTTTTGAAATGTAAGCGAAATTTTTAAATTCAAACTTTGAACCTTTGTTACTTTGTTACTTTGAACCTAAAAAGATAAATTAATGCTAATAACAATCTAAGGTTATATCCTTTTTTATAAATTTGACAAAAATTTAATCACTTGAAGAAATTACTCTTTTTTATATCTTGTCTGCTTTTATTAAGTGTTCAAATCATTTCTGCGCAAGCACCAAAAAAAGCGCAGGGACCAAAAAAAATCAACATAGAACATTCTGATTATTTAGATGTGGATCAGGCTACAGCGCCTGATGCAGTCTTGCTAACCGGAAACGTAAAAGTGAACCACGACGGAGTAGTTCTTACTTGTAATAAAGCGTATTACTTTCAGAAAGAAAATTATTTAAAAGCTTTTGGTAATGTACAATTAGTACAAGGTGATACTTTGTTTTTAAATAGTAAATATGCCGAATATAACGGAAATATGAAAAAAGCTTTTGCAACTGGAGATGCTGTAATGACTTCACCAGATGCAACTCTGCAAACAGACACTATTAATTTTGACCGAAATACCCAAGAAGTTTTCTATAATACAAAAGGTACTATCGTGAACAAAGACAATACTTTAGTGAGTAAATCTGGAAGGTATTTTGTCGCTGAGAAAAAATTTCAGTTTTTGACAGAAGTTACGATTACGAATCCTAAATATGTTATAAAATCAAATCATTTAGATTATTACAGTAATTCCGGACATACGTATTTACTTGGTCCATCAACAATTACGAGTAAAACAAATTATATTTATACCGAAAAAGGCTTTTACGACACCAAGAAAAACCTAGCTCACTTTTTACGGAAATCATACATAAAATACGACGACCGACTCATTGAAGGTGATAGTTTATTTTATAATCGAAACACAGAATTTGCATCGGCAACACGAAATGTAAAAATCACCGATTCTATTAATAAAGGACTTGTAAAAGGGCATTATGCCGAAATTTACAAACTAAAAGATTCGATGTTTGTAACCAAAAGAGCCGTTGCTATTAATTTAGTAGAAAACGATTCAGTTTATATTCACGGACAAAGATTAATGGTTACGGGAAAAGAAGGTGAACGAATTTTGAGAGCTTTTAAAAATGTCCGCTTTTATAAAACCGACATGAGTGGAAAATGCGATTCGATACATTCAAACTCTAAAACTGCTTTAACAAAATTAATTGGAAGTCCGATTTTGTGGAACGGCGACAGTCAGATTACGGGTGATTTAATGCATTTAATTGGCGATAACAATACCAAAAAATTAGATTCACTAAAAGTTATTAATAACACTTTCCTCATCTCCAAGGACACTTTAGGAACGGGGTATAATCAGGTCAAGGGACTCAATTTATTTGGAAAGTTTAAAGAAGGAAAACTCCACGATGTTGATGTCGTCAAAAATACCGAAGTCGTCTATTTTATGCGGAACGACGCCAATGAATTAATCGGAATTAATAAAAATGTCAGCAGTAAAATAAACCTGATTCTCGAGAATAATGCCGTAGAAACGATTACGTTTTTTAATCGTGTTGACGGAGATATTTTCCCTGAAGAAGATTTACCTGAAAATGCCCGTAAACTGCGTGGTTTTGTCTGGCGCGGCGACGAAAGAATAAAATCGAAAGATGATATTTTTACTGCCGAAGAAAATGAAATGAACGACAAATTAGTCAAAGAAGGAAAAGAGCAGGAAGAAAAAGATAAAAACGTTCCGATGAAAGTCAGGAAAGAGACTTTGAATTACGATAAAAAGAAACCAGCTGTTAAGACAGAAACGAAAACTAAAGTTAAATAGTCTTCAGTTTTCAGTCTCAGTTTTCAGTCTCAGTTTTCAGAATTTGAAACTTGAAACACATTTAATTTTCAGTTTCAGCTTTGAGATCTTCATTAACAATGCATTCTTAATTTTAACCTTACAAACTTTGCGTAAATCTTTGCGATCTTTGCGTTAAAAATTAGTCTCAGTTTTCAGTCTCCAGTAACCTGAAACTTTAAACCTGAAACAAAAACCTAAGAACCTTAGCATCTCAGCAACTTAGCATCTTAAAAAAAAATGAACCCAGATTTTATAAAATACCAGGCACAAACTTCCCCTTATCCTTTAGGAATGGAAGTTTCGCACGCCATTGGATCATACATATACGATACAAACGATAAAAAATACTTAGACTTTGTTGCCGGAGTTTCGGCTTGTACGCTTGGGCATCAGCATCCCAGAGTAAATCAGGCCATAAAAGACCAGTTAGACAAATATTCGCACGTAATGGTTTACGGAGAATATTCGCAGAGTCCCGCAGTTCAGTATTGCAAATTAATGGCTTCACTCCTTCCAGAATCCCTAAATAAAACCTATTTAGTAAATTCAGGAACAGAAGCAATTGAAGGCGCTTTAAAACTAGCTAAAAGAACAACAGGACGCAGTCAGCTTATTTCTTGCCATAACGCTTATCACGGAAATACAATGGGTTCTATGAGTGTTATGGGATTTGAAGAACGCAAACGAGCTTTTCGTCCACTGCTTCCAGATGTAGATTTCATTACATTTAATAATGAAGCCGATTTAGAAAAAATAACAACCAGAACCGCTGCCATTCTTTTAGAAACGATACAAGGTGGTGCCGGATTTATTCAGCCCGAAAATAACTTTCTGCAAAAAGTCCGCAAGCGTTGTGATGAAGTTGGAGCGTTAATGATTGTAGATGAAATTCAACCAGGTTTTGGAAGAACCGGGAAACTTTTTGGTTTTCAAACCTACGATGTTGTTCCTGATATTGTCGTTATGGGAAAAGGTATGGGAGGCGGAATGCCTGTTGGTGCTTTTACAGCTTCGGCCGAAAGAATGGACCTTTTAACCGAAAATCCTAAACTGGGACATATTACCACATTTGGTGGGCATCCTGTCATTGCGTCAGCTTGTTTAGCTACTTTGCAGGAATTAACTGAGACAAATTTAATGCAGGAAGCATTAGAGAAGGAAAAACTGTTCAGATCGCTTTTGGTACATCCTTTGATAAAGGAAGTTAGAGGAAAGGGATTAATGCTCGCTGCGATGACTGAAACGGCAGATATAACGAATCAGGTTATTTTAAACTGCCAGGACAAAGGGCTAATATTGTTTTGGCTTTTGTTTGAAGGATGTGCAATCCGTATAACACCGCCGCTTACCATTTCTGAGGAAGAAATAAGAGAAGGCTGTTCCATAATTTTAAATGTTATGGACGAAATTTTAAAAGCGGGCAATAATTAAATAATCTTTTAAAAATCAGAAGATTATAACTAAATTTGGAGCGTAAATTCTAAATTCATTGTTAATTAAATTGTTCAAAACAATTAATTTTCCTTCCCCACATCAATTATATGGTTGCCTAAATTTATAACAGGCTAATTTCAAATAAAACAAAGTATGCAATTAAGCAACGAAGAAGAAGATTATAACCTATCCTTATCAAAATTTGAGTCGATGTTAAAAACTAACAAAGTGCTCTTTTTTGATTCTGAAGAATTTGAAGAAATCATTCTTCATTATTTAGATATAGGCAAGGCTAATTTAGCAAAAAAGGCCTTAAAACTTGCATTAGACCAACATCCAAAATCTACAGGCTTAAAATTAGTACAAGTAGAAATGCTGGTTTACGAAGACAAACTTGAAATCGCTGAGAAGCTTTTAAACGAGTTGTATGCAATCGAACCAAACAACGAGGAAATTTATATCCAAAAAGCAAATATTTGTTCTAAAAGAGATCAACACGAAAAAGCGGTAGAATTACTTAAAATTGCCCTGCAATATACTGATGATTATGCCGACGTGTACAACTTGATTGGAATGGAATACCTTTTTATGGATAATCTTGAACTGGCAAAAGAAAGCTTCATCAAATGTCTTGAAGAAGATTTAGAAGATCAATCTGCCTTATATAATGTGGTTTACTGCTTTGAATTTTTAGATCAAAATCAGGAAGCTATTATATATCTGAACGACTACATCAACAAAAACCCATACAGCGAAATTGCATGGCACCAGCTTGGAAGACTGCATTATGGCGTAAAAGAATATGAAAATGCCATTCGTGCTTTTGATTATGCAACCCTAATCGACGATGAGTTTTTAGGTGCATTTATGGAAAAAGCAAAAGCTTACGAACGTCTTAAAAAATACAATGAAGCGATTGAAAGCTATAATCGTACCATTGAGTTAGATGATGCAACTTCGTATGCCTTGTTGCGTATTGGTAAATGTTATGAAAAATTAGGAAATGCTGTAAAAGCACTTCAATATTACAACCAGACTGTTCATGAAGATCCGCTTTTAGATAAAGGCTGGATTGCGATTACAGATTTTCATGTTCGCCAAAAGAATTTTCAAAAAGCATTGTTTTTTGTCAATAAAGCATTAGCAATCGACAATCAAAATCGTTTGTACTGGAAACGTTACGCAACGATCAATAAACAAATGAACTTTTTTGAAGAAGCTGAATTTGGATACAGAAAAGCAGTTGAATTTGGAGATTATGCTCTTGATACCTGGTTATACTGGGTTGATATCCTTCAATTTTTAGGAGAATTTGAAAGTGCCATTCAAACATTGCTTCAGGCTTCAGAATATTTTCCGGAAGAAAACGAAATCGAATATCGTTTAGCAGGATTGTATTTTATGATTCAGGACAATACAAAGGCAAAATTCCATTTAAGCAACGGACTTCGTTTAAACTTTGATAATTATATTCTTATCGAAGATTTATTTCCGGTTGTGTGGACAAAGAAAACAGTTAGAAATTATATCGAAAAACACAGAAAATAATAATGATTGATATTTTAAAAAGGCGTTTTGGCTTATTGGGCCGTAATATTAGTTACTCATTTTCAAAAGGTTATTTTACAGAAAAATTTAACGACGAAATTTTCGCAGGCAACAGCTACGAAAACTTCGACATTTCTGAGATCAGCCATTTTACAGGATTATTGAAAAACAATCCAGATTTGAAAGGTTTAAATGTTACGATTCCTTATAAAGAACAGGTTATCCCTTTTTTAGATAAACTATCAAAAAAAGCAGCTTTAATTGGTGCTGTAAATACTATTAAGTTTACCAAAAACGGAAAACTAAAAGGTTACAACACCGATTACTACGGCTTTAAAAAATCATTAAAACCTTTATTAGAACCGCATCATAAAAAGGCATTAATCCTTGGTACCGGCGGCGCTTCAAAAGGTGTGGCTTTTGCATTGGATGAACTTGGTATTCTTTATACTTTTGTTTCAAGAGAAGCAAAAGAAAACATCATTGATTACAACTTAATCAATGCTACAACTTTTGATAATTATCAAATCATAATCAATTGTACGCCAGTTGGCACAAGCCCTAACATAGAAGCTTGCCCTGATATTCCTTATGAGTTTTTTACAGAAAAACACATCGCATACGATTTGATTTATAATCCTGCCGAAACTCAATTTCTTAAAAATGCTAAAGAAAGAGGTGCCGTAATTAAAAACGGATATGACATGCTTATTTTTCAGGCAGAGAAAGCCTGGAAGATCTGGAACAAATAAAAAAATACACAATGTAGGAAATTAAAGTAATTTTTGTAAATTAGTCTACTCATTTGTAGATAGTTATGAAAAAATCAATACTTTACTTCTGCATTTTATTTTTTATTTCTCTTGCTTCCACAGCACAGGAATCTCAAAACACAAATGAGACCGCAAGTAGTGTGTATACAGAAGCCCGATATCATTATTATCTAAAAACGATTTTACTTTTTAATGAATATTTAGATACTGATTCTGGCTCATTTAACACAACACAGCTTCGATTTTTACATCCTATTGCCAATAAGGCCTGGAATTTAAGAGTCGATCTTCCATTAGTTTCTACTAATACTTCTTCTATAAATAAAACCGGAGTTGGAGATATTGGAGTTGGAATCAGCTATATCCCATATTTAGAGCATAAAAACGGCGGAATTGCTTTTCGCGCCCGGGTCATATCAAATTCAGCTGTTGATCCTGCTTTAGGATCAGGAAAATGGGTCATTGCTCCTGCTGTTTTCTATGGAAAATATTTGGTCATGAATAAATTATTATGGATAAGTTCTTTAGAAAACCAATCCAGTTTCGCAGGATCAGGCAACAGAAGTGATATCAATACCACATCTTTTGAGAATTATTTTATGTACATTTTTGGAAAAAACTGGTTTGCTGCCGATGCCGCATTTAGATACAATAATACAAATAAGGGTTTTCCAAATAATGCTTTTATAGAATTTGGCCGAAAAATAACAGCAAATGATATGGCATATATTCATCCGAGCGTTGCTTTTGGGAATCATAAGTCTTATAATTGGGGAATTGAAGTTGGAATGCTGATTTTATTTTAATCAGGAATCGACAAAAGTTTCTATCTAAAATCGTTAGTTTAACTTCAATCTTCTAAAAACAATAGGAAATTGAAATTTTTATTTCCTTCAAACAATTTATAAAAATTAACATATCAAAGGTGTAAATGATAGTAAAGAATAAGAATTTCATCGTAAAATACAGCATAAACAAACGATTTATTTTGTAGTTAGAAACACCTTTACTATCTTTCGCTCTGTTTAAAGTAAAAACCTTATACATTTAAAATGTTAGAAGAAAAGAATGATAACCTGCAAGAAGCAGACGGAAAGTTAGGAATCGATATTAGTGATTCTACACAAGATGATACAGTTGAAGCTGCAGAAACTGAAACGGTAACCGAAACTACTGTTCCAGATGTTGAAAATGAAGTTGAAGAAACAGCTGAAATTGAAGAAACTGATCATCAAAGTGCATTAGATGCCATAACAAATTCAAACGCCGAAGAAAGTGAAGATGAAACGCTAAAAGAGCGTCATGATATTCCTATGAAGGATTATGATACTTTTTCTTTGGATGCACTGGTAGACGAACTTAAAAAATTGGTTAATATAGACAAAACAATGTCTGTAAAAGATCATATTGAGGAAATCAAAAAATCATTTTTACTACAATACAACCATCTTATAGAAGAAAAAAGAGAAGAATTTAATGCTTCAAAAGAAGATCCAAATGAAGAATTTGAATATCATTCTCCTTTAAAATCTAAGTTTGATGAATATTATAATATTTTTAGAGAGAAAAGAAATGCTCACTTTAAACATTTACAGACTAATCTAAAATCTAATTTAGAAAACCGTCTTGCTATAGTTGAGGAATTAAAAGAACTTATAAATCCACAGGCAAATATAAAAGACACTCTTAAGCATTTTAATGATTTGAGAGAAAGATGGAAAAATGCAGGAGCGATTCCAAAAGACAAATATAATCACGTTTGGAACAACTATCACTTTCATGTAGAAAATTTTTATGATTATCTGCATTTAGATCGTGAAGCAAGAGATTTAGATTTTAAACATAACTTAGAGCAAAAACAAAAAATCATTGCAAGAGTTGAGGAGCTTGTAAACGAAAACGACATAAGTAAAGCTTTCCGAGAATTACAAGACTTACACCGACTTTGGAAAGAAGATATCGGACCTGTTTCTAAAGAACACCGTGATTCTATCTGGAATAAATTTAGCGAACTGACTAAAAAAATTCACGATAAAAGAGAAGTTTTATTCGAAAGCCAAAGAGCAAACGAACAACAAAATCTTGAAGCTAAAAAAGAAATTATTTCTAAAATCGAGGTTTTAGGAACGGAGAAAGTAAACTCGCACTCGCAATGGCTTGTTCAGATTCAAAAAGTGGAAGCTTTAAGAAATGAGTTTTTCGCTGCCGGAAAAGTTCCTTCTGAAGTAAATGAGGAAACCTGGGCTTCGTTTAAAACAGCTGTTAGAAATTTCAATGCCTTTAAAAATTCGTTTTATAAGGATATCAAGAAAGATCAGAACGATAATTTAAATAAAAAAATGGCTCTTGTAGCTAAAGCCAAAGAATTGCAGGAAAGCACAGATTTTGGCTCTACTACTCCAATCATGAAACAAATTCAGGAAGAATGGAAACAAATTGGTCATGTTCCTAAAAAATATTCAGATAAAATCTGGAAAGAGTTTAAAGATGCGTGTAATCATTATTTTGATAAATTAAAAGAACACAAATCAGAAGAAAATGCTGATGAGGTTGCTGCATTTGATAACAAAAAAGCATACTTAGATATTTTAAGAGCTTACCAATTAACAGGCGATCACAAAACAGATCTTGATGCCATAAAACAGCATATTGAAATTTGGAAAGGTTACGGAAAAGTTCCTTTTTCAAGACGCCATATTGAAGGTAAATTCAATAAAATTTTAGATGCACTATTTGAAAAACTAAGTTTAAGCAAAAAAGAATCTGAAATGATGCGTTTCTCTAATAGAATCGATTCGTTATCAGACAGTAACGATACGAGAAAATTAGATAATGAAAAGATTTTCATTATGCGTAAAATTGAAGAAGTTCAAAATGAAATTTTCCAGTTAGAAAACAACATTCAGTTCTTTACCAATACTAAAAATGCTAAAAAAGAGAATTCAATTGTTACAGAAGTACGCAAAAACATTGCTATTCACAAAGAAAGCCTTGACGTTTGGAAAGATAAATTGAAACAATTAAGAAACTTAAATCAGCCGGAATAATTGTCAGGTTGAGCGAAGTCGAAACCATTTAAATATAAAGGTGTAATGAAATTCATTGCACCTTTTTTTGTACTTATTTTTTGTAGTCATTTTTTAACGCAAAGACAGCAAAGATTTTTTATTAAGGAATGTTTAAAAACATAAGTTCGCAAAGCTTTGTCAATAACAGCTTTGTGAACTTTGTATACTAGTATAAAAATAAAAAACTTTGCAAACTTTGCGCAAATCCTTGGTGTTCTTTGCGTTAAAATTCCAATCCAACTTTCAACAAAAAACTTTGCGAACTTTGCGTAAACCTTTGCGTCTTTGCGGTTAAATATCACCACAATAAAAAACCTAAAACTTAACATTCTCATTAAATTTCGTAAAACTATTCTGCAAAATATTGATTATATTTGAGTTACCACTATTAACAATAATCAAACAAATAACATTTAATACTAATTTTTAAATAAGAAGAACATGAAATTTACACGAAAAGCAAATGCCAACTGGAAAGGAACCGGCATGGAAGGAAAAGGAACTATAAGTACACAAAGTACAACATTAGATAACGCACAATTGTCTTTTAAAACAAGATTTGCAGACGGAGTTGGAACAAACCCTGAAGAATTAGTTGCAGCAGCGCATTCTGGCTGTTTTACAATGCAGTTAAGCTTTTTGCTTAACGAAGGAGGTTTTACTGCAGATGATTTGTCTACAGAAGCTACAGTAACTTTTGAAGACGGAACGATAACTTTAATTCATTTAGATTTAAAAGGAAAAGTGCCTTCTATATCTGCAGAAGAATTTGAAAAAACTGCTGCAAAAGCAAAAGAAATCTGCCCGATTTCAAAGCTTTTAAATACAACTATAACTTTATCTGCTACATTAGTGAGTTAAGTCTATTTTCTAAGCATAAAAAAAACCATCCTGTTTTACAGGATGGTTTTTTTATATAATGAAATGACTAATATTAGTTCATTGTTGCTTTTAAAGCTTTTGCTTCAGCAGTCATTTCTAATGCTTTATAAACTCCTAATAATGTTTTAGCAACATCTTCGTTTTTAGGATCTAATTCATTTGCTTTTTTAAGGTAAGGAATAACACCTTTAAAAACACCTTCTCTTTGCGCTTTTAAAACGTCATAACGTTTCATATCTTTTGCAGAAGTACCCAATTTATTCATTTCGTCAATGATTGGTTTTTCAGCTTCTAATTTTAATGCAGCAAGGTTAAGGTATGCATTAGTATAGTTAGGATTGATTTCGATAGCTTTTAAATAGTATTTCTCAGCGTCAGCCTCATTTTTTGCATTTGCACTAATAACACCTAAATTGAATAATAAATCAGCATTGTTTGGATCTTTTTGTAATGCTTCACCAACTAATTTTTTATACTGTTCGAAATCTTTCGTCTCAAGGTATAAGTTAGCTTCTGTTAAAAGTAATGATGAATCTTCCGGATTTGTTTTTCTAGCATCAGCAATTGCTTTTTTAGCATCCTCGATTTTTCCTTTTTGAACTAAAATCAATGCTAAGTTTTTATAGATTTCACCTCTTTTTGAAGGAATTGCTTCTGTTTTAGGTTTTTCATGAGTTCCTAATTTTACAGCTAAATCTCTATCTTTTGCATTAGCAAAGTTATCTTCATTTCCACTAGCTTTATTTGTAGCTAAATATAAAGTTCCTTTACCAGAATAGTTTAATTTTTTCAACTCTTCATATCTAGAAAGCGCAACGTCATAATCTTGACCATTTACAGCTGTAGAAGCTGAGTAATAAAGATTGATTGTATCATTCTTATCTAACAAATAGGCATCATACAATTTTTTAGCACCTTCTACATTTTTGTTGTTTTGAGTATCAGCAATAGCTGAATTAATCAACAAACCTTTGATATTTGTAATCGAAGCTGCTGCCTGAGTTGAATATTTCTGTTTTCCAGATGCATTTTCAACATCGATTAATTTTTTATAGCTGTCAGCTGCTGCACTTAAGTTTTTACTTTCTTCAACTTTTTTAGTTGCAAGGTCTAAATAAGCATTCCCTTGTACAAAATAATATTGAGCCTGCTCTGTATCTTTTGCATTCACTATAGAGTTCTCTGCATCTTTTAACTGTGCAAGAGCTCCTTGTGCATCGCCGCTTTTCAATGCTTTTTCAGCATTTTTAATCTGATCTTTTTGAGCAAATGTAGCTACAGAAATCAGTAATGCTGACGCTAGTATAACATATTTACTTTTCATAATGTTCAATTTGTATATTTAATTTAATTTTCTTGTGGTTTTATCTCTATTCTTCAGATTCTTCCTCTTCAGAGTCGTCTTCGTCTTCCACTACATCATCAGCGTCATCATCGTCATCTTCTGCAGTTCCATCATCTTCAAGAACTTCATCAAGATCCGGCTTAACTCTTTCAATTGCAGATTCGACAACATTACCATCTTCATCTACAATAACTTCTTCTGCATCGTCTTTCATAACTTTTGTAACAGCAGCGATAGAATCTTTACCTTTTAGGTTAATCAATCTAACACCTTGAGTAGCACGTCCCATAACACGCAAATCCTCAATTGCCATTCTAATTGTTAGTCCAGATTTGTTGATGATCATTAAATCATCAGAATCTGTAACGGCATTAATCGAAATTAATTTTCCTGTTTTCTCCGTGATATTAAGAGTTTTAACCCCTTTACCTCCACGGTTTGTAATTCTGTATACATCTTCTCCATCGTCATCAACTAATTTGGTACGTTTTCCGTATCCATTTTCAGTTACAACTAATATTTGAGAATCAGCAACATCATTTTTACCAACAGTAACCATACCAATTACTTCATCAGTATCATCTTTTAAAGAAATTCCACGAACTCCAGAAGCTGTTCTTCCCATCGGACGTGTTTTTGTTTCTTCAAAACGAACTAATTTACCAGACTTAACTGCCAGGATAATTTGGCTTTCTCCGTCAGTTAATTTAGCTTCAAGTAATTCATCACCTTCTTTAATAGTAATAGCAGCAACTCCATTTACACGAGGTTTAGAATATTTCTCTAAAGAAGTTTTCTTAACCTGTCCTTGTTTCGTAACCATTACAAGGTTATGCGTATTGATATAATCTTTGTCTTTTAAGTCTTGTGTACAAATGAAAGCTTTTACTTTATCGTCGCTTTCAATATTTACTAAGTTTTGAATTGCTCTACCTTTAGCAGTTTTACTTCCTTCCGGAATTTCATAAACACGCATCCAGAAACATTTTCCTTTTTGGGTAAAGAACATCATATATTGGTGGTTTGTCGCAACGAACATATGTTCAAGGAAATCCTGATCTCTTGTTCCGGCGCTTTTTTGACCTACTCCGCCTCTATTTTGAGTTTTATATTCTGTTAAGTTCGTACGCTTAATATAACCCGCATGCGAAATTGTAATAACCACATTTTCATCAGCAATTAAATCTTCGATACTTACATCTCCACCAGAATATTCAATAGTAGAACGACGTTCGTCTCCGTATTTCTCACGAATTTCTTCAAGTTCTTCCTTAATTAAGTTAGTTCTTAAATTAACGTCTGCTAATAAAGCTTTTAAGTGTTCGATTAATTTCATTAATTCTTCAAACTCAGCTCTTAACTTATCTTGCTCCAGACCTGTTAACTGACGCAAACGCATTTCAACAATGGCACGAGCCTGAATATCTGACAAACTGAATCTTTCGATTAATTTCTCACGGGCTTCTTCCGTATTTTTAGAACCTCTGATTATCGCAATTACTTCATCAATATTATCAGAAGCAATAATTAATCCTTCTAAAATATGCGCTCTTTCTTCTGCCTTACGTAATTCAAATTGTGTTCTACGAACTACAACATCATGACGGTGCTCAATAAAGTAGTGAATCATATCTTTAAGATTCAACATTTGAGGGCGTCCTTTTACAAGTGCAATATTATTTACACTAAAAGAAGATTGTAATGAAGTGAATTTATATAAGGTATTCAATACTACGTTTGGCGTAGCGTCACGTTTTAAGATATAAACGATACGCATACCGTTTCTATCAGACTCGTCACGAATGTTGGCAATACCATCTATTTTTTTATCATTAACTAAATCAGCCGTACGTTTAATCATTTCGGCTTTGTTAACCTGATATGGAATCTCGGTAACAATAATACATTCTCTACCGTCAACTTCTTCAAAACCAACTTTAGCACGCATAACAATACGCCCTCTACCAGTTTTAAAAGCTTCGCGAACGCCTTCATAACCATATATTACACCACCCGTTGGAAAATCAGGAGCTTTAATATGCGTCATTAATTCGTCAACTTCGATATCATTATTATCAAGGTACGCTAATGTTCCGTTAATAACTTCTGTTAAATTGTGCGGCGGCATATTAGTTGCCATACCTACTGCAATACCTGTTGCTCCATTAACTAATAAGGTAGGAACTCTCGTAGGCATTACTTTTGGCTCATATAAAGTATCGTCAAAGTTCAATTGAAAATCAACTGTTTCTTTTTCGATATCTGCCATAATATCTTCTGAGATTTTGCGCATTCTGGCCTCAGTATAACGCATTGCTGCCGGACTGTCACCATCGACAGAACCAAAGTTACCCTGACCATCAACTAATAAATAACGCATACTCCACTCCTGAGCCATACGCACCATTGCGTCATAAACTGAGGTATCTCCGTGTGGGTGATACTTACCCAAAACCTCTCCTACGATTCTCGCAGATTTTTTGTGGGCAGATCTTGAAGTTACACCTAAATCATACATTCCGTAAAGAACTCTTCGATGTACTGGTTTCAAGCCATCTCTAACATCAGGAAGCGCTCTCGATACAATTACTGACATCGAATAATCGATGTAAGCTGATTTCATTTCATCTTCAATGTTAATAGGAATTAACTTTTCTCCTTCAGACATAAGTTGTTATGTTTAAATAATTATTTAGTTTCAAAGCGTGCCAAGATACGTTTTTTTAAATTTTTTTCAGCTATTTCCTTACACTTATTTAAATGATTTATTAACAACTTTATTTTAGCTTTTAGTTAATAAATTAAGCGTTTTTTAACGCTTTTATTGTTATTTTTTTTGTCAATTAGCTGACAGTAGTTCTCGATGGGTATGGTTTTTGTTTTTCAAACTGTAATTCATTAAATTTACAATACCAATTATATATTATGGATGATAATTTTTCACCAAGAGTAAAAGATGTTATTACATACAGTAAGGAAGAAGCCCTTCGTTTAGGACACGACTTTATTGGTACTGAGCATCTAATGCTGGGCATTTTAAGAGATGGTAACGGAAAAGCTATTCATATACTTAATAACCTAGCAGTCGATTTAGACCATTTACGCAGGAAGGTAGAAATACTGAGTCCAGCCAACCAGAGCGTTGAGGTAAATGCCGAAAAGAAAAACCTTCATCTGACCCGACAGGCCGAAAGGGCACTGAAGACCACTTTTCTAGAAGCTAAAGTATTTCAAAGTTCGTCGATTAGCACAGCTCACTTGCTTTTATGTATCTTACGAAACGAAAACGATCCAACAACCAAGCTGTTGAATAAGCTAAAAATAGATTATGACATAGCTAAAGAACAATATTTAAACATGACGCCAAACGAAGAAGAATTCTTAGAAAACTTGCCAAGAAACGAATCGTACAATGACGATTCAGGACAAGATGACAGTCTAAAGGAAAGTAGTTTTAATAATCCAGCCAATAAGTCAAACAAAAAATCTAAAACGCCGGTTTTAGATAATTTTGGGAGAGATTTAACAGAAATGGCCGAAGAAGGAAAACTAGATCCTGTAGTAGGACGCGAAAAAGAAATTGAACGCGTTTCTCAAATTTTAAGCCGAAGAAAAAAGAACAATCCACTTCTTATTGGAGAGCCAGGAGTTGGTAAATCTGCTATTGCAGAAGGACTTGCTTTACGCATTATCCAGAAGAAAGTATCTCGTATTCTTTTTCACAAACGTGTTGTAACATTGGATTTGGCAAGTTTAGTTGCCGGAACAAAATACAGAGGCCAGTTTGAAGAAAGAATGAAAGCCGTAATGAACGAGCTGGAGAAAAACGATGACATTATTCTTTTTATTGACGAAATCCATACTATAGTAGGAGCTGGAGGAGCAACAGGTTCACTTGATGCTTCAAACATGTTCAAACCTGCATTAGCAAGAGGAGAAATACAATGTATTGGTGCTACAACTCTTGACGAGTACAGACAATATATTGAAAAAGACGGTGCTTTAGAAAGACGTTTTCAAAAAGTAATTGTTGAGCCAACTTCTGTTGAAGAAACAATCGCGATTTTGAACAACGTAAAAGACAAATACGAAGACCACCATAATGTTACTTATACACAGGAAGCAATTGAGGCTTGTGTGAAGTTAACGAACAGATATATGTCTGAGCGTTTCTTACCAGACAAAGCTATCGATGCAATGGATGAGGCCGGATCTCGTGTTCACATTACTAATATTGATGTTCCAAAACAAATTTTGGATTTAGAACGTCAGTTAGAAGAAGTTCGCGAAATGAAAAACATGGTAGTTAAAAAACAAAAATATGAAGAAGCTGCCAAACTTCGCGATGATGAAAAACGCATTGAAAAAGATCTAGCTGTTGCACAAGAACAATGGGAAGAAGATTCTAAAAACAACAGAATTGAAGTTACAGAAGATAATGTAGCCGATGTTGTTTCTATGATGACAGGAATCCCAGTAAATAGAATTGCACAAACAGAAAGCAACAAATTAGCGCAATTACCTGAATTGATTCAGAACAAAGTAATTGGTCAAAATGAAGCTGTTCTTAAAATTGCACGTTCTATTCAACGTAACAGAGCCGGACTTAAAGATCCAAATAAACCAATTGGTTCATTCATTTTCTTAGGTCAGACTGGAGTTGGTAAAACACAATTAGCGAAAGTTTTAGCAAAAGAATTATTCGATTCTGAAGATGCGTTAGTTCGTATCGACATGAGCGAATACATGGAAAAATTTGCTATTTCTCGTTTAGTTGGAGCGCCTCCGGGATATGTAGGTTACGAAGAAGGTGGACAATTAACTGAAAAAGTTCGTAGAAAACCATATTGCGTTGTACTTTTAGATGAGATCGAAAAAGCGCATCCAGATGTGTTTAACATGATGTTACAAGTTTTAGATGATGGATATTTAACAGATAGTTTAGGTCGTAAAATTGACTTTAAAAACACTATTATTATCATGACATCTAACGTTGGAGCACGTCAGTTAAAAGACTTCGGACAAGGCGTTGGATTCGGAACTGCTGCAAAAGTGGCTCAGGCCGATGAAAACTCAAAAAGCATTATCGAAAATGCATTGAAAAAAACTTTTGCTCCTGAATTCTTAAACAGAATTGACGATGTAATTGTATTCAACAGTTTAGAAAAAGGAGATATCGATTTGATTATCGAAATCGAATTGAAAAAACTTTATTCTCGTATTGCTGAACTTGGTTACAAATTAAGTTTAACAGACAAAGCTAAAGCATTTATTGCCGAAAAAGGTTTTGATAAACAATTTGGAGCAAGACCGCTGAAAAGAGCAATTCAGAAATATGTTGAAGATTTGTTAGCAGAAGAAATCATCACTTCGAAAATACATTCAGGCGATGAAATCATGATGGATTTAAAAGAAGATTCGCAAGAACTTTCGGTAGAAATTCACAAAGCCGAAGAGCCGACAAATCAATAAATTACTTAAAATTTATAACAAAAATAATCCACCCGTTACGTTTTCATAACTTAACGGGTGTTTTTTTTGGATAATTTACTATCTTTAGTAAAAGCAAATAGCTATTTTTGAATTTAAATTCTATAATAAATAAAACAAAGTATGCTTCAAAACAAAGTCATTTTAGGCAGCGAAGAATGGTGCGCATTTCCAGAACTTGGAATCCCGACAATTAAGGCTCGTGTCGATTCTGGTGCCAAAACTTCGGCAATGCACGCTATCAACATAGCTCCTTTTATAAAAAATGATGCTAATTGGGTTAAGTTTGACATTAATCCAATTCAAAATAATATCAAAACCATCATTCATTGCGAAGCTCCGCTTGTTGATAAAAGAATTGTAAAAAGTTCAAGCGGTTTTAGAGAACACCGTTATGTAATTCAGACCAATATTAGAATTGGCGATTCAAAATGGCCAATAGAAATGACTTTGACTAATCGTGATTCAATGGGTTTCCGTATGCTTTTAGGACGCGAAGCCATGAGCGGACGTGTATTGGTTGATCCGGAAGAAAAATACTTACTTGGACAGCCGACAAGTGAAGCTTTAAAAGAATTATACCAAAACTCAGAAAAAGCAAGTTCTGGTTTGCGAATTGGTCTTTTAGCCAGTAATCCGGAATTGTACAGCAATAAAAGAATCATGGAAGCTGGCGAAATGCGCGGTCATGAAATGCATTTTTTGAACATCAAAGAATGTTACATGAAACTCGACGCTAAAACTCCTGAGATTCATTACAGAGGCGGAAAAATCTTAAATCAGTTTGATGCTATTATTCCCCGAATTCGACCAAGCATAACTTTTTACGGCTGTGCTTTAACACGTCAGTTTGAAGCATTGAAAGTTTTCGTTTTAAATTCAGCTACAGCCATAACACAATCAAGAGATAAATTATATTCACTGCAATTGCTTTTAAATAGCGGTATTGATATCCCAACAACAGGTTTTGCTAATTCTCCGCTGGATACAGACGATTTAATTAAGATGGTTGGAGGTTCTCCTCTAATTGTCAAATTATTAGAAGGAACGCAGGGAAAAGGGGTTGTTTTGGCCGAAACCAAAAAAGCAGCAGAAAGTGTAATCAATGCTTTTAAAAGCTTAAATGCCAATATTTTAGTTCAGGAATTTATTAAAGAAGCAAACGGAAAAGATATTCGCTGCTTTGTAATTGACGGAAAAGTGGTTGCCGCAATTCAGCGTGAAGCAATGCCGGGAGAATTCAGAGCCAATATTCACCTTGGCGGAACAGCATCTGTAATCAAAGTAACTGCCGAAGAGAAGAAGATCGCTATTAAGGCTGCAAAAGCTATGGATTTAAAAGTAGCTGGTGTTGATATTATTCGTTCTTCAAAAGGGCCATTATTATTGGAAGTAAACTCTTCACCGGGTCTTGAAGGAATCGAAGGCGCAACAAATAAAGATATTGCCGGAGAAATGATCAAAGCAATTGAAAAGAATTTTAAACTATAATCAGAAGCTTTTTTTAATATTCTATCAATGAAAAAAATCACAATCTTTCTAATTTTAATTATAACAAGCTGCAATAAAAATGATTGTCTTGATAATGAAAAAATTAGAAAGATTGAAACTGATAAAATCGTAGAAACTTTTATTAAACAAAACCGTATTGAGAATTCTAAAGACTCTTACGCAGTTTGCAACAGTTTCAAGAAACTTAAAATCAGCACTGAGGACATATACGCAAAGCCTACAAAACTATCAGTTGTAAAACTTCCACCGAGGTTACCAATTATTCTCCAAAACACAGAAATTTATATCCAAATGTTATTGAACGCTAATCTGAAAGGACAAAAAATATTCAGCTTCAAAGATTCAATAAATTTTGAGGAACAGAATAAATGCTTTTTAAAATATACATTACCTCAAAAGATATCAAAAAAGCTAAAAATAATTCCAGTATCAGAAATAGATAAAGCTAACGATTACATAATATTATCAATTCCAATATTTTCTGAAGACAACAAAAAAGCCTACATGGAAATTGATTGTTATTCAAAAGAATTAACAAATGGAGTATCAATATACTTAGAAAAAAAAGATACTATTTGGAAAATCATTGACACTAAAAATATTTGGGTCAAATGTTCTGGTTAAGTTCATCTAAACTTAATACCACATAAATAATTTAGCAGCTTTGTCAAAGTTTTAAAACTTTGACAAAGTTTTTTTTAAACTTTAAAATAAAAAACATGCTTTTCTCCTATTTAGATATCATATTAAGAAGCGTTGCCGTCTATTTTTTTATGACAATTGCCTTACGCGTTTTTGGTAAAAAAGAACTTTCACAATTAAATACGGCAGATATTATTCTAATTTTACTAATTAGTAATTCCGTTCAAAATGCAATGGTTGGTCCAGACACAAGCCTTTCAGGAGGTTTAATTGCTGCATTAGTATTATTTGTAATCAATTTTATTATCAAAAAATTAACCCATAAATACAAAATTTTTAGTGATTTGTTATTGGATAAACCTGAAGTATTAATTCACGACGGAAAACTCGATTTTAAAGCTTTAAGTAAATTAGACATTTCTGATGAAGAACTAAAAGAAGCCATGAGAGAACACGGAATCGAATTTTTTAAAAATGTAAAATTAGCAATGTTAGAGATTGACGGCACAATCAGCATAATTTCTGAAGATCAGGAAAAATTAAAACAAACGCATTATAAACGAAAACACAATCACAAAAGCCTGCAGAATTTTAATTAAAAAGAAACAAAAAACTTTATTTCTTATTTCTTAAAAGGAATTTTTGATTTACCATAAAATGACAAGAGTAAATCCTCATCTGCAAACCTGCCGTCTAAATCATATCTCATAGGTGTTTTTACTAACAGAGTGCTAAAATTTCCTTCGACATCAATGTAAATCTTTTTCATATAATATCTTTCAGAAGAAATTAAGCAGTCATTTATTGCAAATAACATTTTTTTTCGGGAAGACTTTTGGATTCCCATAATATCAGTAACCTTAGCAATTACTAAAATAGTATCGTTTCTCTCTACCGTATAATATTTTAGCTTATTCGTATCTATCCCTTTCAAAGATCTGCTAACAGATTCTTTTATAAAACAGGAAATTATATCCGATTCCTCATTTGGATTACTGGTTACTTTTTTTTGATCTACTTTCAAGCGGATTTTTCTTATATCATCCTCTTTTTTGCAAGCGAAAAGTAAAAAAAATACAAGTAAAAAAAATAGCTGCGAAAATTTATTGTTTTTGAAGATGTGTATCAATTGGAATTAGCAGTTTTTAAAACTCATTTTAATGTATTTCAACACCTTAGACAATGAGTTTACATATTTAATAATTCTGCAAATATCAATTTATAGAATATTAAAAATGACTGCTAAAAATTTTAAAAACATCATTTACAGACATTTTTCATTTGTAAACTATCCGCAATAAAAAAGCCGATTTCAAATTGAAATCGGCTTTTTTAATTATGTTGACAAAATGCGATTTACATCTCACATTTTATTTTAATCATTTTACGAAATAAACAAACTTAGTATAAAATAAACCAAACCTGCTAATATTGCTGAAATTGGGATAGTTAGAATCCAAGCCCAAACTAAACTTACGGTAACTCCCCAGCGAACTGCAGAAACACGTTTTGTTAATCCAACACCAATAATAGATCCTGTAATGGTATGTGTTGTACTTACCGGAATTTTTAAATGCTCTGTAAAATAAAGCGTTAAAGCTCCAGCGGTTTCAGCAGCAACTCCTTCAAATGAACTTACTTTTGTGATTTTAGAACCCATTGTTTTTACAATTTTCCATCCACCACTTAAAGTTCCCGCTGCAATTGCAGAATAACAAGCTAACGGAATCCAGCCCGGCATTACTCCTTTTATTCCCAAATCATCATTTGGCAGCACAACATCTAACCAAGAAGCCATGTGAACTCCCGGATTTGTATTGATGTAAACCGCTACAGCAGCAGCGATAATACCCATTACTTTTTGAGAATCATTTCCTCCGTGACCCAAACTGAAAGCCGCAGAAGATAATAATTGCATTTTTTTCAAAGCAGCATCAGCCTGATGAAGATTTAAACTGCTAAATATCAAACAAAATGCACTTACAGTTAAAATAATAAAGGCTACTAAAAACCATTTAATATTATGAGGATCAAAAGCTACGCTCCAAAAATGAGAATCAAAACGAGGTTTTCCATGCTCTAAAATTTCTTCATAAGGAACCATTTGTGAATATACAAACCAAACTGTTGCAATCATTAAGGCTACAGTAAAGATTTTAGGCCAAATACTTTTACGAGAAGCATTTAATAACCAAATCGAAATTAAATACGATGCCAAAGCTCCTAATAAAGGTGCTAAAACAATAAAGGCGATAATAATAAGAACCCCAGAAGGCATTCCACCATCTTTTCCGGCCTTATACCAGCTTACAATTTGATACCAATAATGTGTTGCTCCATCCTCGCCAACATAACCAGAAAAACCATGAACTGCAATAGCATGCGCAACCGCTGCTCCGGCAAAACCTCCAATTAATGTATGAGAAGAACTTGAAGGAATTCCTAACCACCAAGTCAATAAATTCCAGCAAATTGCCGCAATAACCCCGGCAAGAATTACAACCAGGTTAATTTCCATTGTGTGCGCTGTTTTTGCAACAGTATCTGCAACACCAAATCCGAAAACCCAATAAGCTAAAAAGTTAAAAAATGCTGCCCAAAGAACGGCCTGAAAAGGCGTTAAAACCTTTGTAGCAACAACAGTCGCTATAGCATTTGCCGCATCATGAAAACCATTGATGTAATCAAAAATTAAGGCTAATACTATAATTAATATAAGTAGCGTCATAAAATTATAACTTCAGAATGAAAGATTGAATTAAGAATGTTTTACAGAAATAGATTCTAGTATGTTCGCAACACTCTTACATTTGTCTGTTGCTGATTCTAAAACAGATAACACTTCTTTATATTTAATGATATTTTTAGCGTCTGTTTCGTTTTCAAAAATTTCAAAAACTGCTTTGTTATATACATTATCAGATTTATTTTCCAGTTTATTAATTCTGGCACAAGCATCTTTAATGATTTTAAAATTCTGTAAATTTCTTAACTCTTTTACAGCACTGTCAATGTTTTGACAAGCCTCAAGGTTAATTTCTGTCATCTTTCTGATAGATTTTGTAATCTTATCAACCTGATACAATCTCATACGGCTTGCTGCACCATGAAGGTAATCAGCAACGTTATCGATAGAAGTAATTAATGTATGAATATCCTCTCTGTCAAATGGAGTGATAAAGTTTCTGCTCAATTCCAAATTGGTCTGACGTGTAATGTCTTCCCCTTTTTGCTCTAATTCGTCAATCTTTTGAAAAAGAATTTCTCTTTCTTTTAATGGAAGGTTTACCGCTTCGTGTAAATTAGAAGCTAATTCAATTAAATTGCTTGAAGCCTCTTCAAAAAGTGGAAAGAATTTCTTGTCTTTCGGCACTAAAAATTGGAAAATACTGTTTATTGACATTTTTATATTTTTGATAGTGCAAAATTACTTCAATAATATTTTACAATGTTAAGCCATTGTTAACAAATCGTTTTCTATTTGGAAACTCTCCAGGAACGAAACCGTGTTTTCAATATCATAATGTAAGATTCTATCTTCCTTAACCAAAGGCACAACTTCTCTATAACTGCTTAAGAACATTTCGATGAAATCACTTGATTTTAAAGGCTCTCTATAAGCAATTGCTTGAGATGCATTCAATAATTCAATAGCCAAAATACGCTCTAAATTATCTAAAACTCGTAAGGCTTTCGTCGCTCCGTTGGCTCCCATGCTCACATGATCTTCTTGTCCGTTACTCGAAACAATGCTGTCCACACTAGCCGGAGTCGCCAATTGTTTGTTTTGACTGGCAATACTTGCTGCAGTATATTGTGGAATCATAAAACCAGAATTTAATCCCGGATTATCAACCAAAAATGCCGGAAGGTTACGTAAACCGGAAATTAACTGATATGTTCTTCTTTCAGAAATACTTCCTAATTCAGCCAAAGCAATTGCCATAAAATCTAAAGCTAATGCCAAAGGCTGTCCGTGGAAATTTCCTCCCGATATAATCTGATCAGCTTCAATAAATATATTGGGATTATCGGTAACCGAATTAATTTCTGTCTTAAATACTTTTCGAACGTAATCAATCGCATCTTTTGAAGCACCGTGAACTTGCGGCATACAACGGAAAGAATATGGATCCTGAACGTGTTTCTTTTCCTGAGCGATAATTTCGCTTCCGTCTAAGAATTCAGTAATACGCTGCGCCGTTACGATTTGTCCTTTATGCGGACGTATATAATGTATCAATTCGTTGAATGGCTCAATTCTTCCATCAAAACCTTCCAAAGAAATTGTTCCGATCAAATCTGCCAGATACGAATATTTATATGCTTTAATTAAAATATGAGCTCCGTAAGCACTCATAAACTGCGTTCCGTTTAACAAAGCCAAACCTTCTTTTGACTGTAAAACAATTGGCTCCCAGTTAAAATGTTTTAGAACTTCGGCAGAAGCCACTTTTTTACCTTCAAAATAAACTTCTCCTTCTCCAATTAAAGGTAAAGATAAATGCGCTAAAGGTGCTAAATCGCCAGAAGCACCAAGTGAACCCTGAGTATAAATAACAGGAAGAATATCATTATTATAAAAATCAACAAGACGCTGTAGTGTAATAAGCTGTACTCCAGAATGTCCGTAGCTTAAAGATTGGATTTTAAGCAAAAGCATCATTTTTACAATTTCTGCCGGAACTTCCTCACCCGTTCCGCAAGCGTGAGATTTTACTAAATTTTCCTGAAGTTTTGATAAATTCTCATTAGAGATTTTTACACTATATAAAGATCCAAAACCAGTATTGATTCCGTAAATTGGTGTCGTAAGTGATGCCATTTTTTTATCTAAATAATCACGGCATTTTTGAACA
Organism: Flavobacterium sp. 2755; assembly: GCF_031455715.1. NCBI lineage: Bacteria > Pseudomonadati > Bacteroidota > Flavobacteriia > Flavobacteriales > Flavobacteriaceae > Flavobacterium > Flavobacterium sp. 2755. The sequence continues at coordinate 149,003 of NZ_JAVDTG010000003.1, forward strand.
TTTACTTTAGCTTCTTCAGATAACTCAAGTGCCTTATCATTTACTAAAATTTCCTGTAAAGTTTCAAGCGTAATAGTTTCAGTACTTATATAATGAATATCTCTCATGACATTTTTAAATTTAAGGTGTCAAAATTCAACAAATCAATATTAAAAAGCAACATTTTATCACAATAATTAAAATTTCGACAGAGCCCAATCTTTACTTTTATTTATTTGGCAATAGTAAAATGTAGATTATCACGGTCTTTTGCTCCTTTTTTTAGTAAAAATCTAGTCGGGAAAGTATCTATATTTCTATTTTAAATTATCAGAAATATATTAAAACGCTAACTTAACATCTTTAATTTTAACAAATGCTCAATATTGAAATCTAAGGATTTAAATTATTAAAATATTCGTAAAAAGGCTTTCAAAATTTTTAACTCGTATAAAAATCTGTACTTTTGAAAAATCAAAAATGAAAAGTAACAGCACAAAATATCAATCTACAATGACAACTCAAACAGGAGTTGCAATTGCTGCTACAACAATTTCTACTACAACAACTACTACCCCTTAGGGGTATACATTTTTACATATAATCCAGATTATCTATACTTTTTTCGCAAAAGAAGAAAGGTAATGGGTACATAAAAACTATTGCATTCAAAGAAAAAAATATCAAAAATGAAAGTATTAAAATTTGGCGGAACTTCGGTTGCCAATGCTCAAAATATAAAACTCGTTCTCGAAATTGTTAACCAAAAAGCAAAGCAGGATAAAGTAGTAGTTGTAGTTTCTGCACTTAGTAAAGTAACTGATTTATTGCAATTAGCAGCCGCAAAAGCAGCCGCAAACGACGAAAGCTTTAGAGATATCGTTGCCGAAATCGAGAAAAAACACCTTGACACACTTAAAGAACTTATTCCCGTAAGCGAGCAAAGCAGTTTATTAAGTCACGTAAAAAGAATCATAAACCATTTAGAAACTTTATTAGACGGCTGTTTCCTTTTAGGTGAATTATCACCAAGAACTGCTGATACTATTTTAAGTTTTGGAGAATTGCTTTCGTCATATATCATCGCACAGGCTTTTCAGCAAACTGAAAAAGATGCGGTTTACAAAGACAGCCGTGAATTAATTAAAACAAATGCTGATTTTGGAAAAGCAGCCGTAAACTTCGAAATTTCAAATCAATTGATTCAGGAATATTTTACTTCGAATGAATCAAAAATCAATATTCTTCCGGGATTTATCGCACAGACTTTAGACGGAATTACTTCGACTTTAGGACGCGGCGGATCTGATTATACTGCGGCAATTATCGCCGGAGCAATCGATGCGGAACAACTGGAAATCTGGACTGACGTAAACGGAATGTTTACTGCAAACCCAAAAATCGTAAAACAAGCACAGCCAATTGCGAATATTTCGTATCAGGAAGCGATGGAATTATCGCATTTTGGTGCCAAAGTTTTATATCCGCCAACAATTCAGCCTGTTTTAAGAAAAAACATTCCAATTTTAATTAAAAACACTTTTGAACCGGAAGCAGTTGGAACTTTAATTTCTGACACTGTTGTATCAAAAGATACTGTTGTAAAAGGAATCAGCCATATTGATCATATTTCATTGCTGACACTTGAAGGTCCGGGAATGATTGGAGTTGCGGGTTCTTCAAGACGTTTGTTTGAAGTATTATCTCAGGAAAAAATCAATGTAATTTTTATTACTCAGGCTTCTTCTGAACATTCGATTTGTATCGGAATTTTAAATTCGGATGCTGATAATGCCGAAGCTGCGATTAACAGGGCTTTTGAAATCGAAATTGCACAAAACAAAATCGATCCTTGTTATGTAGAAAAAGACCTTTGCATTATTGCTTTGGTTGGTGAAAACATGAAAAATCACCAAGGTTTAAGCGGAAGGATGTTCAGCACTTTAGGAAAAAACAACGTAAACATTCGTGCCATTGCGCAAGGTGCTTCTGAGAGAAATATCTCGACTGTAATTAACGAAAGAGACGTTAAAAAAGCGTTGAATACTTTACACGAAAATTTCTTCGAAGAAAACACAAAACAGCTGAATTTATTTGTAATGGGAGTTGGAAATGTGGGCGAAAAATTCATCGAACAAATTCACAATCAAAGAAAATTCTTAAAAGATAATTTAAAGATTAATGTTCGCGTAATCGCTCTATCAAACTCAAGAAAAATGCTTTTTGATGAAGACGGAATTTCTTTAAAAGAATGGCAGTCGGCATTAGATAATGGTGAAACTGCAAACGCAGCAGATTTCATTGCAAGAGCAAAAGAACTGAATTTACGTAACAGTATTTTTGTTGATATTACAGCAAATGCAAGCGTTTCTGAAACGTACGAACAATTCTTAAAACAAAGTATTGCGGTTGTAACTTGTAATAAAATTGCTTGTTCATCTGCGTACGACAATTACAAAAAACTAAAAAGTTTATCACGCCAATACAACGCTCCGTTTTTATTTGAAACGAATGTTGGTGCGGGATTGCCAATTATTGATACCGTAAAAAACCTTATTGCATCTGGCGATAAAGTGCATAAAATTCAGGCGGTTTTATCTGGAAGTTTGAATTTCATTTTCAACAATTTCGATAAAAACAATTCTTTCCACGATGTGGTTAAAGAAGCCGGAGTGCAAGGATTCACAGAACCAGATCCAAAAATTGACTTAAGCGGAATTGACGTGGCTCGTAAAATCCTTATCCTAATTCGCGAAAGCGGCTACGAAATGGATATTGACGCGATTGCAAACGAATCGTTTTTACCGGCAGAATGTTTAGCAACAACAAACAACGAAGACTTTTTTGCTTCGTTAATCAAACACGCTGCACATTTTGAAGGCATTTACAACGAAGCTTTAGCCAAAGATTCAAGATTAAAATACGTAGCGCAGTTCGAAAACGGAAAAGCAAGCGTTGGCCTTCAATTCATCCCAAAAGATCATCCTTTCTATAATTTAGAAGGAAAAGACAATATCGTATTGTTCTACACAGATCGCTACGTAGATCAGCCTTTGTTGATAAAAGGCGCCGGAGCCGGTGCAGCCGTTACCGCATCAGGAATTTTTGCAGACGTTATTCGTATAGGAAATGTGTAGCCGCTAAGGCACTAAGACGCTATCCCGATAGCTATCGGGACTGAGTTTTTTTTATGCTTAGCATCTTAGAAACTTAGTATCTCAGAAACTAAAAAATAAAACTTTGTGACTTTGTGCCTTCGTGGCAAAAACCAAAAAAATGAAAGAAATAAAACTATTTTGCCCTGCAACTATCGCAAACCTTTCGTGCGGATTTGACGTATTGGGACTTTGCTTAGACAATGCGGGCGATGAAATGATTGTTCGAAAAGTCGATCAAAAAGGAGTTCGAATCACTAAAATTGTGGGTGCCGATTTGCCTTTGGAAACCGAAAAAAACGTTTCTGGAGTTGCGGCTTTGGCAATGCTTGCAACTTTAGATGAACTGGATTTTGGATTTGAAATCGAAATTTATAAAAACATAAAAGCCGGAAGCGGAATCGGAAGTAGTGCAGCAAGTTCTGCCGGAGCGGTTTTCGGAATTAATGAATTATTAGGAAGACCTTATTCTCGTAAAGATTTGGTTCAGTTTGCGATGCAGGGCGAGAAATTAGCCAGTGGAAATGCTCATGCTGATAACGTTGCTCCTGCCCTTTTAGGCGGATTTACTTTGGTAAGAAGTTATGCTCCGCTTGACATTATTAGAATTGACAGCCCAGAAGAATTATTCGCAACGGTAGTTCATCCGCAAATTGAATTAAAAACATCTGATGCACGTTCGGTATTAAAACAAACCGTTTCCCTAAAAAGCGCGATTATGCAATGGGGAAATGTAGGCGGACTTATAGCGGGTCTTTACACAAAAGATTACGATTTGATTGGACGTTCGCTTCATGATGAAATCGTTGAACCTTTAAGAAGCGTTTTGATTCCCGGATTTGATTTAATCAAACAAACGGCTCTTGAAAACGGCGCTTTAGGTTCTGGAATTTCAGGTTCTGGCCCTTCAATTTTCGCTTTAAGCAGAGGAAAAAATACCGCCGACCAAATCGCAAAAGCCATGAGCAACGTTTACGAAAAAATGAATTTACCGTATGAAATTCACGTTTCAAAAATCAATCCTGATGGCGTAAGAATTCTTTAAAAGCAATATTACAAACCATATAAGTGATATAAGTTCATTTAACTAAAAAGCGCATGCAATTATATTAACTTATATCACTTATATGGTTTAAAAATAAAAATATCAAAATGAAATACTACAGTTTAAACCATAATGCCCCAAAAGTTTCTTTTCAGGAAGCCGTAATACAAGGATTAGCGAGTGATAAAGGATTATATTTCCCTGAAAATATCACGGCTTTAGATCCGTCATTTTTTGATAAAATCGAAAGTTTAAGTAATGAAGAAATTGCTTTTGAAGCGATTAAACAATTTGTTGGCGATGAAATCCCGGCTTCAATATTAAAAGAAATCATTGCTGATACTTTAGTTTTTGATTTTCCGGTTGTGAAAGTCGAAGACGGAATTTATTCGTTAGAATTATTTCACGGACCTACAATGGCTTTTAAAGACGTTGGAGCGCGTTTTATGTCACGTTGTCTGGGATATTTCAATAAAGATAAAAAAGACGCTAAAAACACTGTTTTAGTAGCGACTTCTGGAGATACGGGCGGAGCCGTTGCGAGCGGTTTTTTAGGCGTTGACGGCGTTGATGTTGTCATTTTATATCCGTCAGGAAAAGTGAGCGATATTCAGGAAAAACAATTGACTACTTTAGGTCAAAACATTAAAGCGCTTGAAGTTGACGGTGTTTTTGATGATTGCCAGGATATGGTAAAAAAAGCGTTTTTAGATGAAACTTTAGCGCACAAAAACCTGACTTCTGCAAATTCTATTAATATTGCGCGCTGGTTACCACAAATGTTTTATTTCTTCTTTGCTTACAAAGCTTTGAAAAGTCAAAACAAACCTTTAGTTTTCTCTTGCCCAAGCGGAAACTTCGGGAATATCTGCGCCGGAATTATGGCAAAGAAATTAGGTTTACCAATTGAACATTTTGTAGCATCTACAAACGTAAATGATACAGTGCCAAGATTCTTAGAAAACGGAAAATACGACCCGAAACCTTCTAAAGCAACAATCTCTAACGCAATGGACGTTGGAAATCCAAGTAACTTTATTAGAATTCAGGAATTGTACAATAATGACTTAAAAGCTTTCGAAAAAGATTTTTCTTCTTATAGCTATACTGATGAAGAAACTCTCGAAGCTCTAAAGAAAATTTATAACACAGACGGTTATATCGCAGAACCGCACGGTGCTGTTGGTTATTTAGGTTTAAAAAAAGAACTTGAAAAACACAGCAATGCAATTGGTGTTTTCTTAGAGACGGCACATCCTATTAAGTTCTTAGATGTTGTTGAACCTGCTTTAGGAATTACGCTTCCTATTCCAACACAAATTGAAAGTGTTATTAATGAGGAAAAAGTTAGTGTGAAGATTAAAACTTATGAGGAATTGAAGGATTTCTTGGGATAATAAATGATTAAAGCGAGTAAAAAATTTTTACTCGCTTTTTTTATTGTATAACCTCTAATAAAATATATCGACTACGGAAATCCGTAAAAATTAACACTAAAAAATACATACATTTGAAAACAAGAATACGAAATTTTATCTCTTAAATATTCAAAGTTTGACACAATTACTAAAAAATCAAATACAATGAAAAATACCTTTCCAGGATACTGTAAAAAAACTGAAACAGAAATAAAGAAAATTTGGGAAAATGGGATTATTATATTTGATACAAATGTATTACTCAATTTGTACAGATATTCCGACTCAACAAGGAATACAATATTAGATTTAATTAATAAATTTTCTAAACAAATATACCTGCCACATCAAGCAGGCTTAGAATATAATAGAAATCGTTACGAAGTAATTGCTGAACAAGACAAGGCATATAGAGAGTTTTTAGATAAAATCAATCAAATACAAAAAGATCTACAATCTAATAATAAACCACCATTTCTGTCAACAAAAATTGATGAAAATTTAAATTCTGTTTTTAAAGATGTTAGTGCGGAAGTTGAAGAAAGCATACAAAAATATTGTGATTACTTAAAAGACGATCCAATATATAATAGAATTTCTGAACTTTTTGAAAATAGAATTACAGAACCTTTTTCAATTGAAAAACTAGAAGCGATTTATAAAGAAGGTGAAGAAAGATATAAATTGAAAATTCCACCAGGATTTGAAGATGAAAAAACTAAAGAAGGTAATCGCAAATTCGGTGATTTAATTCTATGGAAACAAGTTATAGAGAAAGCTAAAGAATTAAATAAAGATGTTATTCTCATTACTGATGAACGAAAAATAGATTGGTGGTGGAAAATAAAGGACGGACGCAATATGGGACCAAGACAAGAGCTTGTTGAAGAAATTAAAAATCAAGCAAATGTTGATTTTCATATGTATTCTTCAGAAAGGTTTTTAAGTTATGGACAATCTTTTCTAAAGGAGCAAATTGACCAAAAAGCTTTACAAGAAATTCAAGCAATGAAAAAAGCTGAAATGGAAGAAATTAAAAGATTAAGATTTAACGAACTTAAATACGATCAACATGAAGTCAAAATAGGTGAAGAAATTGAATATTATAAATCCAGAGTTAATGAGATTAATCATCGAAGATATGATTTAGAAAGAAATATTTATAACTTAATTAAAGATGCTCATCAAAATGACGAAATTCATGAGCACATTCATGATTTAAGCATATACAAAGCAGAATTAGATCACGAAAAAAACGAGATAATTATTCGCATTGCAGATTTAGAAAAAAAACTAGTAAAAAACAAACCAAACGAACATTCTAGTGATGTAAAAAAGAGAATAAGAAAATTTATTGATGAAACTGGTAATGAATTATTAAACTTTTAACTAACAATAGTTAAACTGAATTTCATTATTCCCCCGCTAGCGCGAGCGTCCCGTTCGTGAACACAAAGAAATTCAAAAACCAATTGGAACGCTCACGAGAGGGACACTTGCGCTAGCAAGGTAAAAACAAGAAAAAGAAACGAATAATTGAATGACAAAAAATCCAAAATATTACTTATTAAAAAAGAATCTTTTCCTATTAGGGTTATTGACATTAGTATTAAATGACTTCTATCTTAAATATACTTTTTCAAATTTTATAACGGGTAAATTATCCGACTTTGCTGGTCTTTTTATTTTTCCTTACTTCATTTCAATTTTTTTCGAAAAAAATGCGAGCAAAATTTATCTTCTAATCTCTGTAATTTTTACTTTATGGAAATTTGAAATATCGCAACCATTTATTGAGTGGATTTCGAATTTTACAAATTTAGCTTTTTACAGAACAGTTGATTTAACCGACTTAGTTGCATTAATAATTCTGCCATTTTCCTATCTTTATTTCAAAAGAAAAATAACCGAAATAGAAGAAAAAACCAATAATATTCTTAATTCTGTTATTGGAATTTTGTGTATGTTGATTTTTGTGACTGATTCAAGTCCTAGACAATCCATTAATTTAAAAATCCTCTCAAGTAAAGAATATAAAATTTCTTTAAATAAAGATTCAATATTTCAACAATCCGATTTTAGAGGTGAATATGACATAAATCGGGATGATAGTTTATTTACATTTTGTTTTCAAATACCAGAATATAATGCACAAGTTACCGCAGTAACAACAATTCTAAAGACAAGCGACAATATGACGACGATTAAACTCGACACTATAACAGAAATTGAAGTCTATGGCAAATTATTTATTGGAATTAAACAAAGTGATATTAATAATTGTAAAAAATTAAAACCTGAAGATTTAGAAAAATACTTTCAATTAAATTGCATTAATCATTTAACTTCAAACAAGGAATCAATAGATAGACCATATTATGTTTATTATTCAAATGATTATAAATAAAGAATGATTAGTGTCAATAACCTGCTAGCGCGAGCGTCCCGCTCGTGAACACAAAGAAATTCAAAAACCAATTGGAATGGGCACGAGCGGGACGCTCGCGCTAGCGATGCAATAAATCTCTGAATCATTACTTTCAAGTACAAATTCAATTAATTATTTTAGGAATTATTTCTGATTTCCTTTACTAGTTTGATATTTAAAACTTTTTTCCTTAAACTCAGAAATTTCATCTTTTAATTTTTTGTTGGCATTGTGCAATAATTCATTCTGCAATTTCATTATAGATAATAAATCGTTCATAGCGTTCAAGTTTTCTAATTGCATCATGACTATCTGTTCAAGATTTGCTTTAGTGTATGCTTTCATAAATAACATATTAAATTTCAATACAAATTTATATCAAATTATAATATTTTACAATATATTTTTATATTATAATTTAACACACTGAAATAAAACTATCAATAGGTAATAATTTTATATATTAAATAGTATTATAAAAAAAACATTAATAGCTAATATTCAAATGAATAGAATCAAAGAAGTCCTAAAAGAACAAGGAAGAACACAAACTTGGCTAGCCGAAAAAATAGAAAAGAGTTATGTAGTGGTAACAAATTACTGCAATAATAATTCTCAACCAAGTATTGAAATTCTAAGAAAAATTGCTGAAGTATTAGATGTGGATGTTAGAGAATTATTAGTTCCAACAAAATAAATTAAAATTACTTCTATAAAAAATCAATTGCCTCCAGCTTTAGCTGGAGGTTTTGTTTAGTACAATAAGTGGCTTTAGCCAAAAAACACAAAAGATTAGGCTAAAGCCATTTTCTAACATAACTTTGTTCCTACAGCTAAATCTCTAGGCAATTCAATTTTTTTTCCAGTTAAAACTGGAAACTATTTATATTTATAATACAATCCGCATAACATGATTACAAAAGCATTACTCGAAGACATTCCGGCATTAACAATCTTAATAAACTCAGCATACAGAGGAGAATCTTCTAAAAAAGGCTGGACAACCGAAGCGCATTTACTAGAAGGCAAAAGAACTGACGAACAGGAAATGACTGAAATTTTCCTTGATCCGAAAAATACGATTCTGAAATTTACAGAGAACGATAAAATTATTGGTTCGGTTTTATTAGTTGAAAAAGGACATCAATTGTATTTAGGAATGTTGACCGTTTCGCCTGAACTTCAAAATAGCGGAATCGGCAAAAAGCTTTTGGCTGAAGCCGAAATTCATGCTAAAACTCTTGGTTTGTCTGGTATTATTATGACGGTTATTTCGGTTCGTGAAGAACTTATTGCGTGGTACAAACGTCATGGTTATGTTGATACAGGTGAAAGAGAACCTTTCCCTCAAAGCGAAATTCATATTACAGTTTCAGAAGAACCTTTGGAGTTTATATTTTTAGAGAAAAAGATTTAAGTTTTTTTTGCCACGAAGGCACAAAGACACTAAGTTTTTTCTTTTTTACCATATAAGTGATATAAGTTCATTTAAAAGAAAATTAAATATGGATCTTAGATACTTTGAAATCTTATAAAATATTCAATAAATGAAAATAAGTCTTTTCTCTAAAAAAGATAGTAAACCCTCTATTTGGAGTGGCGGATTGACATATGAATATATGATATATCCGAAAACAGCAAACTATACCGATAGAGATTTTGTATTCAGAATAAGCAGCGCTACAATAGAGAAAGTTCCATCAGAATTTACCAAATTTAAGGGTTATCACCGATATTTAATTATGCTTGATAACTGCTTAGATATTGAGGTAAACAAAGAAAGGAAAGTGTATGAGAAGTATGAAATCATGGAATTTAATTCAGATGATGAAGTAACTTCTTATACAAATGGCATTGATTTTAATTGGATGATTTCTGAAAAAATTTCCCGTCATAAACTGGAAATAACAAATAGTAATCAGATTTGTAATGCTCAAATAATAATTTTATTTTCTTTAGATACAACTGTTATTAAAATTAATGAGAAGCAGTACGATTTAGAACCTTATGATTTATTAGTCATTGAAAATCAAGAAAAGGAAAATATAATGCTTCATTTTTCTACTGAATGTCTGTTTGGAATATTGGATTTTTAATAGAAGTTGTTTTGCCACGAAGGCACGAAGACACAAAGTTTTTTTTTAATCTCGCAATCCCGATAGCCATCCGGATTGCGAGATTATTTTTTAAAATACAGAAAACCTTTGTCCCTTTGCACCTCTGAACCTTTGAACCTAAGAAACCCTCCTCTTAATCTTTGATAAAAACTCGTGTGAAACTCCTAAATACGATGAAAGATTTTTGTTGTTTATGGTCTGGACTTTTTGCGGATAACGATCTTTAAAATCTAAATAACGCTGTTTTGAAGTTTTATTTAAAACATCTAAAAGTCTTTGCTGAATAGCCACATTTGCGCGCTCAATCATTAAAACATGAAACTGGATAAGCTTGGGAACTTCTGCAAACAATTGCGCTTTTTGGACTTTATTTATGACCAAAATTTCGCTGTCTTCTATGGCTTTGATATTATAAGTCGTTGGTTTTTGGTGATAGAAACTTTCCAGGTCACACATCCATTCATTTTCGAAAGAAAAGAAAATTACGGTTTCCGTTCCGTTTTCGTTTAAGATGTAAGTTTTAAATGAACCTTTTAAAATAAACCCCTCATAACTATTATTAGAATCCTGGATTTGAAGAAACTGATTTTTTTTAAGTTTAATAAGTTCAGCTTTTGAAACAATGATATTCCATTCTTCATCTGTGAGCGGGATCTTTCGCTCAATGTTTTTTCTTAGTAGGTTGTACATGCTTGTGGTTTTTGTTTGGAATTAAATTTGTTTTTCAATTCATTCTTTATTAGGGGTTTAAAAAATGTAATCGATTACGTAAATGTACACTATTTATGCATTTTTGTAAATTAACAACTGTTAAAAAAACGAATTTCATAGAATTTTTTGCAAAAGTTTGAACTTGTTCAACTTTTTTCCTGCAAATTATAGTCAGATTTGTGTTGTTAAACTTTTATAAATAACCAAACTTAAATTATGAAATTACAATCAACACTCTCCATGTTTTTACTAACATTGGCTTTGGGATTTACAGCATGTAATTCTGAAGAAATTGCTTCATCAAATACAGAAGCAAGTATCGAAACAACAACTCGGTCGTCTACGACGAATTTAACCGCAAAAATTGGAAACTGTTCTGAAGTTCCGGGCTGGGCTTCTCAAAACGGAAGCACAACCGGCGGCGGTTCTTCGGCTGAAACTACGGTTACAACTTATGCTCAATTAAAAGCGGCTATTGAGAACACTTCTGTAAAAGTGATCAAAGTTTCCGGAACAATTACAGTTACTACACGATTATCATTTCAGGATCAAACTGGTAAAACCATTTATGGTACAAGTGGTGCAAAACTAGTTTCGACAAATCAGACTAAAGATGCTTCTGGTATTATCAACATTAAAAGATGTAAAAATCTAATCATCAGAAATTTAATTTTTGAAGGCCCAGGAGCTTATGATACTGATGGCTGGGACAATGCAATTTTGGATGAATGTACCAACGTTTGGGTAGATCACTGTGAATTTAGAGATGGCGTTGACGGAAACTTCGACATCAAAAACAAATCCGATTATATTTCGGTTACGTATTCTAAATTTCATTATCTAAAACCACCAAAAGCTGGAGGTTCAGGAGGATCAGACGATCATAGATACTCAAACTTAATTGGTTCAAGCGATGGTGCTACTGCAGATCGTGGCAAATTGAGAATCACTTTTGCAAGATGCTGGTGGGCTCCCGGATGTAAAGAAAGAATGCCAAGAGTTCGCTTTGGAAAAGTGCATTTGGTAAACAATTTCTTTAACAGTACGGTAAGTAATAAATGTATCGCTGCAGGTTTTGAAGCTGATCTTCGTGTAGAAAGCAACGTTTTTGAAGGTGTAAAAACGCCTATCGATTTAATGAGCGGCTATACGGCTGTTACGGCAACTGATAACGTTTTTACCAATACAACCGGAAATCAAGCCGGAAGCGGTACTGCTTTTACTCCGCCATATTCTATTGTAAAACTTAATAAAACTGCTGTTAAATCTGATATTTCGGCAAATGCCGGAGCAACTTTAGGCGGCAATATCTGCGGATCTTTTTAAAATATGAGTTAGTTTAGTTTTTATTTTTTAAACCATATAAGTGATATAAGGTATTTAAGTTTTAGTCTTAAATTATATTATATTGTTTATATGGTTTTGCTTTTTTTGTTTGCCACGAAGGCACGAAGACGCTAAGTTTTTTTAATCTCGCAATCCCGATAGCCATGGGGATTGCGAGATTCGTTTTAAGCTAAATCTTAAATTATCTTATATAACTTATATGGTTCAAAATAGTTACAACACGAGCTCTTCAAACAAACGATTAATTGTTTTCTCTAAATCCTGACACAAACCCGGATGAGGTCTTGAAGTTTGGATTGCAGAACTTCTAATTGCCGTTAACCAGCGAAAACGCTCCGGAATATCAAATTCAGCGATTGGGCCGCCGTCTTTGGCACCTTTTGCTATTTTTTCTAATGAAGTCAGATTACATTCTAATTGTTCGATGTCAAAATCGTTTGATAGTGCTTGAATTCTGGCTTGATCCAAATGGAAAAGTACTTTTATAAATTTGGCTTTTTTGCAAAACAAAATGATTCCGATATTCAGGAATTCTTCGCGCTCTACCCTTGGCACAACACGAATCACAGCATATTCGTATAAGTGGTTATCTTGCATTTTGAGCCTGATTTACAAATATTTCTGAATTCTCTAATCTTGTTTTTAAGAACTGCAAATAAACGTTTCGCAATCCTTCCGGAGTTTCATCTGCATCTTCCCACTGAAGCCAGTCTAACGGAATTGTATTTACAATTTCTTCTAAAATTTCCGGCGTTAAAATCGCTTTAAACTCAGCATCAACTTCTTTTAAAAGTGAAGCTTGAGGCAATAAAACATGATCTTTTATCAATGCAAACGGACTTTTAGCATGCTGTTCCCAATTGTTCCAGGAATGATGAAAATACAAACATGCTCCGTGATCAATCAGCCATAATTCTTTATGCCAAATCAGCATATTAGTATTTTTGAAAGTTCGGTCTACGTTTGTAATATAAGCATCCAGCCAAACAATCTGCGAAGCTAATTTTGCGTCGACAGTTGTTACAACGGGATCAAAAGTTATGGCTCCTGATAAAAAATGAAGTGCAAGATTCAATCCCTGACTTCCCTGCAGTAAATCCTGAATTTCTTCATCGGCTTCGGTTCTTCCAAAGGCTTCGTCGAGATTTGCGAATACTAATTCCGGTAATTGTAATTTTAAGGCTTTTGCTATTTGTCCGCCAACTAATTCGGCTATAAGGGCTTTTACGCCGTGTCCGGCACCACTAAATTTTAATACGTATTTAAAGTCGTCATCGGCTTCTGCCAAAGCGGGCAAAGATCCGCCTTCGCGCAGCGGCGTTATATAACGCATGACGTTTACCGTTCTGAGATCGAAGTTGTTTTTCATAAATACAAACTTACGATTTTTGATTTTAGATTTTAGAGGGTAGATTTTAGATTTTTTTTCTGGCTAGGAAGATTTATTGTTACGCAAAGTTCGCGGAGGTTTACGCAAAGGACGCTGAGTTTTTTTTAAAGGTTGCTTTGCTTTTTAAAGTTCGCAAAGTTTTATTGTCATTTTTGTCATCCTGAGCGAAGTCAAAGGAGCGTAAAGATATTCCTCAAAGTTAATTTGTTTTATAGCTGTGAGATTTTAACGCAAAGTGTGCAAAGGATTTTCGCAAAGGGCGCTGAGTTTTTTTTAATCTCTCAAAGGCGCAGAGTCGCAAAGCTTTATTGTCATTTTTGTCATCCTGAGAGAAGTCGAAGGAACGCAAAGATATTCCTCAAAGTAAATTTGTTTGTCGAGCTGCTTGCGTCCCTTCGACTTCGCTCAGGGTGACAAGCGGGATGTTATGCTCTGCTATAAAATCTTTGCGCTCTTAAAAAAGCAAAGCACCTTAAAAAACTTAGCGCCCTTTGCGAAAATCCTTTGCGCTCTTTGCGGTTAAACCTGTAAACTCAAAAATGCTTTTCCAAGATACTTAATAATTGTAGAAGCCGTAAAAGATTCATAACCAGTTTTTCGCAAAGCAATATCTGCTGTTAATCCATGAAGATAAACTCCGAATTTTGAGGCGTATTTGGGTTCGTAGCCTTGCGCCAGAAGACTTGTGAGGATTCCGGTTAAGGTATCGCCGCTTCCTGCGGTTGCCAAGGCTGCGTTTCCGGTTGTGTTTTCGTAGACAGAATTTCTGTTTATAGTAAATGTTGGTGCGCCTTTCATGACTATGATAACTTTATACTTTTCTGAAAAGGCGATTGTTTTTTGAAATTTTTCAGATTCTGAATTCCATTTGCCAATCAAGCGTTCTAATTCTTTTGGATGAGGTGTCAGAATCGTGTCTTCGGGAACCAATTCCAGCCAGGATAAATTTTCAGAAATAATATTTAAGGCATCGGCATCTAAAACTAAAGATGCTTTGTTGATTCTTAAAAATTCAAATAAGGCTTTTTGTGTTCCGAGTTCCTTCCCTATTCCGGGTCCAATTCCAACTGCCTGCGGGATTAATGGTAAATGAATATTGGTAATAAAATTGGTATTTTCGTCGGTGACAGTCATTACTTCGGGAATGGAGGTTTGCAGGATTTGATAACCGCATTTTGGTATAAAAGTCGTTACGAGTCCGCAGCCGGATTTTAAGCACGCTTTTGAAGCTAAAACGCCTGCTCCTATTTTTCCGTAACTTCCGGCGATAATCACAGCGTGACCCTGAATTCCTTTGTGTGTATGAGGATTTACGGGTTTGTATATTTTTAAGATTTCTTCTTTTGTGATTAAATATGGAGATTTCATTTGATGGCTTTTTTATTTTAAAACACATAGAATCATAGTTTTTCTTTGTGGATAAAGGCGTTTCACTTGTTTTTAACAAACATAGTTTATCGTGAAAGCTTGACTTTATAAAAGATGATTCTTTGATGTTTCTTATGATTAAAGTTACATAAAAAATCGAAAACACGAATGTTTATTGTTTCCGTTGAGTCCTAGCCCTGATAGAAGCGGCATCCTTTTGCTTTTTTCTTTAAAAAGCAAAAGATATAGCGGATAGCAGGAAATTGCTCCTAATTATTGCGAAATTTATAATTTAAGGCATTCAAATTAGATATTTTTTGAATAGATTTGCAGAACAATTTTATAAAACAACACAATGAAAAATACTGCGCTTACGCACATACATGAGAGTTTGGGAGCGAAAATGCTGCCTTTTGCGGGTTACAACATGCCTATTACATATGAAGGTGTTAATGCTGAACATGAAACGGTTCGTAATAGTGTGGGCGTTTTTGACGTTTCGCATATGGGTGAATTTTTGTTAACGGGACCAAATGCTTTGGCTTTGATTCAAAAAGTGACTTCAAATGATGCTTCGACTTTAACTATTGGAAGAGCGCAATATTCTTGTCTTCCAAATAACGAAGGAGGAATTGTAGACGATTTGATTGTTTATAAAATGAAAGAAGAAGAGTATTTACTTGTTGTAAATGCTTCGAATATTGAAAAAGACTGGAGCTGGATTTCATCTTACAATGATTTGGGAGTTGAAATGAAAAACCTTTCTGATGATTATTCATTATTAGCAATTCAGGGGCCAAAAGCGGTTGAGGCGATGCAGGCTTTATCTTCTATAGATTTATCTGCAATTGCTTATTACCATTTTGAAGTAGCTGATTTTGCCGGTTTTAATGATGTAATTATTTCTGCAACTGGTTATACTGGTTCGGGAGGATTTGAAATTTACTGCAAAAATGCTGATGCCGAAGCTATTTGGAACAAAGTTTTTGAAGCTGGTGCAGCTTTCGGGATCAAACCTATTGGTCTTGCAGCGCGTGATACTTTACGTCTTGAAATGGGATTCTGTCTTTATGGAAATGATATTAATGATACTACTTCTCCACTTGAAGCTGGTTTAGGATGGATCACAAAATTCACTAAAGATTTTACAAACTCTGAAGCTCTTAAAAAGCAAAAAGAAGCTGGCATTACCAGAAAATTAGTTGCTTTTGAAATGCAGGAGCGTGCGGTGCCAAGACATGATTATGAAATTGTAGATGGTTCTGGAGCTGTAATTGGAATTGTAACTTCTGGAACAATGTCGCCTTCTATAAATAAAGGAATTGGTTTAGGATATGTTACGGTTTCAAACAGTGCTGTTGACAGTGATATTTTTATTAGAATTAGAAAAAATGATGTTCCTGCAAAAGTGGTAAAACTGCCTTTTTACAAGAAATAATTAAAGTTATAAATATTGTAAGATACATTACTGTAAGGGTAATGCATTTTTTTTTTGCCGAAGATTAAATAATTGCAAGTATTATCGCTTGAAATCATTTAATCTTCGGCATTTTATTTCTTATTTATATGTAAGATTTTTTAGAAAAAATGTAAACCGTTTTCGAAAAATTACCGTAACTTTAATATAGAATGTTGAGATTTCACCTATGAACAAAATTTTGCCGTTATTTTTACTGTTTACTTCTTTCCTATTTAGTCAAAATAGCGCCGAGACATGCCAAATTCTGAACAAAATAAATGCGGTTATTCAAACGGAACATTTGCGTCCAAAACCAGTTGATGACAGTTTATCTGTTTTTGTTTTTGATAATCTTATAAATGAATTAGATCCTTCACGTAATATCTTTTTTAAGGGTGAATACGATCAACTGGCTGCAGAATATCGTTTAAATCTTGACGATTTAATTTTGAGCAACGATTGTACTTTTTTAACTGATATTACCGCCAAATATATTAATGGATTGATGAGAACTAAAGAGGTTCTTGAAAAAATTCAGGCAACTGCATTTGATTATACCAAAAAAGATACGATTCGATTTTACAAAAAATCGTTTCCTTTTTATTTAAAGAATGAAGATTTAGAGAAAGTATGGCGTAAAAAACTGCGTTATCAAATTCTGGATGATATTGCAGAAACGAGCGATAACCTGGATTCTATAAAAGCTAATTTTGCTTCTATTGAAGCTAAATCAAGAAAGTTGATTGTGTCGAATGAAATTTGCCGTATCAGCACGCTTTTAGAAACTAAAACGAAACAAGACGAAAATCTTTATAATTTCTTCTGTACTTATTTTGATCCGCATACGGCTTATTTTAGCGATGATTCTAAATCGAGTTTTGTGGCTTCTTTATCAAAAGAACATTTGTCATTGGGAATGACGGTGAATCTTAATGAAAAAAATGAAATTATAGTTCACGAAATAGATCCAAATGGTCCGGCGTATCAAACTGGGCAAATTAAAAAAGGTGATCAGATTATTTCGGTTTCCAATCATAAAGAAACACTTCAGGTTTCCTGCTCTTCGTTAGAATCTATTTCTACCATGATTTTATCTGAAGCGAACAGAAGTCTTACGCTTACGCTGAAAAGAAACTCCGGCAAAAACTTTGACGTTTTTATCGAAAAACAAGTCATGAAAGACGAAGAAAATTCGGTTTTCAGTTTTATAATTGGTAAGGAAAGTAAAATTGGCTACATAAAAATTCCGAGTTTCTATGCTGATTTAGATGGAAACAGCAGAAAAGGCTGTGCCGATGATGTAGCCAGAGAAGTTATTAAACTGGAAAGAGATAATATTAAGGGTTTAGTGATTGACTTGATTGACAATGGCGGAGGTTCAATGGAAGAAGCCATAAAACTGGCGGGAATGTTTATTGATTACGGCCCAATTTCGATTGTTATTGATCACACAAAAGAAAAATCGGTTATCAATGATCCGTACAAAGGCATGATTTACAGAGGTCCAATTGTGATTTTGGTGAATAGCAATACGGCTTCTGCAAGTGAATTTTTCTCTTCGATTATGCAGGATTACAATCGCGCGCTTTTGTTAGGAAGCAATACGCTTGGAAAAGCTACCATGCAGACGATTCTTTCGCTTGACGAAACTAAAAATACTGATTTCCTTAAAATCACAATCAATAAATTTTACAGGGTTACAGGAAAAAGCCATCAATATATTGGGGTTACGCCAGATGTTGTTCTTCCTGAATTTTATGAAGATGTTTATCAAAAAGAAAGTGATTTTCCGACCGCGATGAAAAATGACAGTATTGAACCGTTTTTAAAATTCAGACCGTATGTAAAACGTGCTTTAATTGATAAACTGGCCAAAAACAGCTCTTTGAGACTGGCCGATAATTTTTATTTTAATGATATTAAAAAGATCAATCTAAAAATAGATCAATTGGTTAATACGCCAAAAGCGGAAATTCCGATGACTTTGGATGCAATTTTCAAACAAAAGAAAGTCGTAAATTCTCTTTGGACAGAAATAAATACTTTTAATGACGAAAATAATCCGCTGGATGTTTACAATTCTTCTGTAAATCAGTTTTTATTAGGCGCTTATCCTAATGATAAAACGATTAATCAATACCAAATGGATAATTTAAAAACAAATCCATACCTCAACGAAGCGGTGAATATTATCAATGACTTCAATTTTTCAAAATAAAACATTTTTGTTTCAAGTTTTTTTGTTTCAAGTTTTTTTGTTTCAGGTTTCAAGTTTTATGGAATGTTCGTAAAGTTATGCCAACTTGAAATGTGAAACCTGAAACTTGAAACTTGAAACAAATAAAAAAAATTAAAATTTTGATTTTGGATAAATAAGGAATAACCTTTATTTTTGCATCACAAAACTAAAAATTAGAAATGGGAAGAGCGTTCGAATTTAGAAAAGGAAGAAAAATGAAACGTTGGTCTGCAATGGCCAAAACATTTACCAGAATTGGTAAAGACATCGTTATGGCTGTTAAAGAAGGCGGTCCTAACCCTGACGCCAATTCTAGATTAAGAGCTGTTATACAAAATGCTAAAGCGGCCAACATGCCTAAAGATAATGTTGAGCGCGCGATTAAAAATGCCAGCAATAAAGATACTGCCAACTATAAAGAAATTTTATTTGAAGGATATGCTCCTCACGGAATTGCGATTTTGATTGAAACTGCATCTGACAATAATAACAGAACGGTAGCAAACATTAGAAGTTATTTCAACAAATGCAACGGTACAATGGGAACTCAGGGTTCTGTTGAATTTATGTTTGATCATACTTGTAATTTCAGAATTGCAAATAATGGTCTTGATGCTGAGGAATTAGAACTTGAATTAATTGATTTTGGTGCCGAGGAAGTTTTTGAAGACGAAGACGGAATCTTAATCTACGCTCCTTTTGGAAGTTTTGGTGCTTTACAAAAAGAATTAGAAAACAGAGGTTTAGAAATTTTATCTTCTGGTTTTGAGCGTATTCCTCAAATCACAAAAGAATTAACTGAAGCTCAAATCGCTGACGTTGAAAAACTAATCGAAAAAATTGAAGAAGATGACGACGTTATGAACGTTTATCATACAATGAAAGAGGAATAATATTTTTCTTTTTATAAATTTTAAAAGCTCTGATTTTTTCAGGGCTTTTTTGTTTTGTTAAAATTGATCAAGAAGAAAACAAAATATTATAAAAAGTAAAATAAACTATTATATTTGTCGCAATCAGATCATAATTCCTTTAAACAAAAACAAATATGCAAACATCAAAATACACAAGATTTGCCGTAATTATTCTGGTAATCTTATTTGTAGTGCTTAGTGTAATAAGCTAATAAAAAATCAAAAAGCCTTCTGAATTCAGAAGGCTTTCTTTTTTTATGAGAAAATATAAAAACTATTTTTTTGATGTGTTTGTTACTTTGATCAAATACGTTCCTTCTGGCAAATCGCCAATATTAGAAGCGTTTGCCCCTATTATTTTTTGACCCTGAGAAAAAACCTCAACGCTTTTACCACTTTTAGT
Organism: Flavobacterium sp. 2755; assembly: GCF_031455715.1. Classification (NCBI taxonomy): domain Bacteria; kingdom Pseudomonadati; phylum Bacteroidota; class Flavobacteriia; order Flavobacteriales; family Flavobacteriaceae; genus Flavobacterium; species Flavobacterium sp. 2755. Next base: position 168,976 of record NZ_JAVDTG010000003.1, read on the forward strand.
AGTTTCGGCAGAAGCAGCCACAGCCGCAGCTGGTAGCTTTACAGGTGCAGGAGCAGCTTTTTTCTCTGTAGTTGAAACTGGTACTGGCGGCGCTGCTACTGTTTTAGCCGGTTTTGAGCTGTTATAGGATTCCATAACCTGCTCGTCTGTCATGGCAACCGTATATAATTTAATGTCATCAATATCAGCATTAATACTTGTAGCTGTATTTAGTTTCCCGATACTTAAAATATAACCTTTGGTTGAACGCGCAATTCCCTCGACAGATTTTAGCAATTCACCATTACGATAAATTTTTGAACTATTACCATCATAAGTAATGCTGTACATGTACCAAATATCTTTTAAAAGCGGTGCAGAAGCCAGAACATCATTTCCTGGTCCCCATCCTGAAAGAATTGTTTCAGAATTACCTCCGGCTGCCGCTTGCTGCGTTAATCCGAAATATTGGGCATTTGCCGCGGTACCGTAGCCTAAAACATGATTAACGGCATTTATTGCATTAAATTTAACCCAAACAGATATTGTTCTTGGTTTATTTCCCTGCGGAAGATCGCCTACTACAGCCTGATAAGCTTTGTTAGAAAGTCTCAAAGCTCCTTTAGGGGCACCCATTCTGTCATTTACAAAAACAGGAGTACCTAAAAAGGAAATGGTATTATCTGCACTGCTTAAATTTCCGTTGAAATTAAATTCCTGAACCGGATTTTGTGCATTAGAATTTAAAAAACTTACAAACATTAAAGTGAGTAATATTTTTTTCATAGGTATATACATTTTTTACTGGATGATATCTTTTTATAATGATTTATTTGACAGCAAATTTGATCATTCAAATTCTACGATTACAAATTTTTAAATATATTATTTATAAATTTTGTTAAAACTATAATTTTAATTCAGCATAAACAAACAAATCCTACATACAGATACAGAATTCTCACAAAATATAAAAAATTATAGTTATAAAGGGCTAAAAAAAAGCCTTCTGATTTCAAAAGGCTGTTTCCTAATTCCAAAAAATCTAATTGCTACTAAACAATATTTAAAAACTAACTAACTATTTAAAAAAATTAATTGATGGCCTTATTTTGATGTTATTTTTTTTGCCGGAGCATTCGAAATCTTTAATAAATAGGTTCCTTCAGGAAGATCGTTAATAGTCATTGAATTATTTCCTACTACTTTTTGTCCTTGCGAATACACTTCAATATTTTTACCTCCCACATTTACATCTTTACTCACAATAATATTACTTGAGGTCGTTTTTGCTGTTTTAGATTTCACAGTACCTTTTGCTTTAGGAGCTGCAGCAACTTCTGCGGCTACTATTAAAGGTTTAGAGCTATTATAAGACTCTGCAACCTGTTCATCTGTCAAAGCCACATCATAGATCTTTAAATCGTCTACATCTGCGTTTATTCCAACTGATGTGTTTATTTCGCCTAATCTAAAAATAGTTCCTTTTGTAGAGCGTTTTAAACCGTTTATGAATTTTAACAACTCTCCATTGCGGTACATTTTAGAAACGGTTCCATCAAATGTTACGGTATATTGGTACCAAACACCTTTTGCTAATGGAGTTGAAACAATTACATCATTTGCTGCGCCCCAGCCCGCTAAACTTAAATCTGAATTAGAAGAAACTGTCGACTGCTGCAGTAAACCGAAATACTGAGCATTGTAAGCTGAGCCATAACCCCAGATATAATTTGCTGATGCGATGTCATTAAATTTAACCCAAATACTAACAGTTCGTGCTTTATTACCTTGCGGCAGATCATCTAACACGGCTTCCAGTGCTTTATTGTTTAGTCTTTGAGCATTTCCGGCAACTCCTGATCTATCGGGTACAAACTCATCTGACCCCATAAAAGAAATTGTGTTAGATTCATTATTTAAAGTCCCATTGAAATTAAACTCCTGAATTGGATTTTGAGCAGTCGCATTCAAATAACTTACAAACATTACTGAGAGTAGAAATTTTTTCATAATAGCAGAATTTAGGGTTATAAATAAAGTGTGTCATTTATACACAGCTAAACTATACTATTATGTTTTTTGTCGAAAATTTTTTCGTTAACCTACCTAAATAATCGTTAAAATAACCAAAACTGATGATTTTGTCGACAAAATTAGTTTTAATTATACTATTGAAGGAATTCTTAAAATTATAAATTAACTTCAATTTCAATTAAAATATCTTACGTATAAATACGGTATCTTCAATTAAAATGAAATAATTAACATTTATAAAAATTTAAGCTTTTAAATTAACAGGGATCTCTTTTACAGATTTTCTTAATCACTTAAAAGTCAGCATAAAAAAACTCCATTCGCAAAACGAATGAAGTTTAATATTTTTAGAAAATAGTAATCTATTTTACGAATTCAATTTTTTGGGTTTCTTCTTCATTAACACTGTCAAAGAATCCTTGTTCGTTCATCCAGTCATCACTGAATACTTTACTCATGTAACGTGAACCGTGATCAGGGAAGATTGCGATAATGTTACTGTCTTTTGTAAATTCACCTTCTTCTGCATATTGCTTGATAGCCTGCATTACTGCTCCAGATGTATATCCAACAAATAAACCTTCTTTACGAGTGATTTCTCTTGCTGAGTGAGCACTTTCTTCATCGGTAACTTTCATGAATTTATCGATGATATCAAAATCTGTTGCCGAAGGAATTAAGTTTTTACCTAAACCTTCAATACGATACGGGTAAATTTCTTTGTTATCAAATTCTCTTGTTTCGTGGTATTTTTTCAATACTGATCCAAAAGCATCTACTCCTAAGATTCTAATATTCGGGTTTTGCTCTTTTAAGAATTTTGCTGTTCCGGAAATTGTTCCTCCGGTTCCGCTGCAAGCAATAAGATGTGTGATTTGTCCTTTTGTTTGTTCCCAGATTTCGGGACCTGTAGTATTGTAATGGGCATCAATATTTAGCTGATTGAAATATTGATTAATATAAACTGAACCCTTAGTTTCTTCGTGTAATCGTTTTGCTACATTGTAGTATGATCTTTCATCATCTGCAGATACGTGAGCCGGACAAACATAAACTTTTGCGCCTAAGCTTCTCAGCATGTCAATTTTATCTTTGGATGATTTTGAACTCACGGCCAAAATACAATTGTAACCTTTTATAATGCTTACCATGGCTAAACTAAAACCTGTATTACCTGATGTAGTTTCAATTATGGTATCGCCTGGTGATAATATTCCTTTTCTTTCGGCTTCTTCAATAATATATAACGCTATTCTATCTTTTGAGGAATGACCTGGATTAAAAGCTTCTACCTTTGCGTAGAAATTTCCTTCTAACTCTTCGGTGATTTTATTTAGTTTAATAAGCGGGGTATTACCTATTAACTCTAAAACATTATTATAAGCGTTTATTTCTTCTTTCATAAAAAAATAGTTAATCGAAGGTGTTTTTTACGCACCTTGATAGGTTGCAAATTTAACAAAAAATTTCTAATTAGCTTTTAATTTTTTCTAAATCTAATAAAAAAGTAAATTCTTTTGCTAAGTCTTTTAAAGCCTCAAAACGTCCTGAAGCCCCGCCATGTCCCGCGTCCATATTAGTATCTAAAAACAATTGATTATCATTTGTTTTTAAAACTCTTAATTTAGCCACCCATTTCGCTGGCTCCCAATATTGTACCTGAGAATCATGCAATCCTGTCGATACATACATATTAGGATATTTTTGTGCTTTTACATTGTCATAAGGTGAATACGACAACATATAATCGTAATATTTTTTATTGTTTGGGTTTCCCCATTCGTCATATTCTCCTGTTGTAAGCGGAATGCTGTCGTCCAGCATTGTTGTAATAACATCTACAAAAGGTACCTGCGCTATAACTCCGTTATATAATTCTGGTGCTTCATTTACAATTACACCCATTAAAAGTCCTCCTGCAGATCCACCTTCAGCATAAAGATGTTCTGGCGACGTATATTTCTCGTCTATTACAAATTTAGAGCAATCGATGAAATCTGTAAAGGTATTTTTCTTTTTTAACAGTTTTCCGTCCTCATACCATTGTCTTCCTAAATCTTCTCCTCCTCTAATGTGCGCAATTGCATAAACAAAACCGCGGTCTAATAACGAAAGTCTTGTTGAAGAAAAATAAGTATCCATCGTAATTCCGTATGAACCGTACGCATACAGCAATAACGGGTTTTTCCCATTTTTATTCAACCCTTTTTTATAAATCATCGAAATTGGCACTTTTACACCATCTCTTGCTGTTGCCCAAACGCGTTCTTCGACATAATTTTCTTTATCAAACTTTCCGCCTAAAACCTGTTGTTCTTTTAGAATTTCTTTGGTTTTAGTTTTCATATTAAAATCAATTACAGAGGACGGCGTAGCAAGCGATTGATAGCTGTAACGCAGAATATCGGTATCAAAATCAATATTTGTTGTCGTAAAAGCATTGTAAGTTTCGCTTCCAAAAGGCAGATAATAATCCGGCTCGTCGTTCCATGGCATAATTCTGATATGGTTTAAACCATTCGAGCGCTCTTCTACCACTAAAAAGTTTTTAAAGATCTCAATATCTTCTAATAAAACATCTTCTCTATGTGGAATTACATCAACCCAATTTTTTTTGCCTGTTTTATTTTCAGGCGTTTTCATTAACTTGAAATTGGTTGCTTTGTCTTTATTTGTTAAGATATAAAATGAATCTTCATAATGAGAAATGCTGTATTCTAAACCACGAACACGAGGTTGAAAAACTTCAAATTCTCCATCCGGATTATCTGAATTCAGTATTCTATATTCTGTAGTTAAAGTACTCGATGAACCAATTACAATATATTTTCTTGATTTTTCTTTGCTTATTGAAACATTAAAAGTGTCATCTATTTCGTCATAAACTAAAACATCATTTTTAGAATCTGTGTTTAATTTATGTCTGAAAATTTTATCAGCTCTTAAAGTTACTTCATCCTGTTTGGTATAAAAAATAGTTTTATTATCATTTGCCCAGACAGATCCTCCTGTTGCATTTTCGATTTTATCTGATAAAATTTCTCCTGTTTCAAGATTTTTGATTTGGATGGTATAAATTCTTCTACCCACAATATCAGTCCCAAAGCTGGCAAATTTATTATCAGGGCTTATGCTTAAACCTCCTAATTTAAAATAAGCGTGGCCTACTGCTAATTCATTACAATTAAACAGAATTTCTTCTTCTGCCGAAAGGCTTCCTTTTTTTCTGGAGAAAATTGGATAATCCTTACCTGTTTCAAAACGTGTAATATAATAATATCCGTTGTAGAAATAAGGAACTGACGAATCATCTTCTTTAATTCTGCCTTTCATTTCTTCATACAAAGATTCCTGAAAATCTTTAGTATGAGAGGTCATTTGCTGGTAGTATTCGTTTTCTTTATTCAGGTAATCAATAACTTCCGGGTTTTCTCTGTCATTCAGCCAAAAATAATTATCGATTCGGGTTTCTTTATGTTTTTTTAGTGTTTTTGGAATTTCCTTGGCTTTTGGAGCCTGTATATTTTCTTGCATTGATTGAGCATTTGTTTTTAAATACGAAGGAGCAAAAGTAGTACAAACGCAACAGAACAAAATTAATTTTTTCATAAAATATTCTATTGATTTAATACAGCAATATACTAATTTTGTATGAAATAATTTCAAAATCAACAAAAAATGGATTTAATGGGAATGATGGGTAAACTTAAAGAAACCCAGCAAAAAATTGAAGATACTAAGAAACGCCTTGATACTGTTTTAATTGACGAACAAAGCGCTGACGGATTATTAAAAATTACAATTACTGCCAATAGAAAAATAAAATCAATCTCTGTTGATGATTCTCTTTTAGAAGATAAAGAACAACTGGAAGATTATTTAATTGTAACGCTAAATAAAGCCATCGAAAGAGCAACAAGTGTAAACGAAAGTGAACTTGACGCCGTTGCGAAAATGGATATGCCAATGATTCCTGGGATGGATAATTTGTTTAAGTAAAGGTACAAAGATTCAGAGTTGCAAAGGTTCAAAGGTTTTTCTTTGTTGTAACTAAAAAAAAGACGCACAATTGTGCATCTTTTTTTTAAACCTTTGTCCCTCTGAACCTTTGCAACTTTGAACCTCTTTTCCTAAATTTTCGAAAACATCTCCAAAACATACGTATGCATTACTTCTTTGTAATCTAAATGCGTAACGATTCTTAGTTTGTTGTGTCCTAAGGAACTTATTAAAATATTTTTCTGTTTTAATTTTTCGATTAAAAGCTGGTCGCTGTAACCTTCGGCTAATGAAAAAATCAAAATATTTGTTTCTACGGGTTCTACAGATGCGATCCAGGATTTTGTGCTTAAAATTGCGCCTATTTCTTTTGCTCTGCGATGATCTTCTGCAAGACGTTCAATATTATTCGCCAATGCATATAATCCTGCTGCGGCTAAATAACCCACCTGACGCATTCCGCCGCCTAATATTTTTCTGATTCTTAGTGCTCTGTGAATATCTGCTTTGGTTCCTAATAAAACCGAACCAATTGGCGCGCCTAACCCTTTTGATAAACACACCGAAATCGTATCGAAAATAGCTCCAAATTCCTTCGGGTTTTGTCTTTTGGCAACCAATGCATTCCAAATTCTGGCTCCATCTAAATGGAATTTTAAATTATTGGCATCGCACACTTTTTTTATTTCTCTTAAATCTTCTAATTCGTAACAAGCTCCGCCGCCTTTATTAGTTGTATTTTCAACACAAACTAAACTCGTTAGCGGACTATGATAAAATTCGGGATCATTAATTGCGGCTGCCACTTGTGCAGCATTTATCATTCCGCGGTCTCCATCTAATAAGCAGCAGGAAACACCGCTGTTAAATGAGACCCCTCCTCCTTCATAATTATAAACGTGAGCATATTTATCGGCAATTAATTGTTCTCCGGGTTGAGTATGCAGTTTAATTGCGGTTTGATTCGCCATAGTTCCCGACGGAAAAAAAAGTCCAGCTTCCATACCAAAAAATTCGGCTATTCTTGTCTCTAATTCGATAACCGTAGGATCTTGTTTGTATACGTCGTCGCCAACCTGAGCGTTAAACATATACTGCAGCATCTCATAAGAAGGCTTGGTAATGGTATCGCTAATTAAATTTATTTCCATATAAAAACTATATCTATTTTGGACAGCAAAATTACGTATTACTGTTTGTTATTAATCCCAAGTTTTAATAAATTTTAACTTGTGAATTACTTAGAACCAAATTAACGTAATATTTATAAAAAACATATAAAACTAGCATTAATAATTTCAAAAATTGATCTCTGGTTTTCAAAAACAATTCTGTCTCCTTAAAAAGGCTTTTAGAGTTTATCTTATTTTGTATCATAATTTAATGCTGTATTCTAAAAACTAAATCTTATTTTTGTAGAACGAAATTACGCATTGGTTTTTTGAATAAACCAACGTAAAATCTGCAAAAAACAAATAAAACTACTTATTAATTTATGACAACAGCCGAACAAGTAAAAGGTATTGTGGAGCGCCTTGGTGCGTTGAGGAGGTATCTTTGACGTTGATGCCAAGCTAATCGAAATTGCAAACGAAGAAGAAAAAACTTTTGCGCCTGATTTTTGGAATAATGCCAAAGAAGCAGAAAACATCGTAAAAAATCTTCGAAACAAGAAAAAATGGATTGAGGATTATGACAAAGCTGTAACGCTTACAGATGAACTACAGCTTGCTTATGATTTTTATAAAGAAGGGGAACTTTCTGCAGATGAATTAGACGAACAATATGATACTACGCAAAGTCATATAGAAAACATCGAATTCAAAAACATGCTTTCTGACGAGGGCGACAGTTTAAGTGCTGTTGTGCAGATTACTGCCGGCGCCGGCGGAACTGAAAGCTGCGACTGGGCAGGAATGCTTATGCGTATGTACATGATGTGGGGCGAAAGTTATGGCTATAAAATAAAAGAACTTAACTTTCAGGAAGGTGATGTTGCGGGTATAAAAACAGTAACTTTAGAATTTGAAGGCGATTATTCTTTTGGATATTTAAAAGGAGAAAATGGTGTTCACCGTTTGGTTAGAATCTCTCCTTTTGACAGTAATGCTAAACGTCATACTTCGTTTGTATCTGTGTATGTTTATCCGCTTGTTGATGATAGTATCGAAATTGACATTAATCCTGCCGATATCGAAATTACAACGTCACGATCAAGTGGTGCCGGAGGACAGAACGTAAATAAGGTTGAAACGAAAGTTCAGTTAGTTCACAAACCAACCGGAATCCAGATTCAGTGTTCTGAGACAAGATCACAACAAGATAACAGACAGCGTGCTATGCAGATGCTTCGTTCTCAATTATACGAAATTGAGTTAAAAAAACAACAAGCGCAGCGTGCTGATATTGAAGCCGGAAAAATGAAAATCGAATGGGGTTCGCAGATTCGTAATTACGTAATGCAGCCTTATAAATTAGTAAAAGACGTTCGTACAGGTTATGAAACCAGCGATGTCGATGGCGTAATGAACGGTAATATCGATCCTTTCCTAAAAGCATTTTTAATGATGATGGGACAGAAGGAGGAAGAATAGTCACAGTGTTCAGTTTTTAGTATTCAGTCTCAGTTTACGGTCAAAGTAAACTTGAAACATGAAACATGAAACCTCAAACTAAAAAGAAAAGATCATGATAAAATGGGCAGATGTAATTCATTTTACAAATAAAGGAAATCCGGCTCCGGAAAAAAGAGTGGAGAAAACGGAAGAAGAATGGAAACAGCTTTTAACTCCGGAAGAATATCAGGTAACACGTTTAAAAGGAACTGAAAGATCTTTTAGCTCTGAACTATGCAGTTTATTTGATCCGGGAATTTACGAGTGTAAATGCTGTGGAACTGTTCTATTTGATGCAAGCGAAAAGTTTGAATCTGGAACGGGCTGGCCTTCTTTTACACAGCCAATTAAAGAAAATGCAATTGGTTATCATGCTGATAAATCATACGGAATGATTCGTGTTGAAGTTGTCTGCAATGTGTGCGATGCACATTTAGGGCACGTTTTCCCAGACGGACCAGAACCAAGCGGTTTACGATACTGCATTAACGCAGTTTCTCTATCGAAAATCAAAGAATAAATTCAAAAAGCGATTCCTTTTAAAGTGAATCGCTTTTTTTTTAATACCCACAAAGAGAAACAATTAACAAAAGAAATGTAAGCTGCTACTTACCAATTAAATATTTTATTTTTTATTAAAAAAAACTAAGATTATTCACCCAAAAATTCAGCACCGACAAACCTAGACATTAAAAAACCTGCAAAAAATTAATAGTTAAAATGTTAATTTTGTAATATTTAGACTTCTATTTTAAATAATTATTAAGAAACATAAAAATTTTATTAGGTAATTAAAATCTATTTTATTTTATTTGACGAAAATTAACCCTAAGTCGAATAAAATTTGTCAATGAGATCCTATTCAATTCAAGAAATTAATGAAGTAATTAATGGTGTAATTTACGGCACTACTTCACAGAGCGTTACCGCAACAGAGCAATTAGAAAAAGCTACAACTTCAGAAATTTCTTTTATAGGAAATAAAAAATATGAAAAGTACTGGTCGACCTCAAATGCTTCAATTGCTGTTGTAAACGAAGACATTTCGATTGAACCTGGAGAAAATCGCGCTTTTATTAAAGTAAAAAATGCAGATTTAGCTATGTCGCAGATCCTTGCGCTTTTTGCTCCGCCTACTCCAATTTTTCATAATAACATCCATAGAACCGCTACTATAGACGAAACAGCAATTATTGGCGAAGGTGCTAAAATTGGTGCCGGCTGTTATATTGGACCAAAAGTTGAAATTGGTGCCAATGCAGTAATTTATCCAAATGTTACTATTCTGGATGAATGTACGATTGGAAAAAACACCATTATTTGGTCTGGAACAGTTGTTCGTGAACGTTGCCATATTGGGAGTGATTGTATTATTCACCCAAATGCTACAATTGGTGCTGACGGTTTTGGATTTCGTCCTTGTTCTGAAAAAGGCTTAGTGAAAATTCCACAAATTGGAAATGTAATCATCGGAAACGGTGTTGAAATTGGAGCAAACTCTTGCGTTGACCGCGGAAAATTCAGCTCGACAATTCTTGGAGACGGCTGTAAAATTGATAATTTAGTTCAAATTGGACATAACAGTAAATTAGGCCGATTCTGTATTATGGCTGGAAACAGTGGTTTAGCAGGTTCTGTAACTTTAGGAAATGGTGTTATTATTGGCGGAAGTGCTTCTATAAAAGACCATACTACTATTGGCGACGGAGCTGTAATTGGAGCCGGATCTGGTGTTACCGGAGATGTTCCTGCAGGAAAAACAATGTTAGGTTATCCGGCTGTTGAAGCACGTGACGCTTTAAAACAATGGGCAATGCTAAAACGAATGGTTTGCGCCCCTAAAAAATAATTATACTTTGTTTTATATAAAAAAACATCCGCTGCAACGGATGTTTTTTGTTTTTATAAAGCTTCACATTCAAAGCCAATCACTTTCATTAAAAAAATTACCTTTTCGATAATATCATCTTTACATTCAAATCTTAGAATATTATCGCAATCCTCAAGATCAAAATTCCACTTTGAGTTAGGAAATAACCGATTTAGTTTTGGTGCAACCTTTTCCACTTTCGAAATATTATCAACATTTGTTTTGAATACAAAAATCATAACTAATGGTTTTGAATTTTACTTAAAATTTTAGAATCAATGTAAAAAGTACCAAACGGAATCACGCAGGCTAAAAGCACTTTCCATGTTGTCGTTGCAAATTTCCAGTTCTGCTCTACTCCAACGCTCAATGTATTAAAAATAAAAAGCAGAAATAAAGCACCATGAACTGTTCCAACTGGTCTGGTTAAAAATGGCATTTCAAAAATATATTTCATTGGCATTGCTATAAAAAGCAAAATCAAAAGTGAAGTTCCTTCCAGAAATCCAATAATTCGTAATCTTCCGGTATTTGTGTTCAATAAATTTTTCATAATTATCTAAAATAAGGTCGGTTTGCAAGAGGTGAAAATGGCCACGGAATGGCAATAAAAATGATTAATAAAGCAATAGAAAACCACATTAGCATGGTTCTGAATTTTTGATCATCAGAAAGTTTTCTTTTGGCTAAAGCCGAACCAATTGTAATAAAAACTATGGCGATTAACATTAAAGCAATGTGAATAATTCCGAAGAAAGAAGCATCTAAATTTTGAACTGCTTCTTTAAAATTTTTCCAGAAATACTTCACAATCGGACTTTGCACATAAACTAATATCCCGAAAATAAGCTGAATATGGGCAATTGTAGCCGTCCAATGCCGGATGAGGTTATCTTTCTTGGTAAAAGGAAGTTTTTGAGAATAACCTTTGTAAGCTGTATAAATAGAATATAACAAGCTTACCAATACGAGCCACCTTATAAATGAATGGCATACTAAAAGAGTTTGATACATTGTTTTTTGATTAAGACAATGCAAATATATTTAAAAACATACTAAGTAGTATGTTTTTGAAAAATAATTTTATTTCAAGCCATTTAAATAACCTCTAAGTTCTTTTAAATAAACAAGATATGATGAATTGTCATTTTGAAGTTTTCCGAAATTTCGTATTCCCCAATAGCCCGATAAGATAAAAAAGGCAACTTGTTCTCCCACTACATCTTTGCGAATCAAACCAGATTCTTTCCCTTTTTCGATTGAATCTATGATTGTTTTTTTCCATAAATCGACCAATTCTGCCAAAGCTTCACTAAACCTGTTATTCCACGGTGTCATTTCCTGCGTAAGATTTCCAACCGGACAGCCGTATTTAACCTGTAAAAAAGGATCTTCGAGCAATAAATACGAAATCATATTATAAAAATCCTCAACTGGGTTTTGTGAAGCCTCGGTCGGTTTTATAAAATTTTCCTGCATTGTCGGTTTTAGAATTTCTTCTATAATTGCAATTCCCATTTCATCTTTAGTTTTAAAATGGTAATAAAAAGCACCTTTTGTAACTTGGGTTGTTGCAATAATTTCATCAATACTAGTGGTTTGATAACCTTTAGTATAGATCAGTTCAAATGCTTTGTGAAGAATCGTAAGTCGGGTATTTGCAGCTTTAGACATAAAAAATACTAGTTAGTATGAAAAAGCAAATTAAAGAAAAATAATTGGTGTAATTAGTTTTAACACATAGAAACATAGATTTAGCAAGCCTAAAAAGACGTTTCACTTCCTTAAAACAAACATAGTCAAGCTATGTGTTAGAAACTATTTTCTTTTTACTCCCTTCTTTAAACTATAAATCCTATGTTTCTATGTGTTTAAATAAAAAACAGGACAACATAAACTTTTTCTTAATTCACAAAGCAATCGGTTTATTTCAATGGATTTTGTAAATTAGCCAACACTATTTTGTAAAATCAATATTATATCATGGATTTAAACTTCAATAAAAACGAAGATCACAATAAACTATTACTTTCAGAACTAAAACAAAAATTTGCCAAAGTAAAACTAGGCGGAGGCGAAAAACGAATTGAAAAACTACATGCCGAAGGAAAAATGACGGCTCGTGAACGTATCGCTTATTTATTAGATGAAAATTCAGAAAATATTGAAATTGGCGGTTTTGCCGGAGAAGGAATGTACGCTGAACACGGCGGATGCCCTTCTGGCGGAGTTGTTATTAAAATAGGATACATTAAAGGCAAACAATGCATTGTTGTTGCCAATGATGCAACGGTAAAAGCTGGTGCCTGGTTCCCTATTACAGGCAAAAAAAACCTGCGTGCACAGGAAATTGCAATGGAAAACAGACTTCCTATTATTTATTTAGTAGACAGCGCCGGGGTTTATCTGCCAATGCAGGATGAAATTTTTCCTGATAAAGAACATTTCGGACGCATCTTTAGAAACAACGCTCAAATGAGCAGTATGGGAATAACGCAAATCGCTGCCGTTATGGGAAGCTGCGTTGCGGGAGGTGCTTATCTTCCAATCATGAGCGATGAAGCTTTAATTGTAGACAAAACAGGGAGTATTTTCCTTGCAGGAAGTTATTTGGTTAAAGCCGCAATTGGCGAAACTATCGATAATGAAACTTTAGGCGGAGCAACAACCCATTGCGAAATTTCCGGAGTTACAGATTATAAAGCTAAAGATGATAAAGATGCCTTGGATAAAATCAAAAATATCGTTGATAAAATTGGCGATTTTGATAAAGCCGGATACAGCAGAATCAAAGCTGAAAAACCTGCTTTAGACCAAAAAGACATTTACGGAATTTTACCAAAAGCCAGAAACGAACAGTACGACATGATGGAAATCATCAATCGTTTGGTCGATAATTCAGAATTTGAAGCTTATAAAGACGGTTACGGTCAATCGTTAATTACAGGTTATGCACGAATTGACGGCTGGGCAGTTGGTATTGTAGCCAATCAGCGTAAAGTAGTAAAAACCAAAAAAGGCGAAATGCAGTTTGGCGGTGTAATTTATTCTGACAGTGCTGATAAAGCAACTCGTTTTATTGCTAACTGTAATCAAAAGAAAATTCCATTAGTATTTTTACAAGACGTTACCGGATTTATGGTTGGTTCAAAATCAGAACATGGCGGAATTATTAAAGACGGCGCCAAAATGGTAAATGCCGTAAGTAATTCGGTTGTACCAAAATTTACTGTAATTGTAGGGAATTCTTATGGAGCAGGAAACTACGCAATGTGCGGAAAGGCATACGACCCAAGATTAATATTTGCCTGGCCAAGTGCAGAACTTGCTGTTATGGGAGGAACACAGGCCGCAAAAGTTTTAGCACAAATCGAAGCTTCTTCGCTTAAAGCAAAAGGAGAAGTTGTTGACGAAGCCAAAGAAACAGAATTATTCAACAAAATAAAAGCGCGTTACGACGAGCAGACTTCGCCTTATTATGCTGCATCGAGATTGTGGACAGATGCCATTATTGATCCGCTTGATACCCGCAAATGGATTTCAATGGGAATCGAAGCTGCCAACCACGCCCCTATTCAAAAACCATTTAATCTGGGCGTAATTCAGGTATAATATTTCAGAATTACAGATAACGTGTTAAATAAATAGTAAAAAACTTATTTTCAGATACTTAAATTAAATATATCATTAAAAATTAGTAACTTTATATATGTAATTTTTAATCACGTAGTATCATGGAAAATGTCAAAAGCTTAAATAAGTGGGCAAATGCCCATACTTATTTACCAGTAGATTTAGTACGTATAATATTGGGTGTTTTTTTATTTATGAAAGGAGTTTCTTTTGTAACAAACGTTCAATATTTACATGATTTAATATCTCCAATTGATCGGTTCGGCGGCGGAATGTTTCTTCTGCATTATATCGCACCGGCACACATGATTGGAGGCATAATGATTGTTTTTGGGCTACTTACCCGCTGGGCAATTGCAGCTCAATTACCAATACTATTTGGAGCTGTTCTCGTAAACTTTATGGGACACATGCATTCTGAAAGCTTAATTCTTGCAATTGTAGTTTTACTCATTTGCATCTTCTTCTTATTTTACGGAGGAGGAAAACACTCTGCCGACTATTATTTTAAAATGCAGCAATAAAAATATTTTATCCTCAACTATTAAAAGTTGAGGATAAAATATTAAAGCCATTTTTAAGAAGTAATTAGCACTTAAAATTTTATTTATTGTGTTTTATGAACTAAATTCGCCACCATGAATTGGATTCGTAAAATCATACTTTTTGTATCACTTTTGATGATAGGACTTTTTGCCGCTCAGGCAAACGAATTTCCTGTGCAAAAAGTGGAAACTCAAAAAACGGATACCAATTTCTCTAAAGAAACTGCAGATTCATCTGCCTTTATTCAGCCTCAGGGAAGCTATCACTTTGCGGCAAATATCAAAACAGATCATCTCGCATCCATTAAATGGTTTGATTCCTTACTTATTGTTATTCCGCAGCATAAAGTAATACAATCAGCCTTTAACTTTACAAATCCATTTCCTGCACAGAGCAAAAAAATCTCATTAATGCTCTACGCCTTCCATTTTTTCTGGTAAATAAACCTTGAAATTTTAATTTGATGAAGCAATTCTTCATCAGCAATTAAACCGTTTTCTGTCCTAAAACTGTTTACTATTTCATATTATTTACCAAATTTAAAAAAAGAAACATGGAAACAAGTGTAACCATAATTGGTATTGTGATTGCGGTCATAGTAGCCATTCCAATATATTTTTCAGCACGATCGAGCAAAGCAAACAAAACAAAAATTTTAGATATCAAGAAGAAATTCAATCCAAATAATCCTCAGGAATTTGATTTGACGGAATCTCAAAGCAATAAAACGTTAACGATCGATCAAAAAAACAGAAAGTTTATTTTGATGAATTTCAATCCAAATCAACAAGAATCAACTTATGTCGATTTGAGAAGTGTTTCGTCTTGCAAATTAGTTTTAACTACAGAAGGAAACTCAGATACCATTGTAAAAATTGATTATGAATTTCAGGATAGGGAAACTTCTAAAAAAATTATAATTCCATTCTATGATTTTGATGACGACCGCATTAAACAAATAAGTGCGTATCAGGATCATATGTTTGCGAAAAAATGGCTTAAAATCATTCAGGATTCTATTTAGTGTTAATTATTTAATTCAGTAAAAAGAGGCTCATTTTGAGTCTCTTTTTTTTGTCTCATACATGATATTTGTCATTTTATGTCTGTAGTCCAAATAGTAATTTTGATGTAAACTAAATCCGTCTTTATGAAAATTTCATTGACCCAGAAATACAATGTACCTGGCCCAAGATACACAAGTTATCCTACGGTTCCTTATTGGAATGAAACCGCTTTCACAGTCGAAGAATGGAAAACATCTTTTCAAAAAGCATTCTCTGAAAGCAATTCAAAAAACGGAATTAGTCTTTATATTCATCTTCCTTTTTGCGAAAGTATGTGCACCTTTTGCGGATGCAACAAGCGAATTACAAAAAATCATTCTGTAGAAGAAAAATACATTCAGGCTCTTTTAAAAGAATGGAGTTTGTACTGCAAACAACTGCCCGAAAAACCTTTTATTAAAGAAATACATTTAGGCGGAGGAACTCCTACTTTTTTTTCAACTAACAATTTAGAACATCTTATTAATGGTATTTTCAGCTTCGCAAATAAAGCTGAAAATCATGAATTTAGTTTTGAAGGGCATCCCAATAATACAACTTACGAACAGCTAAAAAAATTATATGATTTGGGCTTTCGCCGAGTGAGTTTTGGCGTTCAGGATTATTCCGAAAAAGTGCAGAAAGCCATTAATCGAATTCAGCCATTTCATAATGTTGCCAAAGTTACTTTTTGGGCAAAAGAAATTGGTTATAAATCTATTGGACACGATATTATATTCGGTTTACCTTTTCAAACTTTAGATGATGTTGTAGATACGGTTGAAAAAACAAACTCTTTAAAACCAGACAGATTAGCTTTTTACAGCTACGCTCACGTTCCGTGGATTAAAGGAAATGGACAACGCGGATTCAACGATGAAAATCTTCCAAAAGATGCTGAAAAGAGACAGCTTTATGAAACAGGCAAACAATTGCTTTCAACAAATGGTTATCATGAAATTGGCATGGATCATTTCGCTTTATCTTCTGACAGTTTATTTCATGCTGCTCATAACAAAAAAATGCATCGAAATTTTATGGGCTACAGCGCTTCAAAAACACAGCTTATGATTGGCTTAGGAGTTTCTTCGATTAGTGACAGCTGGTACGGTTTTGCTCAAAATACTAAAAATCTGGAAGATTATTATCAGTTATTAGAATGGGATCAGCTTCCGGTTGTAAAAGGTCATATTTTAACTAATGAAGACCTTATCATTAGAAAACACATTCTAAATTTAACCTGCGATCTTGAAACTTCCTGGAGTAAAGATTCTTTATATTTTAAAGAATTGCCACAAGTTTTAATGGCTTTAAAAGAAATAGAAAACGATCAGTTAATTGTAATTGAAGAAAACAGAATCAAAATTACAGAAGCCGGAAGACCATTTGTCCGCAATATTTGTATGGCTTTTGATTTACATTTAAAAAGAAAATCACCGGAAACGAACTTGTTTTCGATGACAGTTTAATGACAATTAGGAGTTCCCTGAACAAACAAACTCATATTTGAAGGAGATAAATAGGGAATTCCTAATCCTAAACCTCTTAGAATAAATAATACTCCAATAATTACAGCAACATAAGGAATTGCTTTTTGAATTTTATTCCGAAACGGTAATTTTAATAATGAGTTGACGTACACTACAACGGTCATTAACGGAATAGTTCCTATTCCATACAATAACATATACAAAACTCCAAAGCCAGCACTCTGCATGGCAATTGCTCCAAACAAGGCAACATAGACCATTCCGCATGGCAGAAATCCGTTTAATAAGCCAATTGTAAAAAGAGATTTGTAGCTTTTCTTTTTAAACTGACTTCCTAGGCTTGATTTTATATTTGAAATTACTTTGTAAACGGGTTTCGAGAAATTGTATTTAGCGAATATTTTTTCGGGTATTAAAGCAATTAAAATCATGGCAATACCAATAAAAATTGACATTCTTTGCTGCATTCCTGCTAAGAAAAGTCCTCTTCCCATTAATCCGAAGATTAGACCAATTGTTGAGTAAGCGGTTAATCTTCCTAAATGATAGGTTATAATCTGCGTTATTTTTTTAGCTTCATTTTTATGATCAACAGGAAGCATCATAGCAATTGGCCCACACATGCCAACACAATGCAGACTGCTGATAAGACCTAATATGAATGCAGAAAATAACATTTTTATTAATTTACGTAGATAACTTCTTTTGTCAGGTATTTTTTACCCTCATACTGCCATTCCATATTAACATCCCAACGACCTTTGATTAGTTTTTTATGCGGAATCACTATTGAAGAATTAGTCAAAGCAATTTCAGTATTAAAATCAAACTTTTTGTTTGAAGGTCGGTACAACAAAATATTTCCTTTTATTTTATCACTTTCAAAAGTGGCAGGAAAAGTAACTTTTACACCATCTTCTTCAAGCTTTACTGAAGGTTTATGCTGTAAATCATGCGCGTTTTGAATTCTGGCCATTTCCTCCTGAAAATGTGTGTCATGTTTGTAATATTCTTCTACAACCAGTTCGTTATCGTATTTACTATTTGATTGTACTTCAAAAACAAAGTATAATATAAATGTCATAAACAAAGCAAATGCAATGACAATTCCGGTTCCCCAATTAATTTTCATAATACTGTATATTTTAATTAAAACTTCGTGGCCCTAAGAAATTTGTTGTAGTGGTTTCGAGCAGTTCTTTGCCATTATAAACCCCAATTTTCACATTGGTTTTGTCACTTTCCAGTAAAACTTCATCTATTTCTATAAATAAAGTTCCTTGCGAAATCGCTTCTTTTGCCACTTTAAAATGCTCTTGCCCTACATTGTTAATTTCACCTTTTTGATCGATTAATTCAAAATGAATATCGTTATAATCTTTCATGGTTTTATTGACAATTTTATAAGTATAAACATTGCTTATTTTATCTCCTTTATGCTGATAAAGCTGTCCGGGCAAACGCAGAATAACAGCCTGAACATCGGTTCGTAAAAACAACATCCCAATAAAAATGCCCATCAAAATAAAAAGAACAGCACTGTAACCTTTCATTCTGGCAGTAAACCTAAAAGGCTCTTTTTTAACGATTTCATCTTCTGATGCGTAACGAATAAGACCTTTTGGCAATCCTACACTTTCCATTATATGATCACATTCGTCAATACATGCGGTGCAGTTGGTACATTCTAACTGCGTTCCGTTTCTAATATCAATTCCCATTGGGCAGACGTGAACACATTGAAGACAATCAATACAATCTCCTTTTCCGGTTAAAGCTCTGTCTTCTTTTTTGTTGAATTTTGCTCTTCCTTCTTCTTTTTCTCCTCTCACAAAATCATACGCGACGTTTATAGATTTATTATCTAAAAGAACACCTTGCAGCCTTCCGTATGGACAGGCAATTATACAAACCTGTTCGCGGAAC
Organism: Flavobacterium sp. 2755; assembly: GCF_031455715.1. Classification (NCBI taxonomy): domain Bacteria; kingdom Pseudomonadati; phylum Bacteroidota; class Flavobacteriia; order Flavobacteriales; family Flavobacteriaceae; genus Flavobacterium; species Flavobacterium sp. 2755. Next base: position 188,117 of record NZ_JAVDTG010000003.1, read on the forward strand.
CAGACAAAAACAAAATAGAAAACTCCTGTAAAAATAAGTAGCGCAATAAAATTACTTCCCTGCTGAATTGGGCCTTGCTCCACCATTAATAGTAAAGAATCACTTCCTACTAAATAAGCCAGAAATACGTTTGCAATTCCAAAAGAGATCAAAAAGAAAATTGCCCATTTAGTCAATCTTTTTCTGATTTTTTCAGCATTCCATTCCATTCTTGCCAAGCGTGATTGTGAACCGCGGTCGCCGTCAATCCAATATTCGATTCGGCGAAAAACCAATTCGAGGAAAATGGTCTGCGGACAAATCCATCCGCAAAATATTCGGCCAAAAACAACGGTAAATAAAAGTACAAAGACAACGCCAATAAGCATTGAAATTACAAAGAGGTAAAAATCCTGCGGCCAAAAAGGAAAGCCGAAGATATTAAAACGACGTTCAATGATATTGAACATCATAAACTGGTTTCCGTTTACTTTTATAAACGGATTTATTATCAAAATTGCCAATAAAATATAACTGACCATTTTGCGGTAATCATAAAATTTACCAGACGGTTTCTTCGGAAAAATAAATTTCCTTTTACCACCTTCATCTATAGTTCCAATGGTATCTCTAAAAGCTTCGTCTGGTAAATTTGACATAATATTCTAATTATTTTTTAACTGCTGTGGTATCTTTTTTTGTAGCTGCTGCATCTGTTTTAGGCGCACTTTCGTCTACCCAAACATCTCCTTCCGGCGCTTTTGGATCTTTTGGATTCGATCCTTGCAGCGATAAAATGTAACTCGCCACTTTTTGAATCTCTTTTGGTTTCATACCATTTGTTTTCCAGGAAACCATCCCTTTTCCATCACGTCCACCATTGGTAATAGTGTGAAATACATTTTTAATTCCTCCACCTAAAATCCAATGATCATCTGTTAAGTTAGGTCCAATTTGTCCTCCTGCATCTGCTCTGTGACAAGCCGCACAATTCATTGCGAAAATTTCTTTTCCTGCAGCTAAACTTGCATCATCTGTCAACAGAACAACCGTTTTTTCATCCATTAAATCCGGAGCGGTTTTTAAGTATTCTTCGACATCAATTTTAGCTTGTGCCATTTCTTTTTTAAGTTCCATTTCCTGATCATCGGCTCCTAAAACATCGTAACGGACTACATAGATTACTCCAAAAATGATACAGATGTAGAATAAGTAAACCCACCATGGCGGTAAATTATTATCAAGCTCTTTGATTCCGTCATAATCATGATCCATCAATAAATCAGCTTCTTTAGACATTGGTTCTGTCTTAGTAAGCTTATGCATTAGTTCTTTAAACCAAGTGCTTTCCTGAAGACTCAAACTATTTTCGTAATCTAATTTTGCTTTTTCTTCTGGTGACAGTAATTGATACATTACTCGATTTACAGCACTAAGCGTAACTTCGATCGCTATCAAAATAAACAGAAAAGCAAGTAAAAAGACAGATAACATTGGGTATTTTATAAAAGCAGGTCTGTCGCCTGAATCTATACAATATTCCATCAAAGCGAATACGATGAAGAAAATCAACGGTACTCTAACATATACTGGGAAAAACTTTTTCATTTTATCTATCTTTTGAGATTATAACTTGTCCTTCTTCTAAAGGTATATTACTCATTTCCTGAATTTTATCTTTTTTATAAGAGAACACCCAAATGCCTAATCCTACGAAAAAGAAAAAGAAGATCAAGAGGGAAAGAATCGGGTAAATTTCTACACCCGATATCGTTTCCATATTGTGTTTTATTTGTTCAAACATAATGCTGTTATTTGGAAGTTTCTTTTACTTTAATATCAGTACCAAGTCTTTGAATATATGCAATCAAAGCAACAATTTCCCTTTCATTCATAGGAATGAATTTTTCACCTTTTGCAGCAGCTTTTTTACGGCTGTCTTCATAACTTTTTACAAAGTCAGGATCATTTTCAAGGCTTTTCTCTATTTTAACTGCCTGTTCTCTTAATGTTTTTTGTGCATTTGCAACTTCTTCTGCAGAATAAGGAACTCCAAGAGAAATCATTACGTTCATTTTCTTTTGAGTCAATGAAATATCTAAAGGCTTATTATCAAATAACCATTTATAACCCGGCATAATTGATCCTGCAGATGTACTTTGCGGATTCCACATATGGTTAAAGTGCCAGTTATCATTGTACTTACCACCTACTCTTAATAAGTCAGGGCCTGTACGTTTTGATCCCCATAAAAATGGATGATCGTAAACAAATTCTCCTGCTTTTGACTGAGGTCCATAACGCTCAACTTCACTTCTAAATGGGCGAACTGATTGTGAGTGACAGCCTACGCAGCCTTCTCTGATGTATAAATCACGTCCTTCAAGTTCTAACGGCGTATATGGTTTTACACTTGAAATAGTTGGAATATTTGATTTTACCATAATCGTTGGTACGATCTGAATAACTCCTCCAATTAAAATAGCGATTGTAGCTAAAATGGTTAACTGAATTGGTTTTCTTTCTAACCATGAATGGAATTTTTCTCCACTTAATCTATTGCTACTTATTTTTTGTAATGCCGGAGCTTGTGCTAATTCATCTTCAATTGTTTCACCAACACGAACTGTCATGATAATGTTGTAAACCAATGTCAGCATTCCTATTAGATACAAACTACCTCCAATTGCTCTCATCCAATACATTGGCATAATTGCAGTTACTGTTTCAAGGAAGTTACCGTAAGTTAAAGTTCCGTCTGGATTAAACTGTTTCCACATAGAAGCTTGTTGAAAACCTGCAACGTATAATGGAATTGTATAGACAATAATACCAAGAGTACCAATCCAGAAATGGAAATTTGCTAATTTCTTAGAGAATAATGCTGTTTTTGTCATTCGTGGAATCAACCAGTAAATAATAGCAAATGACATAAACCCGTTCCATGCTAATGCACCTACGTGTACGTGTGCAACGATCCAGTCTGTATAATGCGCAATAGCATTTACATTTTTAAGAGATAACATTGGCCCTTCAAAAGTTGCCATTCCGTAACCTGTAATTGCTACTACGAAGAATTTTAAAACTGGTTCTTCACGAACTTTATCCCACGCACCTCTTAAAGTTAAAAGTCCGTTGATCATACCTCCCCAAGATGGAGCAATAAGCATTATTGAAAATGCAACACCTAAATTTTGAGCCCAGTTTGGTAAAGCTGAATATAATAAGTGGTGCGGTCCTGCCCAGATATAGATAAAAATTAAAGACCAAAAGTGAATAATCGATAATCTATAAGAGTAAATAGGACGATTTGCAATTTTAGGAACGAAGTAATACATCAATCCTAAAAATGGCGTTGTTAAGAAAAATGCAACTGCATTATGTCCGTACCACCATTGTACCAATGCATCCTGAACACCGGCGTATACTGAGTAACTTTTTAATCCTGAAACAGGAATTTCGATATTATTGAAGATATGTAATACGGCAACCGTTACAAATGTTGCCAGATAAAACCAAATTGCTACATATAAATGACGCTCTCTACGGCGCAGCATGGTTCCTATCATATTAATTCCCATCACAACCCAAATTAACGCTATAGCAATATCAATAGGCCATTCAAGTTCTGCATATTCCTTCGAAGAAGTATATCCTAATGGTAATGTAATAGCTGCAGCGACAATGATTAACTGCCAGCCCCAAAAATGCAGATTACTTAAAAAGTCACTAAACATTCTGGCTTTCAGCAATCTTTGCATTGAATAATACATTCCTGCAAAAAAAGCATTCCCAACAAAGGCAAAAATAACGGCATTTGTGTGTAAAGGTCTTAAACGACCATAACTAAGCCATGAAATCCCATCTGTAATATTGGGAAAAAGGTACATAACCGCTAAGGTCAGCCCCACTAACATACCCACAACACCAAAAAGAATAGTGGCGTAAATGAATTTTTTTACAATTTTGTTGTCGTAATAAAACTGTTCCATTTCCATAATTTATACTTGTTTTTCTTCGATTGGTGAATTATTATTTGGGGAAATAATTTTGGTCTCGTCGTCAAAAAGAATTCTGACCGAGGGCGTATAATCGTCATCGTATTGACCTGATTTGACAGCAACGATAAAGGCAATAAAAAAGCCGATTGCCACGAAAATACTCACTGAAATTAAAAGATAAATAACACTCATACCGTAAATTTATGTTAACAAAATTACTAGGTCAGTGGCGTTTAAAATATGATAATTATCATGCTTGTAGAAGAATGTTAAAATTAAGTAAAATAATCTTACAAATTATTTAAAATAATTCTAAATTCTTACAACTGAAGTAGTTAGACATAAAAGTAACGAAGCTTACAATCGTAATTGTACTTAAAGGCATTATGATTGCAGCAACTATAGGAAGCAGATTTCCAGTAACAGCAAATGTAAGTCCTACAATATTATATAGAAGTGAGAGTCCAAAACTCATTTTAATAATCAAGATCGAATTATGAGAAAGTTTTAAGAAATAGTTTAATCTTGAAAATTCACCTGCATCGAGAATTGCATCGCAGGCCGGAGAAAATACATTTACGTTTTCGGATACAGAAATGCCTACATTACTTTGCGCCAGGGCTCCCGCATCATTCAGACCGTCTCCAACCATCATAACGTTCTTTCCTGTTTCTTGCAGTTTTTTAATAAATTCTAATTTCTGCTCTGGTTTTTGGTTAAAAACCAATTCGGTATTTTTGGGTAAAATAGCTTCGAGATTTTCTCTTTCGCCATCATTATCTCCAGAAAGTACTTTTATATTATATTCTTTGTTCAATGTTGCAAACAACTTTTCAAGTCCTTCTCTATATTGATTTTGGAAAATAAATTTTCCGTAGTATGTATTGTCGATTTTAATATGGAGCGAAGTTTTTTCTATTTCTGAAGAGTCTAAAACGGGGCTTTCAACAAATGAGGATGAACCTATTTTTACTTCTTTTTCTTCGGCGAAAGCCAAAATTCCTTTTCCGGTAATTTCCTGAAAATCATCAATTTTTATTCTGTCATATTCCGGTAAAAAGTCATACAGCATTCTGCTTAAAGGATGATTGGATCCTCGAAGCACGTTTTTTATTAATTGTAAATTTTCATCTGAAAAATCAATTCCTTCGTATAAAATATTAGATTTTTTATTGGTTGTAATGGTTCCGGTTTTATCAAAAACAATGGTATCAACTTTAGCCAATTGTTCGATTACTAAGGCATTTTTTAGATACATTTTTTGTTTTCCCATTATTCTGAGAATATTTCCAAAAGTAAACGGAGCTGTAAGGGCAAGCGCGCAGGGACAAGCCACAATTAATACTGCTGTAAAAACATTAAAAGCAATATTAGTATCGATAAATATCCAGTAACCAAATCCTGCAAAGGCAATTAGCAGTAAAATTGGTGTAAAATAGCGGCTTAAGGCATCTGTAATTGTTTTGTGTTTTTGTTCTACTTTTTTCTGAAAAATTTCGTTGCTCCATAATTGCGTCAGATAACTTTGTGAAACCGAATGCAGTACTTCCATTTCGATTACTTTTCCAATTTGTTTTCCGCCGGCGAATATTTTGTCTCCTGATTTTTTTGTAATTGGAACAGCTTCCCCGGTAACGAAACTATAATCAATTTCGGCCTTTTCGCTCATTAAAATCCCGTCTACCGGAATTAATTCCTGATTTCGAATCAACAGTCTGTTTCCTTTTAAAACATCATAAATTGGAACGCTTTCTTCTGAAAAATCAACATTGATTCTGGTTACTGCAATTGGAAAATAGGATTTAAAATCTCTTTCGAAACTTAAAAAACTATAGGTTTTTGTTTGAAACATTTTCCCCAGCAGCATAAAGAAAACCAAACTGGCCAAACTGTCAAAAAATCCCGGTCCGTGATCCATCAGCATATCATAAGTACTTCGGATGAACATTACAATAATTCCTAAAGCAATAGGAATATCAATGTTTAACATTCTGGTTCGAATGCTGTGATAAGCAGAAACGTAATATCCGCTTGCTGAATATAAAAAACTCGGTAAGGCTAAAAGAAAAATTAAAATCCTGAAAAACGGTTTATAGCTATCTAACCAGAATTCTTTGATTTCGAAATATTCAGGAAAAGAAAGCAGCATTATATTTCCGAAACAGAAAAAAGCAACGCCTACTTTATAAGTTAAACTTCTGTCTACTTTATTTTTGCCTGTTTCGTAATTTTCTAAACTAATATACGGTTCGTAACCTATTGAACTTAATAAGTATACAATTGATTTGAGAGAAACAGTTTCTGAATTGAAGGTAATTCGAACCTTTTTTTCGGGGAAATTAACTTGTGAAGCACTGATTCCGGGTTGTAAACGATTTAGGTTTTCAAGAATCCAAATACATGAACTGCAGTGAATATGCGGAATATTTAGTGAAACTATCGAAGTATTTCCTTCCTGAAATTCGAGAACTTTAGCTAAAATTGCTTCGTTGTCTAAAAAGTCATATTTGCCCTGAATGTCTTGTGGAGTAGCTCCAGGCGATTTTTCAAAATCATAATAGCAGGTTAAATCATTTTGGCTAAAAATTTCGTAAACTGTTTTACAACCAGTACAACAAAACTTTTTTTCATCAAAATTGATCTCTTCATTTTTAGGAATAGTCAGCCCGCAATGAAAACAACTCTGCTCGCTCATAATTTGTTTTTTAATTTGCAAAATTCAAAAAAGGCAGTGACTATAACTATGACATTTATCATGTTATAATGAAATCTAATCCTAAATTAATGAAATAATTTGTCAAATTGAAATAATACCTTTTTCTACGCATTTTTAGCCGTAAAAGTACTTTTAAACCGCAGGAATTGGTTAATTTTGCACCAAATTACTCCTGCTATGAATAAATGTGATCAATGTATTGTTCGTCAGCTTTCTTCTTTAAAAGCCCTGAATAAAGAGGAAGTTGTAAAATTGGCTAATAGCAAAACCACCTACACAATTAAAAAAGGCGAAGCTATTTTTGAAGAGGGCGAAGTTACGAATGGCGTTTTTTGCGTTAAAGACGGAGTTGGAAAACTTTCAAAATTAAGTGCCAACGGAAAGGATCAAATCGTTAAGCTTGTAAAATCCGGAGAACTTTTAGGACAGCGTTCGATGATTAGCAATGAACCTGCAAATTTATCGGCGAAAGCCATTGCTGATATGGAAGTTTGTTTTATTCCGAAATCTGAAATCATACATTTCTTTAATAACAACAATCAGTTTTCTTTGAATTTGATGCAGTCTGTATGCGAGGATTTGAAAGAATCTGAAAATGATAAAATTGCTTTAGTTCAAAAAACGGTAAAACAACGTTTAGCAGAAACTTTATTGCATTTGCATAATGAGTTTGGGGAGAATGAAGATAAAACTCTAAAAGTACAGCTTACCAGAGAAGAACTTGCCGGAATAATAGGAACAGCAACTGAAAGCTGCATCCGTTTATTATCTGACTTTAATAAACTGGAATTAATTGAATTAGTGGGTAAAAAAATAATGCTTAAAAATGTAAAGGCATTAAAACGAATGGCGGAATAAATTACTGTTTTTTAGCTTCGTTCCAAAAAACATCCATTTCTGCCAAAGTCATATCCATTAAAGGTTTTCCTAATTCACCTGCTTTACTTTCCAGATATTGAAAACGCTTGATAAATTTTTTATTTGTGCGTTCTAAAGCATCTTCCGGATTAACATTTAAAAATCTGGCATAGTTGATCATTGAGAATAAAACATCTCCAAATTCGGCTTCAATTTTATCCTGATCACCGGCTTCAACTTCAACCTGTAATTCGTTTAGTTCTTCCTGAACTTTATCCCAAACCTGATGCGGTTCTTCCCAGTCAAACCCTACTCCTTTTACTTTATCTTGGATTCTGCTTGCTTTTACTAATGCCGGTAAACTTCTTGGAACTCCTTCTAAAACAGATTTTTTACCTTCTTTAAGCTTTAATTTTTCCCAGTTTTGTTTTACTTCTTCTTCATCTTTTACAACAGTATCAGAATAAATATGCGGATGGCGGTGAATTAATTTATCGCAGATTTCGTTGCAGACATCTGCAATATCAAAATCATTGGTTTCTGAGCCTATTTTAGCATAAAAAACAATGTGAAGCAGTAAGTCTCCAAGTTCTTTTTTTACTTCGTTTAAATCGTTGTCTAAAATGGCATCGCCTAACTCGTAGGTTTCTTCAATCGTTAAATGCCTTAATGTCTGCAAGGTCTGTTTTTTATCCCACGGACACTGCTCACGAAGTTCATCCATGATAATTAATAATCTTTCGAAGGCTTTGAGTTGAAGTTCTTTGCTCATTTTTTTATTTTAAGATACCAAAATTAAAACAATTTGCGGATTAAATGACTCTTTCATAAACTAAAAAAGAAGACAAAATACCTTCTTTTAGTTTATATCGATTCTTTAATTTTTCTGCCATTTAATTCCTGAACGCTCCTAAAATTATTCAGTGGCATTATCTTTTTCAAATCTGTTATCATTTTAATAGAAACTTCTATTGGGGTTTTAAAAATAAACCATTGTACGCTTTCTGTACAAGGCGGTGTAGTCAATGAACCAGCATAAGTGTAATAGGATCTATTTTGAGGAAGAACTTTATTGATATTAAAATCGTTATTAACCTTTACAGTATCGTTAGCTTTTTTAGGCAGATACTTGTCAAGAAATTCAAAAGTTTCATTGCTTTTCTTGTCTTCCTGCGCCATAATAGAAACTACGGCAAATTTTCCGTCCTTATTTTTATGAACCATGTGAATTTCTAACGGATACCGCACGCCTTTTATAGTATGTTCTGCCGATTCATGAAAATGAAATTGTTTGAGTTCGTATTGCTCTCCGTTAATCACGATATAATCTCCGGGCTCAAAATCAAATTGAATGGTGTGCCCGTTATTGACAACATCGTGAATTTTTGTTTTTTGATTGTAATGAAAATCAATAGGTTTTATTGTTTTATCTTTTTCTGTTTCTACTATATCAATTGGAGATTGTGTTTTTCCTCCGCAATCATTCTGATCCATTTCTGACCAATGATCCGGTCCTGTTTCTCCTTCATAATTCCAATGTTTATGATGTTCTAAAGTTGTGGTTGTATCAGAGGAAGTTACAGATTGTTCTGTTTCTTTTGATTTGTTATTGCAGGCTATCGCCAATACTATAGCGGTTATTACAGCAAAATTTTTCATCTTCTTTTTCATTTTTCCTATCATTTAAAATTTGTTTTCAAACTCAAAATCATTCCAAAACAATATAAAAACACACATATTACACTTGCGTACAAACAGTTACAATTAAATCATAAATTATAAGCTGAATTTTTAGATTATTTTAAAATATTATTTTTCTTACAAAATTATATTTTAAAACTTAAATAGCAAGTGATTTTAAATAAAAAATCCCGTTAAGAAATATCTTAACGGGATTAATGTATTTGAATTCAGAAAAATTATTTTTCTTCTTTTTTAGCTTTTGGCTTTTTAGCAGCTGGTGCTTTTTTTGGTTTTTCTTCAACAGCTGGAGTTTCTTCCGGAGCTTCAGCAGCAGCCGGAGCTAAATCAGTAACTAAACCTTTAGCCTGAAGTGTGTTGTACCAGTTTAATACTTTTTTAATATCTGAAGGATAAACTCTTTCTTCATCATAATCCGGTAAAATTTCTTTAAAATAAGCAGCTAAAGTTGCATTATCTTCTTTGTGAGAAATCGCCTGACCTTTGTTTTCTTTAGCAGCAATTTTCTGCATTACTTCAGTCAATGGTTTTTCTCCTTCGTGTGTATAAATTGAAATTTCTGATAGTAAACTTACATTACTTTTTAAGTTTACTGTAATTTTTTTTCCGTCTAATAATGATTCTGCCACAAAACCTGTACGAGTCTGCACTTTCAATACATATAAACCTGGTTTCCCAGAAATGGCTAAAATTTTGTCTAAATTCATGTTTATTAAAATTAGTATTAAGAATTTTTGTCTTTTATTAATGTTCTAATTATTTAGAACTTTTTATCTCCCTTTCTTTGCTGCAGCAAATTTCATTCTGTACTCCTGAAAAGTCTTGCCTTCGGTGATGTTTTTTAATTTCTTTTGAATCAAACGCTTTTTTAAAGAAGATATTTTATCCGTAAATAAAATGCCTTCAATATGATCGTACTCGTGTTGAATAACTCTCGCAATTAAACCGTCAAAAACCTCTGTTTTTACTACGAAATCTTCTTCGCAATATTCAATCGTAACAGTTGGTTTTCTGTAAACATCTTCTCTAACGTCAGGAATACTCAAACATCCTTCATTAAAACTCCACTCTTCACCTTCTTCTTTAACGATTTTAGCATTGATAAAAGTTTTTTTGAAACCTTCTAAGTCTTTCTGTTCATTTTCTGGTAAATCCTCATCGTCGCTAAAAGGAGTTGTATCAATAACAAATATGCGAATAGGAAGGCCAACCTGCGGTGCTGCAAGTCCAACTCCTAAAGCATTATACATGGTTTCGTACATGTTTGCTATTGTCTCTTTTAAGTTTGGATAATCTGGCGTAACTGCCGTTCCTACTTTTCTTAAAACAGGATCACCATATCCTACAATTGGTAAAATCATTTGTAATTATTTAATGTTTTATCTAATGAAAACCTTATATTAGGGTTAACATATTTCAGCTGGCAAAAATAGTAAAAAATACTCAACGATTAGCTGTAAAGCCACATTATAACAATTTTTTATATGCTTTGGAAAACTCCGCTATAATTATGCCAAAATATTTCGTACAATTCTTAACTTTGCTAGTAAACCTCACGATATGCTTGATCGAATCTCAAAATTCACAAACAGTACTTCTTTTTTAAATGCATCAAAAGTTACTATTGCTTCGGTTGTACCTGTTATAATTTTGAATTTTTTGGGGCATTTTGAAATAGGTTTTACTATTGCGCTTGGTGCTTTTTATACCTATCCAAGTGATATTCCGAGCTCATTAAGCCACAAAATCAAAGGATTAATTGTTGCTTCTTTAATTGTTTCGGGTGTAAATTTATTAGTAAATCTCGCTTATCCCTTTCCTCTTTTATTTTATCCTTTTTTGGGATTTTTATTGTTTTTATGTTCGATGATTTCGGTTTACGGACAGCGTGCTACTTTGGTTTCGTTTTCTGCTTTATTATCGATTTCTTTATCATTTGGGCATTTGCACACCGGCTGGGAAGCTTTTCAATATGCAGGATTTATTTTTGCAGGAGGGATTTTATACCTTATAGTTTCGCTGGTTTTTCATTTTGTACAACCTTATAAATATGTAGAATTACAAATTGCTGAGGGCATAAAACTAACGGCAAAGTATTTAAAACTAAGAGGTGATTTATGGAGCCCGGCTGCTGATCGTCAAAAAATTATAGAAAAACAATTAGCGATACAAGTTGACCTGAATTTGATTCATGAGGATTTACGTAAAATGTTGATTGGGAATCAAAATACTTCAGCAACTACAACTCAGAATCGAAAAATGCTTTTGGTGTTTATTACTTTAGTTGAAATTCAGGAATTGGCGCTTTATACGTCATTTGACCACAGTAAACTTCATGAAAAGTTTGCTAAACATCCAGAAGTGCTGCGAACGTATCAAAATGTTGCTTACAAACTGGCTTCTACTCTTAAAAAACTTTCAAAAAACGTACATCATATTGCAGTTTATGTAGATAAAGATGATTTAAAAAATGAATTAGATGCGCTTGAATTTGCCATTTTTGATTACGAAAAAACTTTAGGTAAAGAAGAAGCTGCAGAAGGCGTTTTGATGCTGACCAATATGCTGAAATATGCCAAAAATCAGGTTGGGAAAATTAAAATTATTCAGCGTGCTTTTTCGCTTGCGATGCAGTCTTATAAATTAAAAGATAAGGACAAGGAATTAGAAAAATTCTTAACGCCGCAATATTATCCTATAAGAACTCTGATTGAAAATTTAAGTTATTCTTCGTCCATATTCAGGCATTCGCTTAGATTAACCATTACCATTTTAATTGGTTTTATAATTGGGAAATTTTTGCCGTTTCAAAATGTATATTGGATTTTATTGACCATTGTAGTAATCATGCGTCCGGGTTATGGTTTAACCAAAGAACGTTCTTACAACAGAATCTTCGGAACTATTTTGGGAGGTCTTCTCGCGTTTGGGATTGTTTCTGTAATTCAAAATCATGTTGCTTTGAGTATTTTCTCGATTGTGTGTATGCTTTTGGGAATTTCGTTTACACAGATTAACTATAAAATAAGTGCCACTTTTGTAACGATGTATGTGGTTTTTATTTACGGAATTTTAACGCCTAATGTGGTCGAAGTTATTCAGTTTAGAATATTAGATTCGCTTGCGGGAGCAACTCTGGCTTTTATTGCGAATCAGTTTTTATGGCCGGCTTGGGAGTTTATTAATACGCCAATTCATATCGAAAATTCGATTCGGGCAAATCGAAATTATCTTAAAGAAATTGCTGATTTTTATAATAAAAAAGGGGAAATACCAACGTCTTATAGATTGTCCAGAAAGAATGCTTTTGTTGAAATAGGAAATTTAATGACTTCTTTTCAACGCATGATGCAGGAACCAAAATCGAAACAGAAAACAATGCCTTTGGTTAATAAATTGGTGGTTTTAAATCATTCTCTTTTATCTGCTTTAGCTTCTTTATCGACTTATATTCAGTCGCATCAAACAACATCAGCATCAGAATCTTTCAATTACATTATAAAAACTATTTTACAAAATCTGGAACATTCGATTTCTATTTTAAGAAATGAAACAATTATAACGGATACTTTTTTTGATAAAGAAGATGTAACACTTCAATTTGAAGAGCTCAAACGTAAAAATTTCACTCGTCTTGCAACAGATGATGAACTGGATAAAGAAACGCGTCAGGCAAAAATGCAGGAGGCTTCGATGGTTATTGAGCAATTGATCTGGATGAGTAATCTTGCGGAGAAAATTTTAAAAATAACAAAAGAATTAAAAGCGGTAAACAACGATTAATATATTTTTTAGCCATAAAAAAAGGACTTAGATAACTAAGTCCTTTTTTATTTTAATGGAAGTTTTATTTAATTTTTAAAACTTCTGCTGTATGTTTTCTCATTTCTGCTAAAAGCTCTGGTTTATCATTCAGCGTTTTACCATAAGATGGAATCATTGTTTTCATTTTCGCTTCCCATTCAGGTGTTTTAATTTGATTTGTAAAACATCTGCTGATTAAATCAACCATAATGGCAACTGCAGTTGATGCTCCCGGAGAAGCTCCTAATAATACTGCTAAAGTTCCGTCGTGTGTTGTAATTACTTCTGTTCCAAACTCCAAAACTCCGCCGCCATTTTCACCTTTTTTAATTACCTGCACACGCTGACCTGCTTTTTCTAATTTCCAGTCTTTAGAACGTGCACTTGGCAAATATTCACGAAGTGCTTTCATTCTGTCTTTTGGAGACTGACGAACCTGCTCAATTAAATATTTTGTTAGTGGAATATTATGAAATCCGGCAGAAAGCATCGGAATCAAATTGTTTGCTTTTATTGATAATGGCAAATCTAAATAAGACCCATTTTTTAGGAAACGTGTTGAGAATCCTGCGAATGGTCCAAAAAGAAGTGCTTTTTCGCCATCAATTACACGTGTATCAATATGCGGAACAGACATTGGAGGTGCACCTACGCTTGCTTTTCCGTACACTTTTGCCTGATGTTTTGCAATAACTTCCGGGTTTGTACATTTTAACCATTGACCGCTTACCGGGAAACCTCCGTAACCGTCACCTTCGGGAACATTTGCTTTTTCTAATAAAGGCAATGAACCACCTCCTGCTCCAATAAATACAAATTGGGTATAGGCTTTTCTTTTTTGACCTGTAGCTAAATCGGTGATTTTAATTCTCCATGATTTATCCTCACGCTGTCTTAATTTTTGAACTTCGTGATTAAAATATAAAGTTACCCCGTCTAATTTTTCAAGATAATTAAACATGCTTCTGGTTAAGGCTCCGAAGTTAACATCGGTACCAATTTCCATGTGGGTTGCTGCTAATTTTTCTCCTTCTTCTCTGCCTTCCATTACAAGAGGCATCCATTCTTTCAGTTGATTAAAATCTGTACTGAAAGTCATTTCAGAAAAAATTGGATTACTTTGAAGTGCTTCGAATCTCGTTTTAAGATATTCTACGTTTTTTTCTCCCCAAACGAAACTCATGTGAGGAACACTTTTAATAAAATTTTCAGGAGAAGGAACTTTATTTTCCTGTACTAAATACGACCAGAACTGGCGTGAAATTTCAAAAGATTCTGCTATGCTGATTGCTTTTTTAGGATCGATACTTCCATCTGCTTTTTCTGGAGTATAATTTAATTCACAAAAGGCAGAGTGTCCGGTTCCTGCATTATTCCAGGCGTCTGAACTTTCGGCAGCTGCCACATCTAATCTTTCGTAAATTTCAATTTTTATATCGGGCTGCAGCTCTTTCAAAATTAATCCAAGAGTTGCACTCATAATTCCAGCTCCAATAAGCACTACTTCACTATTGGAACGTATTGTATTGTCAGGCATAACAGTAATTTGTTTTAAAATGCAAAGGTACTTTTTTCAATCGCAAAAAAAAACTAATTTTTACATGATAAAAGTTAGAAAATTATAAATTTTTCTAAAAAAGAAGATTTAGTCAGAAATAAACTTAAAAACGCTTAGACGAAAGGTAATCCTGCAGCATAATTGTTGCGGAAATTTCATCGATCAAGCCTTTATTTTGGCGTTGTTTTTTACTTAGTCCGCTGTCAATCATAGTTTGAAAAGCCATTTTTGAAGTAAAACGTTCGTCTCCGCGGATTACTTTCATTTCAGGAAAAATATTCGAGAAATGAGTTACAAAACCATTAATCACAGATGCACTTTCTGATGGCTGACCGTTCATTTGTTTTGGTTCGCCAATTAAAACTGCTTCTACTTTTTCTTTAGCAAAATAATCTTTTAGAAAATCAACTAAAGTATGAGTAGGAATTGTAGTTAAACCAGATGCTATAATCTGCATTTCGTCTGTAACAGCAATTCCAGTGCGTTTTTGTCCGTAGTCTATGGAGAGGATTCTTGGCATTTTATTTAAATTAACAATACAAATATAAACTTATTTAAATTTATACTTTTAAATTAAAAACAAAAGGCCCGTCTTGAAAACTCAAAACGGACCCGAACCTAAATATTTAAAACTAAAAATTATTCTCTTTTATCGGTTAAATAATCTGCCGAAAAAACCTCTGTGCTCCTCTTCTTCTTGCTCTTCTTCATAATGAGCAAACTTTGCCTGATTTTTTTCATGATCGTAAATCAACTCCTTTATATATTCAACATAAGATTTCTTTTTTTCTTCTAAAAAACCAATCAAATATTTCTCGCTAAACTCTACGCCGCTTGCCGCCTCAATTTGAAGCAACTTTTTATATAATGGCTCAATATGCATCGCAATCACTTCTTGCGGAACAGCTTGTCTTCTTCCAAAATAATTTACAATAACACCGTTTTCATCTCTTGCAATATCAAAATCTGTAATGACCCAATAATATCTTCCTGATTTTGCCAGATTTTTTACGATTGCATGAAAGTTTTTTCCGTTTTTAAGATTTTCCCAAAGCACTTTAAAAATAACTTTTGGCATATCGGGATGACGTATAATATTATGCGGCTGTCCCATTAATTCATAATCTTCGTAACCACAAACATCAACAAAAACTTCATTGGCATATTCAATAATACCAAAAGCATTTGTTTTACTCATAATTACCTGCGTTTTATCCCACGTAACTTCTTTATCGATTATTGTAACTGGGGTTCGAAGTTGATTTTCCTGATTCATGTTTAGTAGATTTTATATGTTTTGGATTGGATTTTTAATCCTGATTTCTCAGAATTAATCCGGCAAAAGTAGATGGAAGAAAAAGCAAAGAATCTGACATTTGTCATATTTTGATATAAAAAAAACTTTTAGCGGTATATTATTTAAATCGAAATTATATTCAGAAAACGTAATTTATCAAATTAAAAACAAAAAGTTATATTTATAACACTTTCAGCTCCGTTTACTTTTTTGCTTTTCCGTAAATACGTTATCTTTGCCAAAAATTTAAACTATGAATTCTTTACAGACTATAATTGAACAAGCTTGGGAAAACAGAGCTTTATTACAAGAAAAAACTACAACTGACGCTATTAGAGAAGTTATCGAATTAGTTGATGCAGGAAAATTACGTGTTGCTGAACCAGTTGGTGATGCTTGGCAGGTAAACGAATGGGTTAAGAAAGCGGTTGTAATGTATTTCCCAATTCAAAAAATGGAAACATGGGAATCTGGTATTTTCGAATATCACGATAAAATGTTGCTAAAAAGAGGTTATGCTGCAAAAGGAATTCGTGTAGTACCAAATGCTGTGGCACGTTACGGAGCTTACATTTCAAGCGGTGTTATTTTAATGCCGAGTTATGTAAATATTGGTGCTTATGTTGACGAAGGAACTATGGTTGATACTTGGGCAACTGTTGGCAGCTGTGCACAAATTGGTAAAAACGTTCACTTAAGCGGTGGTGTTGGTATTGGTGGTGTTTTAGAACCATTACAAGCTGCTCCGGTAATTATTGAAGACGGTGCTTTTATTGGTTCTCGTTGTATTGTTGTAGAAGGAGTTCACGTTGGTAAAGAGGCTGTTCTTGGTGCTAACGTTTGTTTGACTGCTTCAACAAAAATTATTGACGTTACGGGCGACGAACCAGTTGAAATGAAAGGTTTTGTTCCTGCACGTTCAGTGGTAATTCCTGGAAGTTACACTAAAAAATTCGCTGCTGGTGAATTTCAAGTTCCATGTGCTTTAATTATTGGTACTCGTAAACCATCTACAGATTTGAAAACTTCATTAAATAATGCACTTCGCGAATACGACGTTGCGGTATAATTTATAAAGAACAAATAAATTAAAAAATCCAAATTCCAATTGATTATGATTGGAATTTGGATTTTTTTTGCTTCAATTTGTAACCAATTAAAAGATTCCCTTTTTAGATGAAGATACTTGTTATTCAACAAAAAATGATTGGAGACGTTTTAGTCAGCAGTATTATTTGCAATAATCTGCGTACTGCTTATCCAGATGCTCAAATAGATTATTTGGTTTATGCTTCGACAACTCCGGTTTTAGAAGGTAATTCAAGCATTGACAACATCATTTTATTTGAAGAAAAACATCGAAAAAGCAAAAAAGAATTATTGAAACTTGGTTTTCAAATTCGAAATGAAAAATACGATCTGGTTATTGATGCGTATTCAAAATTAGAAAGCTGGATATTAGTATTTTTAAGCAACGCCAAAAGAAAAATCTCTTATAAAAAACCCGGAAGAAATTTTCTTTACACAGATAATGTTCCTTTTGCACCTTTTCCTAAAACCAATTTAGGTTTGGCAATTGAAAGAAGACTTTCATTAATTGAGCCTTTAGATTTAAAAGTTGAAATAGATCCAATTCCGAAATTATTTGTTTCCGAAAAAGAAAATCAGGAAGCTATATCGGTTTTTGAAAAACATAATGTTCGCAAAGACAGAAAAACAGTAATGATCAGTCTTTTAGGAAGCGAGAAATTAAAAACGTATCCGCTTGAATTCATGTCGAAAGTAGTGGATTATATTGCAGATAATGCCGATGTAAATATTCTTTTTAATTATTTCCCGAAGCAGATTGAAGATGCAAAAACTGTTTTTAACGCCTGCAAACCTTCCACTCAGGAAAAAATATATTTTGATTTATTAGGCGGCGATTTACGTTCGTTTATTGCGATTATGAATCAATGTGATTTAATTATCGGAAATGACGGCG
Source organism: Flavobacterium sp. 2755 (assembly GCF_031455715.1). NCBI lineage: Bacteria > Pseudomonadati > Bacteroidota > Flavobacteriia > Flavobacteriales > Flavobacteriaceae > Flavobacterium > Flavobacterium sp. 2755. Next base: position 206,015 of record NZ_JAVDTG010000003.1, read on the forward strand.
GCGCCATAAATATGGCTAAAGCGCTTGAAAAACCATCGTTTATAATTTTCTCTCCTTGGATTGAAAAGAAAATCTGGGCTACATTTGAAGACGAAATCCACCATTTATCTGTGCATTTAAAAGATTATCGTTCGGATTTATTTGAGCAGAAATCTGAAAAAATGCTTAAAAAAGAAGCTTTGTCTTTGTATCAGGAATTTAACCCTGAATTTTTTAAAGACAAAATTGAATCATTTCTAGAAAAAAATATCCGCTAAAAATGATTTCGTCTCCAAAACAACTTTTATCGGCTTTACTAATCACTTATAACGAAGAATCTAACATACGTGAGGTTCTTGATAATCTGGCTTTCGCCGATGAAATAATTATAGTTGATTCTTTTAGTACCGACAAAACTTTCGAAATTGCATCGACGTACAAAAATGTAAAAATTGTACAGCGTGCTTTTGATAATTTTGCGATTCAGCGAAACTATACAATAGATTTAGCTTCCAATTCATGGATTCTTTTTATCGATGCCGACGAGCGAATAAGCCCTGAATTGCAGCAAGAAATTAGTACAGAAATAAATCAGCCAAAAAGTGCTTCAGCTTATTTTTTCCGTAGAGATTTTATCTTCGAAAACAAGAAATTATACTTTAGCGGCTGGCAGAATGATAAAATTATTCGTCTTTTTAGAAAAGAAAATGCACGTTATAACAACAATAAAATTGTACACGAAAAACTAATCGTAAAGGGAGAAACTAAAAAATTAAAGCACAAATTAACGCACCATTCTTATTCTAATTACGAGGATTATAAGCAAAAAATGATTTTCTACGGACAGTTAAAGGCGCAGGAAGAGTTAATAAAGAATACTAACCCTAACTTTTTTCATTTCTGTATTCGACCTGTTTATCAGTTTTTAAACCAATATTTATTGAGACTCGGATTTTTAGACGGAAGAAAGGGAATTATTATCTGTTACTTAAATGCTTTAAGTGTAGCGGTTCGTTTTAAGGAACTTAAAAAAATCCAGAGACAAATTAAGATTTCTTCCAGAACTTAAGTTTCTTTTTCAATCTTTTCTTTCTTGCAAATTCTTCCTGAAAAGTAGAAGTTGCCTGCCACATTTTTTCGAAAATTTCTTTTTCAGATTTATCCGTATAGAATTTAGAATATTCATTACTCATTACAGCGATCATTTCTTTTTTAGGCGTTAAACGGCTAAAATTGTTCATGCGCTGTTCAAAACTCATATTATCATGAAAATTCATTCGGTTTAAATCGACCAAAAAGAAACTATAAGTATTGTTTTCGTTCTTTTTAATCAATGTATTTCCCGGCGAATGATCAAGAAACTCTACTCCTTTTTCATGAAGATCAAAAGTGAATTTTATAAACTGTCTTAGAATATTATCATTATCAGGATATTCAGGAATTTCTACCAATTCTCTATAAGTCAACTCTGTAATTAAATGTTCGCTAGCATAATAACTGTCTTTTAAACCCACAAAATTAAAATTTTCAAGAAATGCAATTGGTTCTGGAGTTCCAATTCCTTTTTCTAATAAAATCGTGGCATATTCAAACGAACGTCTGGCTTTTGATTTTCTAAAGTATCGGTAAGCAATTTTGTTAACTATATTCGGAATTTTAAATGATTTGATATTGATTGTTTTTCCATCTAAATCAAACAATTTTATCTTATTACGATCTCCGTTTCCAAAAAGTTCGCCAGACGAGCCAAACGTTTTGATGGTATCCAGAATTGACGGAGCATTATTTTCGAAAGAAGGATTTACTTTAAAATTCATCAGTAGCTTTTTATAAGGGGACAAAAATACGGATACGATTTAAGACTTCAAATTATTATTGTACTTTCGTAAAAAAAGAAAATAATGTCCCAAAAAAGTATTTTTCTAGAAACGCATAATATCAACAACAGAGCATCGGGTTTAGGAACTTTTAATTATGAATTAATTAAAGGATTGTCTACGTTAGATTTTAATAATTATGAACTAACGCTGAACAGTGCAAAACCAGAACTTTTAAAAGACGAATTTAAGGATAAATTTAAATACCATAAATACAGCAGTCTTTCAAGACATCCGTTGTTTAGAATTCGAAAAAAATACGATTTATGGCATTCTGTAAATCAAAACATTAAAGTTGAGCCTTTTCACAAAATAAATTATCTGCTTACTGTTCACGATATTCATTTTGTAGAAGAAGTTTCAAACGATAAAAGCCCTAAATTAAAGAGGCTTTTTGCAGAAAAATTAGAAAGATCTAATGCAATTACTTATATCTCAGAATTTGCAAAAACACACACGCACGAACATTTTAATGTTCCAAATGTTCCCGAATATGTAATTTATAACGGAAACCCAATTTCGACGCTTTTAGATACTTCTGCTTTTGTTTCAAATGTTCCTGTTGACAAACCTTTCTTTTATTCTATTGGAGATTTTATAGAAAGAAAAAATTATGTTTCGATCATTAACATGATGAAATTAATTAAGGATTTTAATTTAATTATTTCCGGAAATAACAATAAAAAATACGGTGAAGAAATCAAGAAACTTATTTCTGATAATAATTTAGAAAATCAGGTTTTTTTAACCGGAAAAGTGTCTGATGAAGGAAAGCAGTTTTACATGAAAAACTGTACTGCGTTCCTTTTCCCTTCAATTCGAGAAGGTTTCGGACTTCCGCCAATTGAAGCGATGAGTTTTGGTAAACCTGTATTTTTATCTGATAAAACTTCGCTCCCTGAAATTGGAGGCGATGTATCTAATTATTGGAACAATTTTGATCCTGAATACATGAAAGATATTCTTTTTAACGGATTAACCAATTTTGACAATAACAAAACCGAAATCGAAAATCAGCTTAAAAAAAGAGCTGCAAGTTTCGATTGGAAAGTTGCAGCTGCTGAATATTTTAATGTTTACAAAGAGATCGTAAAATAAATTCTATTTATTTAAATGCTTAAACCACTGCCCGACATTTTTTTTCCAAATGAAAAAATCTGAGGGCAGAACTTTAAAAAAGTCAAGGTTATTTTTGATTTCATTAAAAGTTGAACCTTTAACAAACGCCAGCTTTTTCCATTTTTCTGGTTCCATATAAAAGAAGTTTCGCATGCTTTTATAGTTGCACTCGTTTACGGTTTCCCATTTATTCAGAAACTCTTCTTTATTGATATCGGTATCGTGTCCCCAATTGTTAAACTTCATTTCCAGTTCTTCTTTTGTTCTGGATATACATTCGTGTAAAATTGGTCCTTTAAAATAAATGATTCTTTTACGGGTTTGTCTTCCTATTTTATAACTAGGATAGTTTGTAGCCACCATAATTTTGGTTGGCTTTTTAACATACAAAACTCCCTTATCTAATCTTTTATAAAGATTTATAAGGCATGGAGAAATCTGAACCTGATTTTTTTCGGGATTATTCAAAAAATGATTTTTTGACTTCAAGAATTTTACAAATCCTTTGAAATCCAAAAAATATTCGTCTGCATCTAATTGAATGAGCCAGTTTCCTATTCCCATTTTTTCAGCAAGAATTTTTCTTTCCAAAACTTCGCATTGCATACTGGTCAGTTCCGGATGATAAAAATTATCTTCTAGTATTTCTATTTTAGAATCGACATCAATCGTCCTCAACCATTGAAAAAAATCATCTTCTATAACAAAAGATTCTCCTTTCCAGGTCTTTCTTTCCTTATCAATTGCTAAAAAAATTGAGTCAGATTCTTTATATACTTGTGGAATAGCAATTTTAAGCAATTCATAATCATACGAAACTAAAAATCCGACCTGAATTTTTTTCATTTATTTAAATTTGTTAGGGGCAAAGATAAAAACATTCCGAAATTATCTACGAAAATTGCTTTCGAATTTTTAAGATAATTTTAACTTAAACATTATCTTTGCCTTATAAAACAAAAACCATGCAAATTCTTCAATTTCCTGAAATTTCTGTGATAATTCCTGTGTTTAATGCTGCTTCATTTTTGCATGAAAGCATAGAAAGTATCTTAAATCAAACATTCTCAGACTTTGAACTTATCATATTAAACGATAAATCTACTGATGAAAGTTTAGAGATAATTAAAAAATTTCAAGCTAAAGATAATCGAATAATTATTATAGACAAAGAACAGAATGTTGGACCTGCAAACCTTAGGAATGAAGGTATTAACGCTGCAAAAGGCACTTATATTGCATTGATGGATGCTGATGATATTGCTTTACCAACACGTTTTGAGAAACAAATTGAAGTATTAAAAAACAATTCGGAAATTGGAGTTTGCGGAACATGGTTCACCTTTTTTGGATCAAAAAAAGATAAAATCATAAAGCATAATACAAATCCTGATGCTATAAAAGTATCTTTTTTACACAGTTGTAACATCGGAAATCCAACTGTAATGTTTAAGAAAGAGGTTTTAGGAGATTTAAAATTCGATAACGATTATGTTCCTGTTGAGGATTATGATTTATGGAGCAGATTATTGGCTAAAACTAACTTTTATAATATCCCTGAATCTTTATTAAATTACAGACAGCACAATAACAATATCAGTAAAACAAAAATTGATAATGTAAACCGATCTGTAAAAAGAGTAAAAGTAAATCAATTGGCTGCGCTTGAAATTGATCCTGCAAATCCAAAAATTGATTTTTACCTAAATGCTGTTTCGTTTAAAAAAGGGCTTTCGCCAGAAGAAATTATCGAAACTATTAATGCATCTAAATTTCTGCTTTCTCAAAATGAAAAGTTAGGCTATTTTAATCCTGAAATTTTTCAAAAACATATTACTAAAAATTTAATCCGCATTATTAGAAATGCGGAATCGTATAAACTTTCATTCTATAAACACTTGAAAAATAACGAAGACACATTATTCCAAAAAATAAACTTCGTTGATAAAGTGCTTCTTTATTTTAAATCCTTAACCGGGAAGTAATAATTAGATATTTGTTTTAATATATCGCCACAGATATTTTATTTTTAATGATAAACTGGCTTTGTCTAAAAATTCACTTATAGCTTTCTCCAGTTCTTCAATAGTTTTATATTGATCCGTTTTACGTAATTTTAAAGCTTCAAATGCTGAGGCTTTTAATAAAGTTGCCATAACTTTTTTCATGTTATTAGTTCTGGCCTGCGGAATATTATCAAGTATTTCTTTTATATTTAAATAAGAAGAATAACGCTGGAAAAAAGGTGTTTTTAAGGAATAAACTCCGCCCGGATGCCATCTGTAAACTGCGCCTTGAAAATTTAGAAACGCTCCTTTTCCATTGCAAAGTGCTAATGCATAAAGTGTGTTATCTTTTCCGTACTTGAATTTTTTATAATCTAAAGGATCAACGGCTTCTTTTCTAAAAAGACTTGTTAAGGTATAAGTGCAATAAGGTTGAAAAAGGGTATTAAAATCAATTGTGTAAACAGCTGGCAAAGTGCTACTGAAATCATTAGGAATTAATTCGTTTTCTTTTTTGGTAAGGAAATCTGTCCATGTAATTGCATAATCAAGATTGCTTTCTAAAAAGTCTACTTGTTTTTGCAGTTTTAATTCATCTATCCAATAATCATCTCCTTCACATAAAGCAATGTATTTTCCCTGCGCCATTGGAAACGTAATATCACTCCAAAAATTAATCTTTTGAGAATATTGATTTTCTTTCTGTAAAACGGTTTTAATAATTAAGGGATATTTTTTGGCAAATTCAGTAACAATACTGGCTGTATTATCTGTTGAAGCATCATCATGTACAATGATCTCAAATGGAAATGTCGTTTTCTGACTTAAAAAACCTTTTAAAGTTTCTGTAATAAATTTTTCATGATTAAAAGTATCGCATAAAATACTAACGATTGGTTTTTGTATATCGCCAGTCCAATTTAAAATAATGCTGTTTTGATCTCTCATGAAATATTATTTCGTTTTTTAAATTAATTTTGATTGTATTCTAAAAGTCTAATTTCTTTGCAGGAATACCAAAAACGGTAGTATTTTCTTTTACATTTTTAATCACAAGACTGCAGGCACCAACTGTCGCACCTTTGCGGACAGTTACATGCGGAAGCACAGTTGCACGAGTATTAAGAGTTGTTTCTTCTTCAAGAACAACAAAACCTCCTGTAAAAGAATACGAACTTAAATGTGCCCATTTACGAATTTTGGTATCGTGGCCCAGACCAACATATCCTTGTATCGTCACAAAATCTTCGATAATACAATCATTGCTGATGTTTGCATACATAAAAACCAGCAAACCGATACCAACAACAGCATTTGTATTCAATTTTGTAGAGGGGTGAATTAAATTAATAAAACTGCCTCCTTTTGACATAATCAGCTCGGCGTAATGTTTTTTCCATTTAACGGTTCCTAATGCGCAGACAAAAACATCGTTCTCCTGAATTACATAATCTTCTACAGAAGAAATAATTGAAGGATAATTTTCAAAACCATCAAGCGCATCTGCCTTATCGTCCAAAAAACCTTTGATTACATATTCGAGATTGTAACCTGAACATTGTGTCGCAAGGTCATAAACTTCACGTCCAAATCCTCTTGCACCAACTATTATTAAATTTTTCATTACTCTATAATTAAGTTACAGGCAGCCCAGGAATATCCTACTCCAAAACCTGCTAATATTAAATTTTTAATATCAGTTAGTTTTTCTTGTTTTTGAGCTTCGTATAAAGCGATTGGAATGGTTGATGAAACGGTATTACCACAATGTTCCATTGCAATAAAAAACTTTTCTTCAGGGATTTTTATCTTTTTTCTTAAGTGATTCAGCATGTATTTATTTGCCTGATGAAAAATAAATAAGTCTATATCCTCTTTTGATAAGTTTGATTTATCTAAAATTGCTTCTGTAAGTTTCGGAACAAACTCACCTGTGAAATTGAAAATTTCGGTTCCGTTCATGAACAAATTTTTATCGTTTCGAACGTTTCCAAATTCATCCTGAATATCTTCATTTTCATTGGAAACCGGAAAACGCATTCCGCCTTGTTTTACAATTAGGTTTTCTGCCCCTGTTCCATCAGTACCAAAAATAAAATTGCCTATTGAACAAAAACCTTTTTCACTGGTTATTAAAGTTGCCGCGGCGGCATCCCCAAATATGGTTTTGTTGCTTTTGTCTTTTGGATGAATGAATTTTGAATAGGTTTCTGAAGTAATCAGCAAAACATTTTTTGCCATTTCACCCGCAATTAAACCTTTTGCTAAACTTAATCCGTAAACAAAACCAGAACATCCTAAATTAAAATCTAAAGCTCCAATTGAAGTATTTAATCCTAATTTATCCTGAATAATACAAGCCGTTGTAGGCAAAAAGTAGTCAGGGCTTTGCGTACAAAACAATAAATAATCAATTGTAGACCGATCAATATTATGTTCTGCAAATAATTTTTCTGCAGCTTTAACCGCCATGTCTGATGAAAATTCATCACCAGCACTTATATGTCGGGAATTAATCCCCGTTTTTGAACTTATCTTTTCAATATCCCATTCTGGAAATGCCTGATTAATTAAATCGTTCGATAAAATTTCTTCAGGTAAATAATATGATATGGCTTTAATATTTGCTTTCATCTTCAAATTATATGGTTGAAGTCCTTCCGCCGTCTAATACCAAATTTTGTCCGGTAATCCAGCTGCTTGCATCAGATAACAAAAATACAATTGGGTTGGCAACCTGAACGGGATCTCCGTATCCTAAAGGATATTTTTTTTCGTCTTGCTGAATTACTTCTAAAGATAAATCTTCAATAGATTTTGACGTAATTTCCGTTTTTACCATTCCTGGTGAAACGCAGTTTACACGAGTTTTGCTTGATGCAAATTCGTTTGCCCAAACTTTAGAAATTGCAATTAATGCGCCTTTACTTGCCGCATAAATTCCATTTCCTTTCATACCAAATAAACCGGCAATTGAAGAAACTAAAACAATAGAACTTCCTTTATTAATTTTCTTCTTTTTAAAAACTAAATTAACCAAGTAAGCAATTGAATCAAAATTGATGCTTCGCATTTCATTCATTAATTCTTCTGAATAAAATTTAACAGGCGCCAAAGACACAATTCCTGCCGAATGTACAATTCCGTCAACATTTTCGATTGTATCAACAATAGATTTAATATCTTCCATTTGAGATAAATCTGCCGTTATGAAACTATTTTCATTTCCGCATTCTTCTATTAATTTTTCCAAAAAATCTTTACGTCTTGCAATTGCTATAAAACTTCCGCCCTGCCTTGCAATGGCCAAACAAGTTTCATAACCAATTCCCGAAGATGCTCCGGTTACTAAAATTTTTTTTCCTGATAAATCAAATGGATTCATTATATCTGTTTTTGTTCTTTTGTTTATTAAAATATTCATAAAACTTCAAAATTCTAAATTCTTCATTGCCAAATATTGGAGAATGGTCTTTAAAATTTTTTAAGTTAGACTGAATATTTTCTACAATTTTTTTATCTTCATTTAAAACTAAATCCAGAGAATCGTTTGAACTTGTATTTATAAAATCAATAATATTTTGTTCTGATTCGCTTAACTCTTTTTCAAATTTTGGAGCAAAATAGCGTACTCTTAAATTTGTTTTTGAAGGAGATTCCGGAAGCATAAATCCTAAATAAAACCCTTTTCCTTCAACTGAACTTACAAATGCATTTGGATACAGATAAAAATGTAAATATCCCTGCGTTTTAAAAGTTCTTCCTGCCAAGGATTTTTCGATAATTTTATTTGGTTTTACATCTTCACCTTTTGGAAATTCGCACCAGCTGTGTGCATCAAAAAAATCAAATTTCTCTGGTGGAACAGATCCAAATCCCATTTTTGCAAATGAATTTTCATGAACTGATGTACAGTGATAGCATTCCAGAACATTTTCTATTAAAAGTTTCCAGTTTACTTTGTGCTCAATTGTATAATCGATTGTTTTTGAACCAAAATGCTGGCTTATTTCTTCAAGCGGTGTAAAAATATTGCCTAAATACTGCTCTAAAGTTTTATCGAACTTATCATTAAGTTTTAAAAAGATAAAATCACCGCAAAAGGCAACTTCATATTCTTTAAGTCTTAACTCGTTTATGTGATCTCTTTCAAAAGAATTTCGGCACATTAATCCCACAACATTTCCTTTTTTGCCGTAAGTCCAGTTATGATACAAACAGGAAGAAACCCTGTTTCCAAAAGGTTCTTCGTGTATCGTATTAAATCTGTGAAGACAAACGTTTTGAAAAGACTTTATGGTGCCATTAAAATTTTGAATAAAAATTTTATCGCCGTAGTATTCAAAAGTTACAAAATCGTTGTTGTTTAAGAGTTCATTTTTGTGAGCTGCTAAAATCCAGGATTCATTAAAAAACAAGGATTTTTCTTTTAAATAAACTTCATCGTCTATATAATCCAGATTCTTTATCATATTTCTATTAAATCAGAAATCACAACATTATCCAGCTTAATTCTCGCTGTTCCCCAAGATAAACCAACTCCAAATCCGCAAACTATTAAATCTTTAGAAGCGTTTGTTAAACTCTCCTTCAATTCGGCAGCAATAGTTAAAGGAATTGTGGCAGAAGAGGTATTTCCAAATTCTTTTAATGAGTAAGGAACTTTTTCAACCGGTAGTTTTAATTTTTTGACAATCATTTTATTCATCATCAAATTAGCCTGATGAAATACGAAATGATCTATTTTATCAATATCAATCTCAAATTTTTCAACAAGTTTTTTTACGGTTTTAGGAGCTTGTGAAATTCCGAAACCAAAGACATCCATTCCGTCAAGAACCAAATTGCAGGCATTACGGCTGATTCCTTCTTCAATATCTTTTACAATAAGGGAATCTTCATTTATTCTGTTTCTTGACCCTCCGTCAGGAACAATAATAGCTTTATATCCAGAACCATCTGTACCTAAGTCAAAAAGTAAATTTTCTGCTTTTTCATCAAATTCAAATGCAGTGGCACTTCCTCCATCACCAAAAAGCGGAACTGTACTTTTATCTTTTTTAGACAATAGTTTACTGCTTGTATCTCCGGCTAAAAGCAAACCTTTTTTTAAACCAGCAGCTTTCATCATTCCCGCAATAATCGACATTCCGTAAACATAACCAGAACATCCCAGCGGAACATCAAAAGCAATACAATTAGTAGATAATCCTAATCTGTCCTGAAGTATTGCGGCAGAAACAGGTAAAATATAATCGGCAGTCTGAGAAACAAAAACCAGAATTTCAATTTCGTCTTTCTGCCAATTTAAATCTTTAATAAGCTTTTCGGCGGCTTCACAGCATAAATCAGATGTGCAAATTTCTTTTGTAGCAATACGTCGTTCTTCAACTCCGGTTGCTTCAATAAATTTTTGAATTTCTTCTGATGTTAATATATCTAAATCGACATTTAGTTCCTTATTTTTAGGAACGCAGCAGGAAATACCTTTTATTGCAATATCATTTACTGAAAAAGCTGCCATTTAATTATGCTTTATTTTTAATTATTTTGAAGATGTCATTTAATGAATTAGAAGATTTAATTTCATCTCCTGTTAATTTTACATCGTATTCTTCATCTGCCATTGCAATTAATGATAATGCAGTTAGCGAATTCCATTCGTCTAAATCTCTAAAAACAGTTTCCTGTGTGATTAAAGCTGCATCTGTATCATCTAAAATATCTGCAAAATTTTTCAAAAAAGCGTTGATTTCCATAGTAATCTTAAATTTATTTTGTGTTCATTTTTTACATTAATCATACCAAATATCAAAAACACATCCTTATTAATCGGATTAAAAACTTTAACTTCCTGTTTACCAATCAGGTTAACCAAAAGTTTTACTTCTTAAAATGTTATAATATTCAGTTATGTCAAAAATTAAGGTTTCTTTTCCTAATTTTACCCCGCAAATATAACAATAGTTTATCCGTAATGATAAATTAAACTCATTAAATCCATAATTAAATGATTCCTGTAACCAAAACTTTTTTGCCCCCGCAAGAAGAATATAATTCTTATGTAAAACGTGCATGGGATAAAGTTTGGCTAACAAATAGAGGCGAACTTACTTTAGAATTAGAAGATAAGCTTAAAAATCTTCTTGACGTTTCTAATTTGATAATTACTAATAACGGTACAATTCCTATCCAAATTGCCTTAAAACTTTTTGGAGAAGGCGGTGAAATTATCACTACACCATTTTCATATGTTGCCACATCTGCGGCAATTGTATGGGAAAACTGCAAACCTGTATTTGTAGATATCAATCCGGATTATTTAACAATTGACGAAACCAAAATTGAAGCTGCAATAACACCAAAAACAACTGCAATATTAGCAACACATGTTTTTGGAAATCCGTGTGATGTTATTGCTATCGAAAATATTGCAAAAAAACACAATCTAAAAGTTATTTATGATGCCGCACATTGTTTTGGAGTTAAATTCAACAATCAGTCTGTATTTAATTTTGGCGATGTAAGTACTTGTAGTTTTCACGCCACTAAATTATTCCATACGGGAGAAGGCGGTGCTATGTTTTGCAACGATGCTGCTATTTTTCATCAACTTTATTACAGTCATAATTTTGGTCATAATGGTCCTTTAGCTTTTCATGGTTTAGGAATAAATGCTAAAATTTCTGAACTGCAGTCGGCAATGGGGCTAGCGGTACTTCCTTATATGGATCATATCGTTTCTGAAAGAAAAAAAGTGGTTGATTTTTATAATAACAATTTAAATTTCAATACTGTAAAAACTTTAAAAATAAGAGAAAACACAGAATGGAATTATAGTTATTATCCAGTAATTTTAGATTCGGAAGAAACTTTATTACGCGTTTCAGAAGCTTTAGCAAAAGATGATATAATTCCTAGACGTTATTTTTATCCTTCTTTGAATACTATAGAATATACAAAAGGAGAAAAAATGCCTGTTTCTGAATCTATTGCATCAAGAATTTTATGTTTACCGTTATATGTGGGAATTTCTGAAGCCGATTTAAAAAATATAACTCAAATTATAAATACACAAACATCATAATTAACAGCTTTATGCTGTTACTATTTAAAAATATTTTAGGTCATGAATCAAGATATAAATACAGAAGTTCACAATGCTTATGAAGTGATTAAAGAAGGCGGCATTATTCTTTACCCTACAGATACTGTTTGGGGAATAGGTTGTGACGCTACTAATCCTGAAGCTGTTGCCAAAATCTACAAACTAAAACAACGCGCCGAAACACAAAGCATGATTGTTTTAATGAATGGAGAAAAAATGATGTACAACGTTTTTAAGAACATTCCGGAAGTGGCCTGGCAGATTATGGATTTATCTGAAAAACCAACCACTTTAATTTTAGATGATGCCAGAAATGTAGCTCATAATGTTATTTCAGCCGATAAATCTCTTGGAGTTCGATTGGTAAAAGAACCTTTTTGTTTCAAATTAATGGAAAGAATGAAAAAACCATTGGTTTCGACTTCTGCAAATATTTCAGGACAGCCTACTCCTATTTCTTTCAAAGACATTAGTCCCGAAATTATTAAAGGTGTTGATTATGTTGTAAAACTAAATCAGGATAAAATTGCCGGAAAACCATCAACAATCATCAAATTAACAAACGACTCGCAGGTAAAAGTTATTCGTAAGTAATTTTAGATTTTAGAGTGTAGATTTTAGAGTGTAGATTTTTTAAATAAAGAACCTAGAATCAAAGGCTTCGACTTCGATTAGCCTGACAGACCTATAATGTCATCCTGAGCGAAGTCGAAGGATATTTCAATTAGAACTTAGAATCTTAGCAACTCAGAACCTTAGCAACTTAACTCTGAACCTTTGCACCTAAAAACTAAACAACTTTTAAACTCTCAATCAACCAGTCGATATCTTCTTTTGTATTGTAATGACTAAATGAAATTCGGAGATTTGGTAATTTTAAATCATCCTCTGAGAGCATTTCTTTTAAAACATGCGAAGGTTTTATACTTCCGGACTGGCAGGCACTTCCTCTTGAAACTGCAATTCCTTTCATGTCTAAGCTAAATAAAAGCATTGAAGTTTTATCTGAAGAAAAAGGTAACGTGATATTTATGATATTATAAAAATCATCTTTCTTTCCGTTAATTTTAAAACCAGGGAAATTAAGTTCCAATTGTTCTATTAGATATTTTTTCAGGTCAGAAATATGATTTCTTTCTGCCTCTAAATTTTCATACGAAAGAGACAAAGCTTTTGCCATTCCTGCAATTTGATGCACAGCTTCTGTTCCGGCACGAAGACCTTTTTCTTGTTCTCCGCCAAAAATTAAAGGCTGCAAACCGGAGTTTTTTCGAATAAAAGCAAAACCAACACCTTTTGGTCCGTGGAATTTATGAGCACTTGCCAGAATAAAATCTACAGGAGCTTTTTGAAGATCGATTTCTGTTTTTCCAATTGATTGAACAGTGTCTGAATGAAATAAAGCATTGTATTGTTTACAGATCACACCAACTCTATCCAGATCTAAAACAGTTCCTGTTTCGTTGTTTACGTGCATTAAACTAACAATGGTTTTCTTTTCATCAGAAAGTAAATTAGAAAGATGCGTTAAATCAATACTTCCGTCTTGATTAACATTTACGTAATCAACCTGAATATTGTAATCAGACTGCAAGGCCAAAACACTGTATAAAACAGCATGATGCTCAATTTTTGTAGTTATGATACGCTCAACTTTAAGATCTTCAACTGTCGATCTTAAAATCCAGTTATTTGCTTCTGTTCCGCCAGAAGTAAAAATAATTTCCTGTGCTGAGCAGTTTAAATGTTTGGCAATACTTTTTCTTGAGAGTTCTAAAACTGTTTTTGCATTTCGCCCAAAACTATGCGTAGAAGACGGGTTACCAAAATCTTCTGCCATAATTTTAGTCATTTCCTGAATGACTTCAGGTCGCATAGCAGTTGTTGAGGCGTTATCGAGGTATACTTTTTTCATTGATGCAAAGTTATGAAATATCAATTGTCTAATCTAAAAGTTCATTTGCCAAATTTTTCACTATTTTTGACCCAAATAAAATTACGATGAAAAAATATGTAAGCCTTTTAATATTGGCTCTTTTGTTAAACGGATGCGACGACGGCGATTTAACTGTAGATACAATTAATTTTGAAGATATTCAGACTTCGGCAAGCTGTCCTAATTCAAGTACTGATGAGACTGCTCCAACTCTAATTTATAAATTAAAAACTCAGGAATCATTAGTAATCCAGATGCCGGCAAACAGTATTAAAACTGATGCCACACCAGTTGGCGATCCGCTTATTTACGATATTAACAATTCAACTTATCGTGTCCTTTACAGAGCTTACGACGGCAAAGTTGAAGTTAATAATATTTGTGGTACAATACCGCCAAGAACACCAAATGTAACAGAAGAATGGCAGGCTAAAGCAGGTATAATTGAAATTACATCGACACAGGTTACAGGTGATAAAAGTGCAACTGACGGAAGCACAAGAATTACAGGTTATAATCATCAAATTGTTTTTAGAAACATTACTTTCTTAAAACCTGCAGGTCCTCAAACAGAAGAAGAATTTGTTTTTGGAAATTATACTACTTCGGCAGATCCGATAAATTTAACTTTTACAAATGTACCAACGCAATGTACAGATAAGAAACAAGTTTTTAATTTTAACCCAACTTCTTATATGCAGGTTAATAATCTGGATCAGGATCTTATTAAACAAGTACCAGGTACAAGATCTAAAGCAATAACAGCAACAGCAAACAATATAAATTATACTACTTTTAAATCTAATACAGGGACTTTAACCAGCAATTATTTTTGTATAAGCCCTGCACCTTCAGCACCAGCTGTAAGCACAGTTTGGAATAGCGTAGCAGATAATAATGGTATCGTTGAAGTTACAACAACAGCAACAGGAACAACAAGTGTTGTTTACAAGCATACTATTACCATAAAAAATGTTACCCTTAAGAAAGGGAACAGCAGTTTTTATTTAGCAGATAATTTTGTTCTTGGTACAATAACTGATGCGCCGGTAACAGCGCCTACAGCTAAAAAATAGCAAAAAAATATTCTTACAAAAAACGCCTGTTTTTTGATCCGGTTTTTTTGTAAATCAGATTCAAAAAGCAGACGTTTTTTTATGCTTAAAAATAAAGGATTTCAAGTCTTAAAAATTCTTTTATTTATTGTTTTGGCGAATATAAACTTCGGTTGCACCTAAACCGTATTTTTGATAATTGGCATCCTGAAAATCAATTCCGTCATAACGGCCTAATAAAAAATCAAGTTCGGCTTTTAAAATTCCTTCACCGACACCGTGAATAAAAACGATTTTTGGAATGCGGTTTTTAATTGCAAATTCGATATGTCTTTTTGCAGTTTCTGTCTGCAGCGTCAGGATATCATAATTTGACATTCCGCGTTTATTAGGAACCAGTTTTTCGATATGCAAATCAAATTCCGGAGCCGAAATTTCGCGTTTATCTTTCTTTTCTTTCACAAAACTCCTCGGTTTTGGCTCTGTTTTCTCTTTCGTAACTTCATCTAAATCAATTCTTTTAATAGAATTCATTAAATTACTGGAATCCTGAATTTTAAGTAATTCATTGACAAAAAATGTCATCATAAATCCGTCTTCCGTTTCAATTAAAACTTCTTTATTTTTAACCGAAACCACTGTTCCGTTTATCGCTTCGTCTAATACCGAAACCTTATCTCCTTTAATCAACATCCTGCTCCTCTTTTTCTTGATTTTTACTTGGCGTTTTTGCACTTAACTGCATCATTCCATACATAAAAACGGCAATAGCAATTACCATTATATAGATATTTTTGTCATCAGAAACCTGCTCATATAATGCAACTGAAATGGCAAGAATCATAATTAAAATTTTAAAAGCTTTCATTTTCTAAAGTTTAAGAATCCAAAAGTATAAAACTTTAAAATAGAAGTTTCTTTCTTCTGAAATGTTATCGAATATTTTTTTGTAAAATTGTAAAAAATTACGCTGTGAATTTAGAGAAATATATGATCCCCTGCCTCTTCAAAAAACTCTTCGGAATTGAATGTCTGGGCTGTGGTTTTCAACGTTCTTTATTCTTACTTTTTCAAGGTGAATTTTCGGCCGCTTTTAAAATGTATCCGGCCATCTACACTACGCTGTTATTTTTAATTTTATTGGCTTTATATTTTTTGGATAAATCCAGAAACTATCAAAAAATCATCTGGAAAGCTGCCGGCATAAATATCATTTTTATGTGTTTGGGTTATTACTACAAACACTTTTATCTTTGATATTTTAAGTCCGTTTTACTTCTTAATCTGATTTAAAATATCATTCATCATCTCGATTTGTACTTTCTGAATTTCGAT
Organism: Flavobacterium sp. 2755; assembly: GCF_031455715.1. Lineage (NCBI taxonomy): Bacteria > Pseudomonadati > Bacteroidota > Flavobacteriia > Flavobacteriales > Flavobacteriaceae > Flavobacterium > Flavobacterium sp. 2755. Next base: position 222,430 of record NZ_JAVDTG010000003.1, read on the forward strand.
TAATTCCTGCTGTTGATGCATAATTAAATGATCAATTTTATCATGAATCATTCTTATTTCTAATTCAGATTTCAGGTTAATCATATAATCTTTTTTGGCACGGTTTCTATCTTTTTCTTCCTGACGGTTTTGGCTCATCATAATTACGGGCGCCTGAAGTGCGGCTATACAGGATAAAATCAAATTCAATAAAATAAACGGATACGGATCAAAACCTTTATCCAGTAAAAAATAAACATTGGAACCAATCCAAACGACGATAAAAGCTATAAACGAAATAATAAAAGTCCAGCTTCCGCCAAAATCTGCTACTTTATCGGCTATTTTTTGACCGAAACTTCTCTTTTCATCTTCATCTTCAACAATACTTACGATGGATTTATCTTCTTTTAAAGAAGAAATAACACTTTTTTCAAGGTCAGAAAGTGTTCCAATTTCAGCTGATAAATAATTAGATATATATTTTTGGCGGTATTCGTTTAATTCCTGAACCGAAATAGAGTCATCATCACAAAATGAAGGATGATCTTTTAAAATAAGGCCTAAAATGGGATCATGAATAGAATTACCGCTAATTTTCTCACTTTCAGGAAAAGAAATATCAGAAATCGAACTTTTAAAAGTTGAATTATTTTTCATTTTTGTAGATTTTATCCGCTAATTTACACAATTAACTTCTTAAGAATCATATAAAACAGAAGCATTTATTAACCTTTTATTTATCACAAATACAATTCTGAAACCAAAATTTCTTTCGTTAAATCGTGTCCTTATTTACAAAAAACGCCTTACTTTTAACGTTTTAAAATATCCACTCAATTTTACTATTGTGACTAAAGACAATATCATACAAAATATTAAGGCTTTAAAAAGCCATTCTAATATAAACTACGGTATCAAAACCAAAACTGAAGATTTTACCGAGAAGCTTTTTTACACTCTTTTTGATTCAAATGCACCTCTCGACGAAAGTATTGATGAACTTGAAATCCGTTTTAAGGAAATAGCAGTTTTAGCCTGCAAAAAACCTCAAAATTTATGCGAATCAATCTGGGACAGATTTGTGGCTAAACTTCCGGGCGTTTTAGAAAAATTAAATCAGGATGCCGAATATATTCTTGAAAATGATCCTGCATCAAACAGCATTGATGAAGTCTATTTAGCTTATCCGGGCTTTTACGCTATCGCTATTTACAGATTAAGCCACGAATTGTATCATTTAGATTTATTGCTTTTTTCGAGATTAATGAGCGAATATGCGCATAGAATTACCGGAACTGATATTCACGCCGGTGCCGATATTGCTTCGCCATTTTTTATAGATCACGCCACGGGAATTGTTATTGGTGAAACCAGTGTTATTAAAAAACATGTTAAGATTTATCAGGGTGTTACTCTGGGAGCTTTAAGCGTAAGTAAAGACATGAAAAATGCAAAAAGACATCCAACCGTTGAAGCAAATGTGTGCATTTATGCCAATGCAACGATTTTGGGAGGAGAAACCATCATTGGAAAAAACAGTATTATTGGCGGTAATTCATGGATTACGAAATCAATTCCCGAAGATTCGATTGTACTTAATACCACCACAACAGAAGTTAAAATAAAAGAAAAAAAATAAAATGGGTCCACAGAAGTTACTAAACCTAATTGGAAATACTCCATTAATGGAAACCGTCAATTTGGTTAAGAATAAAAACGTTAAGCTTTTACTGAAACTGGAAGGAAATAATCCAGGCGGAAGTGTAAAAGACAGAGCGGCATATAACATGATTGCCGCTGCTCTTGAAAGAGGAGAAATTAAAAAAGGAGATAAATTAATTGAGGCAACAAGCGGCAATACCGGAATTGCGCTTGCGATGATTGCACAATTATTTCAAATAGAGATAGAATTAATTTTACCGGAAGATTCTACAAAAGAAAGAACACAAACTATGCGTGCGTATGGCGCTACGGTTATTTTAACGCCTGCAGAAGAAGGAATTATTGGCTCAAGGGATTATGCCGGCAAAAAAGTCGCTGAAGGCGGTTATATCATGCTAAATCAGTTTGCGAATGATGACAACTGGAAAGCGCATTATAAAACTACAGGTCCGGAAATTTGGAATGATACTGATGGAACTGTAACACATTTTGTTTCGGCAATGGGAACAACTGGGACCATCATTGGAACTTCTACTTATTTAAAAGAAAAAAATCCTGCTGTTCAAATTATTGGCGCACAGCCAAGCGACGGATCTCAAATTCCGGGAATTCGTAAATGGCCTCAGGAATATTTACCTAAAATTTTTGATGCTTCAAAAGTCGATACAGTTATAGATGTAAGCGAAGAAGAAGCTCGAGAAATGACAAAAAGATTAGCGCTCGAAGAAGGTATTTTTGCCGGAATGAGCAGCGGCGGCTCTGTTGCCGTAGCACTAAAAATAGCAGAACAATTAGAATCTGGAGTTATAGTAGCCGTTATCTGCGATCGCGGTGATAGATATTTGTCTTCGGATTTATTTGACTAAAAAAGATGCTAAGGTTCTGAGTTGCTAAGATTCTAAGTTTAAAAAACTAAATATAAAAGCTTAACAACTTAGAACCTTAGTATCTCAGCAACTAAAAAAAACTTAGCATCTCAGAAACTTAGAAACTTAGTACCTTAAAAAAAATGCTCTACAGAAAACTAGGAAAAACAAACTTTAATATATCTGAAATCTCACTTGGAACCTGGCAGGTTGGAGGAAAATGGGGTTCTGGATTTAATGATAAAACTGCTGATGAACTTATCAATACAGCAATTGACAACGGCGTAAATTTTATTGATACTGCCGATGTTTATGAAAACGGATTAAGCGAAACTGCTGTTGGACGAGTGATTCGTTCACGCTCTGAACGTATTTATGTTGCAACAAAATGCGGACGTCAGATTAATCCGCATGTGAATGATGGTTATCAGCCAAAAGTACTTCAGAAATTTGTTGAAGACAGCCTTAAAAGAACCGGACTAGAAACTTTAGATTTGATTCAGCTGCACTGCCCGCCAACGGAAGTGTATTACCGACCTGAAATTTTCGAAATGTTTGACCGATTGAAAGATCAGGGAAAAATTTTGAATTTGGGCGTGAGTGTCGAAAAAGTCGAAGAAGCTTTAAAAGCAATCGAATATTCGAATGTAACGACTGTTCAAATTATTTTCAATTTATTTCGCCAGCGTCCGTCGCAATTATTTTTCTCAGAAGCCAAAAAGAAAGATATCGGGATCATTGCGAGAGTTCCTCTTGCAAGCGGACTTTTAACGGGCAAATTTGATGCAAAAACCACTTTTGACGCACAAGATCACAGGAATTTCAACAGAAACGGAGATGCGTTTGATAAAGGCGAAACTTTTTCTGGAATTGACTATGACTTAGGTTTAAAAGCCGTTGAGGAATTAAAAGCCTTATTTCCTGAAACTGCAAACCTTGCTCCTATTGCTTTGCAATGGATTTTGAGTTTTAACGAAATTAGCTGTATTATTCCCGGAGCTTCAAAAGAAAGTCATGTACTTTCTAATTTATCAGTATATGATTTACCAAAATTAAGCTCGGAAAAGATTTCGGAAATGAATAAAATTTACGAAAAGTATATAAAACAAGACGTACATCATCTTTGGTAAAACATAAATGAATAATCTCAAAAAAGGGAAGTTTTATTTAAATAAAACTTCCCTTTTTTTATACATCTACCCTATTTTATTGCTTAAATATCTTTAAACGGCTTTTGTAAAAGCTTAAAGTTCTCTTCTTTGCATAAAATATTATATAGTAGAATATTTTTTTCGTTTATTCGCGCAACCTTTTTAAAAAACAAACATCTTCATAACATAAAACTAACCAAATCATAACCATGAAAAATATAAGTTTCTATTTAAAAGTTGTATGCCTTTTAATTCTTTCCCGCGAAAGAGATGATGAAGAATTAATGGATGAGCAAATAAAAAATTAAGTTCAAAAAGAAAAAGCTTAGCACCTCAGAGCCTCAGTATCTCAGAACCTTAGAAACTTAGACCTCAAATTCAATTCTAAACTCAGCACCTTTATTTTTGCCTTCACTTATGGCAGTTAATCGGCCTTTATTTTTTTCGATAATTTTTTTGCACAAATAAAGTCCGATTCCGGTTGAGGATTCATTAGCAGTTCCTAAACGGCTCATTTTGGTGAATTTTTTAAATAATTCTTCCATCTGATTTTTATCAAAACCAATTCCCCTGTCTGCAACGGTAATAACAAGATTGGAATCTTCTTTATAAATCCTAACTTTAATATCACTGTCAAAATAAGAAAACTTAATTGCGTTACTAATTAAATTTACCAAAACCTGAACCAGCAAACCTTCATCAATCCAAAGTTTAGCTTCGTAGGTTTCGACACTTAAATTCAATACTATATTTTTATCTATTAATCGCTGTTCAACCTGTTCATTTATAAAAGGAAGAATATTTTCAAAATAAATGGTTTTGGTTTCCTGATTTACTTTTAGAACCTGATCTTGCTCTTTTAATAGTTTGATGAAGTTTTCGATGTATCGGAATTGCAGATTAGTCGATTCACAAATTAAATCGGCCAGATGTTTGACAGATTCCGAGGGATTTTCGCTTAAGATTAGTTTTGCCAAACCTTGCGGATTTCCGGCAAAGTTTTTTAAATCATGTGAAAGCATATAAATTAAATCCTGCTTTTCATTTATAAAACTTTCAGCCTCATAAATCGATTCCTGAATATTGCACATTAAAAGCCCTGCTTCATCGATATATTCTGTTGGGAGAATTGATAATCTTCTTTTGTTTCTATAATCGTCTAATGATCTTGAGGCAATAGAAATAGGTTTTATCAGCTGTTTTAAAACTAAAAGGGTTACAGCAGTTGCCAATAATGTCATTACTAATGAAAAAATCAGGATCGATGTGGGTGAAATAGTCTGTTCGAAAAAAAGAACAAAAAATAAAATTCCAATTAATGGAATATGTATTCCTATAAAAGCGACAAATAAAAATTTTAACGCATAACTTTTTTTCAAAAAGCTAATTTGTGAAAGATTATGATACAACTTCATAAAAACATAACAAAACTATTGATAATATATTGTAGCTTGGGGCTGAATATCAGGAACAAAGTTAACTTTTAAAGTTTATTAAACTAGTAAATTACACAATTTGATAAAATATTATGAAAATAAAATTTGTAAAAGTTTACAAACCCTTATTTTTGCGCTATGGGAAGAAAAAATACAGACAAAGTTGTCTTTCATCAAATTCAGGTTCTTGATGCCGGAGCAAAGGGAGTCTCAGTAGCAAAAGCTCCTGACGGAAAAGTAATCTTTATTCCGAATGTCGTTCCTGGCGATGTTGTTGATGTACAAACATTCAAAAAAAGAAAAGCATACTACGAAGGAAAAGCCGTGAAATTTCACGAATTATCGGAGCATCGTATTGATCCAATCTGCGATCATTTTGGTGTTTGCGGCGGATGTAAATGGCAAAACATGAAATACAGCCAGCAGCTGTATTACAAACAAAACGAGGTAAAAAATCATTTACAGCGTATTGGAAAAGTTGAATTACCGGAATTTGAAACTATTTTGGGTTCAGATAAACAATTTTTCTACAGAAATAAAATGGAATTTTCGTTTTCAAACAGCCGTTGGTTAACCGAAAAAGAAATTGGAAGTACAGAAGATTTAGGAAATAGAAATGCTTTAGGATTTCATATTCCGAAAATGTGGGATAAAATTCTTGATATCGAAAAATGTCATTTACAGGAAGATCCTTCAAATGCTATCAGAAACGAAATTAGAGCCTTTGCAAACGAGCATAATTTAGCCTTTTTTAATCCAAGAGAACATTCTGGGTTATTAAGAACTTTAATGATTCGTACGGCTTCGACAGGCGAAATCATGGTTTTAATTCAGTTTTTTGAAGATGATAAAGCAAATCGTGAATTGGTTTTAGATCATCTATATGAAAAATTTCCGCAGATTACTTCTTTACAATATGTGGTAAATGCGAAACCAAACGATACAATTTACGATCAGGATATTAAACTTTATAAAGGAAGAGATTATATCTTAGAAGAAATGGAAGGTTTAAAATTTAGCATTAACGCTAAATCTTTCTACCAGACTAACTCAGATCAGGCTTACGAATTATACAAAATAACTCGTGATTATGCCGGATTAACGGGAGAAGAAACTGTTTATGATTTATATACAGGAACGGGAACTATTGCACAATTCGTTTCTAAAAAAGCAAAAAAAGTAATTGGTGTTGAGAGTGTTCCTGAAGCAATTTTAGATGCTAAGGCAAATGCAGAACGCAATAATATTACGAATTGTGAGTTTTTTGTTGGAGACATGAAAGTGGTATTCAACGAAGCTTTTATTGCACAACACGGAAAACCTGATGTTATTATTACAGACCCGCCGAGAGATGGAATGCATGCTGCTGTAATTGATCAGATTTTAAAGATTGCTCCAAAAAAAGTAGTTTATGTAAGTTGTAACTCTGCAACACAAGCACGTGATTTAGCCTTAATGGACGAAAAATACAAGGTAACCCGCGTACGTCCGGTTGATATGTTTCCGCAGACGCATCATGTTGAAAATGTTGTACTTTTAGAACTTCGATAATTATAAAACACTAGATGAAAAAAATAATTTCTCTTTTATTAGTCTTTACATTTGGTTTATCCAGCTGTGAGAAAGATGATATCTGCGACGCAAACACACCTACTACTCCAAGATTAGTAATTAAATTTTACAGCAGTGCAGATCCGTCTACACCAAGAAGTGTAACCAATTTAAGAGTTGTTGGTATTGGCCCGGGTGCTGATCCTAACGGAATTGTTTTTAATGAAAGCGGTACATCTACAACAAAATATCTGGCAAACGGAAATACTATTTCTATACCGCTAAAAGTAGATGAAGACATAACAAGTTATAGATTTATATTAGATTCTGATGATCCAAATCCGGATGTAACGAACAGCGATATAATAACATTTAATTATGCGCGTCAAACCTCATATGTATCCAGAGCCTGCGGTTTTAAGACTATTTTTATGCTTAATGAGCAAAGTACTGCACAACCTGCTACTTCTGGCTACATACGTACAGATGATCCTGATACAGGAGATGGCGTTTGGATGAAGACTTTAAATTTAAAAACCCGTAACATTGAACTGGAAAATGAAACACACCTTGAAATATTATTTTAGTCTTTGTTTCGTTTTTGCAATGCTTTTGGGACATGCTCAGGAAATAAAAGATTCGACAGCAATAAAACCAATAGTTACCGAAAAACCAAAAGCCAAAACTGCAAAACCTGCTGTTCAGGAAGCTAAGACAGACACTATTGTTCCACCAAAAACAGATCGCTACGGTTTGCGTGTGGGTGTTGATTTATACAAATTAACGAGAGGTTTTTATGATAAGGATTATAAAGGTGTAGAATTTACCGGTGACTGGCGTTTAACAAAAAGATACTATTTAGCTGCCGAACTGGGTTTTGAAGACAAAACCACAGATGACGACAGATTAAACTCTACAGCTACAGGAACTTATATTAAAGGAGGTTTCGATTACAATTTGTACGACAACTGGCTTGATATGGAAAACCTTATAACAATTGGTATGCGAGGTGGTTTCAGTTCTTTCAGCCAAGATTTAAACAGTTATAAAATTTACAATTCAAATCCGTATTGGGGTGAAAAACCAGCAATTGAAGCAAATCAAAAAAACAGCGGTTTAAGTGCTGCCTGGATTGAAGTTGCAGGAGGAATTAAAGCGGAAGTTTTCGATAATCTATTCGTAGGTTTTGGTGTTCAGTTGAAACTTTTGGTGATGAACAATAAACCTTCTGGTTTTGACAACCTTTATATTCCGGGTTTTAACAGAACTTACGACGGAAGTTTTGGTGTAGGTTTTAACTATACCGTTTCATATTTCATTCCTATTTATAAGAAAAAGGTAATCGTGCCTGAAATTCAAAAACAAGCACCTAAAAAGAAATAGTTTTTACAAAAAAATAAAAGCCACAAATTCGTGGCTTTTTTTTATGCTTATTTTATTTAAGACAACTGAAATTCAACAGCTGCTTTTGCGTGTATTAAAGTTGTATCAAAAATAGGAACCGATAAATCTCCCTCTTTTATTACCAAAGGAATTTCGGTACATCCTAAAATAATTCCTTCTGCACCGTTTTTAATCAGTTCATTAGCAATTTCTATATAACGTTTTTTCATTTCATCGGTTACAATTCCTCTTCCTAACTCTTCGAAAATCGTATAATGAATAAAATCTTTATCATCTTCGCTGGTTGGAATTATGGCTTCGATACCTTGTGCAGCCAGTTTATCTTTAAAGAAATCAAGTTCCATTGTAAACTTAGTTCCCAATAAACCAACCTTTTTTAATTGCTGCTTTTGAATTTCAACTGCCGTTTCAACCGCAATATGAATAACAGGTAAATCGATCGCTTCCTGAAGTTTATCAGCAATTAAGTGCATCGTATTGGCACATAAAATAATAGCTTCTGCCCCGCCCGATTTTAAAAATTCACAGCCTTTAAAAAGCATCTTAAAAGTCGAATCCCAATCGTTATTATCATTATTCTTCTTAATATCAGCATAATTAAAAGAATAAACCAAACATTCAGAGAAGTTTAAACCTCCCAGCTTTTCGTTAATTCCAAGATTTATAAGTTTGTAATAATCTGTGGTCGAAACCCAGCTTATACCGCCAATAAGTCCAATTTTCCTCATATTGCTGATTTTAAAAATTTATCCAATAACTCTAATGCCTTTTATAAAAATCCATTTCATAAAAAGTTTTTCGCCGTCTTTTGTTTTTACAGCCTGAAATTTAGGCGCAATAATAGTCGCTGCCACAAACGATGTCATCGGAATCCATATTCCGGTTAATCCTGTATATTCAGCAATTATAAATCTGCCTAAAATAAATAGAATCGCGAAACTTCCTAATTGGTATAGAAACGCTCTTACTTGTAGTTTTGTCATTTTTTTTAAAGTTGCTAAGGTTCTGAGATTCTAAGATGCTAAGTTTTTTGCTTCTTAAACTCTTAAAAGCTTAATATTATTTTCGGTTAGGTTTTTGAGTAATTTTCACTAAAATTCTTAGCATCTTAGAATCTTAGCAATTCAGAACCTTAGACTTGAAATTTCGTTCTCTTACTTCCTTCATACATTTCGTATTTTACCAAACGTGCTTCAAGACTTCCGTTAAAAAGTTTGATTTTTCTTGACGGTTTTAATCCAACAAATTTTAAGGCTTCAAGATTTGCAGTAATAAACCAGGCGTTTGTTCCCGGATAATTTTTCTTTAAAGTATCACCTATGTTTTTGTAGAATTCTTCCATATGAATATCTAAACGTTCATCATACGGCGGGTTAAAAACAATATGAAGTTTTCCTTCAACCGCTTTTTCACTGTCAAAAAAGTTATTATCCTCAACAGTTACGTAATCTTCCAGATTCGCATTTCTAATATTATCTTTGGCTTTGCTTACCGCACTTGGCGCTTTATCAAAACCTTTTATAGTGTAATGAAACTCTTTTGTTTTCTTCATTAAACTGTTTACAATCTGATCAAATAAATCATTGTCCCAGTCTTTCCATTTTTCAAATGCAAACTCTTTACGATTAATGTTTGCCGGAATATTGCAGGCAATCATCGCCGCTTCTGCAAGGAAAGTTCCAGAACCACACATTGGATCTAAAAAGTGACTTTGTCCTTCCCAGCCCGATAATAATAAAATTCCCGCTGCTAAAACCTCGTTTATAGGCGCAATATTCGTTGCCGTTCTGTAACCACGCTGATGCAGCGAATTTCCTGAAGTATCTAACGCAACCGAAACCTGATCTTTATCGATATGAATATTGATTCTTAAATCCGGATATTGTTTATCAATGCTTGGTCTTTGTCCTGTTCTTTCTCTAAACTGATCCACAACAGCATCTTTACATTTTTGAGAGACAAATTCAGAATGGTTAAAATAAGTCGAATGCACTGTAGCATCAATCACAAAAGTTTGATTGGCATTCAATAATTTAGACCAGTTTATTCCCGAAATTCCTTTATATAGTGCCTGTTCGTTATTAGCTCTAAAAGAGTAAATAGGTTTTAGAACTTTTAGTGCCGTTCTAAGCGATAAATTAGCTTTGTACATAAAACCTTTATCCCCTTTAAAACTTACCATTCGTACCCCTTTTTCAACATCCTGAGCCCCAAGTGTACGCAATTCCTGTTCTAATATCTCCTCAAAGCCAAAAAAACATTTGGCTATCATTCTAAAATTTTCTTCCATCTTTATTTTTGTATTAAAAAACAACTCCAATCGCAGGCAGATGCCAACGTTTATTTAGGTATCGACGCGAAATAGTTATTTTTCGGCAAAAATACACTAAATTTGCGGGACTTTATATTAATTGAAATAGAATAAATGTCTGACGCACCCAACTCATCAACACCAAATCAGGATAGAAATACCGAAAACTGGTTTACATCATGGTTTGATACTCCATATTATCACATTCTGTACAAGGATAGAAACTATAGAGAAGCTCAGATTTTCATGGACAACTTAACGCATTATCTAAACCTGCCTGAAAAAGCAAAAGTGCTTGATTTAGCCTGCGGAAAAGGACGTCATTCTATCTACCTGAATCAATTAGGTTTTAATGTTTTAGGCGCTGATTTATCTGAAAACAGCATTGCCGAAGCCAATAAAAACAGCAACGAGCATCTTCATTTTAAAGTACACGATATGCGTGAACCTTTTGAAGAAAAATTCGATGCTATTTTTAACCTTTTTACTAGTTTTGGCTACTTCGAAAGTGACGATGATAACCTGACAACCCTTAAAGCCATCAGAGAAAGTTTATCTGAATACGGATTCGCCGTTATTGACTTTATGAACGTAAATCAGGTAATTGAAACTTTGGTTCCTCAAGAGGTTAAAACCGTTGACGGAATTGATTTTCACATCAAAAGATACGTTGAAGACGGTCATATTTTTAAAGAAATTGATTTTGAAGACCAAGGCAGAAAATTTCATTTTACCGAAAAAGTAAAAGCCCTGACTTTAAAAGATTTTCAGGATTTAATGGATGAAGCAGGAATTTATCTTTTAGATATTTTTGGAGATTACAAACTCAAAAAATTCCATAAAACCGAAAGCGAAAGATTAATCATGATTTTTAAATAGGTTTAATCGTTTAACTGTTAATTTGTTTAATCGCTTGGACAAATTGACCCCAAAAAACCGATTAAACGATTAAACAAAAAACCGATTAAACAACAAAATGAACTATTTACTACCCTTATTTTCTGTACTTTTAGGATATAGTGTGGCTTTGTTTTTAAAACCAACCAACAAAACCAATTTAAAATTACTGCTCGCATTTAGCGGTTCATTTTTGTTATCGCTAACCGTAATGCATCTGCTTCCAGAAGTTTACAGTTCTCACAATCATAAAATTGGTTTGTTTATAATGGTTGGAATTTTGTTTCAGATCGTTTTGGAGTTTTTCTCCAAAGGTGCTGAACACGGACATGTTCACGGCCATGCAAAAATGTCACAAATTCCCTGGCTTTTATTTATAAGCCTTTGTATTCATGCCTTTTTAGAAGGTTTTCCGGTAAGTCATCATCATGATTTAGCCGTAGGAATTGCAATTCATCATTTGCCAATTGCCGTGATTTTAACGACATTTTTCATTAATGCCGATTTAAACAAAAAAGCCATTTTTGCTTTCATGCTGACTTTTGCCATCATGACGCCGCTTGGAACTGTTGCATCTGAATATCTACCAATTTTAAACGATTATTATACCGAAATAACAGCAATAGTAATTGGTATTTTATTCCATATTTCATCAACTATAATCTTTGAAAGCAGCGAAGGACATAAATTTAATGTAGCCAAAATTTCCATGATTGTTTTGGGGATTTTATTGGCATTCTTTTTATAATCAGGGCGTGTCAGTATTTAAAAAAAGGCCCAATCAACTTTGCGTTCATTGGGCCTTTTCTTAAATACTGCCGGGCTATCCGCGCTACTTCGGTAGCCTGCTCCTATCCCTCACGCGAAAGGAAGTTTCAGGTTTCAGGTTTGAAGTTTCACGTTTCAAGTTTCACGTTTCAAGTTTACAACATCAACATTCACAATTCACAATTCATAATTCATAATTAACAATTAATTCCCCGTTCTCTTTTTCTCATCCTGATTTCCAAAAGCACGCTCTTTTATATTTATCTTCTTGTTTCCAAAATTATAAACAACAGACAAACGAACAAATCTGTTACTCTCATTTTGGCTGTAAACTTGTTTTACACCATTTACAACCGAAGTAAAATCTTTTAAATAAGACGTATTAAAAATATCATTTGCTAAAAATGTAATCTGCATTGTTTTATTAAACAAATCCTGTTTAAAACCAATATCAAAACTCGACGCATAACCTATTTCATACAAACCACTTTTAAAAGGCGAACTATAACTAAAATCAACTTGCAGTTTTGTTGTTTTACCTAATACAAAAGTATTATTTGTCGAAAAATCAATTTGTAAACTATTTGACGGAGTGGCATTAATATTCTTTATAAACTCTGTTTTTGCACCTAAAAAGTACAATGAATTTTCACTTGACCACCATTCTGCAAAATTGGCCGAATAACTTTCACCAATACCATAATTTAAGTTTTTAAAATAATTCTCACGCGTAACAATTTGTGTATTCGTTTCAGGATTTGAAGTAAACAAAACTCCGTAGCCGTTTGTAATTACATTTACAAAAACACTTGTTCTTAAGACTTCTTTATACGAATGAGCAAATTCAAAATTATCACTAAATGAAGGTCTTAAAAACGGATTCCCTTCAGAATAACTATTGCTGTTAATATAAACCTTAAACGGATTCAATAAGTCAAAACGAGGTCTGTTGATTCTTTTTCCATAATTTAAACTAAAAGTATTGTTTTCATTTTTCTTGTACGAAGCGTAAACTGTTGGAAATAATTTCAAATAATTATTTACTGTTTCCTGATTCATTGTTTCAGAAAATCCGTTTGTCTGTGTATTTTCTAATCTTAAACCCATTTGAAAATTCCATTTTGCACCCATTTTTTTATCTGCATTAATATAAACCGCCTGATTATTTTCAGTATATTTAAATCGGTTCGACTGCGCTGGATCTAATTCTGGAGTTCCGGTAATTGTATTATAATAAAGTACATCACTTATACTATTTGTAAAACTCATTTTGGCACCATAAGATAAATTTAAAGCTTGAAGCGGATGTTCCATATCGGCCTTAAAACTCCAGTTGTCGATATCCTGATTCGAGATATTTCTTCCCGACTGATTTACATCAACAAAAGTCATATCTGGTGTATAATTATTAGCAATAAAACTTCTATCGAATTTTGAATTGTAGTTAAAATAATCCACATCAAAAGATAACTTTCTATTTAAAGAATCTAATTTAGTAATCAAATGCGCATTATAAGTTTGATTCCCAGAGCCTTTATCTGTATAACTATCATTCAGCGTAACATTGTCTAATTGATTTTGAGTATTATACTTTTCAATTCTAATATCTGAACCAAAATCCGGATTATTCCTGTCATTCAAAAATTGAAAACCAACAGTTGTACGTTCCGAAAAATCATAATCTAAAGCCAATTTTCCAGAAAGATTTTCATTTTTTACTTTCGTTTCACTTTTCATAACCGAAAGTCCGTCGGGGAAATACATTTCCAAAGATTCATCTGCATTTTTGTAACCTGTTTTTCCATTTACACTGCCAGAAAATCTAAATTTATTTTTGTTATAATAGAAATTATCTCTCAAAGTATAAATTCCGTATTTATTCTGATCGTAAGAAACCGTCGTTGTATTTTTCCAGGAATCACGCATTCCTTTTTTCATAATAATATTGATTAATCCTCCCGTACCTTCCGCTTCATATTTTGCTGGCGGATTACTTATAATTTCAATATTTTTAATATCACTTGCCGAGATTGATTTCAAAAAATTATTCAATTCCTCGCCCGATAATTCAATCATTCTACCGTCAATCATAACTCTGGAAGTTCCTTTTCCTAAAATTGTAATCATGTCATTTTTTACCACAACTCCGGGCGCCGTATTAATAGCACTTAAAGCATCGCCGCCAACCGTTGTAACATTATTTTCAGGATTGTAAACCAAACGATCTGTTTTCTGCTCTACTGTTTTCTTTTTTGATTGAATAACAACCTCTACTAAATTAGTTGCACTTTCTTTCAAAATAATTATTCCTAAATCAGTATCCTTTTCAATTAAAAGTTCTTTTTCGTAATCTGTAAATCCCAAAAGATTAATTCCTATTTTATAAAAACCTTTTTTAAGATTAAACTCAAAATAGCCGTCTTGTTTAGTTGTCATTCCGTCAATAATTTTTCCTTCAGAATTTAAGATGGAAACATCTGCCCATTCTAATGAAGTTGTTTCATTAGTTATTTTCCCTTTCAATTTAAATGATGCTTGTGCTAAACAAAATAAAGGCAATAATAAAAAGATAAGGAGGTTTGTTTTTTTCATGATTTCTAATTTTTAAACTTGTTTCGATTAATTTGAAGCAAAGTTGCCTTAGAAAATCTCCATACGCGACCGACAAAAAAAAGTCGAACCAATTTCCTGAATAGAAATTGGTTCGACTTTATTAAGCTCGAAGTACGACTTTTCACAAACTGCTTATTATAAAGCGTTTCTGTAAGCCGTAGGCGTTAAATTTGTATATTTTTTGAAAGAAGTATTAAACGAAGATTTGGAGTTAAAACCAACTTCATATAAAATTTCTAAAACTGTCAAATTGCTTTTTAAAGGATTTTTTAAAATACTCATTGCTTTTTGAATGCGATATTCATTCACAAAATCAAAAAAATGCTGATCCATTTGATGATTAATCAAAATTGATAAATCCCGAACCGGAATATCAATTTGGTTTGCCAATTCCTGAATGGTAAGCGACGGATCCAGAAAGGGTTCTTTCTCCGTCATATATTCTTTCAAAGTCGTTATTTGAGTATTTATCAAATCATTTTGAGCATTTGCTAATTCTGGTTTTTCTTCAATTTCCGGCAGAATGTCTTTAGTTAATTTCAGTTTTGAATTAACCCCTCTAAAAAGTTCAGGATGATTTAAAGCTTTCATTATAAACCAACAAGTGATAAATAAAGCAATGGTCCCCACAAGAACATTTGCCCACAGAAATATTTCACTGAAACCACTGTAACGCAATAAATTTTTTAATGCTACAATAATATGTGCTGTTAGAAATACGCATGTAATTTGAAAAAGCCATTTATAAGTCGCTGAGCTTGCATTTGCATAGTTTTCTAAATAGATTTCTCTGTACTTTTTCACAATCAAAAAGACAGATACAATATAAAATGCATATTGACATTCAACTAAAATCTGGATAAAGTAAATTTCCGGCATTAAATTAAGTCCCGAAGCGAAAGTATCTTTGTCTACATCTACGCTTAGATAAATTCTCGGAATAAAAACTAAATTGACAATTATAAAAGGCAGTAAATGAAGTAAATGTTTCCATTTTAATCTAAAATCTGAATAACAGACAGCGAGTACAAAAAGGTAAAACAAAGGCATTTCAAACAAACAAGTTGTCGATCTAAAAATCTCAAAATTTAGTTCTCTACGAGTAGTCGCTTCAATGAAAAAGCCGCTAAGATCTACCGCAGAAAAAATAAAAAACCATGCAAATAAGCGGTTAGCCAATTTATTCTCTGTTTTGACTGTAAATAAAAAAAAGGCGAGCAATAAAGACACAAAAACCGAGATTCTGCCAATCCCCTGCAATAAATCTAATTTATCCATTTAACTTTCATTATTTAACAAATATAATATTTTAGTTCTTTTAACAAGATTTATAAATTGGTTTGATCTAAAACAAAATCACCTGAAAAAGTTTTTAAAACTTAGCGGCTTTACCGTCTAATTTTTTACCGATTTGCGATAAAAAAGTTTAATTTTGGAGGATAACTATTTCGACAAAAAATGACCTTTACAAAAACAACCGAACAATCTTCAAAATACGAACATTTAGAGAAAATGTCAGTTCACGAATTACTGACTAATATTAATAATGAAGACAAAACTGTTCCTAATGCTGTAGAAAAAGCGATTCCGCAAATTGAAGCTTTGGTAGCGCAAGTTGTTGCGAAACTAAAATTAGGCGGTAAAATATTTTATATTGGCGCGGGAACATCTGGACGTTTAGGCGTTGTTGATGCTTCAGAATGTCCTCCTACTTTTGGAGTTCCGTTTGATTTGGTTAACGGAATTATTGCCGGCGGCGACACTGCAATTCGCCGTGCCGTAGAAAATGCCGAAGACAACGCAACACAAGCCTGGATTGATTTACAAGCACATAATATTGATGCAAATGATGTCGTAATAGGAATTGCTGCTTCCGGAACTACTCCGTATGTTATTGGCGGTTTAGAAACTTGTAATCAAAATAATATTTTAACGGGATGTATTACAAATAATGCGGGAAGTCCATTAGCGCTGACAGCAAAATTCCCAATTGAAGTTGTGGTTGGACCAGAATTTGTTACCGGAAGTTCGAGAATGAAAGCCGGAACTGCTCAGAAACTCGTTTTAAACATGATTTCGACAGCAGCGATGATTCAGCTTGGAAAAGTAAAAGGAAACAAAATGGTCGATATGCAGTTGAGTAATATCAAACTGGTTGATCGCGGCGTGAAAATGATTATGGGAGAAATTCCGGTTTCATATGAAGAGGCATCAGAATTATTGAAGAAATACGGCAGCGTTAGGAATGCTGTTGATAATTATAAAGCTTAATTGCCGTATAATTTTACCGCAAAGATCGCAAAGGTTTTTTCGCAAAGTTCGCGAAGTTTAATAAGTATAAAAAAGGCTGAGTTCGCTAAGATAAAGTCAGAATGTTTTTAACTTGAAACTAAAAGAACTTGAAACCTGACACGAGGCTTTAGCCGAATTGGCGAAGCAAACAAAAAAAAGACTTGAAACAAAACAAATGAGTACAAACAAACAATTATTAGGAAAAGGAATTAAGTATTTAACAGGCGCTTTGCCTTTGATGTTTCTTGGTCCGTCATTGATTTATAATGCATTTATGAATCAGCATACTAATTGGCATTATTTAGTTCTTGGAATTGGGATTGTGGCTTGTTTGAGTTCTATGCTTTTGATTTTTTTAGGATTGAGAATCATTATGAAAGCTTTGTTTAATGACTAAAAAATCTTCTAAATAAACCAGTCGGGTTTGATCATCTCTACAATTTTAATCTTTATCCAAACAAAAAATGGAAGAAATAATCCACATTCAAAAAACATTCGAGAAAGTTATTTATATCGATAAAAAAATAAACAATCGGGAGTTTGAAGATTGTGTTTTTAAAAACTGTGATTTTTCGAACAGCAATTTTAATCAGAATAGTTTTTTAGACTGTGAGTTTATTGATTGCAATCTCTCCATGACAAGTTTGGCAGGAACGAGTTTGAAAAATGTAACTTTCAAAAACTGTAAACTTCTCGGAATCGCTTTCCACGAATGTGATGATTTTTTATTTCAGGTTCATTTTGAAGAATGTACATTGGATTATGCTATATTTTCAAACAAAAAAATGCCAAAAACTAAGTTTATAAATTCGTCTCTTCGCGAAGTAACTTTTGTTGGAACAAATCTAACAAGTTCTGTTTTTGATGATTGCAATTTAGATGGCGCTATTTTTAATGAAACGCAATTAGCAGCGGTCGATTTTAGAACAGCTTACAATTATAAAATTGATCCTGAATTTAATGCCATGCGAAAAGCGCAATTTTCGACTCAGGGAATTGTGGGGCTTTTAGATAAATATGATATTAAAATTGTTTAAAAAGAAGCCACGAATTCCACAAATTTACACGAATTAAAATTTAAACATTTTCTATAAAAAAATTTGTGACAATTCGTGAAATTCGTGGCAAAAAACCAAATAATTCCAGCTTATGAAAATTGATGAATCTTATTTAGAAAGTGTTAAAAAGCAGTTTTTGTATTATAAAATGCTTGGCGAAAAAGCAATTGAGCAATTAGAACAAGATCAGCTTTTTGTTTCTGTTAATGAAGATACCAACAGCATTGCAACAATTATAAAACATATTTCTGGTAATATGCTTTCACGATGGACTGATTTTTTAACTTCTGATGGTGAAAAAGAATGGAGAAACCGCGACTCTGAGTTTGAAAATGATTTACAGACAAAAGAAGAAGTTCTGGAAGTTTGGAACAAAGGCTGGGATTGTTTAGAAAATGCTTTGAACAGTTTAAAACCTGAGCAGCTTTCAGACATTATTTATATTCGAAATGAAGGTCACACTGTTATTGAAGCCATAAATCGTCAATTGGCACATTATCCTTATCATGTTGGGCAGATTGTTTTTTATGCCAAACAATTAAAAAAGAATTCTTGGGAAAGCTTATCAATTCCGAAGAATAAATCAGCAAATTATAACGCCGAAAAGTTTGCCAAAGAAAAAGAAATCAAGAACTTTACGGATGATGAATTAAAAAGATTGAAATGATAGAATATTATGCAAATTTTGGCGGGACATGTTGGTGGATCTTAATTAAATTCTGTAAAACAAATTTAACTGAAGAGCAGAGTTCTAAAAACAAAAAACGGAATTTGCTTTTTCTAACTTCTATAACACTTGTTATTTTCTTTTTATTCTTTAATTAAAAAACGGCTTCTGAAAACAAAAGCCCTAGCCCTGATGGAAGCGGTATCCTTTTGTGGCGGGGTTCGCCACAAAAGATATAGCGAACAGCAGGATTAGCTCCTAAAAAAACAACTTATTTAAAATGAAAAAAATACTATTCTTATTTCCGGTACTGGCTTTGGTATCCTGTTATAACGCTGAACACAATTGTAAAGATTTTAAAAATGGAAAATTCAAATTTGAGTTTGAAGTAAACGGTGTTAAAAAAACGACTTTTTTTGAACGTAAAGACAGTATCGAAATTGAAACTTTTGAAGGAAAAACAGATACCGCTACAATACGCTGGGTGAGTGATTGTGAATATATTCTACAGAAAAAGCATCCAAAAAATATGGCCGAAGAAAAAGCAATCAGCATGAAAATTTTAACGACTGCAAAAGACTCTTATACGTTCGAATTTGGAATGGTAGGCTCTGAAGAAAAACAACGAGGTAAGGTTTTCAAAGTTGAATAAAAAGTTAAAGTCCCACAGTTGGGGCTTTTTTTATGCCACAAAGACGCTAAGACACAAAGTTATTTATTTTCACAGTAAAAAACCTTTGTCTCTTTGAACCTATGTCTCTTTGTACCTTTTTCACAAAATAAACTTTAGTGTTTGTTTCACGTTTATATTTTTAAATAGTATTTTAGAACTCTAATCTAACCAAATGAAAAATACCATTTCGCAAAGAGTTGCCGACTTTTTAAAAAACTATCCGCCTTTTAATTTCCTGCATCCAAAGGATCTTGAGAAACTATCGGAGCAAATTTCTATTGTTTATAAAGATAAAGACGCTGTTATTTTTGCTGAAAATGATCAAACACACGATTCTTTTTATGTGGTACACAAAGGCGCAGTGGCGTTAAAGAAAAGCACAAAAAATACAGTTCTGGATATGTGTGACGAAGGTGATATTTTTGGATTGCGTCCGCTTTTGGCACAGGAAAATTATATAATGGAAGCTGTGGCACATGAAGAAAGCATTTTGTACGCTATTCCAATCGCGGTTTTCAAACCTTATGCATTAGAAAATAGAAATGTTGGTAATTTCCTGATTGAAAGTTACGCTTCGAATACCCGAAATCCATATTCAGATATTCATAAAGATAAATTATATGGCGATGATGATTTATTAAATGAAAATCGTCATTCGAGTAATGATTCATTTGATTTAGCACCAATTAAATATTCCAAGAAAATTGTGACCTGCAGTCCCTCAACAACCGTTAAGGAAATTGCCAGAATTATGAACAAGAAAAAAGTTGGGGCTATATTAATTGTTGATGAAATGCTTCCAATTGGTATTTTGACAGATAAAGATCTTCGAAATAAAATTGTTACTGGAGATTTCCCTATAACTACGACTGCCGAGACCATAATGACGAAACCTGTTGTTACGTATCCTAAAAAAATGACCGTTACTGAGGCGCAAATGGCAATGATGAAAAGCAGTATCAGCCATTTATGTCTTACCAAAGATGGAACTGTAAATACCAAAGCCGTTGGGATTTTATCGAAACACGACGTAATGGTGGCGCTTGGAAATAATCCTGCTGTTTTAATAAAAGCCTTGAAAAGAGCTAAAAAAACGAAGGAAATAAAGCCTATAAGAAACCGAATTATGCAATTGCTTCAGGGATATTTAGATCAAAATATTCCGATGACTTTGATTGCTAAAATCATAACGGAACTGAATGAAGCCTGCACTACACGTGTTATTGAAATTTGCTTAGAAAAAATGAGCAGTCCACCGCCGGTTAAGTTTGCATGGCTGGCGCTGGGAAGTCAGGGCCGAGGCGAACAAATGCTGCATACAGATCAGGATAATGCGATTGTTTATGAAAATGTAAATGAAGTTTTTAGGGATGAAACCCGAATTTATTTTTTAAAATTTGCTACACTTGTCAATAAAGGGCTTTTTGATATTGGTTATGATTACTGCCCTGCCGAAATGATGGCCTCAAACCCAAAATGGTGCATGAGCCTTGATGAATGGAAAAATCAGGTACATCATTGGATTACGAATCCTGGGAAAAATGAAGTTTTACTTTCCTTTATTTTCTTTGATTACAGTAGGACTTATGGAGATACTGAAATAGTGAGTCAATTATCAGATTCCATTTTTGAAAACGTAAAAGCAAATCCTATTTTTTATATGCATTTGGTAAGCGGTGCTCTGCAAAGCCCATCCCCTACCGGATTTTTTAGACAATTTTTAGTTGAACAAGACGGAGCAAACAAAGACAATTTTGATATTAAAAGAAGAGCCTTAATGCCTTTAACTGATGCCGCGCGTGTTTTAATTTTATCGCACTCCGTTAAATCGATCAGTAATACTGCAGAACGTTTTGAAAAATTAGCAGAACTGGAGCCAAATAATAGAGAATTGTATTTATCATGTTCCTATTCGTTTAAAGCTTTATTGAAATTTAGAACTAAGCAAGGACTTTTACATCATGATTCAGGACAGTTTATTGCTTTGGAATCTCTATCAAAAATGGAAAAAATTAAACTGAAACGTACTTTTAAAACGATTAAAGAACTTCAGGAACTTATTTCGGTACGTTTCAATATTTCAAATTTGGTATAGTGATGGGTTTATTTAATTTTTGGAAAAAGGAAGAAAACCTCTTCGATGAAGATATCACAATCGAAGAAACCCGATTTGTTGTTCTGGATACTGAAACGACGGGATTTGATTATGAAAATGATCGTATTTTATGTATTGGCGCTCTGGTTCTTCAAAATGGAATAATATCGGTTCAAAATAGTTTTGAGATGTATCTGCAGCAAGATCATTATGATAAATCTACAGCTCAGATTCATGGAATTTTAAGAGATTTTATTATCAAACGCCCTTCTGAATTAGAAGCTTTAGAACAATTTTTATCCTTTCTTGGAGATTCAATTATCATTGCACATCATACCATTTTTGATATTACCATGATTAATAAAGCACTGGAAAGAAATAATTTACCTCAACTTACAAACAAAACTTTAGACACGGCTTATTTGTACAAAAGAACTTTAATTAAATCACATTTGTTTGAGCGAAAAGATCATTATACACTTGATGATCTTGCAGATAAGTTTGATATTTCAAAGAAAGATCGTCATACTGCTTTGGGCGACGCTTATATAACTGCGATTGCGTTTTTAAAAATTGTGAAGAAGCTGCGGGAGAAAAAAGCAATTAATTTGAATTCTCTTTTTAAATAGAAAACTTGACTCCAAAAAGTCAAGTTTTCATCATCTTTAATTATCTATAAATAATCGATACGGAAATACGTTTGAAGATCTATTTTTTAAATTTTTCATAAAGCTATCACAGAGATAATCCCATTCTGACTTGGATAAATGTTGTTTTTCTTCAGAGTTTGACTTAATAAAAATGTCAACCGTTCTGCTGAAACCAGCTTTTACAGATATTTCTTTTCGAGTTCCTTTTTCAATCTTAATATCTTCAATTGAATTTTTAAAATGATTAAAACCAAATGCTTTAATATCTGCAAAAGTTACAATTCGGCCACGTGTTAATAATGCATTTCTGTAGGCAAGAATTCGGTCTTTATTATTCTGTTTGTTTAAACCCCCAACTGTATTTGTCATTAAAGTAACCGTTTTGCCAATGAAAAATAAATCATCTTTAGATTCTAAAGTTGTTCCAGCCTTAATATCATTTCCTTCTTCGGCACAAGTTGACCAATAACTAATCGTAAATGATTTTCCGGTTGAATCTTCTGCTGTAGGCTTAATCATTAAATAAGGATCATTATTTTTAGAAAAACTGCTTTCTTTAGCTTGTTGCTCAACCGAAGCTAGCAATTGGTTAATTTCAACTAACGAGCTGTTCATAAAATCCTTTCCTAAGCCAGCAAAAGAAGAGCTTTCATCTTTTAATAAATCTAATACATTTTGCAATAATTCGGAAGCGCTTCTTGAGTCAAATCTAGAAACTCCTCCAGTTCTCAACACCGCATTTCCTTCTTCCAGAATTCCATCCTTAAATTCTTTTATCTCATAGTGTTTATGTAATCCATCGACAACTGAATCAATATCCAGGAAAATATCATTTTTACTGTCTAAGGCAACATACGACAGAAAACTATCAAGTGTCTTGATAAAAACATGCTTTTTTTTGTTAATTGCAGGAAAACAATTTGCAGTAAAAGAAACGTTATCAATAATTTGCGGAACCAAAGATTCTGGAAATATCATTTTTATCCAAATAATTGAATTCCCGTCCTTATTTACTACATCGTCAAAATGTTTATATTCTGTAGCATATTCTTTTATATTTTTATATTTTAAAATTCCTTTTAAAGTATAAAAATTATCAAAATAATATTCATTTACCTCCTGCATTACTTCACTAAGGTTGGCATAATTACGATTAATAATACTTTCGATATCAAGATGATTAAGAGGCACATTATAACCTTCCTCGACTTTTATTTCTTTATCATCATGAAAACATTTCATTTGTTTTAAATAGTAATGAAACATTTCTTTCTGATGTATATTTTTAATATCAATATACAACATTAGATCTTCAAGCTCCATTACTTTTTCATTACTTAATTCAATTCCTAAAACAATCTCTCCAGCAGGTAAAGTGTGATTATAATCTCTAACCCTATCTTTATAAAAAAGATTCGATATTTGATATAAGTTTCTCTCATATGCAATATATTTTACCTCACAAGCAGATAACTTTACCTCGAGAGTTGGTGCAAGTGCAATCTCTTTTGTAATAGGCGCCAACGGATTATAAATATTATGAATTCTCCTGTTTGTCATCATTTGGTTTTGCAATGAGACTTTTATATTATTTTCGATTGGTAAAGCATGTAAAATAGCTCTTGCAGGTTTCGCACCAGAAGCAACCTCAGGAAACATAATCTCTAAGACTCTCTCTACAACACGAGTTTTAGAATCTTCCAGTTCATGCGCTACTTTTTCCAGTTCATATGACAGTGCATTTAGCATCATGGCTACAACCGGGTCAAAAGAAGTTTCCATTTCATTATAGATCTTCACATTTACTCAAAGCCATTTTAAATAGAGATTTATCGCTTTTAAAACGTCTTGAAAAAATGGGCAAAGATGTTTATTTTCTGGATGAATGGGCAGAAGTAAGAATTGAAGAAGAACCAAAAGCTTCTCATATTTTAAATGCTGAACCTGATGATAGTATAGATCTAATAATTAAAGAAGCCGATTCAGTAAGAGATTTATTAAATGAAGATGAAATTAGTATTTACAGTATCTTAGTCGCTTTAAGTTCTCCTGGCGTAGGATTTAATTTTGATCAAATGAAGAGTTTTCCAATTTCAAGAAACGAATTACTGGAAAATGAAAATATTGTTGAGCCTCAACTTTCAAACGACCAAAAAGAAGTAAAAAAAGGCTTTTTAACCAAATATTGTATTCATAAAAACATTGAAAAAAAGGCAAATAGAATTACTGCTATTGGCCGTGAAGCTGAGCTAAATGCTATAAAAGAAATTCTGTGCCGTTTCTCAAAGCCAAATGTTTTATTAATTGGAGATCGTGGCGTAGGAAAATCCATTTTGATTGATTCTTTAATTCAAAATGTAATTGCCAACCAAGTGCCAGATGCCCTAAACAAAGTACAATTGTTTGAATTGGATTTATCATCTCTAATTGCAGGTGCATCTTACAAAGGAGAAATTGAAGATCGACTAAAAAACTGTATTCAAGAATTACGGCAATTCCCAAAATCTATTCTTATTATTGAAGAAATTCATACGTTATTAGACAAAAATGGTGGTGATTCGGGCGTGTCTAACATTCTAAAAAGTGAATTAACAAAAGGATTAAATATTATAGCAACCTCAACAATTGATGAATTTTCAAAAAGAATTGAAAAAGAACAAGGGCTTTCAGGAATGTTCGAAATTGTCAAATTAGAAGAATCAAATGATGAAACGTTATTCCGAATGATTCGCGAGTCTATAAAAATTTATCAAGAACATCATAAAATACAAATTGACGATGAAACCATTTCAGAATCCATTAGATTATCGCGACGATATTTGAAAGAAAAAAGTTTGCCTGAATCAGCCATAAACTTAATCGATCATACAATGTCGGTTTTAAAAACTTCAGGAGAGTCTTTTCTAAAAAGTAAATCGGAACTTGAAAATAAACTAGCTGTTCTAAAGCAAAATGATGCTGATTTTTCTGAAGAACAATTAATAAAAGAATGCAATTGGTTTTTAAATGATATTATACAAAAAACCAGTTTTTTAATGATTGTTGACGAAGATGATAAATCTTTATCTTCTTCGTCAACAATCATAAATCATATAGAAAAGCTTTTAATTACGCTTGAAACAAGAGCGTTAGACAAACGAAGTCATATTGAAGCATTTGATCTATCTCTAATTATTGCACAAAAAACCGGAATTCCAGCAGGAAAATTAAATGAAGAAGAAAAGCAGAAATTAAGTAATATTGAGGAGGTTTTAAACCAAAGAGTTATTGGTCAAGATCACTGTATTTCAACAGTTGCGGGATCCATTTTAGAGTCTAGATCAGGATTAAGCAAAGCGGGTCAGCCCATAGCTTCGTTTTTTTTTCTCGGGCCAACAGGAACTGGTAAGACAGAATTAGCAAAATCTTTAGCGGAATTTCTTTTTCAGGATGAAAATGCTATTATACGCTTTGACATGTCAGAATTTAAAGAAGAACACTCCGCTGCATTATTACTTGGATCACCTCCAGGCTATGTTGGTTATGAAGCTGGAGGAGTGTTAGTAAACAAAATTAGACAGAAGCCCTACTCCATAGTTTTATTCGATGAAATTGAAAAAGCGCATCCTTCCGTTTTTGATATTTTTCTTCAGATTATGGACGAAGGAAAATTACATGACCGCTTAGGAAAGGAAGGCGATTTCTCTAACGCGATTATACTTTTCACTTCAAATATTGGAGCAGATCATATTGTAAATACTTTCAATAACGGCGAAATTCCAACTTCAAATTCTTTAATGGAAATCATGGGAAATTATTTCAGGCCTGAATTTTTAGGTCGTTTGACCGAAATAGTACCTTTTGCGCCTATCATTAAAGAAAATGCATTGAAAATCTTCGAAATCCATCTTAAAAAAGAGTTTATGGATTTATTGAAAAACATTAATATTCAAGTCGAAATTCCGATGGAAGCCAAACTTTATCTTGCCGAAAATGGTTACAATGCCAAATATGGAGCTAGGCCAATTAAAAGCATTATTAGAACACATTTAAGAAGACCTTTAGCAAAAAAAATAATTTCAGGAGAAGTAAAAGACGGAGATATTATTTCTGTTGCTATTGAAAATAATGAAGTAAAATGGATTAAGGGAAAAGTCCTTTAAACCCACGAAAATTAAATTCGAAACTATAAAAAAACGCTAAGATTAATTTTCTTAGCGTTTTCATTTTTAGTCTAAAACCAACCCTATCTGGCCATCATCATCTAATTCTGTTTCTACAGGATCATCTTCTGATACTTCTGGTTTTTCAGGAACTTCTTCAACCGGTTCTTCGTAAGGAAGCGGGTCTAATAAATTAACCTGTTTTAGCTTATCTGTTGTTAATTGATTTCCTAAAGCTTTAAAACCTTTTACAGCTATAAAATCTTCGACATCAATATGTAAATCTTCTTTTTGAACTCCTTTTACTTTCGCAAAAACCAATTGTGCTACCGGACGATAATCTGTTGAGACAATTTCTAATTGCGAATTTGGATGGTCTGTAATAAAACTTTCTTCTTTACCTTCGTTTTCAACAAGGAAACGTTTTAAGAAATAACGCTCTTTTTCCCCATCATAATAAATAGCCGAAATTGGTTTTTTAGGTTTCCATTTCTCCAAAATAATCATATCTTCCTCAAAATGAGTTGACAATTCCGGAATAATGACTTTTAATTTACCCGTTTGGCTTATAACTAAGATTTTATCGCTTGGTTTAAATTCACCTAGCAATTCACCTCTTGCATCAACATTTAAACGTTTTACGGTATCATCAAACCAAACTTTTCTTGGCAGTAAAGTTGAAATTCCTTTTTCCTTTAATTCAATTTTTTTGATTGGATATTTCGTAACCAAATTCCCTTTTGATGCACGTCCTTTAATCGCCAGTTTAGCAAAATCAATATCGAATTTTAGTTTTTTGATTGTTCCTACCTGACGTAATAATATCGTTACTACCTCAGCTTCTCCGTTTGGATTATGTGAAAAATAAACAACCTGCGAACCATTTGTTCCGTTTGTTAAATCATAAGCTTTATCACGCGTTACTCCGGTAACGTTGAAACGTTTTATATACGAAGGGCCTGATTTACCATCACGGTACATCATATTATAAATGGTACGTTTATCACTCTTATCAAAAACAGCAACGTGTATAATATCTTTTCCAATAAAAGTTTTGGCATCGACTTTAGTAATCATCAATGTACCGTCGCGTAAAAACACAATTACATCATCAATATCAGAACAATCGGCTACGTATTCGTCTTTCTTTAAACTAGTTCCTACGAAACCTTCTTCACGGTTTACAAACAATTTTGTATTACGCAAAACTACTTTTGTAGCTTCAACATTATCAAAAACACGAAGTTCTGTCTGACGTTCACGGCCTTTTCCGTATTTCTCTTTTAATTTGGTGAAATAGGCAATTGCAAAATCTGTTAAATGTTCCAGATTATGCTCTACTTCTTTCATTTCTTCTTCTAACTTGGCGATAAAATCATCGGCTTTGTCAGAGTCAAAACGAGTAATACGAATCATTGGAATTTGAGTCAAACGTTGTAAATCATCATCGTTAATTTCTCTGACGAATGATTTTTTGAAAGGCTCAAAACGGTCGTATAAATATTTATAAAGTGATTCTCTGTCAGAATACAATTTGAAATCAATATACATTTCTTCACGAATGAAGATTTTTTCTAAAGTAGAAAAATGCCATTTATTTTTTAATTCTTCTAACTGAATCTCTAATTCCTGACGAAGTAAATCAACCGTTCTGTGTGTTGAAATTTTCAACATTTCAGAAACTCCAATAAATAATGGTTTGTTGTCTTCAATAACGCATCCTAAAGGTGCAACTGATGTTTCGCAGGCTGTAAAAGCAAACAAAGCATCGATCGTTTTATCCGGTGAAACGCCAGGAAAAAGATGGATTAAAATTTCAACATCAGCAGCGGTATTGTCTTCAATTTTCTTGATTTTGATTTTACCTTTATCATTGGCTTTCAAAATACTGTCAATTAAAGTCGATGTGTTGGTAGAGAACGGAATCTGCGTAATCACCAATGTATTTTTATCTAATTGTGAAATTTTAGCACGCACACGCACACGTCCGCCTCGAAGTCCGTCGTTATAATTTGAAACGTCGGCAATACCTGCAGTCATAAAATCAGGATAAAGCGTAAAGGCTTTTCCCTTTAAAATCTTGATAGAAGCGTCGATTAATTCATTGAAGTTATGAGGAAGCACTTTTGTAGAAAGTCCAACCGCAATACCTTCTGCTCCCTGTGCTAAAAGCAATGGAAACTTTACAGGAAGATTGTTTGGTTCTGCACGACGACCGTCATACGAAACACCCCAGTCTGTGATTTTTGGAGAATATAAAACCTCCAAAGCAAATTTAGATAAACGCGCCTCAATGTAACGCGAAGCTGCCGCTCCGTCACCTGTTAAAATATTACCCCAGTTTCCTTGGCAGTCAATTAATAAATCTTTTTGACCAATCTGCACCATTGCATCACCAATACTTGCATCTCCGTGTGGGTGGTACTGCATAGTGTGACCTACAACATTGGCAACTTTATTGTAACGACCATCATCCAGCTCTTTTAAAGAGTGCATAATACGACGCTGAACAGGTTTAAATCCGTCCTCGATAGCAGGAACTGCACGTTCCAGAATTACGTATGAAGCGTAATCCAAAAACCAGTCTTTGTACATTCCGGTTACTTTGGTAATAACGTCTTCTCCTTCTTCTTCCTGATTTTCGTAAAAATGCTGTCCTTCAAAATGCTTAGCATCTACGTTGATAATCTCATCGTCATCTCCATCCTGATTGTCATCAATCGGGTTTTCATCTTGATTATTCTCGTCGTCGTTTGGAATTATGTTATCGTCTTCTTCGTCTTTCATTTATTTATATTCGAAATTATAAATTTGTATTTTTTTATTCTGAAAAATTTGATTGTCTAATTAAATCAAAATTAGCTTATTATTAATTCGAATTATATTTATCCAGAATAGTATTTTTTAAAATATATGGTTTTAATTCATCGTAGCTAAGAAAAATATGTGGTTCTCCACCTGCAAAACCTACTAATTCATATGGAGCATAAGAAAATGTAATTCCTGTTGGCAAAATATAAAAAGTATTAGCAAATGGTATTGTAGATGGCACAGCATCACCATAATCTGATCTTATTTTATTTTCATAAAACTCAATAAAATTTTCATCCTTTGTGTTCAGAATTTGAGTAATTTCTATTTTTTTTCCTGTACTTACTTCATAATTATCATATGATGTATGATATAAACCGTGTGCTCCACCCATATAGTGGTACCAGTAACCAGAAACTACATAAATATTTGAATCAATAAAAATAGGTGAACTAGTATATAGGGTTTCTGACTTATAATTATTATCATCACTTACTGACTTTTTAATGCCAAAATTATGTTTCCATTTTTTATGATCTTTTATAGTCAGTGAATCTATATACAAATACTTTAAATTAGAACTCAAAGCTTCAAAACTTTTATCATTTAAAATTTCTCCAAAGAAAATATAATCCCTTGACGGCGTATAATCTCTTGCATTACCTTTTTTATAAGCTTCTCTAGTATCAAATAATGTATAATCTATTTTATCATAGCACTTATAAGATGGAAATTTTTTACTGGGATAAATTTTATACGTTTTTTTATTGTAGATACATTCTATAAACATTTCTTCAGTAGCTAAATTGTATAATTTAAGAGTGCAAATGGTTTTATCACTATCATTACTATCATAATATGCTTTTCCCGTATAGAAATTATCTTTGTTATTTTTTATAAGTCCGAAACCAAAAACTTGCTCTTCCCCATCAATATAAAGATCACCTGATTTCCAATATCCACCATATTCTTCAGTCAATTTATTAGAAATATGAATTTGAATTTTTTTATCATCATCAAGTGTTCCTTCAAAAGAATAAATAAAAGGAGCTTCTATTTTTAAAGTATCTCCTCCGATTACTATTGAATCTTCTGAAATTTTATAAATTAAACTATCATTACTTTCTTCAATTTCAACTTCATTAACTTTATTTGCAACAATAAGTTCTTTCTTATCTTCCTTTTTATTAGACTGGCACGAAACAAGTAATAAAATCAATAAAACAAAAAGATATTTTTTCATTAACGAAATTAAGTTAGTAATCATTAAAATTTATTTTAAACTTCTTCAAGCTCATCAATCTCCACTTTCAAATTCTTGATAATAAACTCTTGTCTGTCTGGTGTATTTTTACCCATATAGAAAGATAATAACTGCTCAATCGAAGTATGTTTATCCATCATAACCGGATCAAGGCGAATGGTATCTCCAATAAAGTTTTTAAACTCATCTGGTGAAATCTCTCCCAAACCTTTAAATCGGGTGATTTCTGGTTTTGGTTTTAGCTTTTCGATCGCGTCTTTTCTTTCTTCTTCAGAATAGCAATAAATCGTTTCTTTTTTGTTTCTAACCCTGAAAAGCGGTGTCTGTAAAATATACAAATGCCCTTCTTTAATTAATTCTGGGAAAAACTGCAAAAAGAAAGTAATTAAAAGCAAACGAATGTGCATTCCGTCTACATCGGCATCGGTTGCGATTACGATATTGTTATAGCGTAATTTTTCTAAACCGTCTTCGATATCTAGCGCTGCTTGCAATAAGTTGAATTCTTCATTTTCATACACGATTTTTTTCGTCATTCCGTATGAATTCAAAGGCTTACCACGTAAACTGAAAACAGCTTGTGTATTTACGTCACGCGACTTTGTAATCGATCCGGAAGCCGAATCTCCCTCGGTAATAAAAAGCGTACTTTCTAAGTTTCTTGGGTTTTTAGTATCTGGAAGATGCGCACGGCAGTCTCTTAATTTTTTATTGTGAAGATTGGCTTTTTTAGCACGATCTGTCGCCAGTTTTCTAATTCCTGATAATTCCTTTCTTTCGCGTTCTGCCTGAAGAATTTTGCGTAACAAAGCTTCTGCAGTCGGCGGATTTTTATGCAGATAATTATCTAATTTGGTTTTAATAAAATCGTTTACGAAAGTACGAACAGAAACCGCTGGTGTTCCATCATCAGAACCCATATCTGTAGAACCTAATTTTGTTTTGGTCTGAGACTCAAAAACCGGTTCCATAACTTTAATACTAATCGCACTTACAATCGATTTACGAACATCTGATGCTTCGAAATTCTTATTGTAAAACTCACGAATTGTTTTTACAACAGCTTCACGATACGCCGCTAAGTGCGTTCCTCCCTGCGTTGTATTCTGACCGTTCACAAAAGAGTGATATTCTTCACTGTACTGCGTTTTGCTGTGTGTTAACGCAACCTCAATATCATGATCTTTTAAGTGGATAATTGGATATTCTAAATCTTCTTCGCTGATTGTTTCTTCTAATAAATCACGAAGTCCGTTTTCTGAATAATATTTTTCTCCATTGAAAATAATTGTCAAACCATTGTTTAAGTAACAATAGTTTTTAACCATTTTAATAACGTATTCTAAACGGAATTTATAGTTTTTAAAAATCGTTTCGTCTGGCGTAAAAGTTACTTTCGTTCCTTTTCTCTTTGTGGTTTCAATTATGTCTTCTTCAAGAACTAAATTCCCGGCAGAAAACTCTGCTCCTTTTTGTTTATCATCACGAACAGATTCTACACGAAAATAATTGGAAAGCGCATTTACTGCTTTTGTTCCGACACCATTCAAACCAACTGATTTCTGGAAAGCTTTAGAATCGTACTTTCCACCCGTATTCATTTTCGAAACTACATCTACAACTTTCCCTAACGGAATTCCACGTCCGTAATCACGAACTGAAACCGTTTTATCCTTGATAGTCACTTCAATAGTTTTTCCGGAGCCCATTACGAACTCATCGATACAGTTATCTAAAACCTCTTTTAAAAGAATGTAAATACCATCATCTGGAGAAGAACCGTCTCCCAATTTTCCGATATACATTCCCGGACGCATACGGATATGTTCTTTCCAATCGAGTGATCGGATATTATCTTCGGTATATTGATTTTGCTCTAGCATAAGGTGAATTGGATTTTTGGCTAATGTACCATTTATCGGCAAAAAATGAAAGCGTATTTCTTTTTTGTTACGAATAATAACAGCTTTTAAATCTATTTAAATTGATTTTAAAAAAATACGACCGTTAAAAATAAAAAAAAACAGTGATCAAACAAAAAAATACTATTTGATTCCGAGTACTTCCTTCGCCAAATCAATCATTTCGGGAGTTCCCGTATTTTTGTTTTTTTCGTCAGAAAGTTTGACTACACCTTGCCAATGTGTATTATCAGGTTTAGTTTCTGTTAATTTAATGACCATATTCATGGCCGGAAGCCCAACATCGTTAGTAAAATTTGTTCCAATTCCGAACGACATTTTTATTTTGTCCTGACAGAAGTCGACTATCGTTTTTACTTTATCAAAATTTAAAGAATCAGAAAAAACAATGGCTTTCGATTTTGGGTCAATTCCCATTTTGGTATAATGCGTAATCACTTTTTTGGCAAATTCAATTGGGTCGCCGCTGTCATGTCTAACACCGTCAAAAAGCTTGGAGTATTTTTTATTAAATTGATTGAAAAATATTTCTGTAGTATAAGTGTCTGTTAAGGCAATTCCTAGATCACCGCCGTAAACTTGTGTCCAATGTTCCAGACTTATGGAATTTGCCATTTTAAAACCATATTGCGCCGCATGAAACATAAACCATTCATGTGCGTGCGTACCTAAAGGTCTTCGGTTATTAACCATAGCAAAATGCACATTGCTTGTTCCTATAAAACTTTGTCCACCATTAATTTTCAATGTTTCATTTACCAAATTATGAACATCATAAGAATGTCGGCGTCTTGTGCCAAACTCTAAAATAGATACACCTAATTTATTGTAATTATCGATTTTATCTTTCGTGAGATTTTTAATAGCTTCATCATTTAAGCGGATTAAATGATTTGACTTATAAAAAAGTTCTGAAATTAAAGCCATTAATGGAACTTCCCATAAAATAGTTCTGTACCAGAAGCCTTCAACCGTAACTTTAATTTCTGATCCTTCCTGACTAATTTGTACTTCTGACGGATCATAACTATATCCCTGTAAAAAATCTAAATAAGTTGGATCAAGATAAGGGCAGTAATGTGACAGATAATGTTTTTCCTCTTTGGTTAAACGAAGATCTGCCATTGCATCTACAGAACGTCGAAGTAAATCTGCAAAACCAGCCGGGAATTTGTGTTTTCCACGGTTTATAAATCCGTATCGAACCTTTGCCTTAGGAAAAAGCCTTATTACAGCATGCTGCATTGTAAATTTATAGAAATCATTGTCTAAGATCGATTTCAAAAAAGTTGTCTCCATATCGCATTAATTCAATTCCTGAATTGCTAAGATACGCCAATTCAATAAAAGAAGAAAATCTGCAAACAAACAATGTTGACTTTATTTTGGAATAACTTTAAAAGAAACAATACTATTTGTGTTTACAAAAACTGTAACGTATTCACCAATATTATTGTCATAGGGAATTTGAAATTCTAAACCGCCTCTTTTCTCTTTTGCGTTTTTAATCAAAACGGGCTGATTTCTTTTATTTAAATAAAGAATCTGATCTGATTTTTTTACATTTTTAATTTCAACATCAATTTTATCTCCGTATTTAGCTTCGATAATTCCGGTAGTTGGAGATTTAATTTTAAAATCGTTCTCGATCGTTTTGTTGTAAATTAAAGGTCCGTCAAGAAAAGCATCTTTATCTAATCTATATCCCAAATAAGAGCCGGAATCAGGGAAATGCTTAGCGAAGAAATAATCGGGATCTGTATCAAAGTAAACAGATGAAAAATCATTTACCATTCTGCCTTTGCTATTATCAAAATAACCCTGTCCCCAAGTCACATCAATCAAACGCCATTTTCTGTCAATCAAAACAATATTCCATGCATGATTTGAAGAAGTATTTTTTCGGCCAATATCTCTTAATGAAATTTTAGAATCTCCTCTGATAATTTCAGATTTTAAGTCTGTTAGTTCTGCTAAATGTTGGTATAAAGCAGTAAAACCTTCGCAGACAGCTTTCTTCGAACTAAAGGCTTTTTGCCATAATCTGTCATTCAGTTCTTTAATTTTGTGTTGTTTTTCGGCTTCAGTAGAATAACTAAATCCCTGCGTTCTCGGCGGATTCAAAAAAGCATTAAAATCATACTTTATATTGAAGGCAATCCAGCTGTAAATAGCTCGTGCCTTGTCATAATCAGAACTGAAGTCTTCTTCAATTCTTTCCGCTAATTTTTCTGTGGTTGCAAAACTTTTTGGATATTTTGCAACGATTTTATCTACTTCACTAATTTTTTGTGCGAAAGTATAATTCAAAAAAATACTATTCAACAAAAGGAATATAAAAGCAATCTTTTTTTGTGGCATTTAAAAATTTAATTTGATGATATCTTTGAGTTCTTTATCTAACTCAACGTTAGAAATTTTATTTTCTAGTAAATCAAAATTCGCGCCAAATGTTGGTAATGAAAAAGTTCCTTTAATTTCAGCTCCGTATCTTGGCAAAGCATTTCGTGCAATTTCTAAAACAGAAGCACCTCCTCTTGATCCAGGCGAAGTTGCCAGTAATAACATTGGTTTTTGCTGAAAAACTTCTTTCGTAATCCTGGAACTCCAATCGAATAAATTTTTGAATGCTGATGAATAATTATTGTTATTCTCAGCAAGAGAAACGACTAAAATATCTGCGCTGGCAAGTTTAGCAAGAAATGCTTTTGCAAGTTCGTGCTGTCCTACTTCTTTTTCAAGATCAACACTAAATAATGGCATTGCGTAATCGTTTAAATCTAAAACTTCGACATCGGCATTTTCAAATAAACCTGCTGCGTAAGCGGCTAATTTTTTATTGATCGAATGCTGACTGTTACTTCCTCCAAAGGCGATAATTTTCATGGTTTTTCTTTTTGTAATTTTTCTTCTATTGGTTCTTTTTTTGTCTCGTCGATTTCGTAAATTTCTTTTGCTATTTCTACCGAGTACTCATTTGGATAAATTTTACCTCCGTAAGATTTTGCATATACTTTGGTAAATTCTGCTCCAAAATACAGAATAATTGCCGAATAATAAACCCAAACTAAAATAATTATCACAGATCCTGCAGCACCGTAAACAGAGGCTACTGTTGAACTTCCTAAATAAAAACCAATGGCAAATTTACCAATCATAAAAAGTATAGCCGTAACTCCTGATCCTATAAAAGCATCTTTCCACTTGATTTTTCCGTCTGGTAATGTTCTAAAAATAATAGCAAAAAGAGTAGTAATACTTGCCAGTACAATAATTATATTAACTATATAAAATAAATAAACCGTACTCTCTGGAAAATAAACTTTTAAACGTGAACTAAGTAAGTCTAAAGTTGTACTTATAAAAAGACTGACCAGCATTAAAAAACCAACTGAGGCAATCATTGAGAATGACATTAAGCGGTTTTGAATAAATTTCTTAATTCCTTTATCTGGTTTCGCACGTAATCCCCAAATAAAATTAATAGAACTTTGTATTTCGGCGAAAACTCCTGACGCCCCAATTAATAACATTATGATTCCAAATACGGTTGCAAAAACATTATCGCCAGATAATTGTACATTTTTAATAGCTTCCTGAATTTGACTTGCTGCGCCGTTACCTACCAAACCATTAATTTGTCCGTACAATTCTCCCGTTACAGCTTCCTCTCCAAAAAAGAAACCACAAATTGTAATGATAATAATTAATAAAGGCGGCAATGCAAATATGGTATAGTATGCAAGTGCCGCACTAAGCTTAATGGCATTATCATCGTTAAATTCTAAAAAAGTATTTTTTAACAGAAACCATGTCTTGGAGAATATATTTTTGATTTTCATTTGTTGCTTTTTAGATATTCTCTCAAATTTACGCAATAATGAAAAATTTTGGATTCTTGCTTTTTAACCAGATTTTATATTTTTTCCATGTTAATTATCCAGAACCTTATCATATTCCTGATCAGTTCCTATTTTTTTTATTTTTAGAATATTTTTAAATTCACGTCGTGTAGGCTTTATTAAATATGAAGTTGAATCTAACATTTTGCCTTTAATTAAAGTAACTGAATCAAGCTTAGATAAATCTTCACGTAAATAAATATGCTTAATTTTAAGTATATTTTTTTCTAAAGCAATGGTTTTTATATCCCAAAATATCGAATCTCTTGTACTTAAAACTAACTGCCCGTCAATACGTTTTGCTTTTTGATTAAGCGAAAACCTAAAAATGGTATCAATACTTTTTTCTACCATTTCTATGGAATCTCCTTTAAAATAAAAATCAATTTTTTCCTTTGTTTCTTTATCTATCAATTGATCATTGACAACCTCATACTTCTGTTTTAAAGAGTCTAAAAAGTATTTATGAAATCTATATTTATAAAAATACTCCCTTAAGATCCTATCTTCTTCAATTCTAATGTAAGTAGAATCGTTATTCATATATAATCCTTTAAATTTAGATGGAAATCCTCTTAATTCAGAATCATTAATAGGTTGCGGATTTTCAAAGTAAAAAGTCAAACAACCATCACAAACTTCTACTGCTTCCGCATCTGCTTTTTTACAAGAACTTAAAACAGTTATTAAAGCGAATATTAAAATTAGCTTTTTCATATCCAGTTTTATTTATAATGACAAAAAATCCCTTTATCATAAACAGTCCACAAACTTGCTTTTTGGTTTGCAGCTTTTAAAGCATTGTTTGCCCAGGTATTACAAGTATAAAAAAGACTGTAACTTCCTTTTGCTTCGTAAAAAGCATCTTTCTTCCCGTAACTGTGACCTTCTATCCATTCCGGATGAATTGGATCGCTGAAACTATCCGAAATATAATTAACCAGACTTTGATAGTTTTCTTTTGAAATCAAAATGCGTTTGCAGTCCTCGCCTTCTCTCAATTGTTTGAAAAATGTAGTATGCATTGCCGATGAACTGATTCCGAATGCAGCTTTACAAGCTGTACTTGCTTTTAAATCTGACCATTCTGGCGTATCAAGATAAAAGCCTTTGTCACCCCAGCCAAAAGCGATAAAATTCATTAATGAATCTTTTGATTGGGTTTGGCTAAACTGAATTTCGTTTCGCCAGTCTTTGATTTCATTTTTTATCGGAACGACAATATCTGTATGAACTCCGTTTGAAAGAATGTAAATAGGAACTGCATTTTGCTCTTCGACCTGAACAACATCTGAATTAACGGTAATTTTAGAAATCAGATAAACAGATAATACATAAAGGACAAGAAAACTAAAGATTCCGATAAATGTCCATTTTAAAATTTTGAAAGTTTTTTTTAGCATTTTGATTAGTTTATTTTAGATTAGTAATTGGTAATTTTTCTGTAACCAATTTTTGAGCCAAAAATTTTCAAACTGTAAATTTGCTTACGAAATGGCACGCGGATTTTACGGATTCGCTTTCGCGAAAGCGCGGATTTAAACGGATTTTTTATTCTCATTTTTGTCAGGCTGAGCGAAGTCGAAGCCCACGCAAAGATTAGCAATACTATATGGAGCTTCTTACGTGGGCTTCGACTTCGCTCAGCCTGACAGTAGAGAACTCAAGTTTTAGAGCATAAAAAAACTGCTGAATTCCTCCAGCAGTTTTAGTCTATTTTCTATAATTTTTATTCTATCTTCTTAAAAAAAATTAAACGTTAAAACGGAAATGCATTACATCACCATCTTTTACAACATATTCTTTTCCTTCAACTTTAAATTTTCCAGCTTCTTTTGCTTTTGCTTCAGAACCGTATTGAACGTAATCTTCATATGAAATAACCTCTGCACGGATGAAACCTTTTTCGAAATCAGTATGGATAACTCCTGCTGCTTGCGGTGCAGTTGCTCCAATATTAATTGTCCAAGCACGAACTTCTTTTACACCAGCTGTAAAATAAGTTTGCTGTTTTAATAATTTGTAAGCAGCACGAATTAAAACTGACGCTCCCGGCTCTGTTAATCCCATATCTTCAAGGAAAACCTGACGCTCTTCATAGCTTTCTAATTCTGTAATATCAGCTTCTGCTCCTACTGAAAGAATAATAACTTCAGCATCTTCATCTTTTACTAATTCACGAACCTGATCAACATATTTGTTTCCGTTTACAGCAGAACTTTCGTCAACATTACAAACGTATAAAACTGGTTTTGCAGTAATTAATTGAAAAGATTCCATTAAAACTTCTTCGTCATTACTCTGAGGTATAATAGTACGTGCAGATTTAGCTTGTAATAATGCTTCTCTGATTCTGTCTAAAAGTGCTTTTTCAGTTTGCGCTTCTTTATTTCCGGTTTTTGCAGCACGATTTACTTTTTCCAAACGTTTTTCAACCGTTTCTAAATCTTTCAGCTGCAATTCGATATCGATCGTTTCTTTATCACGAATTGGATTTACGTTTCCGTCAACGTGAACAATATTATCATTATCAAAACAACGTAAAACGTGAATGATAGCATTACATTCTCTAATGTTTCCTAAAAACTGGTTTCCAAGACCTTCACCTTTACTTGCTCCTTTTACCAAACCTGCAATATCAACGATATCTACAGTTGCCATTTGTACGCGTTCTGGTTTTACTAATTCTTCTAATTTGTTGATTCTTGGATCCGGAACGTTTACAACACCAATATTAGGTTCGATTGTACAAAACGGAAAGTTCGCACTCTGCGCTTTTGCATTAGATAAACAATTAAATAATGTTGATTTTCCAACATTTGGTAATCCTACAATTCCTGCTTTCATCTGTTGTTTCTATTTATTTTATTGGACTTTGAGCTTATCAAAGCCCCACCATTAACTCTCTATTTTAATGGATTATGATTTACGTGTGTTTTTTTGTTTCTGCCAAAATGATATTTTTTGGCTTTAAAATTTTGCAAATATAAGATTTAATACCTCGTGAGCGAAGTAAAAATGTGCATTAATATAATTTTAAGGTTATTCTTAAAAATTTTTAAACTTATTATTAAGTTTTTGTTAAAAAATATTACTTTTATAAAAGTAATCAACAAAAAACCAAACAAAAAACCAACAACCATGAAAAAGATTGCATTATTTTTATTACTGCTGAATTCAGCGTTTCTTTTTGCTCAAAAAGAAGTCTCGGGCGTCGTTAAGGATAAAACCGGAACACCACTTCCTGGTGTTAATATTGTCGAAAAAGGAACTTCGAATGGTGTTTCTACTGATTTTGAAGGTGGTTATAAAATCAAAGTTAAAGAAGGCGCTACTCTTGTTTTTAGCTATGTAGGCTTTGGAACAGTCGAAAAATCAGCTTCGGGCGATAAAGTAGATGTAACTTTAGACGAAAGCGGCGGACAGGTTTTGAGCGATGTAGTCGTGACAGGTTCCAGAAGTACTAAAAGAACTGTTGTAAATTCTGCCGTTCCTATTGATGTTATTAATGTAAAAGATGTTACAACACAAAGTGGTAAAATTGAAATTAATCAGTTATTGCAATACGTTGCTCCATCTTTTAATGCTAATAAACAATCTGGATCTGATGGTGCTGACCACGTAGACCCTGCTTCTTTAAGAGGTATGGGACCAGACCAGACTTTGGTTTTAATTAACGGAAAAAGAAGACATCAATCGTCTTTAATCAATTTATTTGGAACAAGAGGACGTGGAAATACAGGAACTGACTTAAATGCAATTCCGGCTGCTTCTATTAAAAGAATCGAGATTTTACGTGACGGTGCTTCGGCGCAATACGGTTCTGATGCCATTGCCGGAGTTATTAATATTATTACAAATGATAATGTAAACGAACTTACAGGATCTGTAACTTATGGTGTTTTTAATACGCATGCAGATGGTGATTTCGTTCCTGGAACACCAAATACAAAAGGATACCGATTAGATAAAAACGGAAATGGAAATTCATACGGAAAAGATCAGGATTTTGATGGAGGTTCTGTAAGAGTTGCCGCTAATTATGGTGTTGCATTAGGAACCAAAGGCGGATATGCAAACTTTACTGGTGAATTTATAAATAAAAATAAAACTTTAAGACCTGCTTATGATTTTAGAAAAGGTTTTGGTGATGCCGAAATGCAAGGGGTAAATTTGTTTGCCAATTTTGCAGTTCCAATTGCTGACAAAACGGAGTTTTATGCTTTTGGAGGAAGTAATTTTAGAGATACAGATGCGTATGCTTTTACCAGAAATGATGGTGAAAGAGTTGTAGAGTCTGTTTATCCGGGTGGTTATACACCTAGAATTACATCAAAAATTAATGACAATTCAATTGCTGCGGGAATTAAAACTGAATCTGGCGGAGGATGGAAATTTGATTTGAGTAATACTTTTGGAAAAAATAAATTCCAGTATGACATTAAAGGAACTATAAATGCTTCTCTTGAAGAAAAATCTCCACACGAATTTGACGCGGGAGGACACAGTTTGCTTCAAAATACAACTAATTTTGATATTTCTAAAAATTACGACAGTGTTCTTAGCGGTTTCAATATCGCTTTTGGAACTGAGTTTAGAGTAGAGAAATTCGAAATTTTTGCAGGAGAAGAAGGTTCTTATACAACTTATGATACTAATGGAGTGCCAATTACGGATCCAACAACACAAAGTGCCCCAATTGATCCTATTTCAGGGAATCCAAGACCGGGAAGTTCTCAAGGTTTTCCAGGTTACAGTCCTGCAAATGAAGTTAACGAAAGCCGTACCAACTTCTCTTTATATGCTGATGGAGAATTAGACGTAACTAAAGCTTTTATGGTAAACGCAGCTGTTCGTTTTGAAAATTACAGCGATTTTGGAAGTACTGTAAACGGAAAATTAGCCTCTAGATTAAAACTAGGTGATCATTTTAACTTAAGAGGTTCTGTAAGTACAGGTTTCCGTGCGCCTTCTTTAGCTCAAATTTATTATAACTTACGTTTTACAAACTTTAATGCAAGCGGAGCAACTGAGGTTTTACTGGCACCAAATGACAGTGAAATTACAAGAGCTTTTGGAATTGGTAAATTAAACGAAGAAAAAGCCGAAAATGCTTCTTTAGGTTTTACAGCTTCTTTTGGAGATTTTACAGCAACAGTTGATGGTTATTATATTAAAGTAAAAGACCGTATTGTTCTTACCGGATATTTTGATGCAAGTGCTTTAAATCTTGGTGTTTCTGAAGCGCAGTTTTTTGCTAACGGAGTTGATACAAGTACTCATGGTCTGGATTTAGTTTTATCATGGAAAAAAACATATGATTTTGGAACTTTTGGAGCAACATTGGTTGGAAACATCAACGATATGAAAATTGACAGAGTAAAAAATGGGCCTTTATTAGATGAAGCTACTTTCTTCGGAAAACGTGAGAAAGCATTCTTATTAGCTTCTGCACCAGACAATAAATTTGGTTTAAACTTAAATTATTCTAAAAGTAAGTTTGATGCAGGTTTAGCTTTTACTCGTTTCAGCAAAGTGGTTTTGGTTGATTATGCTGATGAAGATGATGTTTACAACCCAAGATTAGTTACCGATTTAACTGTAGGTTATCAATTTACAAAAAGTTTAAAATTAAGTCTTGGAAGCAACAACTTGTTTAATGTTTATCCAACAAAACAAGACGAGCTAGGAAACACAGAAGCTGGTGGATATTGGGATGCTGTACAAATGGGTTTCAGCGGAGCTTATTACTACGCAAGACTTGGATTTAATTTCTAAAAGAAAAGGGCTTCGACTTCGCTCAGCCTGACAATACTAAAAACAAAAAATCCTGAACAATAGTTCAGGATTTTTTTATACTAATAAAAATAAACTAATAACAGCTCACTCTTTACTCTTTACTCTTTACTCATTACTCTCTCACAATTTATAATCCAAAGAAGCAATAATTGCCTTTTCTTCATCAGTTGCAACAAATCCTGAAATATCCCAGTAATTGGTCAATATTTTATTTCTTTTATTGAAAAGCGATTTCTCTTTAAAAACATCACTTTCTTTATATGTAAAATTTTGTCTGTTGAAATTTGTCGTAATAAAACTATTTCGAACCTGAATTTTCTTTACCTGATCTTTCAAAATAAGATTATAAGCTATTTCTTCATTTGAACTCAATAAATAATAATTCTCCCCGTCTACCCTATAATCAACATTAATAAATGATCTTGTAATATTTTTAGAATTCACCTCGGTCTTTTCTTCAAGTTTATCAAGATTCTGCGGTGTAATATCAATTTTAAATTCAATAATCAGTTTCTTTTCAGGATCATAAATAATCTCAAAATTATCAATAGCCTCTTTTGCTTTATCCAGAGGCGTAATATACATTACATAATAATCCTTATTTTTAGCATGGCCTCTTATAACAAAATCATATTCTTTTTTTGCTTTCGGATCTAAAAGCGGATCAAAATATTTAAAATCATTATAATTTTTCATGATATTATTCAAATCATAACCTCTTAAATCTGCGCTTACATCCGTTTCCAGCAAACCATAAGATCTGTTTTGTTCTACCAAAAGTGTTGTCGAAGGACTTCCTGAAAATTGAAAATTAACCAATCCGTCATTAAAATAAGAATATTTATTATCCAGCATAAAAAACTCTCTCACATATACTTTTAGTCTGTAAGATGATGCCAGTTTTTTTGATGAATTATCTACAAGTTTTTGAAGTACTTTTTGCGGAGACTGCTTAGAAAGAACAATTTCATCTAGTTTGTTATTATTACTTTTTAGATAAACAATAAATTTTTGATCTCCGTTTAAAGATGTCCAGCGTACCGTCAGAGTTTCATAATTGGTTTCTGATACCTGTACATTAGAACCGCCGGTAAGCATAAAAGTAACTTTACCTTCTTTATTGCTGGATAATATTTGTTTTGTTTTTAGAATAACAACTGTAGCATTTTCAATAGGAAGCTGTGTCTCTATATCTTTTACTACAATAGAATATTGTTCTTCCTGCGAAAAAACTGTCAAACTAAATAAAACAAAAAATAAAAGTATGAATTTCCTCATATGCTTATTGAATTTTCAACTAAAGTATTAAATTTTTATTAAAAAAGTAAGCACTAAAATATAAAATATTATAAGCCAACGCAATAAGTTTTTAAGATTTCGAATAAAGCAAAAAAAATCCCGAGTTTGAGCTCGGGACTTTTAATATCTATATTACAAAGATTATTCATCTCCATGTAAAAACGCTTGTCTGTTCAACAAGGTTTCTTCATCTTCTACATGATTATCATCCGGCACACAACAATCAACAGGACAAACAGCAGCACATTGAGGTTCATCATGAAAACCTTTACACTCTGTACATTTTCCAGGAACGATATAATAAATTTCATCAGAAATTGGAGTTTGTGCATCATCAGCATCAACCTCAGTTCCGTCAGGTAAAATTACAGTTCCTTTTAGGCTAGTTCCGTCTTTATATCTCCAATCATCTGCTCCTTCATATATTGCTGTATTTGGGCACTCTGGTTCGCAAGCCCCACAGTTTATGCATTCGTCAGTTATAATAATTGCCATCTTTTTATTTTTCTTAAAGTTAAAAGTCTAAAGTCTTAAAGTAAAATAAAGTACATCAAAGACATTTCTCCCTTTTGACTTTAAGACTTTTGACTTTCGACTTAATTATGCTTATTTTTGTGCAAAATTACAATCAAAACAATTCATAAACAAACATTATGACATTAGAAACAAAAAAAAGTGTTTTTGTTGAATTAGGAAAATTTCTAAGTCAGTTTTCAGAAGAGCATTCTGTACAGAAATCTGACATTTTATATAACGATATCTTTTTTGATGATTTCGAAAAACTAATACATTTATCACAATCTCATAATGGCTGGTACACTCCGGAACAAGTATATTTTGCAGTAAAATCCTGGGCAGATGCTTTAACAGAAGAAAACATAAGCAAATGGATTTCTCAATATTCTTCTGACTTCGCTCAGAATGATAAAAAAGAAAAGACTGTTGCGTTGATTCTGGCAGGAAATATCCCGCTTGTTGGTTTTCACGATTTTCTGTCCGTTTTAATTACCAGAAATAAAGCATTAGTAAAAACATCTTCAAACGATCAGCATTTACTGCCATTTTTAGCAAAGTATTTAATTGCTGTTGATGAAAATTTAAAAGATAAAATCACTTTCGTGGATGGGAAACTGGAAAATTTTGATACCGTAATCGCCACCGGAAGCAACAACACGGCACGTTATTTTGAATATTATTTTAAGGATAAACCTTCCATCATCCGAAAAAACAGAAATTCGGCTGCCGTTTTAAACGGAAAAGAAACACACGAAGAATTAGAAGCTCTTGGCGAAGATATTTTTAGATATTTTGGTTTAGGATGCCGAAATGTATCTAAACTTTTTGTTCCGAAAGGCTATTCATTCGATGCTTTTTTTCAGGCCATTTTTAAATATCAGGACGTAATTCATTACGAAAAATACGCTAATAATTACGATTACAATAAAGCTGTTTTCTTAATGAGTAATTTCAAATTATTAGATAACGGATTTTTAACTTTAAAAGAAGATTCGAGCTACGC
This sequence comes from Flavobacterium sp. 2755, assembly GCF_031455715.1. Taxonomy (NCBI): domain Bacteria; kingdom Pseudomonadati; phylum Bacteroidota; class Flavobacteriia; order Flavobacteriales; family Flavobacteriaceae; genus Flavobacterium; species Flavobacterium sp. 2755. The sequence continues at coordinate 267,164 of NZ_JAVDTG010000003.1, forward strand.
CTCGCCTATTTCGAGCGTTTTCTATGAATATTATGAAAACCTGGAAGATTTAAAATCGCGTCTGGAAACCGATGCAGAGCAAATTCAATGCATTGTAAGCAGCAATTTAATAGAAAATAGTGTTGCATTTGGTCAAACCCAAAATCCTCAATTGTGGGATTATGCAGATAACGTTGATACTATAACGTTTTTGTTAACAACAAAGTAAAAAAATGTTTAATTATTTCGAATTATTTATCGCTTTTTCAGCTCCTATTGCCGAAATTTGCGTTTTTAAAATTTCGACTATTAACAACAACCATGAAAAAACACAACTACAGCGCAGGACCAAGTATTTTACCTCAGGAAGTTTTTGAGAAGGCATCAAAAGCAATTTTAAATTTTAATGATTCAGGATTATCTATTCTTGAAATTTCGCACCGAAGCAAAGATTTTGTTGCTGTTATGGATGAAGCTCGTTCGCTGGCTTTAGAATTATTAGGTCTTGAAGGAAAAGGATATCAGGCTTTGTTTTTACAAGGTGGTGCAAGTACTGCATTCTTGATGGCTCCTTATAACTTATTGAAAGAAAACGGAAAAGCAGCTTATTTAGATTCAGGAACGTGGGCAACTGCGGCTATTAAAGAAGCAAAACTTTTTGGAGAAACTATTGTTGTAGCTTCTTCAAAAGATGATAATTATACACATATTCCAAAAGGTTACGAAATACCAGCCGATGCTGATTATTTTCACTGTACAAGTAACAATACCATCTTTGGAACTCAAATGCAGGAATTCCCGTCAACTAACATTCCGGTAGTTTGCGATATGAGTTCTGATATTTTTTCTCGTCAATTAGACTTCTCTAAATTTGATTTAATCTATGCCGGAGCTCAAAAAAATATGGGACCTGCAGGAACTACTCTTGTTGTAGTTAAAGAAGAAATTTTAGGTAAAAACGGAAGAACAATTCCTAGTATGTTAGATTATGCTAAACATATCAAAGCAGAAAGTATGTACAATACGCCGCCTGTTTTTTCTGTATATGTTTCATTATTAACGTTACAATGGATTAAAGAAAAAGGCGGAATCGCTGCTGTTGAAAAATTAAACAACGCAAAAGCAGATTTACTTTATGCTGAAATCGACAGAAACCCATTATTTAAAGGTGCTGCTGCGGTAGAAGACCGTTCTAAAATGAACGTGACTTTCTTACTAAACAACCCGGATCATACAGAAACTTTTGATGCTTTATGGAAAGCTGCAAATATTTCTGGATTACCAGGACACCGTTCTGTAGGTGGTTACAGAGCTTCTATTTACAACGCTATGCCTATCGAAAGTGTTCAGGTTTTAGTTGATGTAATGAAAGCATTGGAGTCTAAAGTTTAGTTCTCAGTCTCAGTTTTTAGTTTTCAGTTTACCAAAAATGTGAATTGAATCCCGAGATCCTAGCCCCGATAGAAGTGGAAATCCTTTTATTTTTTTTCTTTAAAAAAATAAAAGATTGGAACGGATAGCGGGATTAGCTCCTAAATCAAAAAAGAAAATTAATATTGAGGATGAGATTGCTTCGTTCCTCGCAAAGACATACACACAATGAAAGTATTAGCAAATGACGGAATTTCTAAAAGTGGAATTCTAGCCTTAGAAAAAGGCGGATTTGAAGTTATAACTACAAAAGTAGCTCAGGAACAAGTAGCTAACTTTATCAATGAAAATAATGTAAGTGTAATTTTAGTGCGCAGCGCAACTAAAGTTCGTAAAGATATTATCGATGCTTGTCCTGGTATCAAAATCATCGGTCGTGGTGGTGTTGGTATGGATAATATCGATGTTGATTATGCTAAAAGCAAAGGAATTCATGTAATTAATACTCCGGCTTCATCTTCAGAATCTGTTGCTGAATTGGTATTTGGACACTTATTTTCTGGTGTTCGTTTCTTGCATGACTCAAACAGAAACATGCCTCTTGAAGGAGATTCAAACTTTGACGGTTTGAAAAAAGCATACGCAAACGGAATTGAATTAAGAGGAAAAACGCTTGGTATTGTTGGTATTGGTCGTATTGGACAAGCTACAGCAAAAATGGCTCTTGGTTTAGGAATGAAAGTTATCGCAGCTGATAGTTTTATCCCTCAGGTAGATGTAAAAGTTGAGTTTTTCGACGGACAATCTATCACAACTACAATTGTTTCTCAATCTTTAGAATCTTTATTTAAAGAGTCTGATTTCATTACATTACACGTTCCTGCTCAAGATGGTTACATCATTGGAGAAAAAGAATTTGAACTTTTGAAAGACGGAGTTGGAATCGTAAACTGTGCTCGTGGAGGTGTTATTGATGAAGTAGCTTTAGTAAAAGCTTTAGATTCAGGAAAAGTTGCTTTTGCAGGTTTAGACGTTTTCGAAAGCGAACCAAAACCAGAAATGACAATTTTAATGCACCCAAAAATTTCATTGACGCCGCACATTGGAGCTGCAACTGGAGAAGCGCAAGACAGAATTGGTACTGAATTAGCATCACAAATTATTACTTTGTTAAGCTAACAAACTATATTTAAATTATTTAGAAGGGATTTATTAACATCGTTTAATAAATCCCTTTCTTTTTTTAACTAAATTTGAGTTCTAATCCCTAATTATCAAAAATCATGTTTGAACAATTAACCCAATTAGTACAGCAATACGGAGGCGATGCTGTTGTAAACAACAATGCAGTCCCAAATGAGCATAACGAAGCCGTAATAAGCGAAACAAGCAATTCTATTTTTGAAGGCTTAAAAAAGATTGCTTCAGAAGGCGGAGGTGAACAATTAGCCGGTTTATTCAACGGAAATTCCCCTATAGACAATTCAAATCCAGTCGTACAGCAAATCTCGCAGCAATTGTCTGGAAGTTTGGGAGAAAAATTTGGTTTAAGCAGTGCCGATTCTTCTGGTGTAGCTTCAAACTTAATTCCGCAGATTTTAGGTTCATTAGTAAATAAAGCAAAAGATCCAAATGACAGCAGTTTTCAGATTTCGGATATCATCAATTCGATTTCAGGAAACAGCGGACAAGCATCTGGAATTATGGATACCATTTCAAAATATGGAACTCAATTTGGCCTTGACCAAAACAACGACGGAAAACTAGACGTTGCCGATGTACTTGTAGTTACCAAAAGCAAAGGCGGTATCGCCGGGTTTATTGGGAAATTGTTTGGAAGTAAATAGTCTAGTTACAAAGGTTCAAAGTAACAAAGTAACAAAGACCTTAAGAAAAATTCTAAAAACTGATTACAAATTTGTAATCAGTTTTTATTTTTATGAGTAAGAAGTTAAACCTTTGTTACTTTGAACCTTTGCCCCTCTGAACCTTAAAAAAAAATCGTAACTTTATGGTTATGAAAAAGTGTATTTCCATATTGATCATATTATTGACAATAATTGCTTGTTCTACAGCTTCACAGAACATTGCGAGTGCAGATAATACTGCTTCAAACAAAAAACTAAACGATACCGTTAGAATTGCAAACGATTCTCTGGAATACGAAGTAATAATTATAGATAACGGTTTTAGCACCTGGCTTCAATCAAGAGCTTATCCACGAAATTATCATTCATTAGAATATCTTGAAAACAAAAATAACTTGTATGTAACCGAATGGAACAGCCGTGTTTTACAACCGCAGCGTTATAGTCCTAACTTATATGAAATGTCTATTAACTATCGTCCTGACATTCATTACGGATACGAAGTAAATTACTTAATTTACAATTACATGATTTATTTTCAAAATACTTACAAACAAAAACTTTGGGGGTATGTTCCTTCAAGATAATTACTATATTTGTAATCATTACAAATAGCAATGAATAAACTAAAAGAACGCTGGGGAATCACCTCAAATTTACAAGCCATTATAATACTTACCGTTTTTGCCATCACAGGATCGGCTTCTGCCTGGCTGTCTAAACCATTTTGCGTTTGGCTGGGAATCACCAAAGAAGATTTTGGAGGCTGGTTTACCTTAATTCGACTGCTTATAATTTTTCCTATTTATCAGGTTCTGCTGGTCGCAATAGGAACCGTTTTTGGGCAGTTTAAATTCTTTTGGAACTTCGAAAAGAAAATGCTCAAAAATATGGGATTAGGATTTTTGTTCAAAAACTAAATTTATTCTCTTACTCTCTCACTGGAAAAGAAATAAGTATAAATCCATGTCAATGTAAAAGAAGGAATGATATCCGTAAACGGAATTACTTCTTCAATAAAAGTTAAAACACTGGCTACTTTTCCAACTCTACCTTTATACATTCTGGTCATAATTATAGCCGCTATTGGCGCCCAAATTACATCTGAAAATTCGCCAAGAAGCGGAATCGAAAAAGAAATCATACCAATTCCGTCCAAAATTAATCCAATAATTAATTTTGACATTCTATTGTCATCTACAACTTTTAGGTCTTGCATTTTAAGTTTGATTTGAGTTTGTTCCGAAATTAAAAATAAATCATCAAATTCATTTTATTTGAATATTAAATTTAATTTCAAAATTTCCACCTTTTAATTATTTCTTGTCACAGCAAATAACGCACCAAAATCTCCATCGGTTTGAATCCAGTTTTGTGACGGGAGATACGCACGGGACACAAATCCGTCAAGGTAAAGCGCATTTTTACAGCCTAAAGTTTTAAAATAATTCGCAAAATCGTAGAAATTAATCTCTTTTTTAGACAACACAAAAACTACATTTCCATTAGGCAAAATGCCTACTCCGTTCCTAATATTTAGATTTTTCGACCCTTCTTTAAAAGCAGAATGAATCTGACCATCAATAACTAACATTGGACCAGACTGTGTCGCAAATTCAATTTCTTTATTATTCTTAAAATTTTCAGTCGTACAAATTACCGCCGTTTTTTTAGTCGTAATATAAAATACGCCATTTGGTTTCAAATAAAAATTTCCGTCTGCTTTTGTGTTATCTAAAGGAGATAATACTTTTTGTTTTTCAATATAAAGTCCTTGCGGAGAATGATCTACTTTATACATTCCGGCATTCATGGCAAAATCTAATTTAAGATTTTTTGAAGCAGTATAAAGTTTAAGATTCTCGATACTTTCAAATCGTTTTCCTTTTTCATCTTTCCAAAACAATCTTAAATGCTGTTTTTTAACATCAACTTTATAAGTTAAAAATAAATCATCCGAATATTGTTCAGCACTAACAAAAACAGCAGCAAGCCCAATTATAAATACAAACAGAACTATTTTTAATCTCATTTTTCAAATATTGAATTATTAAAAGTAAACGTAAAATTACTTCATAAAATTCTGTTACAACACATTTTTATATCGATAGATTCTTCGTTTCTTTGTAAAAACAGTTTCACTAAATGATACACGCAAAAAACATACATAAATTCTACGACAAACTTGAAGTTTTAAAAGGAGTTGATTTACATATTAAGAAAGGCGAAATTGTTTCGATTGTTGGAGCTTCCGGTGCCGGAAAAACGACTTTACTACAAATTTTGGGAACTTTAGACACACCCGAAAGAAACTCAGCATCATCATTAAGCATTAATGGTGAAAATATTTTGAGACTGCAGGATATTGAAAATGACAATTCAAAAGAAGAAAAAACATTTAAAATCGTCACTTGGTCTGGTATAATTTACATTATAATTTTGGTTGTTTATTTATTGTTTTTCAGAACAAAAATCTTGGATGAAACATTAAGGTTAGTAACCCTTGGCGTCTTATTTTTACCAATAGTTTCCATGTTTGTGTACTACAACAGATATTTCAAAAAGAAAAGCAAGCAAGACAAAATACTATCTGAATTTAGAAATTTAAATCTCGGTTTTATTTTCCAGTTTCACCAATTATTACCAGAATTTACAGCTTTAGAAAATGTTTGCATTCCTGCTTTTATGGCCAATAAACCAAAAGCACAAACCGAAAAAGAAGCTAAAAAAATTCTGGAATATCTAGGTTTATCACACAGAATTCATCACAAACCAAACGAGCTTTCGGGCGGAGAACAACAGCGCGTTGCAGTTGCAAGAGCCTTAATCAACAAACCCGACGTGATTTTTGCTGATGAACCGTCTGGAAATCTTGACACACATTCTGCCGAAAATTTACATCAATTGTTTTTCAAGCTTCGCGATGAATTCGGACAGACTTTTGTAATTGTAACCCACAACGAAGAATTAGCCAATATGGCCGACAGAAAATTAATTATGGTCGACGGGCAGATTAGTAATTAATATTTATAGGAGCTATTTCCTGCTGTCCGCTATATTCCCGATAAACAAAAACTACAGCTAAAAAGCCTTGTTTTTCTAAATCGGGAGATGCCGCTCCCTTCAGGGCTAGGACACTCAAATAAACAAGAACATTTCATTTCAAATGAACCAAAAAGAACTCAAAGAATTTCTCGACGAGAAAGTCATTCAATATAACAATCAGGATTTTATCGAAAGTGATCCCGTGCAGATTCCGCATTTGTTTTCTCAAAAAGAAGATATCGAAATTGCAGGATTTTTAAGCGCTTCAATCGCCTGGGGAAATCGCAAAATGATTATCAAAAATTCGCATAAAATGATGGAATTGATGGGCAATACGCCTTACGATTTCGTTATGTCACACTCTAAAGATAATTTAGCCGATTTAGAAAATTTCGTTCACCGAACTTTCAACGGAAAAGATTTCGGCGGATTCATTAAAGGTTTACAGCACATCTATAAAAACCACAACGGACTTGAAGCTGTTTTTGCTAAAAATCAGGAAAAAGACAGTTTACAGAAAAGCATAAGCGAATTCAAAAAGATCTTTTTCGAAATCGATCATTTACCACGAACTCAAAAACATATTTCAGATCCTCTGAATAATTCTGCCGCAAAACGCATCAACATGTATTTACGCTGGATGGTTCGCCAAGATACAAAAGGTGTCGATTTAGGAATCTGGAAAACAATTTCCCCTTCCGCATTATCTTGTCCGCTTGATGTACATTCCGGAAACGTTGCCCGCAAACTAGGAATTCTTTCGCGAAAGCAAAACGACGCAAAAGCTTTATTGGAATTAGATACACAACTCCGCAAAATGGACGCTGCAGATCCTGTAAAATACGATTTTGCTTTGTTTGGTTTAGGTGTTTTTGAAGGGTTTTAAAATTTAAAGTTATTAAATGTCAGGCTGAGCGAAGTCGAAGCCCGCGCTCCAATTGGTACGTCCCTTCGACTTCGCTCAGGGTGACAATTCAGTATCAAAAAAACAAAATCAACAAAAAACCATCATTTTAACGTACATTTGCACAAAATTTAATGCAAATGAGCACTTTCGAAAAATTCAATCTCCCAAAATCATTACAAAAAGCTGTTGACGAATTAGGCTTTGTTACGCCTACTCCTATTCAAGAAAAATCTTTCTCTGTAATCATGTCTGGACGTGATATGATGGGAATTGCGCAAACCGGAACCGGTAAAACATTTGCCTATTTACTGCCTCTTTTAAAACTTTATAAGTTCACTAATACCAATACACCTAAAATTGTTGTACTTGTTCCAACCCGTGAATTAGTTGTTCAGGTTGTTGAAGAAGTGGAGAAATTAACCACATACATGTCGGTTAAAACATTGGGTATTTATGGAGGTGTAAACATCAATACACAAAAAAAAGCCGTTTACGAAGGTGTCGATATTTTAGTTGGAACTCCGGGTCGTACAATGGATTTAGCACTTGATGCTGTTGTTCGTTTTGATGAAACTCAAAAATTAGTAATCGACGAATTTGACGAAATGCTGAATCTTGGTTTCAGGCCACAGCTGACTTCACTTTTAGCGATGATGAAAACCAAACGTCAAAATATATTATTCTCTGCAACAATGACAGATGAAGTTGATGATATATTAAACGATTATTTTGATTTCCCCGAAGAAGTTACACTTGCAGCATCTGGAACGCCGCTTGAAAAAATTACCCAAGTTACATACAACGTTCCAAACTTTAATACAAAAGTAAATCTGTTAAAGCATTTATTGCAGAACGACGAAAGCATGGATCGTGTTTTGGTTTTCGTAAACAATAAAAAGATTTCAGATATGCTTCATACACGCATTGAAGAAGATTTTGAAGGTCAGTTTGGTGTAATTCACTCAAATAAATCTCAAAATTACCGTTTAAGTACAATGGCTGAATTTCAGGAAGGAAATCTTCGCGGTTTAATCACAACTGATATTATGGCGAGAGGTTTGGATATTTCTAATATCTCGCACGTAATCAACTTCGAACTTCCGGAAGAACCAGAATTATACATGCACAGAATTGGTCGTACTGGACGTGCAGACGCAACTGGAACGGCTATTAGTTTTGTAACTCCAAGAGAAGAGGAATTTAAAATTGAAGTAGAGGTTTTAATGAACCAGGAACTTGATATTACTGATTTTCCTGAAGAAGTTGAAGTTTCAACAAAACTAATCGAACCTGAAAAAGACAAACAGCCTATTAAGTTTTTAATGAAAAAAGTAAAACTCGAAGGAGACGGAGCTTTTCATGAAAAATCTAAAAAGAACAAAAAAGTCAATTTAGGAGGCCCTTCAAAAACAAAAAAGAAAACCCACGGTTCTGTCAATCGAAATATGTTGAAAACGAGAGATAAGAAGAGAAAAGATGGGAATAAGTAAGATAATAAGGTTCTAAGTTACTAAGATTCTAAGTTTTTTAAAAATTTAAAAGGCTCAAATATTCTTTGAATATTTGAGCCTTTTTTCTTAGCATCTTAGTTCCTTAGAACCTTAGCAACTTAGATTAAATTTTCGTAAAAACCAGCCCTACAGGCGAACACAATTGAATTCTTTTTCCTGTATCTGTAATTTTTCCTGTTGCGATATCTCTTTTAAAAATAACAATGTCATTTGTGTATTGATGACCAACTAAAAGGTAATTTCCTGTTGGGTCAATAGAAAAATCTCTTGGGCCTTTTCCTAAAGTGCTTTGCTGTTCTACTAATTCAATACTTCCATTTTTAAGGATTTTATATATTGAAATTGCATTAGCATCAACACGGTCTGAAACATAAAGAAAATTTCCATCAGGTGAGATTTTTATGGCTGCTGCTCCAGTTCCGCCTTTAAAGCCTTTTGGTAAAATACTGGTTTCGGCAATTACTTTTAGACTTCCGGTTTTATCATAGCTAAAAGTTGTCAGCGTACCATCTAATTCCTGAACTAAATAAACAAATTTTCCATCTTTGCTAAAAGTCAAATGTCTTGGGCCGCTTCCCGGTTTAACATCAACACTTCCTTTTAAAGTCAGAATTTCATTTTTAGACGCAGGATTGTATTTGTATATAAAGACTTTATCTAAACCTAAATCATTAGAAAGTACAAACTTTTTATCTGGAGAAAAAACCACCATGTGCACATGCGCTTTTTCCTGACGTGCTGCGTTTGGCCCTTTTCCTTCGTGCTGAATCAATTGCTGTACTTCAGAAATACTTCCGTCTGCATTCTTTTTATAAACTACTATATTTCCGCCAGAATAATTGGCAACAATTACATTTTTATCATCATTTATCAAGTGGCAAGGATCTGCTCCCAATGCATCATTTTTATTCAAAAAATTAATTTTTCCTGATGCAGAATCATAACCAAATGAACTTACCGTACTTTGTGTTCCGTTTTCGTTTACTGCATAAATAAATTTATTATCTGCCGAAACCGATAAATAACTCGGACTCACTACATTTTCTGAAGAGCTTTTCAATTTAAACTCGCCCGAATTTGCATCAAATTCATAAACATAAATTCCATTACTCTGGCATGTATTCGTATAAGTTCCAACCAAAAGGTTAAATTTATTTTGAGCTTTGACAGTGGTTAATGCTAAAGCTGAAAATAATATTAGAGATATTTTTTTCATAGTTTGTTTTTTTGAATACGCTAAAATACGTAATAATATCTTTTAGATCATTACAAATAAAAACAGAAAAGTTACATTTTTCAAAATGGATTTTCAGCATATAAGTGATATAAGTTCATTTAATAAAAACGCATAACCTCCTGCTTATAATCTCTTATATAACTTATATGGTTTAACTAAATATTGCCTATCTGGTTTAATTAAAAATTTGTATTTTTGACCAGCATCTTCGTGAAAAATAAAAGTAGCGAAGTAAATCGAAGCCAGAATGCACTTTAAACATCCCGAAATTCTATACTTTCTTTTTTTATTGATTGTTCCAATTTTGGTTCACTTATTTCAATTACGAAGATTTAAAACTTCTTATTTTACAAATGTTCGTTTCCTAAAAGAACTGGCAATCCAGACTCGTAAAAGCTCAAAAATCAAAAAACGATTATTGCTTGCTACCCGTCTTTTATTGCTTACCTGCGCCATTATCGCATTCGCACAACCTTTTTTTGAAGCAAAAGACAGTAAAAATGCTTCAAACGAAATGTATATTATTTTAGACAATTCGTTTAGTATGCAGGCAAAAGGCAAAAAAGGAGAATTGCTAAAACGTGTTGTTCAGGAATTACTCGAAAACACTCCCGAAACAGCTCAATTTTCATTGCTGACAAACACAGAAAATTACTGGAATACAGATATCAAGTCAGTTAAAAGCTCGTTACAAAATCTAAATTACAGCGCAACACCATTTGAACTTTCGTCGATTATGGCAAAAGTAAAAGCGCATAAATCGGCACATAAAAAAGATATTGTCATTATTTCTGATGCTGTAGGTTTAACTGAAAATGATATTAAAAACATTGATTCTGAAGAAAAACCCTATTTCATAATTCCGGAAGCGGAACAAAAAAATAATGTTTCTATTGACAGCGTTTACATCAATCAGACTTTAGAAAATTTCTACGAAATAAGCGTTAATCTTTCAGGTTACGGAGAAGATTTTAAACCAATTTCGACTGCTTTATACAATCAAAATAAACTGATTGCCAAAACAATCATCAATTTTGATGCGAAGAAAAAGAAAATCAACTTCACAATTCCAAAAGAAGCTTTTCACGGATATGTTTCTATCGAAGACAATGGTTTAACTTATGATAACAAATTGTTTTTCAGCATTTCTAAAAACAAAAAAACAAATGTAATCAGCATTGGCGAACCTGAAAAAAGTAATTTCCTATCGAGAATTTACACTTCTGCGGAATTCAATTACAACAATTATTCTATCAACTCTTTAGATTACAATAGTTTAGAAAAACAAAATACGATAATCTTAAATGAATTAGTTGAAATTCCGCAAGCTTTACAAACGACTTTAAAAGCGTTTGTTTCTAAAGGCGGAAACTTAGTTGTAATTCCTTCTGAAAAAAGTTCTATTTCAAACCTGAATTCATTTTTAGGAAATTTTGGAAAAGTTCAGTTCAACAATCTTAAAACTGAAAGCAAACTCATTACCAAAATTAATTTTGATCATCCGTTATTTTCGGGAGTTTTTGAAAATAAAATCACGAATTTTCAGTATCCAAAAACAAACAGTTCATTTGATATTTCAAGTCCATATCCAGCCGTTTTATCTTATGAAGATCAAAGTACATTTGTAACGGCAATTCAAAACCCAACTGCTGGAATCACGGTATTTTCTGCACCAATAAATGCAGTAAATTCAAACTTTCAGCAATCACCTTTAATTGTTCCGTTGTTTTATAAAATGGCGCAGAACAATCAAAAAACAGGTGTAAATGCTTTAACGATTGGAAATAATCAACCTTATTTTGTTGATGTTTTGCTGACGAAAGATGCAATTCTGGAAGTAAAAGGAATAGAAGATTCGTTTATTCCGATTCAGCAAATTTTGAATAATAAAGTTAAATTAACGTTTAATAATTTCCCTGAAACAGCTGGAAATTACAGCATTTTTGACAAAAAAGAATGGGTTGAAAATTTGAGTTTCAATTACAAAAGAACCGAAAGCGATTTGAATCAGGTAAACACAAATGTAGTTTCTGATTTTAAAACCGCAGATACGATTTCGACCATTTTTAACACCTTACAAACTGAGCGGACTGACAGCCAAATTTGGAAATGGTTTGTTATCTTTGCACTGTTATTTTTAGCATTAGAAATGGCGATTATAAAATTCGTGAAGTAATTTTTTCACCATTAAGAATATTAAGTTTTAATGTTTTAAAATAATTTCATTGTTTCAATTAAAATAAATTTCTCTACATATGAAAATAATCATCAAAAGCGCCAAAATTATCGACTCAAAAAGTCCGTTTCATAACCAGACCGTTGATCTTTTAATTGCAGATGGTTTAATTGAAAAAATAGGAGTTTCTCTTCCAAATGATGATGCAGAAGTAGTAAGATTCGATGATCTTCATGTTTCTCAAGGATGGTTTGACAGCAGCGTTTCTCTTGGAGAACCAGGTTACGAAGACAGAGAAACTATTGCAAACGGATTAAATGTTGCAGCAAAAAGCGGCTTTACAGCAATTGCACTGCAACCAAACTCCTTTCCGATTATTGACAATCAATCTCAAGTCAATTTTGTAAAAAATAAAGCAAATAGTTTTGCTACAGAAATTTTCCCAATTGGTGCTTTAACAAAAGCCAGCGAAGGAAAAGATATGGCAGAACTTTACGACATGAAAAAAGCCGGAGCAATTGCTTTTGGAGATTATAACAGAAGTATTGATAATGCTAATTTGCTAAAAATTGCATTGCAATATGTTCAGGATTTTGATGGTTTGGTTATTACTTATTCGCAAGATCCAAATCTAAAAGGAAACGGAGTTGCTAATGAAGGAATCGTTTCTACAAGATTAGGTTTGAAAGGTATTCCAAATCTAGCCGAAGAACTTCAAATTTCGAGAAACTTATTTTTATTGGAATATACAGGCGGAAAACTTCATATCCCGACAATTTCTACAGCAAAATCGGTTGAATTAATTAGAGAAGCTAAAGCAAAAGGTTTAAACGTAACGACAAGTGTTTCTGTACATCATTTGGTTTTAACCGATGAAAAACTAGACGGTTTTGACACGCGTTTTAAAGTGACGCCGCCATTACGAACCGAAGTTGACAGACAGGCTTTACTAAACGGAATTGCCGACGGAACTATCGATACAATTACTTCTGACCACAATCCCATTGATATTGAATTCAAGAAAATGGAATTTGATACTGCTAAAAACGGAACAATTGGGCTTGAAAGTGCTTTTGGAGCATTATTAACGGTTTTACCTCTGGAAACTGTAATTGCAAAACTAACTTCGGGAAGAACTGTTTTTGGTCTTGAAAACAACACAATCGAAGAAGGTGCAAAAGCAAACTTCACTTTCTTTACTCCAGAAGGAAAATCAACTTTTACGAAAGAAAATATTCTTTCAAAATCTAAAAATTCTGCTTTTTTAGGAACTGAACTTAAAGGTTCTGTTTACGGAATTTTAAATCAAAATCAACTTGTTACAAAATAATACAATGAACAATACAATCGAAGAAGGAAAATCAATTGCCATTACGAGTTACATATTAATCATTGGCGTTTTGATTGCAATGTCTATGAATTCTGAAAACAAAAATAGTTTTGCTTCTTTTCATATTCGTCAGGCTTTAGGTTTATCGCTGACTTTTATTTCTTTCGGAGCTATAATCAGTAATTTTGACAGCTTTTTTATCACTTTTCCAATGTGGATTTGTATTTCAATTCTGTGGACTTATGGAATTTTCAGCGCTATTCAAGGCCAGATGAGACCAATTCCTTTAGTTGGAAATGTGTTTCAAAAATGGTTTAAATCTATTGGATAGATTAAAAGAAAATTCGAAATTAAAAAAAAGAAATCCGTTGAAATCAGCGTTTTCGCTTTAGCGAATCTGTTTTATCAGCGTATAAATTTAGAACACGGATGACGCAGATTTGCAAGCAAAAACGCGGATAAAAACAGATTTTTTATTATCTAATCGCTTTGTCAAAGTTTAAATCTTTCACAAAGTTTAAAATTTATAATTCACAACTTACAATTCACAATTAAAAAATGAATCTATCTTTAGAATATAAAATACAAGAACCAAAAGTAATTTTAGATAAAAATCCGTTATTGCTTTTATTACACGGATATGGCAGTAACGAAGCTGATTTATTTTCGTTTGCTTCTGAACTTCCAGATAATTACTATATCATTTCTGCAAGAGCGCCTTATGATTTGCAATATGGTGCTTATGCCTGGTATGCGATCAATTTTGATGCAGATCAGAATAAATTTTCAGATAATGAACAAGCTAAAACTTCGAGAGATGTAATTGCTTCTTTTATTGATGAATTGGTTGCTAATTACCCTATTGATGCAAATAACGTAACTTTAATTGGATTTAGTCAGGGTTCTATTTTGAGTTACTCTGTTGCGCTTTCGTATCCTGAAAAAATTCAGAGAGTTGTAGCAATGAGTGGTTATTTTAATGAAGAAATTATTAAAGAAGGTTTTGAGAAAAACGACTTCAAAAACTTAAAAATATTCGCTTCTCATGGAACTGTAGATCAGGTTATTCCAATTGAATGGGCGAGAAAAACTCCTGCAATTTTAGAAAAATTAAATATTCCGGTTACTTACAAAGAATATCCTGTTGGTCACGGTGTTGCTCCACAAAATTTCTTTGATTTTAAGAATTGGCTGATTAGTTAGTTTTCAGTGTTCAGTTTTTTAGTGTTCAGTTGCAGTTTACAGCTAGAACTTTGTCAAAGTTCGAAACTTTGACAAAGTTTTTTTGATTGCGCAAATCACTGAACACTAAAAAACTGAACACTGAATACTAAAATTATTCTCCTGTATAAATAATCTTCCCTCCTTTTTTCAGGACATATCCTTTCCAGGGAATTAATTGATAATCATCTTTATTCCACGAATCTCCTTCAGATTTTCTTTCTAAAATAATGGATTCTTTTTGAGTGTCCAGAAAAAGCTCCGCTTTGTTTCCATCAAAAATTACGTAAGCAGCGGTTGTATACGTTTTACCTGTTTCTTCTGCATGCGACAGTTTTGTTCCTTCAAAAATTCGGATACATTCTTTTTTAAGCGTTGACCAAGTGTAACCTGCAGAACCTTTACATCCGTGTGCATCAGAGTCTCCTCCCACTAGTTTCTTTTCCTGTGGTTCTTTAACGGTTGTGTTTTCCTGAGAAACTTTTTTAGCACAAGAAAATGTCGCAGCAGCGATAATCGTAAACAAAAACATCTTTTTCATAATCCTCATTTTTAATTATTAGTCAAAAAAAAATAGGATTAAAAAATCCTATTTTTGATATAACCAAGTTTGATTTACTTCAAAGGTAATATTATCATTATTATCAACAAAGTATTTTAACAAGACTTCTCCCCATAATTCGCCATTACTATAATCTGCAATGATCCAGCGGTGATTTAAAATTTTCACTTTATTGATGATAAATTTATTTGGTCCAATTTGATCTTGCCCAGTGTATGGGTTCCCTTTTGGATTTGCATTGAAATCTAAAAGTTTTTCGGTTACAACCGGAATTAGTTTTTCAAATAAAATTACTTTTCCTCCAGAAGCACTATTATCAAAATAATTTTGTGCATTTTCATTGTGTTCCAAAGAAAAATAATCTGCATCGGCTAATTTAGCTGACATCAAATTAATACTATCTCTTAGCTTTTTAGTTGTTTTCTCATATCTTTTTTCGCCAAATTGCACTTCTCGGCTGTAAAACATATAAGTAAAAACATTCATTAATATCGCAAGGATAAAAAGGTAAAGCATTAAGGATTTTTTCATTTTGTGGTATAATTAAATTGTAATTTCTAAATTATCGTAGGCCAGATAAACATTTTCAGGAAGTTGTTTCTGCACTTCTTCGTGAAAACCTAAAACATGGCTAATGTGAGTTAAATAAGCTTTTTCAGGTTTTACCAGATTAATAAAATCAAGTGCTTCCTGCAAGTTAAAATGAGTATCGTGAGGTTCAACGCGCAAAGCATTTACAACCAAAACTTTTAAACCTTTAAGTTTTTCAACTTCAATTGGTTCGACTGTTTTTACATCAGTTAGATAAGCAAAATCATCGATTCTATATCCAAAAACCTGTAAATCACCGTGCATAACATTGATTGGAATCGCGATTTTATCTCCAGCTGCAAAAGGTTCGTCGTTTTTAACTTCAATAGTTTTTACACTCGGAGCGCCCGGGTATTTATTTACGGTTTCAAAAACATAATCAAAACGTCGTCTTAAATTATCAAGTACACGTTTATGTCCATAAATAGGAATTTCGCCTTGACGGAAATTAAACGGACGAATATCATCTAAACCGGCAGTATGATCTGCATGTTCGTGTGTAAATAAAATGGCATCGAGTTTACGGCATCCGCAGGAAAGCATCTGCTGTCTAAAATCGGGACCGCAATCGATTACAAATGAATGCTCGT
Source organism: Flavobacterium sp. 2755 (assembly GCF_031455715.1). NCBI lineage: Bacteria > Pseudomonadati > Bacteroidota > Flavobacteriia > Flavobacteriales > Flavobacteriaceae > Flavobacterium > Flavobacterium sp. 2755. The sequence continues at coordinate 283,552 of NZ_JAVDTG010000003.1, forward strand.
CCCATGTAATCCAGATGGAAACGCGGAGCCTTTTGTCCTTAGCATCAGTGCTTTTACAAACGGGATGATCGATTCCGATGATCGGAATGCCTTGAGAAGTACCAGTACCTAAAAAATAGACCTTCAATTGAACTTAATTTTTTTACAAAAATAGGATTATTTCTCTTTCATTAGAACCCTAATTTACTAACTTTGTAACAAATCTATTTAAAATAAAATGGGTACAGAAATAAAACTCAAAGGTGACAAGGTCATCGAACAGATTCCTTCTATAAAAGACAAAGCTTTACGCATTAATTTAAACGAGAATATTTACGGAACATTTGCTGAAATTGGCGCTGGACAAGAGACAGTTAGACATTTTTTCAGATCCGGAGGTTCTTCAGGAACTATTGCAAAAGCGATGTCGGCTTATGACAAAGATTTTAGTGATGCTGTTTACGGGATTGAAAGTGACGGAAGATACGTTACCGAAAACAGACTTAAAAAAATGCTTACGTTTGAAGGAGAATTGATCGAAGAACGTTTGAGCAGAGAAAAACACCCAAATAAACTTTTCTTCAGCTACGCTAATACAGTAGCAACCATAGATTTTGCCAAACAGTTTAAAGGACACGGCTGGGTTGGAATTCGATACCAGATTGAACCAGACGAGGCATATAACGAAATTATTCTTCATATTCGTTTTAAAGAGACTGATGCCAGATTACAACAAGAAACACTCGGGATTTTAGGTGTAAATTTAATTTACGGTGCTTTCTATAAATATAATGATCCAAAACGTTTATTGCGTTATTTGTACGATCACTTAGATAAGGATCAATTAGAGATCGATACGATCAATTTTTCAGGACCTCGTTTTGCTGATGTTGACAATCGTTTGATGAGTTTACAGCTGGTTAAAAACGGAATGACGGATGCCGTAATGTTTAATCCGGAAGGAAAAAATGTTTTACCGGCAGCTGTTTTATACAAAAAGAACCTTCTTGCTTTTAGAGGAAGTTTCCGCCCGGTTACAAATGTGAATCTTGATATGTACGAGAAATCATTAAAAATGTTTCTCGAAGAAAATAAAGTAGAGAAAGATAATACATTAGTAGTTTTTGAAATTACACTTTCGAATTTACGTTCGGATGGTGAGATTGATGAGCGTGATTTTATGGATAGAGCCGAGCTGCTTTGTTCACTTGGTCAAACGGTTATGATTTCAAATTTCCAGGAGTATTACAAAGTTGTGGAGTATTTCTCTAATTATACCAAAGCCCGCATGGGATTAGCAATGGGTGTAAACAATCTTGTTGATATTTTTGATGAGAAATACTACCGTCATTTAAGTGGTGGAATTCTGGAAGCTTTCGGAAAATTATTCTACCGCGATATGAAAGTATTCTTATATCCAATGTTAGGCGATAATGGCGAAGTTATTACTTCTGACAACCTGAAAGTTCATCCTAGAATGAAAGAATTATACAAATTCTTTAAATTTAACGGTAAAGTTGTTGACATTAAAGATTACAACCCAAACATATTAAATGTTTTCTCTCGAGAAGTTTTAAAAATGATTGGACAAGGAAAAACCGGCTGGGAACCAATGCTTCCGTCTGGTGTTGCAGAGATTATAAAAGAACATCATCTTTTTGGATATCATCCGCAGAAAGAACTAGAGCAAAAAGCTTAATATAAAAAGTCCCTTAATTTGGGACTTTTTTTGTTTCAGGTTTGAATGAATGTTTTTTTTAACGCAAAGCACGCTAAGGTTTTCTATTATAGATTGCATTTACAATACCTAAAGTTCGCAAAGCTTTGTGTTGATTAAGCTTTGCGAACTTTGTTTTTTTATAAAAACTTACATACAAAAAACCTTAGCGTACTTTGCGTAAAAACTTAGCGTGCTTTGCGCTAAAATTACACGCAAAGCAACCTGAAACTTGAAACAAAGAAAACCTGAAACAAAAAAACTTATTTCAAAATCTGTGCTGCGTGTTCTTTTGTTTTTACATTTTCGATTACTTCTTCGATGATTCCTTTTTCGTTGATTACGAAAGTTGTTCTGTGGATTCCGTCGTATTCTCTTCCCATGAACTTTTTTGGTCCCCAAACACCAAATGCGTTGATAACAGATTTATCTTCATCGGCTAATAATGGAAATGGTAATTCGTATTTTTCTTTGAATTTGGTTTGCGCCTTTTGACTATCAGCACTTACACCAAGAAGTTCGTAATTATTTGCCTGAAAACGGTGAAAATTATCTCTTAAATCACAAGCTTCGGCTGTGCAGCCCGGCGTACTTGCTTTTGGATAAAAGAATACCACTAATTTTTTTCCAGCATAATCTGCCAGTTTATGTGTATTTCCGTCTTGATCAGTTCCTGAAAAGTTTGGTGCTTTATCTCCGGCTTTTAATGTTGTCATATCTTTTTATTTTAGATTTCAGATTGTTGATTTTAGATTTAAAACAAAGATAGCTTATAAGTTATAAATCGCTATTTTTACACTTTAAAATTACGGAAATGAATAAAGAAGCTCGCGTACAATTTGTTATAAATACGTTAAAAGAACTCTACCCTACTATACCTGTCCCGCTTGATCACAAAGACCCATATACCTTATTAATTGCTGTTTTACTTTCAGCACAATGTACTGATGTTCGAGTAAACCAGATTACGCCGCTTTTATTTGCAAAGGCAGATAATCCGTATGATATGGTAAAGATGTCAGTGGAAGAAATTAAGGAAATTATTCGTCCGTGTGGTTTATCACCAATGAAATCAAAGGGAATTCACGGTTTGTCTGAAATTTTGATTGAAAAATATAATGGTGAAGTTCCGCAGAGTTTTGAAGCGCTTGAATCTTTGCCGGCTGTTGGACATAAAACAGCAAGTGTTGTTATGTCTCAGGCTTTTGGAGTTCCGGCTTTTCCAGTTGATACACATATTCACAGGCTGATGTACAGATGGAATCTTTCGAATGGAAAAAATGTTGTACAGACTGAAAAGGATGCTAAAAGATTATTTCCGAGAGATACATGGAATGATCTGCATTTACAGATTATTTGGTACGGACGTGAATATTCGCCCGCTAGAGGCTGGAGTTTAGAGAAAGATATTATTACGAGAACAATTGGTAAAAAATCTATAATAGAAGAAGCTGCTAAAAAGAAAGTTTAGCAGCTTCTTTTTTATTTTACATACTGCTTTTTAGAGCATTGTATTCGTTTGTCATATCAAGTGATCGATATACTCCCAAAAGTGTTTTTGTAGCTTCTGGATTTTTTGGTTCAATAATAAGCGCTTGTTTTAGATACGGGATTGCACTGCGGGCAATGTCATCTTTTTTAGCGTTTAGTTTGTCATATTTTTGCATTTCAGATGGTGAAGTTCCTAAAGAAGCTATTTCATCAGCTAAATCTTTTTTGACTTGCAGTTTCAAATATGCCATATTTATATAGGCATCGAGGTAATTAGGGTTAAGTTCCAAGACATAATTATAAACTGCTTCGGCTTTAGGATAATCTCTTTTCTCTAAATAAGCGTAAGCTAAATTATTGTTAACCTCTATTTTTTTTGAAGGAACTAGCTCGTTTCTTGGTCTTTCATAAAACCCTTGTTCTATAGCAGATTCTCTGGCTTTTGTAGAAACAAAAAAATCTTCTTCTTTTGTTTTCTTGTTTGTAGCGTAATACATCATTCTCTTTCCGGAAAAATTTATCTTCTTTAAGATTTCATAATATTTTACTGCCGACTCGTAATCCTTAGCATTTATAGAAGATGCTGCAGCGTTAAATAAGTTCAATGTGTCTTTTTTATCAAATAAATAAACTTTATAACTTTTCTCAGCACTTTCTTTGAATTTTCCAGCATTAAAATCGGTCATTGCACCATTAACAAGAGTAGATTTCATAGCTTTTAAAGCAGCATTTGCTTTAACTGTAAATTTAAACTTTCCTGATTCGTTTTCGTACAAAAACACATCCTGATAAGCTTGTGAGGCCAACGTAAAATTATTAGCTGCATCTATATTTTTCCCAGCTAAATCTTTATATACATTTCCTTTTAAAAAATAATAATCAGATTTGGCTTCATCTGACGCATTAAGGATAAGGTATTCTGTTTTGTTTAAAATCGCCAATGCTTCCTCGCTTTTTCCTTTATCGTATAAAGACTGCGCTTCTTTTATTTGATCATTTTGAGCAAATGCTGCGACATTTATCAATAACAGCATTGATAACATCTTTAGGTTCGTTTTCATATTTCGGTTGGGTTTTGGTTGTTAAAATAGATTTAGTTTTTTGAATGAATTTTGCTGCAAAGCTGATAGTTTAGCACTTCAGCCTGCGTTTAAATGAAAAATAAGTTTTAGAGATCAAAATTGCCATAAATCTCTAAATTTAATCTCTCAAAAAATCAAACTTCTTAGTAAATAACTAAGGGGTATAACAAACAAAACGAAATAAGGCAGAGTAGTTTTTTTTCATAGGTTTTTGGTTATTGGTTGGACAAATTAGGGTGATTGAAATGTTTTAATACGAAAAATTCTTATGTTTTTATGAAATAATAGTTATTTTTTAACTAAAATAAAATTAATTATTGAATAAAGAAATATTTTGATTAAAAATATTAAATTTTAACAAAAACATAATTTTAAATCAAAATCATATTTTAGATAAAACGAAGAAATACAATAAATAATTAGAAAAAACTGTTCTGGAAAAACATGCTTTTGAATATATCATAACAGAGTAAAATTTAGGATTTAAGACATAAAAAAAACTCACTATCTGTATTTGCATACAAATAGTGAGCTTTCAACCAAAACGACCATTTGGTTTTTCTTTCGAAATAAACATCCGACTAAAGCAGCGGGCTGTTTAATTAGCTATAATCTCAAAATTTTTATCTTCAATTTTCACAACCGTTAAAGCCTGTGAATAATTTAGTAAAAAAGAAATTACTTCTTTTTTAGGTTTCAAATCTTTAGAAGCTAACGCTTTTTTTGAGTAAATTTTCGCCATACTATGTAAATGTTTTATAATAGTATAACGGGCTAATATTCAAAATAGTATTAGTTGGTTAAAATAATTTGATGTTTGTCAATTATTTTTCTCAAATTCATAAGTGCATAACGCATTCTTCCCAATGCAGTATTGATGCTTACATCTGTTAATTCTGATATTTCTTTGAAACTCATATCCTGATACATTCTCATTACCAACACTTCTTTCTGATCTTCAGGAAGCTCTTCGATCAACCTTTTTAAGTCAACCTCAACCTGATCTACAATCATTCTGCTTTCAACATTTAATGAATCGTCAGACATGATAGAGAAGATTGAAAACTCTTCGGTTTCTCTGTACATTGGCATTTTTTTGGTTTTGCGAAAGTGATCCACAATTAAGTTATGTGAAATACGCATTACCCAAGGAAGAAATTTACCTTCTTCGTTATAGGAATTACTTTTTAAGGTTTTAATTACTTTAATAAAAGTATCTTGAAAAATATCATTTGAAATATCTCTATCAGCAATCTTAGAATATATAAATCCATATATTTTAGATTCGTGCCTTTTTATTAATGTTGCAAGAGCAGCTTCACTGCCTTCAACATAATTTTTTACTAATAGAGCGTCTGGAATTTGCAGATCAGCCATAATACTACTTTTTTAGTTTTAATAATTTGGAGTAATTTTTCTAAAAAGTAATTTTATTTTATAGGCGTGATCTTTTTTGAGTTATGTTAATTATTGTGACCAAATTTAACAAATATTTATTTTAAAAAGCAAACAAAAACAATAATAATTAACATTAAAACGTTAAGTTTTTTGCTACAGAGGCTATTTTCGATAAAAAAAGTTAAAAAAATGCTGTTAAAAACGTTTTAAAAAACAAATGTAAATAACTTACAATTAAACATTTAAGCTATTTACACCTGCTTTTTGGGTAAATTTTCATTCTATATTTTTTTATTGATAAACACGTACATAATCGACGTAATATTTTTGAGGAAGTACTGAATCATCCACTTCAGGACCTCCAAAATTACCTCCAATGGCTAAATTTACGATAATATAAAATGGTTTATCAAAGGGCCATGTATCTTCATTTTTAACTTCAGGATTGAAGGTATAGACTAAAGTTGAATCTACAAAAAAAGCAATTTTATCTTTGTCCCATTCAATTGCATATACATGATAACCTTCTTCAATATTTGGAAATTCTGTTCTTTTGGTATTAATCGTATTTCCGTGACTGTCCTGTGTATGAAGAGTTGTATAAACCATATGTGGATCTCTTCCTATATATTCTAAAATATCAATTTCTCCTGTTTTTGGCCATTTAACCTCATCAATATTGGCACCTAACATCCAGAAAGCCGGCCATAAACCGTGTCCGATAGGTAGTTTTGCCCTTGCTTCGATTCGGCCGTATTTAAAATCTTTTTTTCCTTTGGTTGTGATTTTTGTCGACGTATATTTTTCTCCTTCTTTTCTGGCTTCAATAACTAAATTTCCATCTTTAAATTCGTGATTGGTTTTAGTATAGATTTGTCTTTCGTTGTTTCCATAACCGCACAAATTTGGACAGCCGTCACCGAGTTCAAAATTCCAGACTTTTTCGTTTAATTTTTTAGTATTGAAATTTTCTTCCCAGACCAATTTCCTCTTTGTTTCCTGCGCGTATGAAAAGCTGCAGATTAACAATAGTAAAATTATTTTATTCATAGTATAATTTTAAAATTAAGAAGGCCAGCCGAAACTGACCTTCTCCTAATTACTAATTAATTAACTCATATTCTATTGATAAATTCTCACGTAATCAATCTCCATAGAAGACTGAGTGAAAGCACCATCAATATTACCGCCTAGATTACCTCCCATTGCTACGTTTAAAATCAAGAAAAAGTCGCTGTTAAAAGGTAATGAACCATCGTTTGGAACTGAATGAAGTAAATCGTCATCTACATAAGTTTTTACCGATGCAGGGCTCCAGATTACTTTATAGACATGAAATTCTGTCGAAACGTTAGCATATGTTTTTGATCCTGTGTTACCATTTCCACCTGAGTGTCCAGGATAATGAAGCGTACTCAAAATCACATTTTGATTGTTACCCACATGCTCCATAATATCTATTTCTCCACAGGCAGGCCAAGGTTTAGAAGCATAATTTTGTCCAAGCATCCAGATTGCAGGCCATGTTCCTTTGCCAATTGGGAGTTTAGCTTTAACCTCAACTTTTCCGTATGTAAAAGCAAATTTCGCATCTGTTTTTAATCTTGCTGATGAATAATCTGCACCGCCAGAAGCTTCTTTTTTAGCTGTAATAACCAGATTACCTCCTTGTACTTTTACGTTTGTTGCTGAATTGGTATAATTTTGCTTTTCATTATTACCCCAGCCGTTATCTCCTTTACCTAAATCATAATTCCATTTTGTCGCATCTGGTGCTCCATCTGTATTAAACTCATCTGACCAAACCAGATTTGTATAATCTGTTGTTGGATTTTGAGTAGGTTTTGTAGTAGTGAAAATATGATACCAAGCTAATGCAGGGTTTCCTCCCATTACGGCTCTTACAACCATTCTGTTTGCAGTGATTGACAAGATTTCGTAAGAACTTTGACCAATATAGTACCCCATAAATCCACCATCAGAGAAGTTCAACATTGTTCCTCTTGTTTGTGTTGCATGGTTTGGATTTTTGGTAACTACAGATTCTGATGGACTTAATGAAACTGTTTTAACGCCACTTGTATTATAAGTTAAACAAGCATCATCTGGTCCGCTTCCTCCTCCTACGCTTGCAAAAGCTGCGTTAAAGAATGTTGCTCCACCGTTGTTTAATTCAAATTTCAATTGATCTCCATCTTTTGAGAAAGTCAATTCGTTTTCGTATAAACAGCTGCTTGCCGGCGATGCTGCTTTTTCAAACGGCCCTGCCATATAGTAGTTTGCATAGTAGTTTTTAGTCGCATCGCCATCGTTTTGACCAACTCCTAAGTGTCCTGCTTCTGAAGCTGACCAATACCATTTTTTAGATGAACCACCAGTTAAGAACGTTACAGCTTCATCATCGCTAAAGTTACTTAATACCGTAATATCTAGTGTTGTGTTTGATGCTACACCGCCTCTTCCGTTTGCAATTACTGTAACAGTATAGGTATTTACTCCTGTTTTTGTGAAACGCTTTGTAAAAATACCGCTTGGTGAAGTTTCAGATGTTCCATCGCTAAAAACATATTTAAATGAAACAGCGTTATCTGCTTTTGCAGTCAATTTTACCGTTCCTGATCCGTCTCCGTTTGGAGCATCAGCAGTTTTTCCTATAATTTCAGCTGTTACCTGAATATTAGAGGGCGCCGCCAAATCGCCAAAAGCAAAATCATCTTTTTGACAACTTATTGCTAATAGCAGAGCAAAAAGTAATACGAAGTATTTATTATATTTTTTCATTTTGTTATTTTTTTATAAAATGTAAATTCATTTTAATCGATTAATAAGGTTCATTTTTTATTTATGAAAATAAACGTTATCAATATATATGGTATGACTTCCGGTTGGTGTTCCAGAATAAATAAGCTGTGCAATATGAGCTCTGGTTGTTAATCCTGTAAAATCACTTAAAGGAATATCCAGACTTACCCATTGTCCTTGTGCCGGAGCGGTAAATTTAAGTTCGTGTTCTTTATCATCTCCTCCTCCATTGTAAACTCCATTGGCTCCAAAATCAACTAATTTGATTCTGAATTCTGTAAAATCTGAAGACCATACATCTACGTGGAAATGTGTCATTCCGGTTGCATCAATTGTTGTAACTGGCTCGATACCCACAAAATTTAAATCTGAGTATTTTTTAACTGCATTTCCTGCTACAGCAGTTTCTTCTAATGTTGCTGCTGACCAATCTGTACGCCATGTTTGAATGGCAATATTTGAATACGCATCACTAAATAATGAAATAACATCTGAAGCCGGTTTTGTTGGCGTTGGTGCTGCTGTGCTTAATGTTTCGACGTCTTTATAGAAATAAATATTATCGATAAATACAGTTCCTCCAGCCCAAGGTGTTCCCACAAATTTCAATTGGAAAATATCTGCTACTGTTAATCCCTGACTTGTAAATGCCGAAATTGGAATATCAATACTTGTCCATTGATTTGCTGTAAGATCTTTTACAACTGGTTTTTCTCCATTTGTCTTACTGATTAATGAAGTTTCGATTTTTTGTAAATCTGCTGTCCAAACATCCATGTGAATGTAATCCATACCCGAAACATCAACTGTAACATTATCTGCTAAAGCAATTCCCTGGTAGCTTAATTTGATATAGTTCAACATTTTGTCGCCATTCAAATCAAATTCTGTCCAGCTGCTTCCTTGTCCTGCTTGTCCCCAATCTGGGAAATAATTAGTTCCCGCAACATTCGTGTATTTAGAACCGTAAATAGAAATTACATTTCCGGCTGCTCTGTTTGGAGGCGTTGGTGCCGAAGTTGTTGGATTAAGAACTAATTTTGCTTCAAATTCCTGAGATTTTTCAGTTGTTTTAATCGCAGCACTTTTTGAAACCACACGGATTGTGTAAACTCCAGCCGCTTGGTAAGTGTATGAAACTGATTCTCCGTTATTAGCCGAAATTGGATCTGGTTTTCCTGCTTCTCCAAAATAAACATCATAAAACAATGCAAAATCTGCTGTTGCTTTTACGGTTACTTTCTTAGAAACTGATAAATCGTTTGTTATTACCACTACTAAATTTTCCGGAGCTTTAAACGAAACTAAAACCTCTTGTGTTACTTCGGTTTTTTTTCCTGTAATTCCCATTGCAATAATTTTGCTTTGGTAAGTTCCTTCTTTATATACGTGTGTTACAGTTCCTCCAGAAGGAAAATAATCAGATTCTGGCGATCCGTCTCCGTAATTTATTTTGTATTGTGTTACTCCTTCTCCTTTTGGTAAAAAAGTTACTTTACCGGAGTTATCCTGAGTTACAGTGGTCAAAGCAGATATGTTTGCCGGTGCACTAACACCTTCTAAATCAATATTGCTGTCATCGCTTGAACAGCTAAAGAATAGCGTTAAAACGACAAGACTTAATATATAATGTAATTTTTTCATAATAGTATTTTTTAATATCCAGGATTTTGCGACCAGTTACCGTTTGCGAATTGAATTTCTTCAATTGGAAGTGGAAATAATTCATTTTTATTTGCTTTAAATCCAGGAATTGTTCCAACAGCTTTGCCAGTTCTTACTAAATCAAAGAAACGATGTCCTTCTCCAAAAAGTTCTACTCTTCTTTCTGCCCAGATAAAATCTGTAAGTGCAGCTCCAGAAGCCGTTACGTTATGGTTATTATCTCCAAATGCACGCGCTCTAACAAGGTTTAAATATGTTCTTGCTTTTGCGTCATCAATTGCACCTCTGTTGTAAGCTTCTGCAGCCATTAAAAGAACGTCTGCATAACGAATTGATCTGTAGTTATTTGGATTTGTTAAGTTCAAATCTCCCTGTGCATTTGAGCTTCTTTTTCTTGGAATATATTTTCTGTTGAAGAAACCTGTATCTTCATTTCCTTTTCCATAGCTAACTCCTTTTCCTCCATCATAATTAGAGTTTGCAGCAGCAAAAGCAGCGATGTCTAAAATAGCTACATCTTTACGTCTGTCTCCTACTTCAAATGAATCTGCACCTTCCTGAGTTGGAATGTTAAAACTAAATCCTGAAGAAAAAAGTGGTCCTGAGAAATTTCTAACGCCGCTAAAACCTACAGCCACGTTACCTTCACTACATTGTAAACATCCAAATCCAGCTCCTTCAATATCTGTATATTGCACTTCAAAAATAGATTCTGCTCCGTTTTCTCCATCCATTTCAAATATTGAATTATAATCTGTTACTAAAGAATATTTTCCTGAAGTAATTACAGATTCTAGTACCGTTGCTGCCTGCGTAAATTTATTTTGATATAAATAAGCTTTTCCTAATAATGCCTGAGCAGCAGTTTTAGTAGCACGTCCTTTTTGAGAAGCATTTGGTGCTAAATTAGCCGATGCGAAAATTAAATCAGCTTCAATCGAAGCATACACTTCCTGAACAGATGAACGCGGTATCTTTTTTTCATCTCCAAGTTTAAATCTCGCATCGCCTTTCATTGGTATACCGCCAAACCATTTTACTAATTCAAACTGGTAATATGCTCTAAGAAAACGCGCTTCGGCAATAATTTGGGTTTTCTCTGGAAAATCTGTTTTATCTTGAAATTCAAGAATATAATTAGCTCTTTGAACTCCTGCAAACATCCAGTTCCAGATATCTCTTAAGTTGCTGTTTACCGGAGTATGAATCATATCATCTATTTGCTGAAACCCGATAACATCTGTTGGGCTTTCTCCTCCTGCTAATGTATTATCTGAAGCAATTTCTCCTAATAAAACATTTACATAAGAAGCCTGAAGTAAATCGTAAGCAGCAACCAAAGCCTGATCGTAATCTGATTTTGAATTAAAATAATTTTCAGAATCGATAGAATATTCTGGTTTAGGGTCTACAAACTCATCCGAACAAGAAATACACAAGGTCGAAAACAGAGTAAGAGATATAACGGTTGTAAATAAATATTTTTTCATTTTAATTGAAATTAAAAATTAATGTTTAAACCCATTAAATAGGTTCTTGGAGTAGGATAAAATCCATAATCAATTCCACCTCCAATTGGCGCACCATTTGAAGCTCCCGGATCGTAACCTTGGTATTTAGTAAATGTGTATAAATTATTTACTCCTGCATAAAGTCTTAATTTTGTGATTCCTACTTTTTGAGCAACACTTGGATTAAGAGAATATCCTAACTGAACATTCTGAATTCGAAGGTATGAAGCATCTTCTACAAAATAATTAGAAAAAACATTGTTTGACGTTGCACCTGTTGTAACTCTTGGTGTTGAATTTGTAGATCCTTCACCTGTCCATCTGTCTAAAACATAATCTATACGATTTGCATCAGAAAGTGTTCTTTCGTAGTTACGAACCATATCATTTCCTACAGATGCAAAAGTGTAAACTGCGAAATCAACGTTTTTATAATTTAATTGAAGATTGAATCCCATTGTTGCAGCAGGAATTGGATCACCAATATTGGTTTTATCTTTTGTATCAATTACACCGTCTCCATTTACATCAACAAAGCGAAGATCTCCTGGCGCTGCATTCGCTCCTAAAGCCAATTGCGATGGGTGAGCATCAACTTCTGCCTGATTTTGAAAAATACCATCGGTTTTATATCCATAGAAATATCCTATTGGCTTTCCTATTTCCATTCGTGCAGGTGCAGGCTGTCCAACACCAAATCCTCCTGCTTCCATAAAACCAGTTCCGTTATTTACTTCCAGAACTTTATTTTTAATAAACGTAACATTATAAGCTACATTCATTGAAAACGAATCTGAGAAATTTTCTTTGTAATCGATAGCAAATTCGAAACCATAATTTTTTACTGTTCCTGCGTTTATAGTTGGAGCACCAGAGCCCGGAGCACCTGTTCCATTAATACCTGAAACAGGAATTTCTCCAATTAATAAATCTTTCCTTGTATCACTAAAATAATCTGCTACAATAGAAACTTTGTCATTTAATATTCTCATATCCAAACCAATATCAAGCTTTCTAGCTTCTTCCCATTTTACATCTGGATTTGGAACTGCCCCTGTGGCTACACCGTTTACAAGAGCGCCATCAAAAACATAAGTTGCTTCTCCGCTCAAAGTACCTAAATATCTATAATTTCCAATTTGGTCATTTCCTAATGTTCCGTAGCTTCCTCTTAATTTCAAGAAATTAATGAATTTAGGAGTTCCAAAGAAATCTTCTTTAGAAACAATCCATCCTCCTGTAACAGATGGAAAATAACCTACTTTATTCCCTGGTCCAAATTTGGTAGAAGCATCACGTCTAATCATTCCAGATAATAAGTATTTCTCTTTATAATCATACTGCAGCCTTGCAAAATAAGATAATCTGCGTTGATCATAAACATAAGAGCTGTTTGTCAAAGTTGCTGAAACTCCTTTTGTTAAAGAAATATCTGCAAATTCCCAAGAATTATTAGGTACATCAAAACCAGTGGCAGAAAGTCCATTACCCCATTCTTTAAAAATAGTTGTACCTACAGTTCCAGTAATATTATGTGCATCTGCAATTTTTGTATTATAAGTTCCAAAAAGGTCAAATGAATAATTGTTATCATTTACAGAACCTTGAGTTACAGAGCTTCTTTGTACATCAAAAACTTTTCCTCCATAGCTTATTTGCGGAGCAAATGTTTTTGATTCGCTGTTTGAAGTATTAAAACCTATTGAACTTGTCAATGTAAATCCTTTAAAGATTTTGTAGTCGAATCCAAAATTTCCGTTTAATTTTTTATAATTATAATCGTTGTACGTATTTGCAATTTGTGCAAGGGGATTAATAATTTCATTACCTAATCCCGTTGTATTTGGCACAACAGTAAAATTGCCGTTTGCATCTTTAGGAGTCAATGTTGCAGGAACATTTAGTGCATTAAACAATACAGAGCCAAGACCGTTTTCATTTAATGTTTTTCTGGTAAAATAAGTATATATAACATTAGTCTTAAGCTTAATTTTACTGCTAAGATCCGCTCCTAAAGCAAGTCTTGCCGTATTTTTTAAGAAACCAGATTTGTCTCCCCCAACGATTCCTTCCTGATCTAGATGTGATCCACTAATAGAATAAGTGATGTTATCTGAACCCCCGGAAATACTCAAATCATTATTGACAATTGGAGCCATTTGAAAAACTTCATCCTGCCAGTCTGTACCTTTTCCTAATCCGCTTACGTTTGGATAAGGAAGTGGTTTACCTCCGTTAGCATAACTTTCGTTTAATAAAAGTGCATATTCCGTAGCATTTAAAGTGGGAAGTTTTCTGGATGTTTCCTGAAATCCAACAGAGCTATTAAAAGATACTTTTGTTTTAGTATTCTTTTTACCTGTTTTAGTTGTAATTAAAATAATTCCATTTGCCCCAATTGTTCCATAAATAGCCGCTTGAGCATCTTTTAAAACTGTTATGGATTCAATATCATTAGGATTTAAAAGACTAAAATCTCCAACATAACCATCAATAATAGCTGTTGGTGCATTTTGTCCATTTGTAGCAATACCACGAATACGAATATCCAATGGTGCTCCTGGTGCTCCAGACTGAGTTGTTACATTCACACCCGTAACGGTACCTTGCAGAGCTTGTTCGATTCTCGTTGGTCGAATAAGGTCAATTGTTTTGCTGTCTATTACAGAAACTGCCCCTGTAACCTCTCTTTTCTTTTGAGTACCGTAACCAATGACAACTACTTCGTCAAGTGATCTTGCATCCTCAATTAATTTTACAGTTAATTTAGTTCCAGAAACTGCAACTTCTTGCGTTTTGTAACCTATATAACTGAAAATAACTAAAGATCCTTTTGGAACTCCGGTTAATTTAAAAGATCCGTCAAAATCGGTGGTTGTGCTTTGAGACGAACTTTTAACTTTTACATTAACGCCAGGCAATGATAAACCTGAGCCATCTACTACCGTACCGGTTACATCAATAGATTGCGAAAACGCAAATGATGTACACAGTGATAGTACAATTAGTAATAATTTAGATTTCATAATTAGTTAGTTTTTATTGAAAGCTAAATTTATCTGTTCCCTTTATGAAAACGATAAAATTAACCTCAACAAAAAACATACATCATAAAAAAATCTAGTCTTAATTCAGGATATCACAAAATAAACCGCTCTGTAGCTATAATTTGTGAATGTTAATTTCTTTAACATTTGCACCGTAATTTCACAACAAAAGCATAATGTTGTGGTAATGTATAGTTTTTTTAAGCCGATTTTTGAATTCCTATACAGCCAGAATATATTCAACTAAACCGATTTCGTGCTGCAAATCCATTTTCTTGCGCAAACGATACCTTTTTATTTCAACACTTCGAACCGAAATATTAAACATTGGAGCTATTTCTTTTGAGGAAAGATTCAATCGAAGATAGGCGCATAAACGAAGGTCATTTGGTGTTAAGGCAGGATGCATTTGTTTTATCCTTTTTAGGAAATCTTTATCGGCACTATCAAAGGCTTCTTTAAAAATCTTCCAGGAATCTTCTTCTGTAATGTTTTTATTAATGGTACTAATTACAGATTTAATATTTGAACTGTCATTTTGAGACGTTTTCTTTAAATCTTCTTTAATAAAAGCCAGCAATTCGTTTTTACTGTTTAAACTCATTGTCGAAACCGCCAGTTCACGGTTTTTATTATCAACATCCTGCGAAAGCTGTTCGTTACGAAGTTTCATTAATTGCTGTTCGTTTTCAAGCTCCTGAATCTCCAGTAAAAGATTATTTTCTTCAATAAGTTTTTCTTTCTGCTTTTGATAATAATTTCGGTATGCTTTATTAATAAAATAAGCCATTGCCAAAATCAAAAGAAAGTAAACAAAACAAGCTAAATTGGTCAAATACCAAGGTTTTAAAACTATAAATGTGTATACGGCAGTATTCTGCAGAATTGTATTAGCATATTTTGCCCTAACCCTAAAAGTGTATTTTCCCGGTGAAAGGTTTTTAAAATTCACAGTCGCCTTTGTACTCCACTCACTCCAGTCGTCCTGAAAACCTTCTAATAAATATTGGTATTCAGAATTGATGTATTTATTGTATTCCGGAACAGTATAATTAAGTGTAATATTATTTTCATCAGAATCAAAACTGCCTTCACTCTGAATACCAACATTTTTAAATGTTTCGTTTTGCTTGTTTATCAATATATCGGTAATAAAAACATCATAGTTTTTAAAACTTAAATCGTCGATATTTAAAGTATAATAACCGTCTGTTGTACCTATCAAATAGGTTGATTTAGAAATTTGGGTGATATTTTCATAACCCAGCATCGAATTGGTTAAAGAGGAAGGAATAGGAATTATATTCTGCTTTAATTGATTACTCAATTTACTGGCAGAGAAATAATGAATGTAGTTTTTAGAAAACAACCAGATTTTATTCGAATGATCTACAATTAATTTACCCGATGTATATTCGTCTTTTTCAAAAATCGAACTTAAAACGGTATCTTTTTCGAATTGTCTTGTTTTAGCATTTAATTTAAAAATCCCGCCTTTATAAGCATAATAAATTGAATTGTTAAAAGTGGTCAAACTGGCACTAATTCCTTTTTCCGGAGATTTGTAGGTATAAAAATCATGTGTTTTTAAAAGCGCTTTATCGAGTTTTAATCTAAAAATCCCTTTGTATTCATGACTTATGTAAACATCCAGATTCTTTGTGATTTCAAAATATCTTGATGAATAATCAAAACCCTGAATTTTGTTTTTAAAAACCCATTGATTATTTACTTTCTCTAAAACCGAAAGTCCGTAATAATTTCCTTGAATTAACTGATTTTTATTTGTTGGAGAAGGTTCAAACTTCCAGGTTCCGGAACCCGAAAATATACTTCTTGCCGAATCGTTTGTAATTATAAAAGTCCCCGAATCATGTCCGCAAAAAAGTGTATTATCATACGTAAACAACGACCAAACCTGACCTTTTGTTCCGTTTATAAATTTAAATTCAGCGTTACTCTGCGTTGGTTTACAAAACAATCCCTGATTTGTTCCAATGTAAAGCATTCCGTTAAAAACCGCCGATGCGTAAACAGTTCCTAAAACTCCTGTGTCGTCTGTAAAACTGTGTACTGGTGACTGAATATTGATGCAGTTAATTCCGTTATCTAATCCAACCCATAAATTTTGATCTTTATCTTCAAAAAGTGACAAAGCCGTATTATTGCTTAAACCTTTACTCTGTGTGAGGTGATATTTTAGTTTTCCGTTATTTGATAAAATAAAAACTCCATTTGAAACCGTTCCTAAAGCAAAACTTCCGTCCTGAAGACGCTGACTGCTGTAAACGAAACTTGATTTTAATTCTGCATCCACATCTGTAGGAACTCTGGTTAGGGAATTTCCTGTCAGTTTGTAGATTCCGTCCAGCTGCGTTTGAATCAGTAAACCATCATCTGTCGTAAAAACATTCGCAATTGTAAATTTCTTTAAAATCGGATTATCTGAAACTAATTTTGCTCTTCCGCTTTCAATTTCAAAAAGCCCTTCTTTAATGGTTTGAAAATAAATAGCATTTTTTGCCGAAAATGACTTTATAACACCATTTTTAGGTGCGATGATATTAAACGTTCTTGTTTTAGTATCATAAATATAAATTCGGTTTAAAGATTGAAACAAAATCCATTGATCGTATTTTAAGATATTCCAAAACTGTTCATCGTCTAAAATTTTGCTTTTAATTTTATCGCTGAGTGATGTATATTTTAGTTTGCCATTTTCATTTCTGGTCCAATAACCAAAATTCATGTAACTGCCTGTATATACTTTATTCCCAATCACTTTTACAGATCGAATAATAGTTTCATTCGGTCCGGTATACAATTGCCAAGTGGTTCCATTATATTCTAATAGTCCGTCGTTATTAGCAAAATACAGATAATTTTCATCGTCCTGTGAAATCATCCAGCTCTGATTTCCAGCTCCGTAAACAGATGAAGAATATTTAACAATTGGCGGAAGTTCCTGCGCAAAAAGCAAGAAATTCATCAAAAACAACAAGGTAGTTAGTTTAGTTTTCAAATTTGGTCAGGATATTAAATAATACTAAAACAGTTCTAAAATAGCACATTTTAGAGTGAAACAATAATTTTTAGTAAAATAAAATCTTTGCAAATAATCCTCGGTTTTTACCAGAGGAAAACAATTGTTATAATACTTTGCGTTCCAACGGTTGAAACCGCTGGCTATGTTTCAACAATTTCTCAAACATATTCAAATATAGCCCGTGGTTTCAACCACGGGAACCGTATTGTAATGAAATAAACTTATATTCCCAATGGTTCAAATGCCTTCTTTAACCAAAAATAAACATGGTAATTCTGTTAAGATTTGGAACAATATCCTTAACAAAACTCTATTCAAAATTGATTACTTTTGTAAAAATTGACTTTTTTTATGCAAATTGATCTTTCTACACTCGACCCAAAGCAAAATATTATAATAAAAGGCGCACAAGTACATAATTTAAAAAATGTAGATGTTGCCATTCCGAGAAACAAACTTGTAGTAATTACAGGGCTTTCAGGATCAGGGAAATCAAGTTTAGCTTTTGATACTTTATATGCCGAAGGACAGCGTCGCTATGTTGAGAGTTTATCATCATACGCACGTCAGTTTTTGGGACGTTTAGATAAACCAAAAGTAGAATACATAAAAGGGATTGCACCTGCAATTGCCATTGAGCAGAAAGTAAATACAACAAATGCTCGTTCGACTGTTGGAACTTCTACAGAAATCTACGATTATATTAAACTTTTATTTGCCAGAATTGGAAGAACCTATTCTCCGGTTTCTGGTCAGGAAGTCAAAAAAAATACCGTTACAGATGTTGTTTCTGATGTAAAAACACTCGAAATCGACAGCCGCTGGCTTTTGCTTGCTCCAATTCATTTAGAAGAAGGCCGTTTGCTTGAAGACAAACTAAAAGTACTTTTACAACAAGGTTTTGCCCGTATTTTAGTCGATAACGAAATGGTTCGTTTAGATGAATTTACACCAACAGAACTGCATAAACTGGACAATAAAGACATTTTATTAATCATTGACCGTATTGTGGTTAAAGAGGAAGAAGAGTTTTACAATCGTCTTTCTGATGCTGTACAAACTGCTTTTTTTGAAGGAAAAGGAATTTGCTATCTTCAGGAAGTAGGTTCAGAAAAAAGATTTTCCTATTCTAATAATTTCGAATTAGACGGAATTACATTTTTGGAACCAAACGTACATTTGTTCAGTTTTAATAATCCATACGGAGCCTGTCCGGTTTGTGAAGGTTACGGAAATATTATTGGAATTGATACTGATTTGGTTGTGCCGAATACTTCATTATCCGTTTTTCAAAGTGCCATTTACCCGTGGCGCGGCGAAAGTATGAGCTGGTATAAAGATGAATTGGTAAAACATGCTTATAAATTCGATTTTCCAATTCACAAACCTTATTTTGAACTTTCAGAAGATCAAAAAGATTTAATCTGGAAAGGAAATCAATATTTCCAGGGTTTGAATGATTTCTTTAAAGAACTTGAAGAAAAGAATTATAAAATACAAAATCGTGTCATGCTTTCGCGTTACCGCGGAAAAACAAAATGCCACGCCTGCCGTGGAAAACGTTTACGTGAAGAAGCTTCATACGTAAAAATCAACGGAAAAACGGTTTCAGATTTAGTCGATCTTCCTATTAGACATTTGGTTACTTTCTTTAAAAACATTGAATTGAATGTTTACGAACAGCAAATTGCCAAACGTTTGATGGTTGAAATCAATAATCGTTTATCATTTTTGACAGAAGTTGGTTTAGATTACCTGACTTTAAACCGAAATTCAGCTACACTTTCTGGAGGAGAATCGCAGCGTATTAATCTTGCTACTTCATTAGGAAGCAGTTTGGTTGGTTCGATGTATATTCTGGACGAACCAAGTATTGGTCTTCACCCAAAAGATTCAGAACGATTGATTAAGGTTTTACTTTCTCTTCGTGATTTAGGAAATACGGTTATCGTAGTAGAACACGACGAAGATATCATGAAAGCTGCCGATATGATTATTGATATTGGCCCAGAAGCCGGAACTTTTGGAGGAAAACTTGTGGCACAGGGAACTTATGCAGAGATTTTAAAATCAGATTCTCTTACGTCCAAATACCTAAATGGCGATTTAGAAATTTCGGTTCCAAAGAAAAGACGAAAATTCAAAAATCATATTGATATTATTGGTGCCAGAGAAAATAACCTTAAAAATATCAACGTTACTTTTCCTTTGGATGTTTTAACGGTTGTAACTGGAGTTTCAGGAAGTGGAAAAAGTACACTGATTAAGAAAATTTTATTTCCTGCCATGCAGAAAAAACTGGAGAATGCTGCCGAGAAAGCAGGACAATTCAGTGAGATTTCAGGTTCTTTTTCTCAGATCAAACATATTGAATATGTAGATCAAAATCCAATTGGAAGAAGTTCGAGATCAAATCCGGTAACATATATTAAAGCGTATGATGACATTCGTGATTTGTATGCGAAAGAAAAATTATCGAAAATAAGAGGCTATCAGGCTAAGCATTTTTCTTTTAATGTTGATGGAGGCCGCTGCGAAACTTGTAAAGGAGAAGGCTCTATAAATGTTGAGATGGTCTTTATGGCCGATGTTTCGCTGCCTTGTGAAACCTGCGGTGGAAAACGATTTAAAAAAGAGATTCTTGAAGTTGCTTTTGATAATCAAAACATCAACGATGTGCTGACCATGACGATTGATGATGCAATCGCTTTTTTCGAAAAAAACAAGCAGACTAAAATCACACAAAAATTACAGCCTCTGCAAGATGTTGGTTTAGGATATGTCCAATTAGGACAATCTTCTTCTACTCTTTCCGGTGGTGAGGCACAGCGTATTAAGTTAGCTTCATTTTTAGTAAAAGGTGCAACAAAAGATAAAGCACTATTTGTTTTTGATGAACCTACAACAGGACTTCATTTTCATGATATTAAAAAATTATTGGCTTCATTTGATGCCTTAATCGAAAAAGGACATTCGATTATTGTAATTGAACACAATTTAGATTTAATAAAATGCGCCGACTGGATTATTGATTTAGGTCCCGAAGGCGGTGAAAATGGTGGACATTTATTAGCCACAGGAACACCGGAAGATGTTGTTAAGATAAAAGAATCGGTTACCGGAATTTATTTAAAAGATAAATTATAAACGGAACTATTATAAAAAAAGTTAGCCCTAAATTACAATCTTAATGATTGAGATTTAGGGCTAAACTATTTTAGACTGAAATATTTTATGCTACTAAGCATTTTTCTTCAAAAGGAAAGCCATCTTCGTCAATGGCAACTAATACCTTTTTTTGTTTGGAAGCCTCGAATGTTAGATATAGCCAAGCAAATGACCATAATCCGAGGGTTAAACAAAAAATCATGAAATTTAAACTGTGGTTAACTACTTTTCCTCCTTTAGAAAGAACCGCAAAAAGTAATTCATCATTTCTCTCTTCTAGTGTAAATCCATTATGAACTTTGTTCGATATCATATTGGAAAACACCTGTACACTTTGTTCCTGACTTAGCTTATTGCTTTTCATAATCGTTTGTTGGGTTTGTCTGCATGTGATACTTAAATTTAATAATTTTGGATAGCTATTTAATTTAAAAAAAACATTAAGACACCACTTTTACTGGCCTTATGTAAATATTTCTCATACTGTCAATGAAAGAGATGTAATAAAAATCTACATAAAATTAATTGTAATAAATTGAAAAACAAAATAAATTGAGTGAATTTTTTAAGATTTTCTTCACATTTTCAAGATGTTATATAAAAAAGTGGCTTTTATTTTGGATAATGAAAAAATTGTACCCTTAAATAATTAAGTTCGGAATTCGTTATTCTATCAATAAAGAAAACTCCTAAATCTTTATCCCGATCTTTCTGAAAATATTATCAATAACCTTATTAATATCCGGAGAGATATTAAATTTATAATTTAGGTAAACATATAGAATTGTTACCAAAATTGATTTTAAGGCAATACTAATAAGCTGATAAAATGGAAACTCCCAAAAATAGAAAACAAGAAACAATACAAACGTAAGCAGCATTGAAGAAAGCGTTTCTTTTGTAAAAGGATATAAATGAAGTTTCTTAACAACAAAAAGCAGTTTAGCCAAACTGTATAATGTGATGGACAATAAAGTAGCAAAAGCTGAACCGAAAATTCCAAAAATTGGAATGAAGATCATATTTAAAACTACAGTCAACACAACCAGCATTAGTCCTAAATACAATACCATTCGGTAATATTTAGTATTAAAAATAATTGCATTGTTGTTTCCTAAAATCAAATCGAAATATTTAGACAAACCAATCATAAATACAACTGCAATTCCGCCGCTGTATTCTTTTGGAACTAATTCGTACAATTGATTAATATTTACAAATATGCAGAGCATTACAAAACCACCCACAATCTGCAGATTAATAGAAGTCTTTTTATAAAGATCATTCAATTCGTCATGCTTATTTTCATGCATTAATTTTGCCGTAATTGGATATACGATTTGATGCATCGCACGACTCGGAACTGAAATTACCAAAGCAATATAAGTAGCAACAGAATAGAAGGCAATATTTTCAATCTGCATATATTGATTTAATATCATTTTATCTCCATCCAAAAGCAAATTAGCAACGCTTCCTGATAAAATAATATAAAAAGTATATACTAATATATCTTTTGTATTTGTTGGTATTGTAAATTGAAAAGTTGGTTTCTGAATACTAAATGCGTATAGCATGGTGATAAGGAACGCCAGAAAATACAAAATTGCTGTTGCGTACACAAAACCTTCTACACTAAGCCAATTGTAATAAACACCTATTAATAGAAATAATGAAAATAATCGTAAGCCTACTTCCTTAACAAAATTTCCAAAAACAGAATGCATATTTACTCGCAGCCAGGCATAAAAAATTTCAAAATAGGCCATACATAATCCTATAAATGGTATTAACCAGATATAACTTTTTACAATCGCATTCTTTTTTGAAACAAAAAATAAAATCTCATCATAAAAAACAAGTCCAATCAATAAAAGTGGAATTATTAATAGCAGAGGAAATAAAACCGTAAAAGATAAAAAACGGGATTTTTCTTCGTCGGTTTGATATTGTGAATAAAATTTAACCAAGGTGTTTTGCATTCCAATCGCAAATAAAGGCATAATCACATTGGCGCAAGACGTCACATAATTTGTTAAACCATAAAAAGTTGCACCTAAAAAAACAGGATATAAATAAAGTGTATTAATGGCTCCAATTCCAAAGCCAAAGTATGTTATTATAGTGTTTTTAAAAGACTGGTTTAAGACAATACCCATTTTTTGATTGCAGAGTTTAGATTGTAGAGTTTAGATTTTTGATTTTCTGCTCTCTTTTTATTTTTTGAAATTGTTGTTTTTAATGAATCAACTGCGCTAATTGCTTAGTCAGGTTTTTTCTTGAATATTGTTGTAAACCAACACCGTTAGCTTGTAATTTTCCTTCTAAAAATTGATTATAAAAGTCCAAAATTACACTTTTTAACTTCGCTTTTTCAGAATAATCAAAAAATACGCCTGTATTGGTTTCTTTTATAATATCGGCAAAATCAGAACCTTGCGGTCCAATAGCAATAATTGGACGATTAGAGACCATATATTCAAACAATTTTCCTGGGATAATACTTTTAGTGTCTTCAGAGTTTATTTCGATTAAAAGTAAAACCTGAGACTTTTTTTGATGGGCAATTGCTTCATGATGCGAAACGTAACCTAATAAGTTCAAATAATCGTTTAGTTTAAATTCCTGAACAGCATCTAAAACTTCCTGACTTACGGCACCAATTAATTTAATTTCTAAATGGTTTTTAAAATCAGGAATTTCCTGAAGCAATTCAACAAGACATTCCCATAAAAATTTTGGATTTCTGTCTGATAAAAATGAACCGATATGAGCAAGCGTAAACTTAGTATCTAACGTTTGTTTTTCTACGTTCTCAATATCGTAACCATTTGTAATTACTGAAATTGGTTTATTAGTAATTGCCTGAAATTCGGTTTTTGTAGTTTTACTTGTTACAATTATGGTATCGGCAGAGTTGAGAACTTTGTGCTCTAAACTTTTATGCTTTTTGGCAGCATAACTGGATAAACGCAGCGCTTTATGATAACCAATCGTTGTCCACGGATCGCGGAAATCTGCAAACCATTTTACATTTAGTTTTTCTTTTAATTCTAAACCAATTAAATGCAAACTATGCGGCGGACCCGACGTTACAATAGAATCAATATTATTTTCTTTGATGTATTTTTCAAGATAAGAAACAGAAGGTTTTACCCAAAAAACTCTCGCATCAGGAATAAAAAGATTTCCTCGCACCCATAAAAAAGCTTTGTCTAAAAAGGTCTGCTTTTTTTTATGTGGAAAAATTCCCGAACTGATTTTCTTGGTTTTGTTTTTTGAAAAAACAGAAGCTAACTGGTAAGGCTCCCAAATTTTATTTTTAAGAACAATTACTTTATCTGATATTTCGCTTACTAAACCTTCGTCAATAATTGGATAAGTTGGATTTTCCGGAACATAAACAATAGGCTGAACCCCAAAGTCTGGCAAATATTTTACAAATTTCAGCCAACGCTGTACTCCCGGCCCACCAGCTGGAGGAAAGTAATAGGTTATAATTAAGAGCTTTTTTTGTTCCAAGGAAAATCGTTTATTATTTTAAAGTGCAAAGTTAAAGTTTATTTCAAAGCTAATTTTTTGTATACTTTATATATAATATATATTAAAAGTAAACAGTTTAAGAAAATCCAAAAATTATAAAAACCCCAGACAATTTTATATTCAGTTTTCATGCTTGAAAAACTAAAATATTCTCCTTGACTTTCATTGTAAAAGTCATCATAACCCATCATATAAATTCCGCAAAAAACAAATACGAATAAATCAAAAACGGCAAAGACAACTATTTTTAGAATTTTTGAAATTAACATCTAAAAGTTAGACTTTAAATTCACTCTTATTTGTACTATGTTTTTTTCTTTCGAAATAAATACCGCCAATCAAAAGCACAAACATTCCAATTGAACTTATAAGGTTAATTGTGCCACCTGTTTTAATAACCTGCGGTTCAAACTTAAATTCTATAGTATGTTTTCCGCCCGGAATTTCCATTGCTCTTAAAACATAATCAACTGGAAAATGATCTGTCAATTTTCCATCTATATATGCATTCCAGCCATTTTTATAATAGATTTCAGAGAAAACAGCTAAACCATCTTTTCCATTATCTGATTGATATTTAATGTAATTTGGTTTGTATTGAACTACTTTTATGGTTCCAGTTGTGTCCCATTGTTTCTTCATTCTGGCATTTTGAAATTTACTTTCATGCTCATGAACGTTAAAAACACCCACTTCCTTAGTATCAATATGATCTAAAGCTTTCATGACATCATCTGGTTTATTTACAAGCTTAACAGCACTTACAAACCAAGCATTTCCATTTGCATCAGGATTAACTGCTGGTATTGGTGCACCTGTAGAATCAGCCTGAATTACATACTTAACATTTAACATATTAAGCACTTCAAGGTTCATATTTTTTGATCTATTACCAATTTGGTAATCAAACAATTGCTGCATTCTTCTTGGTTTTGCAGCATGATATCCTCCAATAGAATGGTGAAAATAAGAAGCTGTCGCACTTGACATGTTTCCATCTATATCAAAAACTCTGTAATGAGTTGTATCTTCTAAAATTTTAGCATCTGCGGCTGTTTCCTGAAAAGGAGCTGCAATCTGAACCGGGCTCACAAAATCCTTTGCTGAGACGTATTTTTTGTCAACAAAAAACAAATCAAAAATCATTAAAAGAGCAACGATAACTAAAGTTGTTGTCTGCGAAAATTTGTTTTTAATAAACAGCCATAAAGTTCCAAATGTTACTACGATAAAGAATCCTGAACGCAGCAAATCTGCAGAATATAAAGACTTTCTATCTTCTATTAAAACATCAACAAATTCTTGTCCGTACATTTGAAGAAAATAGTTGTCACTACTTCCTGAAAAATGGAAGAAACCTTTGGCAATTACTAAAATTAAAATAACTCCCAATCCAAAAACTCCAGTTTGAACAAGCGCTTTTTGCTGTAATTTAGGTTCGTCTTTTGCTTTAAAAAACGACTGAATTCCCATTACTGCTAAAACTGGCAAACATAATTCTAAGATTACCTGAATAGATGATACAGCTCTAAACTTATCATACATTGGCACATAATCAATAAAGAAATCTGTTAACAGTGAGAAATTTTTTCCCCATGAGAGTATTAAAGAGAATAATGCTCCTGAAAGAAAAACATATTTAATTTTTCGGTCATCAATAAATAAAGCTAAGACTGCCAAAAAGAATACTACAATTCCAATGTATGCCGGAGCAGCAACAATTGGCTGATCTCCCCAATAAGTAGGCATTGCCGAAACAAAACTTTCTGCCTTAGAAGGTTCTACATTATGATCAGTCATAAATGTATACATACTACTGTCTTTACCTATATTTTCATGATTTGATCCTCCAAAAAGTCTCGGAGCAATTAGATTGAAACTTTCGGCAATTCCGTAACTGTATTCCGTAATATATTCGCGGCTTAAAGCGTTTTCATTTTCCTTTTTAGTTCCGTCAGGATTAAAAGTTAATTCGCTGTTGCTTCGTGTACTAAACTTAGCATATTCACTTGTCGCTAATAAATTTCCTGCATTAGCACCAATTGCAAAAATTCCGGCTACAGACAAAGTTCCAATGGCAACTAAAAGCGGTTTATATTCTTTCTCTCTTATAAAAGTAAAAGCAAAATAACCTGAAAGTATCAATAAGAAAATCAATAAATAATAGGTCATCTGAAAGTGGTTGGCATTAACCTCTAACGCCACCGCAAACATGGTGAGTAATCCTCCCCAAATATATTTTTTCTGAAAAACGAGTATAAATCCGGCAATAACCAATGGCATATAAGCAATTGCATGCGCTTTTGCATTATGTCCTACGCCAAGAATGATAATTAAATAAGTAGAAAAACCAAACGCAATTGCACCTATAAAAGCTTTTAAAGGATCTGTTTTTAAGACTAATAGCAAACCATAAAACCCTAAAAAGTATAGGAATAAATAATCAGCCGGACGTGGTAAAAAACGTAAAACATCATCTATTTTTCCAACGAAATCATTAGGATAATTTGCACCTAACTGATAAGTCGGCATTCCGCCAAAAGCAGAGTTTGTCCAGTAAGGCTCTGTATGTTCTGCTGCTCTAAAATCATTTTGCTCTTTGGCCATTCCGGTGTATTGAGCAATATCTGACTGGAAAATCTGTTTTCCCTGCAAAACAGGATAAAAGTAAATTAAGGAAACGAGAATAAAGCCCAGGATTACAAGGGCGTGCGGATAGAATTTATTTACTATTTTCAATTTTGGCTGGTTTGGTTAAATGATGAATCCTAATACTACAAGGATACAAACTTAATCTATTTCTTCGTAATCAACATAATCGCCCACCTTTTTGGTTTCGCGCGGTTTTTTGGCATTAGCAGTATTAATGATTATTTCGTCATTATTGTTATTACGAGTTTGCTGCCAGGAATTATCCTGACTGTATTGTTGTTGTCTTTGAAAATTTTCTCCTGCTTTCTCAACCGCTTTTTTAACCAATACTGGCAAAAAGATTCGGGCCAAAAATTTAAAAATATAATAAAACGCAATAATCCACATTATCGTTTTAAACAAATTTGTAAAAGATGCTTCTTGCATGATCATATAATTTTTTTCCAAAATTAGTAAATCCGTTGTTTAAAATTAAAATATCAATCTTAAATAAATAATAAAATATAGTACATTTGAAATGCGTTATAGCTTTTAATCAAAAAATACATTTATGTTGAAAATTAAAAACTTACTCTTTGCGTTTCTTTTTTTAATACCACAATTTTTCTTCGCACAATATACAGATGTGATTAATTCGAACCGTCCGGGCGAAACTATGTCGGCTTATGCGGTTGGAAAATCAGTTATTCAAGGCGAGATTGGCGTTTATGGTATTAAAGAAAAACACAACTTATTAGATTATGACGCTACCGGTTTTGGTACAGATTTAACCGTTAGATACGGTGCTTTTTTGGAGCAGCTTGAATTTATTTTAGATGTTCAGTATCAAATGGAAAACTTTGATACTCCGTATACCAGCTATAAAAAAAATAACTTCAGACAGACCGTTTTAGGGGCTAAATACCTAATTTACGATCCTTATAAAAACTATAAAAAAGAAGCTAATATCTATAGTTACAAAGCGAATCACAGTTTTCAATGGCGTGAATTAATTCCGGCTGTTTCTATTTTTGCCGGAGCAAATTTTGTTGGTGCCGATAATCCGTATTATTTCTCTCCAAATGGAGATATTTCTCCTAAAGTTGCCTTAGTAACTCAAAACTTATTTGGCGGAGGAAGATGGGTTTTTGTAACCAATATTATTGCAGATTATATAACTACAGATTATCCGAGTTATGGTTATATTTTAACTTTAACACACGGATTTAATGACAAATGGTCTGGATTTGTTGAAAACCAAGGATATAAAAGTGATTTCTATAGCGATGCAATTGTGCGCGGCGGTGCGGCGTATCTTTTATCTCCAAATATGCAGGTTGATGCTTCTATAAGTACTAATTTCAAAGACACGCCTTCTATTTTATATGGCGGAGTTGGTTTTTCATGGAGATATGACGGATGGTACAAGGAAAAACAAATTGCTAATAAAAACAAAGAAAAAGCAAAGAAAAACTCTGATAATAAAGAAGAAAAAGTAGATTATCAGGAAAAAGAAAGAAAACGTAAAGCTAAATACGAATAAATTTAATAATCAAACCTTTAAAAAAGGAGTTAATACGACCTTAATGATTACAATCAAAGAAGCCAAAACTAAAAAAGAGCTAACAGATTATATAAAATTTCCATTTTCACTTTATAAAGATAATCCATATTGGGTTCCTCCTATTATTGCTGATGAATTAGAATCTTTTGATAAAACTAAAAATCCTGCGTTTGATAATGCAGAAGCTTATTTTTATCTGGCTTACAAAGACAACGAAATTGTTGGGAGAATTACAGCTATTATAAATTGGGCAGAAGTAAATAATCAGCATAAAAGAAAGGTTCGTTTTGGATGGTTTGATGTTATTGATGATATCGAGGTAACAAAAGCGCTTCTTGAAAAAGTTTACGAATTAGGAAGAAAACACAATCTGGAGCATGCCGAAGGCCCAATGGGGTTTTCTAACTTGGATAAAGTTGGGGTTCTTACGGAAGGTTACGATCAAATGGGAACCATGATTACCTGGTACAATAATCCTTATTATGTTACTCATTTTGAACAATTAGGTTTTCAAGTTGAAAAAGAATATATCGAAAGTATTTTTCCGTTTTCGAATGTAAAACCTGAATTTTTCCTGAAAGCTCAGGAATTAATCAAAAAACGTTACGGACTTAGATCGTTAACTTTCACCAAAACAAAAGACATAATGCCGCACGTGGACAAAATGTTTGATTTGTTTAATGAATCTTATGCTAAACTGGCTTCTTTCGTAGCTATTTCTGATGTTCAAAAAGAATATTTTAAAAAGAAATACATTAGCTTTATCAATCCTGAATATATAAAGTTTGTGGTAGATAAAGATGATAATTTAGTTGCTTTTAGTATTGTAATGCCAAGTTTTAGTGAGGCGTTGCAAAAAGCTAAAGGAAAACTTTTTCCGTTTGGTTTCATTCATTTATTGAAAGCCAGAAAGAAAAGTAAAGATGTTGTTTTTTACCTTATCGGAGTTCATCCTGATTACCAAAACAAAGGTGTTACAGCAATTATTTTTGATGAATATTTTAAAACTTTCTCCGAAAAAGGAATTCAAAATTGCATCAGAACTCCTGAATTAGCCGAAAACACAGCGATTCATTTGCTTTGGAAAAACTTTGACCCAAAAATTCACTGCCAAAGAAAGACTTACTTGAAATATCTTTAAGAGTTCTTAGTCGCAGTATAAACATAAAAAAATCCATTCGCCCCCAAAACGAATGGATTTTTTACTTTAATAACAATTCATTAATCCACTTTGCAATCTATTTTGGTCAGCGTATTTTTCTGATCAAATTTAAGTTTGGTTTTATCTTTAAATGATACTTTGTCATTAGCTTGTACAACATCTCCATACCCTTCGATAAGAGTTCCGTCTTTTTGTAAAAAAACAACTTCTCGTACAGATGAAGTACCTTCAGAATTAAAAGTATAATCGGCAACTATGGTGTCGCCTTTCATATTTCCAATCAGAGTTCCTTCATTTTTATCTTTTCCTACCAGATTATAACTTAATTTTCCGTTTACTTCCTGATGAGAGTTTACATTAAAACTAATCTCAATTACGCTTCCATTTGCTCTCCATGCATAACATTGATCTCCTGCAGGTTCTACAATTTCAGCCTCTTTTGGAGGATTTGGTGTAATTTGTACGGGCTCTGTAGTAGTGGTTTCTTTTTTACAGGAAATAAGAACCGTTAAAATAAGGGTCGTTATTGCTAATACTTTTTTCATAATGCTGAGTTTTTTATTTTGTGATTTATGAATTAAAGTTACTTTAAATAAAAAAAATCCATTCGTATAACAAATGGATTTTTTTACATAATTTCCACTTAAGGAAATCTTATTTTTAAATTAATTACGAAACGTCAACTGTAGTGCGTTCTGCAATTTCTTTATAAGTTCCGTTAACTAATTTCTCACGAATTGCTTCAAAAGCAGTTAAAGTTTCTTCAATATCAGATAAAGTATGAGAAGCTGTCGGGATCATTCTTAATAAAATAATTCCTTTTGGAATAACCGGATAAACAACAATCGAAAGGAAAATACCGTAGTTTTCTCTTAAATCGTTTACCATTACCATTGCTTCAGGAATACTTCCTTCTAAGTAAACCGGAGTAATACAAGTATTTGTATCTCCAATATTGAATCCTTTTTCTTTAAGACCGCTTTGTAATGCATTTACATTTTCCCAAAGTTTATCTTTAATAGAAGATGAATTACGCAATAACTCCAAACGTTTCAAAGAACCAATTGTCTGGATCATTGGTAACGCTTTAGCAAACATCTGCGAACGTAAATTGTATTTTAAGTAATCAATAACCGTTTTATCTGCAGCTACAAAAGCTCCAATATTTGCCATTGATTTTGCAAAAGTCGAGAAGTAAACATCAATATCATCCTGAACTCCCTGCTCCTCACCTGCTCCGGCACCTGTTTTACCAAGTGTACCAAAACCGTGTGCATCATCAACTAATAAACGGAAATTGTATTTTTGCTTCATAGCAACAATTTCTTTCAGTTTACCCTGCTGTCCGCGCATTCCAAAAACACCTTCGGTAATAAATAAAATACCTCCGCCTGTTTCTTCGGCCATTTTAGTAGCACGCTGCAGGTTTTTCTCCATACTTTCAAGATCATTGTGTTTGTAAGTAAAACGTTTACCCATGTGCAAACGAACACCATCAATAATACAAGCATGTGAATCTACATCATAAACAATGATATCATTTTTTGTAACCAAGGCGTCAATAATAGATACCATTCCCTGATAACCAAAATTCAACAAATAAGCTGATTCTTTCATAACAAAAGAAGCCAGTTCATTTTCTAACTGCTCATGATAAGTTGTGTGTCCAGACATCATACGAGCTCCCATAGGGTATGCAGCGCCATATTGAGCCGCAGCATCCGTATCTGCTTTACGAACTTCTGGATGATTAGCTAATCCTAAATAATCATTTAAACTCCAGTTTAAAATATTTTTTCCGTGAAACGTCATTCTAGGACCCAACTCTCCTTCTAACTTTGGGAAAACGTAATAACCTTCTGCCTGAGAAGCCCATTTTCCTAAAGGTCCTTTATTGTCCTGAATTCTTTCGAATAAATCTTTTACCATAAATATATTTTGAAGTAATAATTTTATTTATACAGGTCGCAAAAATAATGATTATTATTCTAAAATAGAGTTGGGCATTTGTTTTTATTAAAAAAATATCAAAATATTAGTTTACAAAAAATTTACACATACTTAAAGAATTGAATTTAAAATAGTTAACCGCAATAAAAGTATACACAATAAATTAATATAAAGTTTTTATTAGTAAGTATTTTATGATTTTTATCATAATAAAAGATAAAATAGTCTTTTATTTTTACTCCTGATTTAAAACTAAATAAAACCAAAACCTTATGAAAAAGAAAAATAACATTTCGATTAAAATGAACATGTTGTTATGCTTACTTTTTACTATTTTTTTAGGAAGTTGTAAAAAAGAAGAATCAGTAAATTATACTGATATAATGACCGAAGGAGAAATGAATGCCGAACTTACTGCTCCGCCAATGGTGCCAAAACCTGTTGGAAACAGAACGGCCATGAAACTCAAATTAAACATGGAAATCAAAGAGCAGGAAGGCACTATGACTGATGGCGTAAAATATACGTATTGGACATTTGGAGGCTCTGTACCGGGAAGTTTTATCAGAACGCGTGTTGGCGATGAAGTAGAATTTCATTTAAAAAACCACCCCGATAATAAACTGCCTCATAATATCGATTTGCACGCTGTAACCGGACCGGGCGGCGGGGCGACTTCTTCACTTGTTGCACCGGGGCATGAGAAAGTATTCAGTTTTAAGGTGATCAATCCGGGATTGTATGTATACCATTGTGCAACAGCGCCTGTAGGAATGCACATTGCAAACGGCATGTATGGTTTGATTTTGGTTGAACCAGAAGGTGGACTTCCTCCTGTTGACAAGGAATATTATGTGATGCAGGGCGATTTTTATACGCAGGGCGAATATGGCGCAAAAGGTTTACAGCCATTCGACATGAATAAAGCCGTAAAAGAAACTCCTGATTATGTTGTATTTAATGGTAAAGTGGGCTCGCTTACAAACGGAAATGAGTTAACTGCAAAAGTGGGAGAAACGGTACGTTTGTTTGTTGGGAATGGCGGTCCAAACTTAGTATCGTCTTTTCATGTTATTGGAGAAATATTTGACCATGTTCATGTAGAAGGCGGAACTGTAATTAATAAAAACGTCCAAACGACTTTAATTCCGGCTGGAGGCGCTGCAATTGTTGATTTTAAAGTAGAAACTCCGGGAACTTTTATTCTGGTTGACCATTCCATTTTTAGAGCATTTAATAAAGGAGCTTTAGGAATGTTGAAAGTAGAAGGAAAAGAGAATAAAAACATCTATTCTGGAACGATTCAAGAAGGAATTTATCTGCCAGAAGGCGGAACGATTCAAAAAATGCCTGAAAGTACAACTGCAAAAACTGCAATACCTAAACGAACTGGCGAAGAGAGAATAAAAATTGGAAAAGAAATCTTCGGTACCACTTGTTTTGCCTGTCACCAATCTGAAGGGCAAGGGATTCCGAATACCTTTCCTCCTCTTGCAAAATCAGATTATTTAAATGCTGACTCCAAGCGTGCAATTAAAACAATTTTACATGGTCTAACCGGAGAAATAAGCGTAAACGGAAAAAAATACAATAATGTAATGCCGGCTCAAAATTTATCTGACGATGAAATAGCAAATGTTCTTACTTATATCTACAACAGCTGGGGAAATAATAAAACAGAAGTTACGCCAGAAATGGTAAAAGCACTCCGATAACAATCAAAAATAAAGCATGAAAAAATTTATTTTCATTCTTACCTTTTTCCTGACGGTTACAGGCATAACAATAGCTCAGGAAATTGGGATGGCTCTGATAAAAGAGGGACGTTTTGTTCCTCTTTACGGAGCCTCATCTAAAAAACCTGTATTTGTAAACTCTTTTTATTTAGACATTTATCCTGTTACCAATGCTGAGTTTTTAAGCTTCATCAAAAAAAACCCAACATATAGTAAATCGAAAATTAAGGGAATTTTTGCAGATAAAACGTATTTGTCTTATTGGGAAAATGATTTTGATTTTGGCAGTTCAAAACCAAATTCGCCTATAACGGCTATTTCTTGGTTTGCGGCAAAAAAATACTGCGAATGTCAAGGAAAAAGTTTACCCACAATGAATGAATGGGAATATGCAGCGATGGCCGATGCAAAAACAATCGATGCCAGAACCAAAAAAGAATTCAATAATTACATTTTATCGTGGTATGAAAAGTCGAAAACGTATGAAAATGAAGTAGGTAAAACGTTTAAAAATTATTGGGGAGTTTACGATATGCATGGTTTGGTTTGGGAATGGACTTCCGACTTTAACAGCATTTTTTTATCAGGAGAGTCTAGAAAAGATAAAAGCAGCGATAAAAATTTATTCTGCGGAAGCGCCTCTGTAAACGCATCAGATTTAATGGATTATGCAGCATTTATGCGATATGCTTTTAGAGGAAGTCTTAAAGCGCAATACTCAACCCGAAACCTTGGTTTTAGATGCGCCAGTTCAACAAAACCAAAAGTTAATCTTTAAATTAATTGCAATGAAAAAAACAATAATTGCGGTTTTTATTCTTCTGTTTTCGTTACAAAGCTGTAAAGAAAATAAAAAGGAAACTGCAATAACAAAAAAGGAAATAAGTGATTTATCTATTTATAATCTTCCTTCAAAATGGACAACTCAAAACGGAAACGATATTGAACTAAAAAGCCTAAGAGGAAATGTGCTGGTTATGGTAATGATTTACACAAACTGTAAAGCCGCCTGCCCAAGATTAGTTGCAGATATGCGAGATATTGAAACAAAACTCAATAAAAACACCAAAAAGAATGTCAAACTTATTTTAGTAAGTATTGATCCTAAAACAGACACGCCCGAAAGATTAAAAGCTTTTGCTATTTCGAATAAAATGAATCAGGAACCATGGCTTTTTCTTCGTTCATCTGACGAAAACACACGCGAATTTGCAGCAGTTTTAGCCGTGAATTACAAACAAATATCTCCTGTAGATTTTTCGCATTCTAATATTATAAGCGTTTTTAATCCCGAAGGAGAATTAGTTTTTCAACAGGAAGGTTTAGGTGTAAACAACGAAAAAACAATTGAAACTATAAATAAAGAAGCAGAGAAGATTTAAAATTTTGAATAGGTTGAATTAGTGAAAAAGCATACTATAAATTTTATAATATGCTTTTTTTTAAACATATAGAAACATAGATTTTGTAAACTTAAAAAGGCATTTCATTTGCATTAACAAAAATAGCTATGTGTAAAAATCTAGATTTTTTTAAATTCTCTTTTTATAAATATTCTAAAACCTATGTTTCTATGTGTTTAAGTAAATCTCAATTCATTGAAAATAACAAATTCACTATAATAAAAAACACCGATAAATAGTATTATTATCGGTGTTTTTCTCTAGTTAAAATTATAGTTAAGCAAATTCTTCTTCCAGTGCAACCGCTTTTGGAAACAAAATATTATTCTCTAAATGAATGTGTTTATGTAAATCTTCTTCAAACTCTTTCAGCATGGCATACGTCACTTTATAAGTCGTACATCCATCGGCAGGAGGTGTATAATTATTAGTCAAATCAGCAATTTCTCTAAAACGGTCGCCTTCATTTTCATGTTCGTGCATCATCATGGCAATTGGATTTGAAACCGTTCCGAAAGAAGGCTGTGATAAAACTCCGTTAGCCTCTTTCGTTTTTACCATTCTTTTTACAAAAGGAAATAAAACCAGTTCTTCCTTTTTCATGTGCTGCGTCAATTCTCCTGCACATCCAATAAACAATTCATTAATTTTAAATAATTCAGGATGATTTGAACCATGAACGCTGCATAATTTATCTAGAAAACTCAGCAGAATTTGTGTTTTATCTTCCACATAACGATGATGCTTTTTTTCTATATAATCTACTAATAAATCTAAAGACCATGAATTAAAATCGATTCCGTTGTTATTTTCTGACTGCAAAACATCATAAATATTTTGAAACAGTGCGTCAGAATTAATTTCCTCCTTTTCACAAACTTCAGAAACCGTTCTGTTTCCTTTACAGCAAAAATCAATTTTATATTTTGAAAATACAGCAGCAGTTCTATAATCCTGAGCCACAAATGATCCGATTGTTTTGTTTTTTAAATTTTCCATTTTTCGTAAAAATTAATATTGATATTCATTTTGATTTTCAATAAAAGATAAAATTATCTTTTATTAATGTTTAAAAAAACTCCAAACCAAAATAAGGCTTGAAGTTTATAATTTATTCAACAATTAATACACCTTTCATCATAGCCACGTGACCTGGAAAAGTACATAAAAAGTTGTATGTTCCTTTTTTATCAATTGTAAATTCGATAGTATCTTCTTCACCTCCGCCCAATAATTTTGTATGAGCAACAATTGAAGCTTTTTCAGAAGCCGGAATATAATCTGTAGCTTTTGCTTCGATTGCTTTTGCAGCAAAAGCACCTTCATCTGTTCCTTGCTGTAAAATTACCAAATTATGCCCCATTGCTTCTTTTGGAATTGTACCTACGTGTTTTAAAGTAAGTTTGATCGGTTTTCCGGCAACTGCTTTTAATTCGCTTTTATTAAACTGCATTTGGTCATTTCCTTCAATAACTAAAACATTTTCAACACCTGCTTCCGGTTTTACACCCTCATCTGATGTTGTTTCATTTATTTCTGTCGATTCGTCAGCAGGAGCTGCTTCTTTCTTTCCGCAAGAAGTTACTGCTAAAAACCCCATTAGCATTACCATCGAAATTGTGACTTTTTTATTCATTACTATATATTTAAATTATAAGATTTATTCGCTTTTATTAAAGATTTTCAAATAATAATCTCCCGCATTTACGCCAAGTGCCAGCTCCTCTAAAGTGGTATTGGTAAGCATTGCCAAAAGCAGTTCGCGTATTTTTTTAAATTGATTGTGTACGGGACAAGGATGAATTTCTGAACATTCTTTCAGGCCAATTCCGCAGCCTTTATAAATGGTATTTCCGTCAATCGCATCCACAATCTGAATTAATTTTATCGATTTTAATGCTTCTTTCGAAACCTCAAAACCTCCTCCTACTCCTTTTGCCGAATAAATGATTCCGTTTTTAGTTAAAATCTGCATAATCTTGGCAGTAAAAGGCTCCGGCGAATCAATTTCTTTGGCAACATCTTTTATTCCAACCCTAATTCCTTCTGAAGATTTGGTTGCTATAAAAATAGAAGCCCTAATTCCGTACTCACACGCTTTTGAAAACATATACTAATTAATTAATTCCTTACAAATGTATTCAAATTCACTATAAAAGACAAATTTATCTTTAATTAATTTTTATAATAGAAACCTTATTTATAACCAAAATAATTAACACGGTCAAAAACACTTATTCACCAACAAATTCACCTAAAAACGAATTTTAATTTTAACTTTGATTGTACTTAATTTCTAATATCTAAAAAATGCCAGCAAGCAACGTAAGAGAATTAAAATTAGCTGTTCTTATTGACGCGGATAATGTGCCCTACAGTAATGTAAAAGGGATGATGGAAGAAATTGCAAAGTTTGGAACTCCTACAACAAAACGAATTTATGCGGACTGGACGAAGCCAAATGCAAACGGATGGAAAGCGGTTTTACTGGAGCATGCCATAACTCCTATTCAGCAATATAGTTATACGGTTGGAAAAAATTCTTCAGATTCGGCATTGATTATCGATGCCATGGATTTGCTTTATTCGGGAAAATTAGATGGTTTTTGTATTGTTTCCAGCGACAGCGATTTTACCCGTCTGGCGATTCGACTTCGAGAATCTGGTATGAAAGTAATTGGCATTGGTGAAAAGAAAACCCCAAGTTCTTTTATCGTTGCCTGCGACAGGTTCATTTATATTGAGGTTCTGGATGGCGCCATTCAAAAGAAAAAACCAAAAGCAACTGCAGCAGATACCAAGAAACCTGTAGAAAAACCTACTGAAAAAGCACTCCACAAAGTCGACAAACAAACCATTGATCTTATTGAAGCTACAATTGAAGATATTGAAGATGATGACGGCTGGGCATTTCTTGGCGATGTGGGCAATTTGATTGTAAAGAAAAAACCAGAATTTGACCCAAGGAATTATGGTTATTCTAAGCTTACGCCAATGCTGAAATCATTAACGGATATTTTGGAAATCGACGAAAGAGAATCGGATAAAAAAGGCATTAAACACGTCTATGTTCGATTACGATACAACTAATTAAATTATTACCTTATTACTATTATTACTTAAACATGAGAAAAAAATTCTTTATTTACGGATTCTTATTGTTTCTAATTGTTATTGCAATTTATCATTACACGGGTCGAGGCTATTTACTCGTTTTTATTATCCCAATTTTATTGATTATTGGAGCTTATAATGCTTCTCAAAAAAAACATGCCATTTTAAGAAACTTTCCTGTTTTGGGCTATTTCAGGTATTTATTTGAAATGATTGCCCCGGAAATTCAACAGTATTTCATCGAAAGATCTACAGATGGAAAACCTTTTTCACGAAACCAGCGCTCACTTGTTTATCAAAGAGCCAAAAATATTGATTCGAGTACGCCTTTTGGAACGCAGCAAAACTTAAATACCGAAACTTATGAAGGTATAAAACATTCTATTTTTCCGGCAAAAGTAAATGAAGAATTACCACGTGTTTTAGTGGGCGGAAAAGATTGCAAACAACCTTATTTAGCTTCTTTATTTAATGTTTCTGCAATGAGTTTTGGTTCACTGAGCGAAAATGCCGTTCGTGCCATAAATATTGGTGCTAAAAAAGGAAACTTTTATCAAAATACTGGAGAAGGTGGTTTAACAGAATTTCATCTTGCCGGAGGCGGAGATATTACGTGGCAGATAGGAACCGGATATTTTGGATGCCGTGATGCAGAAGGAAATTTCAGCCCTGAAAAATTCTCAGAAAAAGCCAATCTCCCGAATGTAAAAATGATTGAAATTAAGCTTTCACAAGGTGCAAAACCAGGACATGGCGGTGTACTTCCGGCGGCTAAAAATACAGAGCAAATTGCTAAAATTAGAGGTGTTGAACCGCATACGATGATTCTTTCTCCTCCGGGACATCATGCTTTTTCTGATTCTAAAGGATTGATTCGTTTTGTGAAACAATTGCGTGATTTATCAAATGGGAAACCAATTGGTTTTAAATTATGTATAGGAAACACAGCTGAATTTGAAGCAATCTGCCACGAAATGATCGCTGAAGATACGTATCCTGATTTCATTACCGTTGATGGTGCTGAAGGTGGAACGGGAGCTGCGCCATTAGAATTTGCAGATGGTGTTGGAATGCCTTTTGAACCAGCTTTGATTTTCGTAAACAAAACATTAATCGGTTTAAATATTCGTGACAAAATACGCATTATAGGAAGCGGAAAAATTATTTCAGGATATTCAATTCTGCATGCCGTAGCTTTAGGCGCAGATATGTGTAACAGCGCGCGTGGTTTTATGTTCTCTTTGGGATGTATTCAGGCATTGCGCTGTCATAATAACGAATGCCCTACTGGAGTTGCGACTCAAAATAAAATGTTGATGAAAGGTTTGGTTGTAACCGATAAATCAGATCGTGTTTATCATTTTCACAAAAATACACTTCATTCTGCAAACGAACTTTTGGCTGCGGCCGGAAAAACATCTTTTGCAGATGTTGATATTAATATCTTTATGCGTGGTGATGAATTTACCAATTTATCAGAATTGTATTTCCCTGATAATTTGACAAACGTTACCAAACGTAATTAAAACAAAAAGCCTCTTTGAAAACTCAAAGAGGCTTTTTTAATTTTAAGAGGTTTATTTCTTCTCTTTCATATTTTGAGAAAAGAAATCAATAGCGCGTCCTTTTAATTTATCAAGAGGAAGTTCATTACTTTCGAATTCGTAGAAATTAAGATATCCATCATTTTTAAAACATAAAGCATAACCATTATATCTTTTACTTTCTTTGGTTATTTTATATGATATCGCCTTAACATCTCCAATAGTATTTTCTACTTTAAACTTTTGCAGATTAGCACTGTTTTTTAAGGTTTTAAAACTTGGTTCTATTTCTGCTTTTGATTCAAAATCGTGAATAAAAACATTTAGATTGTCCGGTGATTTAAACGCCATTCGCAAGGAATCATCATGTTTGTTTTGAAGATAAAAATCTTTTGGTATTTTTATCTGAGTATCTAATGCAATGTATATTAGTGAATCTTTTTCGAGTTTTTGAATACCGTAATTATCTTTTTGCAAAGCCGATAAACTATCTAAACTTTTATAATTAGAATACAATATAGCATTAGACATTTTCCTTTGCATTTCCTGATGCTGTCTAAAATTCTCTTTCATGGCTTCCTGAGAATTTCGAAAACTTTCCATTACAGGATCATTTTCATAACGGGGTTTATTCATGTTGGAACAAGTATACAACAATCTACCGCCTAAAATTATAACCGATAAAATACTTAATACGGTTCGCCAGGTTGATCTGTCATCCATGATTATTTTAGGTCTTTTTCAGTCAAAATAATATCATTTACCAGATTTCCTTTAGCATCCTGATATAGATATTTTATTGTTGAAATGTTATAACGCTGTATAGAACCCAGAATAGTTTTTAAATCACTGCTTCTTAAAATACTTTCTTTCATTAAAACCTTTGCTCCTTCTCCTTTAAGCAATTCAGAATATTTTTTTGGCACTTCAATTTTATAAACCAACTCATTTTTATCGCTAATTTCAATTTTCGTAATTTTTGTTCCGTCTTCATTAACAATTGGCATATTTTGGTTCATTATGGCCAACATTTGCTGCATCTCTGGATTCATGCCAGAACTTGAAAGATCTTTCCTGTCAACAGCAGGCGTGTTACTTTTACTTAATATTTTATTTAATTCTTTTTCATCCACTTTTAATTCAGCAAGTATGGTACTGTTATTGGCTAAAAAGAACATTTCAAACGTTACTCCTTCTCTTATTAGTTCCATCGAAGCTGCATCGCTTTTCAACATTCCACCAATTAAAGCCGGGAACATTTGGTTGTAAATAGATTTACTGGATTCGTTTTGTTCTAAATTAGTATCAATTCTTATTTCAACTTTATTTTCATTTAAAAAAGCTTTTGCACTGGCGCTGCTGATAATATCATTATGAAAAAGTGCACTCGAATTATTAAATGTATTAACGTATTCCTGAATTTTTTGCTTAGTATTTTTGCAGCTTACTAAAAACAAAGCTATAGCAATCGTGCATGAGATTTGAGTAATTTTTTTGATCATAGTTTTATAGGTTTTATTAGGTAGACTTTTACACAAACATAATTTAATGTTAGAATTAATCCAACAATAATTATCATTCTTAACGAAAAGAAAATAGCCTCCCTGATTTACAAAGAGGCTATTTTCAATACTTTAATTTTAACTTAAAGTTTGGCTGTTTCTTTATTTCCTTCTGCAGTTCCTTCTAAAACCGCTAATTCTTCTTTATCAACTGTTCTTTTAGCTAAAATAATATTATTATAGGCCAAAAAGTAAACATCAAACTTTACACCTTCGCCTATTAACTCTGTAGAAATTTGATCATTCTTAATCATTTCTTTTAATAAATCCGGAAATGAATCGGCTGCAGCTTGCTTATTAGCTTCATCACCTTCTAAGTTTGTTTCAATTCTAATTTCAATTTTATTATCATTTAAAAATGCTTTCGCAGTAGTACTGGTAATTCCGTTACCTTTTATGGAAGATGAGTTGTTGTAGGTACTTACATGTTCCTGAATTTTTTGCTTGGTATTTTTACAACTTACCAGCAATAATGCAATAGCAAAAGCAAATGCGATTTGGGTAATTTTTTTCATAATTTTTTAGGTTTTTGGTTTATTTTTAACTCAAACATAATGAAATTATAACACAAAAACAAAACGAAGTCGCAAAACTTTAAAATGTAACTATTTAACTACAAATAGGTTATCATGACGAAAGAATGAAAAGAATTAACTTAATAACTAAAAAAAATCCTCTTTAAAATTGTTTAAAGAGGATTTGATAAATGTTATAATCTGAATATTATTTTAGTAATTCAGCCAGAGATTCTTTGTTGATTACTTGTTTTACAAAAACCGTATTATCATCGGCTAAAAAATAAGCATCAAACTGAATCCCTTCTTCAACCAGTTCTTTAGGAATTTGATCTTTGTTGATCATTTCTTTCAACAGTTTTGGAAACGATGATTCTGCTTTTGTTTTATTCGCTGCGTTTTGCTCTAAATTAGTTTCAAACCGCAATTCGATTTTATCATCATTGATATACCCTCTTGCCGTTGTAAGTGTAACATCTTCAGCCTTAAAATTTGCGGCTGTACTGTTATAAGTCGTTACATATTCCTGAAGTTTTTGCTTTGCATTTTTACAGCTTATAAACATCAAAACCATCATAACTACACACAAAATCTGGCTTACTTTCCTAATCATAATTTAAAGTTTTTATTTCAATTTTTGAAGTCTTAAAAGTGCTTCAAGATAGTAATAATCTGCGTAATTTATAGAACAGTCAATTTCGCTTCCGGCAGGTTTATGACCTGTTGAATGCAATAAAAATGCTGAATTCAAATCGTGGCTTTGGTAATTATCTGAAAGCGACACAATCATTTTTTTAGATTTTGTCAAATATTCGTTTTTCAGCGTTTTATCTTTTGTATAAGAACTCAATTCTAAAAGTGCCGAAGAAACAATTGCTGCCGCCGAAGCGTCTCTTGGAGCATTTGGAATATCCGGTGCATTAAAATCCCAATATGGAATTAAATCCTCTGTTGTCAATTTATCCAGATAAACACGAGCTAATTTATGAGCAAAATCTAAAAACTTAGGATCTTTTGTTTCTCTATAAGTCATTGTAAAACCATAAATTGCCCATGCTTGTCCGCGTGCCCACATACTGTCGTCACTATAACCCTGGGCTGTTCTTCCTTTTATTTTCTTGCCGGTTTCATAATCATAAATAATAACATGATAAGAAGTATTATCTGGTCTAAAATGATTTGCCATTGTTGTTTCGGCATGT
The DNA here is from genome assembly GCF_031455715.1 of Flavobacterium sp. 2755. Lineage (NCBI taxonomy): Bacteria > Pseudomonadati > Bacteroidota > Flavobacteriia > Flavobacteriales > Flavobacteriaceae > Flavobacterium > Flavobacterium sp. 2755. The sequence goes on from NZ_JAVDTG010000003.1 coordinate 326,384, forward strand.
TTTACAGCAATATCATACAGTTTTTTATTTCCGCCGTTTTTAGAAGCCCAAAACAACAATTCTAAATTCATCATATTATCGATGATGGTATTGTGTCCGCCCATTTTATTATGCGGCCAAGATTGAATTGTTCCCACTTTTGGATTAAAAAGTGTTGCCAGAGTATCGGCTGTTTTTAGAATGATTTCTTTGTATTCTTTATTTTTAGTTAATCTGTATCCGTTTCCGAAACTATTAAAAATCTGAAAACCTAAATCGTGGTCAGCAGCTTTACTAACCGACAAAGGCGTTAAAAACCGGCTAAATTTATCGGCTTCTTTTTCCCATTTTTTATCTTTTGTCGCTTCGTATAAAAACCATAATTCTCCAGGCCAGAATCCGCTTGTCCAGTCTTTGTAATTTACAAATTTCCAGTCTTTGCTTCCATTCGGAACCGTTCTTGGTGAAGTCCCGTCATCCGGAATCACTTTTAATGTTTTTGAAGCCTGTTCTGCACAATACTCCAATTGTTTTTTAACGTTAAACGAATTGTCTTTTTGAGAATAACCCTGATTTCCAAGAAGAAATAAAGCTGTAATCAGAGCGAAAAATTTTGCATTCATGTGGTTACTTTTAGATAGATAGTTTTTAGAACCGATAAATTTATGAAATAAAGTAAACTTATTTTAGTCTTTGTATTTTTCGTTCCCTAAAAATGTACTTTTTTGTCATTGCGAGGAACGAAGCAATCGCACTAAGCTGGACGTAATGGCACGCAGATGCCGCGGATTTAAACAGATTTATTTTTGTTTTTATTGATTGACTTGCGATGTATAATATACCGTAAACATGAAGTTTGTCATTCCGAGGAACGAGGAATCGCACAAGAAACTCCACAACAGCAAGTCGCCAATCTTTGTCGATTCTCTAGTGCGATTCCTCGTTCCTCGGAATGACAAAACTACGAGAATAAATCTGTTTAAATCTGCGTCATCCGCGTGCCATTAAATTCATCTTTTTAAAGATTTGACCTATATTTGCCTCTAACCAATAACCTACCAAACTTTGAAAAAATTCAGAATTCAATATTTTATTTTATTTTTCTGTACCATTCTTCTCGGAATCCTTTCAAGAAAAATCTCTTTTATCCCTTTATGGATTGGCGATGCTCTTTATGCAGTTATGATTTATTTTTTGGTTAGAATATTTCTTCCAATGAAAAAAGCTTTTATAGTCGCTTTATTTTCTCTGCTACTATGTTACGGCATTGAGTTTTTACAGCTTTATCAGGCAGAATGGATTATTGAACTTCGAAAAACTCTTTTTGGAAGATATGTTTTAGGACAAGGTTTTCTTTGGTCAGATATTTTAGCTTATACTTTTGGAATCGCTTTTGTTTTTCTTATCGAAAAAATAACTTTTAATCAGCTTAATCAAAAGTCTGAGTGATTTTTTCAATATTTAAACTGTTTGCCATTGCCATAAATATTTGGTAATATGCTCCTTTATTGTCGTACAATTCATCGTGTGTGCCTTTTTCGACACATCTTCCTTTTTCCAAAACAATAATATTTGAGGCATCGATAATTTGAGAAATACTGTGCGAAATGATAATTACAGTTCTGTCTTTTTTAATGGCGTCTAAAGACTTTTTAATTTGTTCTGTTGCAATTGCGTCGAGACTCGCCGTTGGTTCATCCAGAAAAATTATAGGCGGATTTTTCAGAAAAAGCCTCGCAATAGCAATTCGCTGCTGCTGTCCGCCGGAAAGCAAATGCGCATCAGAATCGTAGCCTTTTGGCAATTGTATAATTTGTTCGTGAATGTAGGCTTGCTTTGCCGCTTCAATAATTTCAGATGCTGAAGCTTCGGGATTTCCGTATAAAATATTCTCTCCAATTGTACCTTTAAAAATGTGGTTTTTCTGAAGTACTAAACCAATATTTTTACGCAGAAAATCGGTGTCATAATCCACTAAATCAATTCCATCTAAAAAGATTTGCCCTGACGAAGGCAGATAAAATTTATCCAGTAAATTAATAATCGTGCTTTTTCCGGCTCCGCTTAATCCAACTAGAGCAGTTGTTTCATTCGGTTTAACCATAAAATTAATATCATAAAGCGCCTGAGTTCCGTTTGGATAAACAAAATCAACATTTTTCACTTCGATCAATCCGGTAATTTTTTCCGGCATATAAGTTCCGCTGGTTTCTATTTCCTGTTCTGATTCTAAAATATCAAAGAATCCTTCGGAATAAATTAAAGCATCGTTTACTTCATCATAAATTCGGTGCAATTGTCGAATTGGCGACGAAACATTATTAAACAACATAATATGAAACATGATCGCACCAATTGTCATTTGATTATTTAAAACAAAATAAGCGGTCAAAATGATGATAATCACCACTCCTATTTGTTCAACGAAGCTTTTTATACTTTCAAAAATAAAACTGGTTTTTCTGGTTGCCAGCTGATTTTCGGTCATTTCATATTGAATTTTTTCATGACGATCAGCTTCGGTCGATTCGCGAACAAAAGATTTAATAACCGTTATCGATTCAATTAAACTAATGATTCCGTTGTTTTTGGTTTCACGATAATTACGCATTCTTCGTCTGAAACCACTTAGTTTTGTGGCTTGTAATTGGCTGATATAAAAGTAAATCGGAATGATACATAAACTTACCAATCCCACATAAACATTGGCATAAAACATAATTACCAAAGCCACAAAAGCGTTGGCAAATAAAGGCAGAATATCTATAAAAAAGTTTTGAACCAATCGTGTTAAGCTGCTAATACCGAGATCGATTCTGGTTTGGAGTTTTCCGCTTTCATTTTCATCAGAAGTATAAAACTCCATTCGATAACTTAGAATTTTTTCTACGATGGTCTGCGAGATATCGCGGGTTATAAAAATTCGGAGTTTTTCACCATAAAATTTTTGCCCAAATTGTACAATTGAGTTTACCAACTCTTTAGTAAGCAGCACAATACTTATTATCTCTAACAAATGAAATCCTTTTGATAAAGGTTCATGCGCCACCATTAAATTATTGATAGCATCGACGGTATATTTTAATATTACAGCATTTACCTGCGCTGCAAATGAGCCTAAAAATGTAAGCAGTAAAGTGGCAATTACCATTTTTTTGTACGGTTTTACAAATGGCATTATTTTTTTATACAGTACAGATAATTGCATTTATTTTTATTTTTAGGTAACTATCAAATATAAGAATTCTAAATTTGTGTTTAAAATAGTCTTACTTTTAAATATACAAAATATGAAACTGGTTTTCGCTTCCAATAATTTAAATAAAATCAAAGAAATTCAAAGCATTCTAAATGGATCTATCCAGTTATTAAGTTTAGAAAATATTGGCTGTCACGAAGAAATTCCTGAAACTGCTGACACTATTGAAGGCAATGCGATTTTAAAAGCCAATTATGTTACCGAAAAATATGGTTATGATTGTTTTGCTGATGATACAGGTTTAGAGGTGAAAGTTTTAAACGGAGAACCGGGCGTTTATTCTGCCCGATATGCGGGTGAACAAAAAAATGCCGATGATAATATGAACAAGCTTTTGGAGGCTTTAAAAAACGAAGAAAACCGCAGTGCACAGTTCAAGACCGTTATTGCTTTAAATTTAGAAGGAAAGCAGCATCTTTTTACGGGTTTAGCAAAAGGGAATATTACTTTGACTAAAGCTGGAAATCATGGTTTTGGATATGATCCGATTTTTCAGCCGGAGAATTATAAGGAGACTTTTGCCGAATTATCTTCAGAAATTAAAAATAAAATAAGTCATCGCGCAAAGGCAACTGAGCAACTTATTGATTTTCTGAACACAAGAAAATAATTGTTCAAAATACAACAAATTATTGGGCAAAATTGATATTTCACGACGTATTTTTTTCGATTTCTTTCAAAAATGATTTTACACCAAACATAACTTTTTGATAATCAAATCATAACAAATCTATAAATCTTAAAATAGCATTAGTTTATCTGAATAATTAACAGTAATTTTGCACCCTATTTTAAAAACACATATGAATAAATTTGAACAATTAGGATTGAATGAATCGTTACTGAAGGCGATTTTAGATCTAGGATTTGAAAATCCGTCAGAGGTACAGGAAAAGGCGATTCCCCTATTATTGGAAAAAGACACAGATATGGTTGCGTTGGCTCAGACAGGGACAGGGAAAACGGCAGCTTTCGGTTTTCCGCTAATTCAAAAAATTGATGCTGACAATAGAAACACACAAGCATTAGTTTTATCGCCAACACGAGAACTTTGTTTACAGATTACCAACGAACTTAAAAACTACTCAAAATACGAAAAAGGTATTAATGTGGTAGCAGTTTACGGCGGGGCTAGTATTACAGAGCAAGCTAGAGAGATTAAAAGAGGCGCACAAATTATTGTGGCTACTCCAGGGAGAATGCAAGACATGATTAACAGAGGTTTAGTAAACATTAAAAATATAGATTACTGTATTCTTGATGAAGCTGATGAGATGTTAAACATGGGATTCTATGAAGACATCGTATCTATTTTATCAGATACTCCAGATCAAAAAAGTACATGGTTGTTCTCTGCAACTATGCCGCAAGAGGTTGCCAGAATTGCAAAACAATTCATGAGCGAACCGGTTGAAATTACTGTTGGTGCTAAGAACTCAGGTTCTGCAACAGTTTCTCACGAATTTTACTTAGTAAATGCACGTGACCGTTACGAAGCTTTAAAACGTTTAGCCGATGCAAATCCAGATATTTTCTCTGTGGTTTTCTGTCGTACTAAAAGAGATACACAAGCTGTAGCTGAAAAATTAATTGAAGATGGATATAGCGCTGCTGCGTTGCACGGAGATTTATCTCAGGCACAACGTGATGGTGTAATGAAATCTTTCCGTGGAAGACAAATTCAGATGCTTGTTGCTACTGACGTTGCTGCACGTGGTATTGACGTTGATAACGTAACACACGTTGTAAACTACCAATTACCTGATGAGATCGAAACGTACAACCACCGTTCTGGACGTACTGGTAGAGCTGGAAAATTAGGAACTTCTATTGTAATTGTTACAAAAAGTGAGTTACGTAAAATTTCTTCTATCGAGAGAATCATCAAACAAAAATTCGAAGAAAAATCTATTCCATCTGGAATCGAAATCTGCGAAATTCAATTATTACACTTAGCTAATAAAATTAAAGATACTGAGGTTGATCACGAAATTGACAACTATTTACCAGCTATTAACAATGTTCTTGAAGGTTTATCTAAAGAAGAATTGATTAAGAAAATGGTTTCGGTAGAATTTAACCGTTTCATTGCTTACTACAAAAAGAATAGAGATATTTCTACTCAATCTTCTGGAGAAAGACGTGAAAGAAATGATTCTGAGCCTAGAGAATTCAATAATAATGGAGCAGTTCGTTATTTTGTAAACATCGGTTCAAGAGATAATTTCGACTGGATGTCTCTTAAAGATTATTTGAAAGAAACATTAGACTTAGGTCGTGATGACGTTTTCAAAGTGGATGTAAAAGAAGGTTTCTCTTTCTTTAATACTGATCCTGAGCATACTGATAAAGTAATGGATATTTTAAACAACGTTCAGTTAGAAGGACGTCGTATTAATGTTGAAATTTCTAAAAATGACGGAGGAGGAAGACGTGACCACAACAACCGTGGCGGCGGACGTAATTCTGGCGGACCAAGAAGAGAAGGAAACTTTGCTCCAAGACGTGAAGGTTCTGGAGGCGGAGGTTTTAGAAGCGACAGAAACTCAGCTCCAAGACGTGAAGGTTCCGGAGGAGGTTTTAGAAGCGACAGAAACTCAGCTCCAAGAGAAGGTGGTTTCAAAAGAAGCGAAGGAAGTTCAGACAGAGCTCCAAGACGTTCTGAAAGCTTTGGTGATTCACCAAGACCAAGAAGACCAAGAAGAGATTAATTCTTTTATATCTTAAAATACGAAATCCCAAATTCCTGACATAAATGGAATTTGGGATTTTTTTATATTAAGAATCTTACTCTCCACGAATAGTTTTGTAATCCAAAACAATATAACTCAAACTTCCTGATCCCTTTTTATTTAAACACAAAAAGCCACACCGCTGACTTTGTTAATTTTCTGATAATTATATTCGAAGACTGCGAAATATTTAATCTCTATTTACTACTTTTAGTGCTTTAAATCAGGATATGAAATATTTCGCAGTTTTCTTTTTTTTACTATTCTCTGCCATAAGTTTTGCACAAGATGCTGAATCTACAACTCCGCAAAGGGTTTCGGGTTACATTATAAACGATGATAGTAAACAACCTCTTCCAAATGTAAATATCATTAACACCAATAAAGTACGCGGCGCTAAATCTGATGCAAAAGGGTATTTTGAAATTGATGTACAGCCTAATGATACAATTCATTTTTCTCTTTTAGGATTTCAATCTCTTAGAATCAGAGTAACAAATGACTGGATAAAAAATAAAGTGACTCGAATTCAGCTTACTGAAAAAGCAATTGCACTTGAAGAAGTTGTTATTGCTCCATTTAATTTGACTGGTTATCTTGAAATTGATTCGAAGTTAATTCCAACTAAAGAAAACTACCGTTACAGTATTTCAGGCCTTACACAAGGTTATGAAGCAGGTGAATATTCTCCAAATGCTTTTGGAAAAGTATTGGGCTCTATTTTTAATCCGGCAGATATGCTTTATAATTTCTTCGGAAAAAACAGTCGGGAGCTTAAAAAACTCAAGGACATGAAAAAAGACGATACGATTAGAAATCTTTTAGAAACTAAATACGATCGTGAAACTATTGCCGTTTTATTAGGAATCAGCAAAGATGAAATTCCTGAAATCATGCATCGCTGCAACTATTCTGATGCTTTTATTCAATCTGCAAATGATTTACAGATTTTAGATGCCATAAGCGGCTGCTACGAACAATATAAAGTATTAAAAAGAAATTAAAATTTCACTTTTACAAAAACATACGAATCCTCAATTTAAAAAATTGAGGATTTTTTTATGCCTTATGATTTTTTAAAAAGCTATATTTACTATAACAAAACAGTAAAACAAATAAAATCAATACATTATGGCAAAAGGTCAAGATGCTAAAAAAACAGCAAAAAAAGAACCGTTAAAAACGGCTAAAGAAAAAAAAGAAGAAAAAAGAGAGAAGAAAAATACTCCTAAAAGAGATTAAAAAAGTGTTCAGTGTTCAGTTTAGTCACCAGATTTACTGATTACTAAAAAACTGAACACTGATTACTTTTTTTTATTTAGCCGGAATATTTGAAAGAATTTCTAATACAAATTTCCAATATTTTTGAGCAGATGAAATGCTGGCTCTTTCGTCTGGAGAGTGCGCTCCGTGAATTGTTGGTCCAAAAGAAATCATATCCATTTCAGGGTAATTTGTTCCTAAAATTCCGCATTCTAAACCAGCGTGACAAGCCACAACTTTTGGCTGTTCACCATTTTGCTTTTCGTAAATATCTTTTAAAACTTCTAATATTTCTGAATTTACGTTCGGAGTCCAACCTGGGTAAGAACCAGAAAGTTCAACCTCACATCCTACTAGTTCAAAAGCAGAACGTAAAGAATTAGCCAAATCAAATTTTGAAGATTCTACAGAAGAACGCGTTAAACATCCCACTAGAATTTCTCCGTCTTTTACAACAACGCGAGCAATATTGTTTGAAGTTTCAACCAAGTCAGCCATATCAGCGCTCATTTTATACACTCCGTTTTGTGCTGCATAAATCGCTCTGATAATTCCTTCCTGAACACCTAAATCCATTATTTTTTCAGGTAAATCACCTTTTACAATTTCGATAGATAAGTTTGGTTCAGTAGTTTTATATTCTGCTTTGATGTCAGAAATAATTTCCTGCATATCATAAACATAAGCTTCATCAAACATTTGAGAAATAATCACTTTAGCAACGCTTTCTCTCGGAATTGCATTTCTAAGACTTCCTCCATTAATTTCAGAAACCTGTAATCCAAAGTTTTCAAAACCATCAAATAATAAACGGTTCATTATTTTATTGGCATTTCCTAAACCTTTATGAATATCCATTCCAGAATGACCTCCATTTAAGCCTTTTACGGTAATAGTATACCCAACAGAGCTTTCTGGAACTTCTTCTTCGTTATAAGCTCTTGTAGCCGTTACATCGATTCCACCAGCACATCCTATATCAATTTCGTCATCTTCTTCTGTATCCAGATTCAATAAGATCTGTCCTTGAAGAATTCCTCCTTTTAAATTTAAAGCACCAGTCATTCCGGTTTCTTCATCAATTGTAAACAAAGCTTCAATTGCAGGATGTGGAATGTCTTTACTTTCTAAAATTGCCATAATTGTAGCTACTCCTAACCCATTGTCAGCACCAAGCGTTGTACCGCGGGCGCGAACCCAGTCACCATCAACATACATATCAATTCCTTGCGTATCAAAATCAAAAACAATATCAGCATTTTTTTGGTGCACCATATCTAAGTGGCCTTGCATTACAATGGCTTTGCGATTTTCCATTCCCGGAGTTGCCGGTTTTCTGATGATTACATTTCGGATTTCATCTTCAAAAGTTTCTAAACCTAAGCTGTTTCCAAAGTTTTTCATAAACTCGATTACACGCTCTTCTTTCTTTGACGGACGCGGAACGGCGTTTAAATCTGCAAATTTGTTCCAAAGTGCTTTTGGTTCCAGATTTCTTATTTCCTGACTCATTATATTTTGTTTGAAGTTTAACAATTAAGAGCTTCAAAGTTACAAAGTTTAAATGCTTTTTCCGCCACGAATTCTACGAATTAGCACAAATTATAATGGCTCTAAAATTAAACAAATCAATAATTCGTGAAAATTAGTGGAATTCGTGGCGAACTTTTTTTAATCATTCAATATTGTAATTATATTTACGTATCCAAAAATTGTACTGTGAAATCAAAATATATCCTTCCATTATTTCTTTTAGTTCAGATTATCTTTTTAAAAATCCTGCCGTTTTTTCCTGATTTTGTAGAAGGTCTTTACAGTAATAATTTATACATCAGAATTTCGCATTTCTCTCGGGTGTTTTTAGGCAAAATTTCATTTTCTGTGGGTGATTGTATTTACGCAGTTTTAATTTTATCCATGATAAGCTGGTTTTGGAGAATACGAAAAACATGGAGAACAGATTGGAAAGATCATCTTTTAAAAATTACAGGTAAAATTTCTGTTTTTTACTTTTTCTTTCATCTACTTTGGGCTTTCAATTATTATCGAAAACCTCTTTTCGAAAAAATGGAAATCAAAAGAGAATATACCGATGCGGATTTATTGGCCTTTACAAAAAGACTGATTGTTAAAACGAATGAAGTTCAGTTTAAAATCACAAAAAACAAAAGCGAAAAAATCAATTTTCCCTATTCTCAGGAAGAAGTTTTTAAGATGAATCTTAATGGATATGGTAATTTAGCCCAAGAACACCCTTATTTTAAATATGAGACTTTAAGCGTAAAAAAATCGCTGTTTAGTGTACCGCTAACTTATATGGGATTTGGTGGTTATTTAAACCCGTTTACAAATGAAGCGCAGGTAAATGATTTGTTACCAATGTATTCTTTTCCGCTTACCGCTTCTCACGAAATGGCGCATCAAATAGGTTTTGCGAGTGAAAACGAATGTAATTTTATAGGTGTTTTGGCAACTGTAAAAAATGACAATTTATATTATCAATATTCTGGGTATAGCTTTGCATTGCGTTATTGCCTTGGAATCTGGAAATTTAAAAACGAGAAAATCTTTGAGGTTTTAAAGAAACAAGTTAATCCGGGAATTTTAAAAAACTATCAGGAAAGTCAGGATTTTTGGAAACAATATGATACTTTTATTGATGAAGGTTTTCATTTTGTTTATGATAGTTTCTTAAAATCAAACAATCAGAAAGATGGAATGGAAAGCTATAGCAAGTTTATTGATTTGATGATTAATTATTATAAAACGCGACAACTGTAGAAGGTTGCCACGAATTTCACGAATTAGCACGAATTTCAAAAAGCTCAAGTTTTATCTATTCTGTTTGAGAAGTAATTCGAGAAATTTGTGAAATTCGTGGCAAAAAAATAAACATTAACTGTAACAAAAATGATTTCAACACTACTAATACTTATATGAGCGAAAATCTAGAACAGTCATTTGTTGCGCAACTGCAGGCAAATCAGAATATAATCCACAAAATTTGTAGATTATATACTGCCGGCGAAGATGCTCATAAAGATTTGTTTCAGGAAATTACTATTCAGCTCTGGAAAGCGTATCCAAAATTTAGAGGCGACAGTAAATTTTCGACCTGGACGTATCGTGTCGCTCTAAATACAGCCATTACCTTATACCGCAAAACCAAAAGAACCATATCTACCGTAGATTATGAGAGTCATCAGCATTTTGTAAAAGATGTAGATTACAACTATGAAGAGGAAGAACAGATTAAATTGATGTACAAAGCTGTTTATCAGCTTAACGACATCGAAAAAGCATTAGTTTTTATGTATTTAGAAGACAAAGATTATCAGGAAATAGCCGAAACCTTAGGAATCAGCGAAGTGAATGCGCGTGTGAAAATGAACAGAATTAAAGGGAAACTTAAAAAAATACTAAATCCTTAAAAATTATTATGAAAGAACTGGATTTATTAAAAAAAGACTGGCAAAAGAACTCTGATTCTTTTGAACAAATTTCTGAAAAAGAAATCTATAAAATGATTCACAAAAAGTCATCTTCAATTGTGAAATGGATTTTGATTATCAGTATTTTGGAGATTTCGTTTTGGACTTTTTCAAACTTATTTATCAATACTGATGAAGTTTTACGAAAAATAAATCATCCTGAAATTGTGGTTACGCTTGAATATTTAACTTATTTGAATTATTTAGTGGGATTAGTTTTCGTGTTTATTTTCTATAAAAATTACACTACAATTTCTACAACTGTTGCCACAAAATCTTTAATGAGTGCCATTTTAAGAACCAGAAAAACAGTTCAGTATTATGTTTGGTACAACTTAGGAATGATTGTGATTACATCCATTTTAAGTTTCTTTATCGCTTTTGTTTACAATCCTGATATGGCTTTTTTAAGAGAAAAACTTGCCATAGACGGAAAAGCAATGTTTGCTACAATTGGAATCTTAACCTTAGTAATATTAGGTTTCTTTGGATTGTTCTGGTGCTTCTACAGATTGCTATACGGAACTTTATTGCGCAGATTATATGTGAATTATAAGGAGTTGAAGAAAATTGATTTCTAAGATACTGAGGTTCTAAGTTGCTAAGATTCTAAGGTTTCTCCTTAACTTGAAACTTGAAACTTAAAACAAAAAAAATCTAAACTCTAAAATCAGAAATCTAAAATTCTAATACTCCCACTGTCTCAATCTATTTAGTTCTTCCTGTGCTTTGATTTCTTCGGCTGGGATTACTTTTAAGAAAGATGGATGCTGTTCGATAGCGTATTCTACTTTTTCTACGATTTCTTCGATTGTATCGTTTTCATAATCAATTTCAAGAGGTTCTTTGATAATGAAAGACTGCAGAATATTTTTCTTTTTCATACGAAGTCCTTTTTTATCAAAAGAACGACGGAAACCATCTATAACAATAGGAATTACGATAGGTTTATGCTGTTTGATTATGTGCGCAGTTCCTTTACGAACGGGTTTAAAAGATTTTGTTGTTCCTTGTGGAAAAGTAATAACCCAGCCGTCTTCAAGGGCAATACGGATATTTTCAGTATCGTTTGGATTTACGTCACGTTTTTCGGTTACGTCTACGCCTTTTGCGCGCCATGTTCTTTCTACGGTAATAGCGCCAACATAGGCTAAAATTCTTGGCAGTAATCCCGCTTGCATTGTTTCTTTTGCAGCTACGTAGTAAATATTCATTTTTGGCTGCCACAAATAGCCAATGTTCTTAATAGTATCTTGACGTCCGCTTAAACTTGCGTTAAACACATGAAACATTGCCACAACATCAGCAAAATAAGTTTGGTGATTGGATATAAACAAAACGTTTCTGTCTGGAAGTGTTTTAATAATTTCAGATCCTTCAATCTGTAATTCATTAAAACCTCTATATCTTCTATGAGTCATGGCTCCCAAAATACGGATTAACCATTTCTTGATGAATAATATATGCCCAAAAGGATTTCGTTTAAACAATCCCATAACGTCTTTTTGTGTTTTTTAGGTTAAGTCGCAAACATACAAAAATTATTCTTTTAGCAATACTAATATACAATTTACGAAATAATTCTATATCTCAATGATTATCAAAATGTTAAATTAAAGTTATTGTGATTTTTCTGAGAAAGTAAATTTTAGTACATCTCTCAATTCACTTAAAATCATTGCGGTTGCTCCCCAAACAATATGATTTTGAATATTAAATGCGGGAACCAAAATATCGTTTCCGTAAGAAGTAGATAATTTGGTTTCAATTATAATTTCATCATCTAAAAAAACAGATAATGGCAATTCAAGAACACCAGCTACTTCTCGTGCATCGGGATAAAATACAAGTTCTTCTTTGGCAATTCCCAGATATGGATGCACTAAAAAGTTACTTGGCGGAATATACATAGGTGTAAAATGCTTTATAATTTCAATTTTCTCAGGACTAACGCCAATTTCTTCGCTGGTTTCACGTAAAGCAGTTTCCTGATAATCACGATCTGTTAATTCGTATTTTCCGCCTGGAAATGCAATCTGCGACGAATGAACGCCATTGTATGCATTTCGAACAATTAGAATTAAATGTGTTTTTTCTTTTTTGGGATAAAACAACATCATAACTGCAGCAATTCTTGGATTTTTTGCGTCTATATCTAGATTTTTCAACGCCTGAATGCGTTCTAGAGGCGCCATTTTTGCGTGTGCTGATTCTGCCGGAAGTTCAACTGGAATTAAATTAGGAACATATTGCAAAAAATCTTGAAAATCCATATTCAAAGTTTATTTTTGTACTTTCAAATTAAAATATAAATATACTCTAGAAAATGCGGTTCTACAAGTTTTCTAAAACAAAGCCATAAAAATGTACAGCAGAGAAGAATCACAAAGAATAAAAAGGGAATTTTGGGTTGCTTTTGCAGAAAAGTATCCAAGAAAATGGGTTCTTTATGATACCAAAATCAAAGATTTCTCTTTTAAATTTTATGTAGACAATAAAAAAGCGCAGGTTTTAATTGACATTGAACACAGAAGCGATGAAAAACGAAATGCGTATTTTGAAAAGATTGAAGCTTTAAAAAATATCCTTGAAGAGGAATTTATTAAAGACTTGGTTTTCGAAAAAAACTACACTTTAGAAAGTGGTAAAACCATCAGCAGAATCTGGGTTGAAAAACCTGGAGTAGGTTTTAGCAATCGCAATAACTGGGATGCTATTTTTGATTTCTTCAACGAAAACATGCATGCTCTTGAAATGTTTTATCTGGAATATGATGAGTTTATTAAGGAAATTGAAGTTTAGAGGAAAGTTTCTAAGGTTCTGAGATACTAAGTTTTTTATATAGCAAACCCGACAGGTTTTGAAACCTGTCGGGTTTATTTTTAATGAATTACTTAAACAATTTATACCGTAAAAATATTATAAACAATAATATGATCGTCGTAGTTGATATAAAGCTGTTTGCGGTTATCTTGCTTTTTACGTGTAATAATAGAAAGCTTGCATTCTCGTCCGTCATTGTCTTTACACATAAAAGAATATACAATATCAGTATCGTTTTCTTCTCGTTCGATGTAATCCAAAATACTAAAAAGCTGAATTTCCTGAGAATAAACAACAATCCTATGTTTATCAGTATCCAAAACTACAGAGAGATTAACCAAATCAAGATCTGACCACTGTCCCCACTTTCCTTTTTCATTTTTTTCTAAAACACTAAATCCTGAAGTTTTAAAATGATACGATTGACTCTGAACTTGTTGTAATCCAAAAGTCAGAAACAAAAATAATATATAGAAGCGAATAGAATTCATAAAATATTTCTTGCAGATAATTAAAACTCAAATGTAGCTTTTTCTTCGCGAGCAGCTTTAAAATCAGCCATCATTTGTTGAACAATTTGTTCTACAGGCAAAATTTCATGAATCAGTCCGGCAATTTGTCCTATTTCAAGTTCACCTTCTTCAAGATCGCCTTCAAACATTCCTTTTTTGGCTCTTGCTCTTCCTAAAAGTGTTACTAATTCTTCTTTAGAAGGGCATTTTTCATACAAAGCCTGAACATCATTATAAAATTTATTCTTTACCAATCGAACCGGAGCTAATTCTTTTAAAGTCAATTGAGTGTCTCCTTCTTTTATACTAACTATCGTTTCTTTAAAATTATTGTGGGCAGAAGATTCTATAGATGCCGCAAAACGACTTCCAACCTGTACTCCATCAGCACCTAAAATCATGGTCGCCAGCATTCCTCTTCCCGTTGCGATTCCGCCTGCGGCAATAATCGGGATTTGTATTTTTTCTTTAACCATCGGAATCAAAGTTAAAGTAGTAGTTTCGTCGCGTCCGTTGTGCCCGCCTGCTTCAAAGCCTTCGGCAACAATTGCATCTACACCTGCTTCTTGTGCTTTTAATGCAAAAACACTGCTGCTAACAACGTGTACAACCGTTATTCCTTTTTCTTTTAAAAATGAAGTCCAGGTTTTAGGGTTTCCTGCCGATGTAAAAACGATTTTTACGCCTTCTTCAACCACAATATTCATGATCTCTTCAATATTGGGATATAACATCGGGATATTAACTCCAAACGGTTTATCGGTCGCTTTTTTGCATTTCTGAATATGTTCTCTTAAAACCTCCGGATACATTGACCCCGCTCCAATTAAACCTAAACCTCCCGCATTACTTACTGCCGATGCTAATTTATAACCACTGTTCCAAATCATTCCTCCTTGAATAATTGGATATTTTATATTGAAAAGCTGTGTAATTCTGTTCATTAAAAACTCTTATTGTTTTATTATTTTCCCTGTTTTCTGTAAACTTCCAGATTTAAAAGTATAAAAATACAATCCATTGTTTAAGCTTTCAACAGAAAGAACCGGATTTTGATTTGTTATTTGTTTTTCAATCAACTTTTGTCCTAAAATGGAATAAATAGACACAGAAGCCGTTTCATCTGCAAACAAAAAAGAAATATTTGATTTTGCCGGATTTGGATAAACTGAAAAATCTGATGAAGACTCAAAAGTATCTACACTTAAAGTCGATCCAAAATTAGGAATTCCATACCCATAATTATTATCCGGAGTTGTATATCGATCTGCAGATTCAACAATCATCTGTCTAATTTCCTGATTTGTTTTCGTTGGAAATGCCTGCCATAAACAAGCTACCATTCCTGCCATAATTGGACATGAAAAAGAAGTTCCGTTTGCTGTACCAATAGTTCCCGAAGTAGATGAAACTACAGCGGCCACTCCTTGCGCCATTACATCTGGTTTAATACGATTGTCAAAACTTGGCCCAATAGAACTGGAAGGGGCTTTAACTTTTACAGAATTTACAGAACCAATTGTAAGAACAGAAACGCCATCTCCAGGCGATCCAACATGATTTTCAACTTGGTTCCCTTCATTTCCGGCAGATGCTAAAACGAGAATTCCTTTGCTAAAAGCAATTTCGGCACCTTTTGTAATAAAGTTTGTTGTACCATTCATATCGCTGTAAGTGTGGCTGTAATTGGTATTATCAAAACCAAAATACCCTAATGAAGTCGTAATAATATCAACTCCGTAAGCATCCGCTTGTTCTGCGGCTTCTACCCAATACGATTCTTCAACAGGATTTTCAGAAGCATCATTTTCTGTTATAAATAAATAATAAGAAGCGTCTGGAGCAGTTCCTACTAAAGAATTCTCTTTGTAACCTCCCATTGTAGATAAAACTAAAGTTCCGTGATCATCTCCGGCATAAAAATTCGTGCTTCTGTTGACATAATCATAACCTCCTAAAATCAAATTATTATCGCGTAATCGTTTAAAAGGTTCTGCTGTGTTTACCCCAGGATATCCGGCATCTAAAACAGCAATTATTTTTCCGGAACCTGTATAATTCTGCTGATGCAAAACTTGTCCGTTAAGCATTTGAATTTGATTTGCAGAATTTCCGTATGCATAATCAATTGTAGTTTCCAGCTTATTTTTTACTGCAGCAATATTATTTT
Organism: Flavobacterium sp. 2755; assembly: GCF_031455715.1. Classification (NCBI taxonomy): domain Bacteria; kingdom Pseudomonadati; phylum Bacteroidota; class Flavobacteriia; order Flavobacteriales; family Flavobacteriaceae; genus Flavobacterium; species Flavobacterium sp. 2755. The sequence goes on from NZ_JAVDTG010000003.1 coordinate 342,613, forward strand.
GCGAAACTTTTTTTGAAGTTACATTTAATGTCTTATTAGCAAAAACTACTTTATCAACATACGAAAGCAGCTTTAAAGCCGTAATATTAGTTTGAGTTCCTCTAACATGAAGTGCATTTAACCATTTTGACTGTGCCAAAACTGTTATTCCTGCGCTAGCTTTTACCTGATTTACATACGTAATTTCAAGAGGCGCGTCTGTAATATTTAAGGCAATATTTTGTGCTGTACGACGATCTAATGATCTCTGCGAAAGAGTCAGCGATGGATTATTGAAAAAATCCTGTGAATTTGGTTTTCCGTTAAAATATACCCAGGCATCTTCTTCCTGAGAAAATATTAAAGTCGAAAACAATAGTAAAAGAAAAGTAAAGTTCTGTTTCATATATACTCTTTTAAAAGGAAATCCTTCGTAAAAAAGTATAAAGCTAAGAAATTACTCCCGAACCAACTAATTCATTCTCTAAATACCAAGCAACGAACTGACCTTCTGTTATGGCAGATTGTGGTTCTTCAAAAGAAACATACATTCCATCTTCAAATTGATGAAGTGTCGCTTTTTGTAAGGGCTGACGGTAACGAATTCTCGCCATAACTTCCATTTTTTCGCCTGTTTTTAACTTCATATCTTCACGAACCCAGTGTACTTCAGATTCTCCAACAAACAAAGCTTTTTTGAACAATCCAGGGTGATTGCTGGTTAAACCTGTATAAATGGTATTGGTTTCAACATCTGTAGCGATTACAAATAACGGATCTGTAGTTCCTCCCACATTCAATCCTTTTCTTTGGCCAACAGTAAAATAATGTGCACCCTGATGTTTACCCATAATTTTTCCCATTGTTGGAAGATAATCTAATTTTTGAGCTTCAATTTTTAGTTCTTCTTCTAAAGATAGTTCAGCTGATTTTTCAAAGTTGTAGATTGGATCGTTTTTATCAATTTGAACAATTGTACCTTCTTTTGGCTGCAATTTTTGCTGTAAAAACTCCGGTAAACGAACTTTTCCAATAAAACAAAGTCCTTGCGAATCTTTCTTTTCGGCAGTTACTAATTCCATTTCAGCAGCGATTTCGCGAACTTCAGGTTTTGTCAGCGCACCAATTGGGAACAATGCTTTAGACAATTGATCTTGCGATAGCTGACATAAAAAATAAGATTGATCTTTGTTAACGTCATTTCCGGCAATCAATTGATAAACCGTTTTTCCATCAACCTCAATTTCGCTTTTTTGGCAGTAATGCCCGGTCGCCACATAATCGGCACCAAGACTTAGTGCGATTTTCATAAAAACATCAAATTTGATTTCGCGGTTACAAAGTACGTCAGGATTTGGAGTTCGTCCTTTTTCATATTCGTTGAACATATAGTCAACGATTTTCTCTTTGTATTCTTCGCTTAAATCAACAGTTTGAAACGGTATTCCAAGTTTTTCCGCCACTAATAAAGCATCATTACTATCTTCTAGCCAAGGACATTCGTTAGAAATCGTAACCGAGTCATCGTGCCAATTTTTCATAAAAAGCCCAATAACTTCGTACCCTTGCTGCTGCAATAAATAAGCGGCAACACTAGAATCTACTCCACCAGAAAGACCAACAACTACACGTTTCATTTTAAAATCTTTAATTTTACAAGGGTGCAAAGATACGCCATATTTTAGATAATCTAAGCTGTTTCAATTAGTTTATATAATCCCGTAGTAGATAAAACTTATGGTTTAAATACTTACTTTTAATATTCAATACAATTGTCATGAAAAAACACATATACAGCCTGTTTTTCTTATTCATTTTCATGTCTTTGAGTGCACAAAGATATTCTTCATCATTAGCTGATTATGAAGCGTATAAAGCATTTAGAGGAAAACCTTTATCCGATAAATTTTCGAATATCGAATCGGTAAAAGTGGTTTATGATTTAAGAAAACAAAAAATGTATTATTTCAACAGCACTTTGATTCCGCTGCATTATGATTTTGTGACAAATTATCTGCACTACAATTATGATTTACAAATTTTTAATAATGAAAATTACAGCAACACTTTAAAAGACAGGGATTTTTTATTGGGAAACCTCAATCATATCAAAGGAACTGATAAATGGATTTTTGAACTCGCCGCTTCAGATCATATGCCAATTGAACAAATCGAACGTTTTTTCTATTTGGTTAAAAAGTCAACTTTTATTGGAGAAAACCTAAAATTTTATTTAAATAATCCTGAGCAAATGGAATGGTTTCGTTTAGAAAAATTCAAAATTCCGTGTGTAAAATCAGAATATATTTTTAATGAAATAAAATATCAAGAAGTCGTTTCCGGAAGCAATGTCGGTATTTTAAAACAATACAAAATCAAAGATTTGGATAAAATAAAACCAAATCCTGATGAAATTATAGTTTTAGATGGAACGCCGGATATTTTACCTAATGTAAGAGGAATTATTGTCAACGAACTGCAGACACCTCTTAGTCATTTGGTTCTTTTGGGTAAAAACAGAAAGATTCCAATTATGGCCTATACATTGGCCCTAAAAGATGAAAACATCAAAAGATTACTTTCTAAAAAAGTAGAATTAAAAATTCAGGTTGATACTTTTTTTATAAAAGAAACTGATAAAAAGATTGTCATTAAAACCAATCCTAAAAAGAAGAAGTTGATAATCGACAAAACAATTACAGATTTAGTTGATTTGTCAAAAATTCCTAAAAAAGGAGTTAATTACATTGGATCAAAAGCGCAAAACATGTCGTATTTAATTGCTATTTCAAAAGAAATTCCATTTAAAGTTCCCGAAAATGCTCATGCCATTCCGTTTTATTTTTATACCAAACACATTCAGAAAGAATCGATTTCTCCTTTAATACAAGAACTTTTGAATTCTACAAAGAAAGATTCAACGGTTTGGGTAAATCAGCAATTGAAAAAAATTCGTGATGCCATTAAAAAAGAGCCTGTCGATCCTGAGTTAATTTCGAAATTGAATGTAACATTTAAAGATGCGAAATTCAAAAATTTCAGGTTTCGTTCCTCAACAAATGCCGAAGATTTAGACGATTTTAATGGAGCAGGATTATATGATTCTAAAACCGGAATTCTTGGAGACAGTATCAAAACATTCGAAAAAGCAATTAAGCAAGTTTGGGCAAGTGTATGGAATGAAGCTTCATACAACGAAAGAGAACTTTTTGGAATCGACCAGCAGAATATTGCAATGGGTGTTTTAGTGCATCGTTCTTTTCCTGATGAATTGGCAAATGGAGTTGTAATTACGAAAAACATTTTCAGAGGAGATTTTCCCGGAATTACAGTAAACGTTCAAAAAGGGGAAAACTCGGTTGTAAAACCAGAAAAAGGAGAAATCTGCGAGCAATTTGTAGCCTATCATTTAAACTCCGGAACTGACGATGATGATTTTGATGTCGATTATACTTCAAACTCAAATCTCAATAACAATGAACCTTTATTGAGCCGAAAAGAAATGAGCCGACTTTTTCTTGTAAGCAGTAAAATTGAAGAGAAAATGTACCGTTATTGGCGAAAAAACCTATTCCATCCTGTAGATATAGAGTTTAAAATCGTTGGTGAAAATCGGGATTTATATATTAAACAGGTTCGGCCGTTTAATAATTAATAGAATACTAAAAGATCAATTTCATTGGTTACTGTATTGACCAAAACAATCTTGAAATCAAAATCCTGAATATTGATTTTTTCCTGAACTGCTTTACGGATATTTCCATTTTCTAAAGAAAAATCGTTTATCAAGGCAATTTTCACATCAACAGTATTTAGATATTTTGAAGCTTTTCTGTTTACGATAATAGAAGCTGCCACATAAAAACCAATGATTATGATTTGAAAAAATAAGAGTATTTCTATTTTTTCAAAAGGATACATAATATCTAAAATAGAAAGCGTAATCGTAGCAAAAAGAAAGATGATTGCGTTTACAGTAAACGATTGTGTCCTAAATCTTAGAATAGAAAAAATGGCAAACAAACCAAACCCAATTCCTACTCCAATTTCGATTTTGGTAAACAAATAACAAAGCGAAAAGGTACACAAACCAACAATAACCATCAACGGATTTATAGTTTCGTTATCTTTTCTGTTAGAGAAAAAGTACAAAACCAAAATTGAAAAAAACAATAAAAAAAATCTTCCTGCAAGTTCGTTTAAATCCATTGAATCAAAATATTAGCTCAATCAAATTTAAACAATTGAGCAAAAAATCAGTCACGAATTCACGAATTTATTTTGAGAAAAAAGGTTTGCCACGAATTACACGAATTTCCACGAATTTTTATTTAACTAAGAAAACAAAAAAATAATTCGTGGAAATTCGTGTAATTCGTGGCAAAAAAAAATACCCGCGCAAGCGTGCACTAATATTATTCGTTTTTAGGTTTTGAATCGGCCTTATAAGCACTTTTAGGATCGCTCATATTAACTTCTTTAGTCAATTTACCTCTTGTATAAAATTGCCAGATTCCAGCTTTTTTTCCTTTTACAAATTTTCCTTTAGAAGCTACAACTCCATCTGAATCATAAAAAACAGCATCGCCTTCATACTGATTATTTTTAAAAACAGACTGTTCCTGAATAGTTCCGTTTTGTCCTAGCTTTTTATAATTTCCTTCTTTTAAGCCGTTTACATAAGTCATTTCCTCAGCAACTTGGGAATTTGGATAATAAACTGTTCTTAAACCTTGTAATTTACCTTTTTTATAAGTTTCAGAAGTCATCAAAATTTTAGAAGCTTTGTGATAATATTTCCACTCGCCTTCTCTGTCCTTACCAATTTCTTTTCCTTCGCTTACTATATTTTTATTCTGATCATAAAAAATAGTATATGAGCTTCCATCATTAGCTGTAAAATCGCGTGTTGCAATTACGTCGCCTTTTTTTGTATCATCAAAAAATTTAAAGATCCCCGTTTCTTTTCCGTGGCTGAAAGTTCCTTCATATCGCGGACGTTTTGATTCATAAACACCTTTCCAAACACCGTCTTTCTTTCCGTTAGCATCTAATTTATTAAACTCAGTTTGGGCATTTACAAAGAAAACATTTAGCAATAGCAGCCTAATTATTATTTTTTTAGAAATCATCTTGTATTCAATTTTTAACTTAAACGAAAATTAGTTTCATAAAGTATGTTTTGTCATTCTCAAAGTTAAAATTTTCATTTGTTATTTGAAAAGGAAACACACTCATTAAAATAAAAAATCCCGATTAGATCGGGATTTTTAAAATTTATTTCTTTTTATTCTGAGTCTTTTTTGCTGCTTCTTGCTGTTCCATTACATCTTGAAGACGTTGTTGAAACTTGCTTGGCTTTTTAGGCTCTTTTAATTTATTTTCCTGAATTTGAGCGTGAATTTTCTCGCTGTCTACGATGTAATTTTTAATTACAAACATAATTCCGATAGTAATTAAGTTCGATATAAAGTTGTACAAACTTAAACCTGCACCATAACTATTGAAGAAAATTAACATCATTAATGGTGAAACATAAATCATTATTTTCATCATTTTTGCCATATCCGGCATACCTTCTTGCTGAGGCGCAGCCATTTGCTGATCTCCAGAAGTCATTTTCATGTAGAAGAAAATTGCGATTGCTGCCAAAATTGGGAACAAACTGATATGATCACCGTACAATGGAATATGGAAAGGTAATTTTACAACCGAGTCAAAAGATGATAAATCGTCTGCCCAAAGGAAACTTTTTTGTCTTAACTCAAAAGCTGACGGGAAAAACTGGAAAGATGCATACATAAACGGAAGCTGAATCAATGCCGGAATACATCCTGCCATTGGGTTTACTCCTGCTTTGTTGTACAGTTTCATTGTTTCCTGTTGTTTCTTCATTGGGTCTTTCTTGTATTTTTCTCCCAACTCAGTAATATCAGGTCTTAAAACTTTCATTTTAGCCTGAGACAAGAATGATTTATATGTAATTGGCGACATGGCCAATTTGATAAGAATAGTAAAGATGATAATTGCAATTCCGTAAGCAATATAAGAGCTTAAGAATCCAAATAACGGTACGAAAATCCATTTATTAATCCATCCAAAAATTCCCCATCCTAATGGAATAATTTTTTGGAATTCTTTATCATAAGATTTCAATATTTTATAATCAGCCGGACCAAAGTATAAGTTCATCTTATAATCAATTTCTCCGTTTGAGAAAGCCAATGGAACTGTTGCTTTAAACTGCTTTGTAAAAAGAGTATCCACTTTTTCGTCCTTAACTAAATTCTCAGAAACTAAATCAGCTTTTTCAAAAGCAGTATTCGTTTGAAGAATAGTAGCAAAAAAGTGCTGTTTGAATGCAATGTAATCTACTTTTTCAGGTGTTTCTTCTTTGTGATCTCCCTGACCTACATAACTTTCTTTACCATCTTCATAGTTATAATAAATTTCAGCATAACGATTCTCATAAGAAACACTTTTTTCGTTTCTGTATGTTTTTAAATCCCAAGCTAAATTTAATGGTTTAGAAGAATTTAAAACTCTGTTCAGTCCTTGAGAACGAACATCAAAACCAATTAAATAATCGTTTGGTTTTAATACATATTTATATTCTAAAAATTCATTTGCTCCAGCTTTTAAACGCATTGTTAAAATTTGGTCTGCACCATTTTTTGTCAGTGTTGGTTCAAAAAACAAATCTTTAGAGTTTAAAGTTCTGTTATCTGTAGTTTGTAATTGAATATTTAAATTCGAATTGTTATTCTTAATTAATTCAACTAATTGTCCTGAACCTTTTTTAAATTTTTCGAATTCTTTTAATGTAGCTTCAACTATATAACCACCTTTATTAGCGATTTTAAGTTTAATCTTCTCGTTTTCGATAGTTGTAAAAGAGTCTTTTGCAGAAGGAAGCGTAGCAGAATATGCAAATCCGCCTAAAGTTTTTTGCAATTGTGCCAACTGAACTGTATCACCTGGTGTAGCCGCAACAACTGGTGCCGCAATAGTTTTAGCTTTATCAGCTTTTGCCTGAGCTTCTTGTTTAGCTACTAATTCTTTCTTGGCTTTTTCAGCAGCAATTTCTTTATCAGAAGGCTGATTTTGGTACATAATCCAAATCAGGATTCCGAATATCAATACAAAACCAATGATTGAATTAAGGTCAAATTTTTTTTCTTCCATTATTTATTTAAAAAAGTTATCCGTCAGAAGTTATTAGTTATGATTATAGCTTAAAAGTTACAACCTCTTAGAATATTAATTATTATTTTTTATGCGCATTTACCGCAGCAGCTACAAAATTCACAAAAATTGGATGTGGATTTGCTACCGTACTTTTGTATTCAGGATGGTATTGTACACCAATGAAAAACGGGTGGTTTTCAAGTTCTACAATTTCTACTAATCCAGTATCAGGATTAACTCCAGAAGCTTTTAAACCAGCTTTTTGCAATTCATCTGCGTATTTATTATTGTACTCATAACGGTGGCGGTGACGCTCTGAAATGGTTTTTTCACCATAAATTCTGTGTGCCAGCGTATTTGGTTTAATATCACATTTCCAAGCTCCTAAACGCATTGTTCCGCCTTTATCTGTAACATTTTTTTGTTCTTCCATTAAACTCACAACCGGATGAGGCGTTTTATCGTTCATCTCAGTAGAATTGGCTTCAGCGTAACCTAAAATATTTCTTGAATATTCGATAACAGACATCTGCATTCCTAAACAAATTCCGAAGAACGGAATGTTGTTTTCACGTGCATAACGAACTGCTTCAATTTTTCCTTCAATACCTCTTTCTCCAAATCCAGGAGCAACTAAAACTCCGTCAAGAACACTTAATTTCTCCGCAACATTATCAATATTGATGTGTTCTGAGTGAATAGAAATTACATTTACTTTAGTTTCATTTGCAGCACCTGCATGAATAAATGCCTCTAAAATAGATTTGTAACAATCCTGCATTTCTACATATTTTCCAATCAAACCAATATTTACGGTTTGTTTTGGATTTTTTAATCTGCGTAAAAAAGTATTCCATGTTTTTAAATCCGGAGATGCTTTTTTAGGTAAATCTAATTTTTTCAAAGCAACAACATCTAATCCTTCTTCAAGCATTAAATTTGGAACTTCGTATATTGTTGAAGCATCAATTGACTGAATAACCGCTTCTTTTTTAACGTTACAAAACAAAGCCAGTTTTTGACGTAATTCCTGAGACAATTCATGCTCAGTTCTACAAACCAAAATATCTGCTTTAATTCCGCTTTCCATCAAAGTTTTCACAGAGTGCTGTGTTGGTTTCGTTTTCAACTCACCCGCAGCAGCCAAATAAGGAACTAATGTTAAATGAATAACAATTCCGTTATTTTCTCCTAATTCCCAAACTAACTGACGAACAGACTCAATATATGGTAATGATTCAATATCACCTACAGTTCCACCAATTTCAGTAATTACAATATCATAATCGCCAGATTTACCCAGCAATTGCATTCTGTCTTTAATTTCATTTGTAATATGAGGAACAACCTGAACTGTTTTTCCTAAAAATTCTCCTCTTCTTTCTTTTTCAATAACCGAAAGATAAACTCTTCCTGTTGTAACGTTATTTGCCTGAGAAGTAGGAACGTTTAGGAAACGCTCATAATGACCTAAATCTAAATCTGTTTCGGCACCATCATCTGTTACATAACATTCTCCGTGCTCATACGGGTTCAATGTTCCCGGATCCACATTAATATACGGATCAAATTTTTGAATAGTTGTACGGTATCCTCTTCCTTGTAACAATTTTGCTAAAGATGCTGCAATGATCCCTTTTCCTAATGAAGAAGTCACACCGCCTGTAACAAAAATATATTTTGTTTGATTCATTCTGTTGTTGTTTGTAAGTAGTTGTGTAAAAAACTTGGCAAAAGTACAAATTTAATTAGATAATTTATCAATTCCAGAATGAGATAATTTGCAAATTTTTAAACAGATTGATTACTTGGTTTTGTAATCGATAATTTTAAGCTTTTATTAGCAGTATTTTTAAGAAATATCTTTAAAATGGCTTTGATACTATTACTCAATAACATCAAAAATCAATTATTTTAAGTCTTTCACCTGAGTAGTATCCTTACTTATTTTCTCAGATTTGATTACTGAATCACGATGACGTTTTATATCTGCTCTAATAGCTTCTCTCCTACTTTCAGATGCCTTATTTTTTACATAATCTGTTTTTGCAGCAAAAAAAACAGAAAAATATAGTATTAAAGGAATAAAAATCAATCCAGTTCCTAATCCCAATCCTATTTTGGCAAGTCCAGTCGAAACGTTTGCTTTTTTTGCTTTTGATAAACCAATTGCTCCCAAAATTATTGCGAGAACAGCCAATACTATATAAGCTATTTTAAAAGCTAAATGTGGTACAAAAACAAAAATAAGTGCCAATACAGACAGTATTATCGCATATCTGCCGTGGCTTTCTCCCAGTTTTGATTGTTGGGAATTGTTTTCCATTATTAGGTCTTTAATATTTACTGTAAAAATATAAAAACACTAAAAAGAAGTTAATACACTGAAACAAAGTTACTAACAATTAAAACAACTTTTTTTTTAAATTACTGTCCTTTTGGATATTGTTTTTTGATGTTACGAATCAATTCTTCCAAACCATTTAATTTCAACTCATAAATAAGCTGTAATTGCTGTCCTAATTCTCCTTTCGGAAAACCTTTATTATGATACCAAACTACGTAATATTCAGGTAAATCGATTAAAAAACGACCTTCGTATTTCCCGAAAGGCATTTTGGTATGGGCTAATTTTATAAGAAGTTTTTTGTCTTGTTCCATTTTTTTAAAGAAAAAAGAAGCAAGAGAAAAGAAAATATAGACTCATTCTTTCTTCTTGCTTCTAATTGCTTACAAAGCTATTATTATTTTTATTCTTCTGCCACAGATTAAAAAGATTTAAATGATTTTTTTCTCGCCACGAATTACACGAATTTAATTTGTGGAATTCCTGATAAAAAACCTTAGAATCTTAGCATCTCAGAACCTTAGTATCTTAATAGTGCCATCTCACGAAAGCTTCCATTGCTGCATAAGTTGCTAAACCTAACTGCTGATACAAAGCTGCTGTTTCGCTGTTTCGGTCTTCGGCTCTCTGCCAAAATTCTCTGGCGTCACTTCCTTGGAAAACAACACCGTCTTTTTGAGATTGATGTTTGAAGATTCCGTGACGTTTTGCTAAAACCTGATCTGGGCTCATTGGTACTGCCATTTCAACTTCATCAATTCCCCATTCCTGCCATGCACCTCTGTATAACCATAACCAGCAGTCGTTCATGAATGGTTTTGGTTTTAAAGCTTTTACAGCCTCAAAAATCGCGTCCAGACAAACTTTATGCGTTCCGTGTGGATCTGCTAAATCTCCTGCAGCATAGATTTGATGCGGTTTGATCTTTTCAATTAAATCCATCGTCAATTGAATATCTTCCTGTCCGATTGGTTTTTTCTCGATTGTTCCGGTTTCATAAAACGGAAGTTCCATAAAATGAATCTGATCATCAGTCAAGCCTACAAAATGACTTGTCGCTCTCGCCTCTCCTTTTCTGATCAATCCTTTGATATATCTCACTTCCGGAATATCAATTTCACTGTTCTTTTTATTCTCTAAAAACGTTTGTGCTTTTTTGTAGATGTTGTCTGCTTCTTCGCTTTTAATGTTGAATTTTTCATTGTAATCAATCACGAATCTTGCGAAACGTAACGCTTCATCATCCGCAACAGCGATATTTCCTGAAGTTTGATAAGCAACATGAACTTCATGTCCCTGCTCCTGCAGACGCATAAAAGTTCCACCCATACTAATAATATCATCATCAGGATGCGGACTGAAAATCAAGACACGTTTTTTAGCAGGTTCTGCTCTTTCAGGTCGATTGGTGTCTTCCGCATTTGGTTTTCCTCCAGGCCAGCCCGTGATTGTGTTTTGAAGTTTATTGAATATTTTAATGTTGATGTCATAAGCCGGGCCAGAATCTGCCAGTAAATCGCTCATTCCGTTTTCGATATAATCAGCATCGGTAAGCATTAAAATTGGTTTTTTAAGGTCTAATGCTAATCCTAAAACTGCTTTTCTGGTTAATTTATCTGTCCAAACGATTTTTTCAACAAGCCACGGTTTATTGATTCTCGTTAGTTTTGAAGAAGCTTCTTTATCTAAAATAAAAACAGCATCATCATGTTCCTGTAAAAAAGAAGCCGGAACTCGGTTTGTAACTTCGTCTTCAACAGATCTTTTTACAATATTGGCTTTTCCTTCTCCCCAAGCCAGTAAAATAACTCTTTTGGCTTCCATGATTTTTTTTACTCCAAGTGTGATTGCTGTTCTTGGCGTATTATTTAATCCGAAGAAATCTTTACTTGCGGCAACTCTTGTAATATGATCCAATGCCACTAATCTCGTTTTTGAATTTTGAAGCGAACCGGATTCGTTAAAACCAATATGTCCGTTTCCTCCAATTCCCAGAATTTGAAGATCGATTCCGCCTAAAGCTTCGATTTTTGCTTCATATTCATGGCAGTAATCTGCGATTTGTTCTTTTGTTAAAAGTCCGTCTGGAACATGCGCGTTTTCAGGTAAAATATCAACGTGGTCAAACAAAAGTTCTTTCATAAAACGAACGTAACTGTTGATTGAATTAGGTTCCATCGGATAATATTCATCCAAATTAAAACTAATTACGTTTTTAAAACTCAAGCCTTCTTCTTTGTGAAGTCTTACCAGTTCTGCGTATAATCCTTTTGGAGAAGAACCTGTCGCTAAACCTAAAATACAAGGTTTGTTTTCTTTTTGTTTTGATTGGATTAAAGCTGCAATTTCCTGTGCAACGGCTTTTGAAGCTTCACCTGAATTTTCAAAAACAACGGTGTTGATGTTTTCGAAGCGCTTTTCAAAACCGGTTGCTTTGTCTATTTTACTTTTTAACATGATATAGTTTTTTTTTTATTCTTCGGATTATGTGTCGGCTTTAAGCCTGAAAATTTTATTTTTACATCGCAAAAACGCAAGTCAAAACATTGCTAAAACAATAGCAATCAATACCATATAAAGATAAAACCTTTATAAATGGAATACAACAAAATTTAAATTATTGATTTAGGGCAGAATTTGGAATATCATTTATATCTCACTTAGAGATTCCAAATAATATTGAAAAAGTGATTCTCGTTTTCATTTTTAATTTTGCATTATTTTTGCATAAATATGCGTATTTTTTGCAAGACAAAGATACTTCATATTATACTTAAGAACCAAAATTTGATATAAATATTTTGTTAATTTTTTTAATTATGAGAATTGCATAAAAAAAGCCGTCAATATTGACAGCTTTTAGAATATATCGTAAAAAAAATTATTTCCAATTAAAGGTTACATTTTTTTCAATTTCGGAACTTAGGCTTAAAAACACCGGACAAGTCATTGCAGCACGTTCTAAAATGATTTTGCTTTTTTCATCGGCATTGCTTTTTAGTTCAAAAACAACTTCAATTGCACCAATTCTTCTTGGTTCTGCATTCATAATTTTAGTTACTTCAGCAGTTGAACCAGCTAAATCTACGTTTAAATCACGGGCTTTAATTCCCATAATAGTAAACATACAGCTTGCTAAAGCATTGGCAACTGTATCTGTTGGAGAAAAAGCTTCGCCTTTTCCGTTATTATCCAGCGGTGCATCAGAAATGATTTCACTTCCAGATTGTATATGTATTGAACTTGTTCTTAAATCGCCTAAGTAGGTTACTTTTGATGTCATTAATTTGCTTCTTTTAAAGTTAAGTCTGAATCGTAATATAATATGTAGACACCTTTATTTGCGTGTCCGCCATCTTCTTTTTTATAAAATTGAAATTTATTATCCACTTGCTGTGTCGTCATTAAATCTGCCGTTTCCTGATACGTTTTTCCTTGAACCAAACGCATCATGGTATCAAAAGTTACATCAAAACCTCTGGTTGCATACGTATTAGGATAAACTTTATTTTTCAACTTATATTCTTTTTTAAAGATTGAAACCGATTGATCGTCACTGTCACGAGTCACAGACGGATACATTAATTTCAGTTTTACCAAATTATCAAAACTAATTTCGTCTGTATCAAGCGTGCTGTTTTGTTCTAAAATTACCAATTGAACCTGACATGTTTTTTGGGCATCGGTCAACGCTTTAATTACACTTTTGATCATTGCGGTATTCCCCGTTTCCATAACCACATAATTCATTCGGGTTGGCAGTAATAAACTTTTTAAATTAGCAACATCCAAGCCGCCAGTTTCTGTTAAAGCAGCAAAAACAACTCCTTTTTGATTTTGTTTGATATAACTGATAACCGATTCTTTTTTCTTGTCTACAACGGCTACAATGTTTCCGTTTTTAGCCCTCATATAATCGAAAATTGCATTTCGAACCATATCGTTTGAAGGGATTGTCTGGTACAAATTATCGATAGGATTTGCCACATCTTTTGATAATGGCGAAATAACAGGAACATTATATAAACGTAATGAATTTGCAGTAGATTCTGCATTGTTTTGGTAAAATGGACCCACAACTGCATCCGCTTCCTGTAATTTATTTTGTGCAATTAAACTCGAAATATTCGATGTTGTTTTTGTTTCCTGAGAATCATAAATAGCAACATCAATTGGCAGTTTCAATGTTCTGGCCGAATCTATCGCCATCATTGCTCCCGAATAGAAATCCAGCGTCATGTTTAAAAATTTATCTGTTTTTAAACGGGCAGCCGTTCCTGTTGTATCGCTTTGTAATTTAGCCAGGTTAAACGGAAGTAATAAAACTACTTTTTTACGTTCGTTTTGTCCTCTTTTTTTACTCAGTTCTACAATTTCCGGGTCTGCAGAAACGGTTTCGGATTTTACTTTATCTACAATTTTAATTCCGCCTCCGGTGCTTTCAACTGGTTTTTCGATCGCTTTTTCAACTGGTTTTTCTACAGAAGTTTGTACCGGTTTTTCAGCTGGCTGTGCTTGTGCAACAATTGGAGCCGGAGCCACATATCCAGTCGGAACTTTTAAAACCATTCCTTCTTTAACACCTTCTGAAAGTGAAGGATTTAAAGCAACTAATTCTTCTTGTGTTAAATGAAAAACTCTTCCTAAACTATAAAATGTTTCTTTTGGTTTTACCTGATATTCCATATAAGAAACTGCTTTTTTAGATTCAGCAGGTTTCTTCGTTTCTTCAGGTTTTGCAGCTGTAGAAACAGGCGCTGCAGTTTCCGTTTTTGGCGCAGTTCCTTTTATTGTCAATCGGTATCCAACAGGTAAACTTGTAACAATTTCAGGGTTTTTCTTTTCTAATTCTTCAATAGAAATTCCGTATTGTTTTGCAATTCCAAATTTAGTTTCTTTTGGCGCTACATCGTGATAAACATACTTTTCAGCCCCTTTTTGCTTTTTGTCCGAAGTTGCTGCAGCTTTTGGTGCAGAACCTTTTCCAGGAATTGTCAATGTCTGCCCAGGCTGTAAACCGTCAGTAACCAAAAAAGGATTTGCTGCTTTTAAAGCTTCATCACTAATACCATATTTTTTTTCAAGACCAAACAATGTTTCTTTCGGCTGTACTTCGTGCGTAGTCGCTTTTCCATTACTCGTAGATTTTACCGCAGCTGTTTCTTTTTTGTCAGTATTTTTATTTGATGCTGCCGGAATCAGCAAAACAGTATTTGGTTTCACGCCATTACGCGCATCCGGATTTAGTTCGTAAATATCAAAAGGTGTAACCTTAAATTTTTGAGCAATTTGGTTAACCGTTTCTCCACTTGAAACTGTATATTTCACCGCTTTTCCTTGCGAAAAGGCAGAACAGGTTACAAAAAAAACAAGTAAAAATAATGTTGAATAATATTTCATAATAAAGGCTAAAACAATTTAATTTTTAATTCAAAAACAAGATACTAATTTCTCTTGTACAAGATTCACGCCACTTGTGAATTCTTCCAAAAAATTATCGAAGATCGATTTCTAACTTAGCAATAATAACGTTCTTATATAACTCATTTTCCTCTTTTTTCTTGCATTGATACAAAAGTTCTTCCATATTTTGGAACTTATCTGAATAAACATAATAAGAAAGACTGTTTATATTAAAGAAAAAACTAGCGTTAAAATCGCCCGAATCAATAAGTTGCATAATTAGCTTATCTCGCTGCGGCGCGTCTGTAAATATACCCAAAACTAAGTAATAGCCGTTTGAAACTTCTTTAAGATTATCATAAACTTCAATCTTTATATTTTTTTCATTTTTAAACGGATTTTCTTTTAGTTCGCGTTTCATTTCTTCCAGCGAAACTGCTTTTGAAGTTTCTGCCGAACCTGATTTTTTAATTGCTTCATCCTGATATTTTTTCAGTTTAACCAAAGCCAGTTTATCATCAAATTTTCTGGCTTCCATACTATAATAAGAAGCTTTGCTGATGTGGCGTTTTACCTCGATTTGTTTTTGTGTATCCAGCGAGTCAATTTTAGAAATCAGCTGCTGGTTTTTAGCATCGCCCTGCTCCTGTTCGATTTTGTAGCGTTTGATTTCGTCTAAGGAAAGTCTTTGCTGAATCGAAGTAACATTTTTATTTTTTTCGCTTTCGCGGATTTTCTTCTTGTATTCCTGATTTTCTTCAACGGCGATTTTTTCTACTTTATTCATTAAACCGGCATACGCTTTTCGGTTTTCAGCGAGTTCTTTTTTTAACTGAGATGATAATTCGCTTGTTTTTCCAATGCTTTCGTATGATTGTTTTTCCAGACGTTTTGATTCGTCCACATTTAAAACGTCCATTCGTTTTAATTCGACCAAGTCATTATTCATTGTGTTTACTAACGAATCTAATTTTGCCATTAAAATATCCTGAACATTTTTATTGGCTTCTAAAACCAAACGCAATTTTTCAACCGAATTTTCCTTTGAACCGTTCATATTATTCAAATTAACTTTCAAATCGTTAATTTTTATAATCTTCTGATTCATTTCTTTTTGAATAACCAGTCTGTCTTTTAAATCATCAATTTCAACCGTTTTGGCTTTTGTTTTTTCAACCACAACTTGTTTTTCGGCAAGAGCCAGCATTAATTCCTCACTTTCATTTGCTGGTTTAATTTCCTTTGTATTGATAGCTAATTTATTGCCAACAATTAATCCGTTTATAATTTCGGGATTTTGAGATTCCAGCTGATCGATTGTAATTCCGTATTTTTTAGAAATCGAAAATTTAGTTTCTTTTGGTTCAACCACATGAAAAACAGTTTCCTGATTAATCACGCGAACTTTTCCGTCTAATGTTTTTCGTTTGTTTGGAATCGCAATGGTCTGTCCAATCTGCAATCCGTTTTGCAATAATTCTTTATTAAGATTTTCTAAATCCTGAACCGAAACATTATACTGTCTGGCAATGCTGAATAAAGATTCTTTTGCCACAACAAGATGTGTTGTTTTTGCAGCAGCTGTAATTTCTATTTTTGGAAGATTTGAAGCACTTTTCGGAATAATTAATTCCTGCCCAACCTGAAGTCCGCTTGCAAGAATTGGATTTGCATTTTGAATAGCTTCTACAGAAACATTGTATTTTTTAGATAAACCGTACAGTGTTTCTTTTTCGCCAACAACATGAGTAATTTGTTGCTCTTGATTTATTTTTTGTGGAGAATGAACCGGAATCTTAATAATTTGGTTGTCCTTGATTCCGTTTTGCGATTCGGGGTTGAGTTTATAAATCTCGTCTACAGAAACCTTATACTTTTGGGCAATGAAATAAGCAGTTTCCCCTTTTTGAATCTTGTGCTCAATAATTGAATCTTGCGCAGCTATTTTGTTAAAAGACAAAATAAACACAAGAGAAATCGTTAAAAGTTCTCTCATAAATAGTAGGTTATAAAAAATTAAGGCCTTACAAATGTAAGACCTTAATTTTAAAAACAATACTATTCCCACTCAATTGTTGCAGGTGGTTTTGAACTTATATCGTAAACTACACGATTCACGCCTTTTACCTTATTGATAATGTCGTTTGACACTTTCATCAAGAAATCATAAGGTAAATGAACCCAGTCAGCAGTCATACCGTCTGTTGATTCTACAGCTCTAAGCGCTACTACTTTTTCGTAAGTACGCTCATCGCCCATAACTCCAACACTGTTTACCGGAAGCAAAATTGCTCCAGCCTGCCAAACTTTGTCGTATAATCCCCAAGATTTTAATCCTTCAATAAAAACAGAATCAACGTCTTGTAAAATTTGTACTTTTTCTGGAGTAATATCTCCTAAAATTCTAATTGATAATCCTGGACCCGGGAAAGGGTGTCTTCCTAATAATTCAGGATCTATTCCTAAAGTAGCTCCAACTCGTCGCACTTCATCTTTAAAAAGCATTCTAAGCGGTTCTACAATTTTTAATTTCATATAATCCGGCAATCCACCAACGTTGTGGTGCGATTTAATTGTTGCAGATGGCCCTTTTACCGAAACAGATTCGATTACGTCTGGGTAAATTGTTCCTTGCGCCAACCATTTTACGTCTTCAATTAAATGTGATTCATCATCAAAAACTTCGATAAATACACGTCCAATAGTTTTACGTTTCGTTTCAGGATCACTGATTCCGGCAAGTTCAGAAAGAAAACGATCTCCGGCGTCAACACCTTTTACGTTTAATCCCATTCCTTTGTATTGATCTAATACATTTTGGAATTCATTTTTACGAAGTAATCCGTTGTTTACGAAAATACAGTAAAGGTTTTTACCAATTGCCTGGTTTAATAAAACCGCAGCTACAGTAGAATCTACTCCGCCTGATAATCCTAAAACAACTTTATCGTTTCCTAATTTCTCTTTTAATTCTCCCACCATTTCTTCTACGAAAGCGTTTGGTGTAAAGTTTTGAGGAACTTCGGCAATTTTAACTAAAAAGTTTTCCAGCATTTTTGATCCATCTGTAGAATGGAAAACTTCTGGATGATATTGAATTCCGTACGTTGTTTCGCCTTCAATTTTATAAGCGGCAAATTCTACGTCGTGTGTGCTTGCTAATTTTACAGCATTTATTGGAAGTGCCTTGATACTATCGCTATGGCTCATCCAAACCTGACTGTTTTCTGAAACTCCTTCGAAGAAAACTTCATTATCTTTTATATAAGATAAATTCGCTCTACCGTATTCTCTAGTATTAGAAGCTGCAACTTCACCTCCACTAAAATGAGCTAAATATTGCGCTCCGTAACAAACGGCAAGCATTGGAAGTTTACCTCTAATTTGAGATAAATCAGGATGCGGGGCATCTTCTGCGCGAACAGAAAATGGGCTTCCGCCTAAAATTACTGCTTTGTAAGCTGATAAATCACTAGGAAAGTGATTGTAAGGAAAAATTTCGCAGAATATATTTAATTCGCGAACTCTACGCGCAATAAGCTGTGTATATTGCGATCCGAAATCTAAAATAAGTACGTTGTGTTGCATGCGCAAAAATACTTTTTATATTCGAAATTGAAAAATTGATTTTTGATTTTTTTTCTTTTTAAGTTGCTAAGGTTCTAAGTCGCTAAGGTTCTAAGTTTTTTCTTAGAATATTAATTTAGTATTTAAAAGAATAAGGTTCTAAAATACCGAGAAAAACTTAGCATCTTAGAACCTCAGTATCTTAGTATCTAAAAAAAATCACTCTTTCGTAACAATAATCGTTGCCCTGAATCCTGCTGCAAGATTATTCCAATAATCATTTGTAACTAATTGGCCTTTGTCGTCGTAAACTCGGATTTCGGCTGTATTTCCACCCAAAGAACCTATGTTTAGGGCTTCAAAATCTAATTTATTAAAACCTTGGGTCAGGTTTATTTTCACATCTTTATAGCCAGAATCTAACAGAATTTGGTCTTTAATTACGATATCATTTGACGAAACTCTTACTAAATCGCCGTCGATTGCACCAAAATCACGGAATTTAATAATAAAATATTCTGATTTTGTTTTGAAATCTCCAAGGGAAATATTTTGCTTTACCAATGTACCGCGGCCTTCAAGTAATCCTGCATCTTTTAAAGCTTTATTTAAATCTTTTTCCATCTTTGCCACATATTGATCGCCTGGATTAGCAAAATCATTCTCTGTTGACATGGTAAATTTACTTTTCTCCACTCCAACTTGAAGCTGCGATTTTGGAGTTATACTCGTATTATCAAAAACATTTGGTGTTTTAATACTTGGTACATCTGTCGTTTCTGCTTGTGGATCTTTTACTTGCGGAATTGGTGTCTTTTTCTTTGCGCTAAACTTAGGTGCCGGAATTGGCTTGAATTTGGTTCCAAATTCAGTTTGTGCTGAAACAGTTACAGCAGTAAAAAACAGTATAAAAAATAAGATATGCTTCATTGAAAAGTGATTATCGAATTGGCTTTATATTTTTTTATTAGCACTCAAGTCTAGCATCGCAAAAATAGCATAAATAAGTTTGGTGCGACAACTTTAAGACTATTATAACAATATATTAGGCTAATTTTTGGAATCAAAAAACCTGCCAAAAATTCTCTTTTTTATCAAAATAAATTCCAAATTTTAAATTCCAAATTCCAAAAACATGCGTTAATTTTTTCTTTAAACCTACACATCACTTTGATAGTTAACAACTTATTCTTAACTTCAATATCTCAATTTATTTTATCTTAAAATTCAAAAAGATGGATTATATCGATTATTATAAAACCTTAGATGTTACAAAATCGGCAACTGAAGCCGAAATTAAAAAAGCATATCGAAAACTGGCCAGAAAATATCATCCAGATTTGAATCCGAATGATAAAGAAGCGGAGAAAAAATTCAAGGAAATCAACGAAGCAAACGAAGTTTTAAGCAATCCTGAAAATCGTAAAAAATACGATAAATATGGAAAAGACTGGAAACATGCCGACGAGTTTGAAAAAGCGGGTTACGATCCAAATCAACAGCAATATTCCAGACAACAACAGCAAGGCAATCAAGATTTTTCTGGTTTTGGCGGAGGTGATTTTTCGGGAAGTGATTTCTCAGATTTCTTTAATTCTATGTACGGTTCTGGACGAAGCAGTCGAAGTCAGTCTAAATATAGAGGACAGGATTTTAATGCTGAACTGCAATTAGATTTGGCTTCTGCTTACACCACACAAAAACAAAGTTTAACCGTAAATGGTAAAAATATCCGAATTACAATTCCGGCCGGAGTCGAAAATGGTCAGGTTATCAAAATTCCCGGACATGGCGGCGCGGGTGTAAATGGCGGACCAAACGGCGATTTGTATATTACTTTTATTATTGAAAACAATTCTGATTTTAAAAGAGAAGGAAACAATTTGTATTCAAATGTTGATCTGGATCTTTATACGGCAATTTTAGGCGGAGAAATTAATATCAAAACTTTTGACGGAAAGGTTAAAATTAAAGTTCCTGCCGAAACCCAAACCGGAACAAAGGTCAAATTAAAAGGAAAAGGTTTTCCTGTTTATAAAAAGGACAATCAATTTGGAGATTTATATGTGACATATAACTTAAAAGTTCCGACCCAATTATCTGAAAAAGAAAAAGAATTGTTTGCAGAATTATCTAAACTTAGAAATCATGAGTAAGAAGAACTTAATCCAAATAAAACAGTTTTGTATTTTTCACGAAATTGAAAATACTTTTATCACTGAACTTCATAATTATGGTTTAGTTGAAATTATTATAGAAGAAAATGACGAATATCTGCAGCCGGAACAACTGCCTTCTATAGAAAAAATGATTCGCATGCATTATGATTTGAATATTAATTTAGAAGGAATTGATGCCATTTATCATTTACTGAATAAAATTGAAACTCTACAGCAGCATTTGACAAACACGCAGAATAAACTCCGAATTTATGAAGAAAATCAAGCAGAATAAATCTTAAATCTCTCTTTTTAAATATCACAAAAAAGAATGATTTTCGCTGTGATTTCAACTCATAATAATTCTTTTTGACAAGCATATTTCCTAAATTGCAACGCATTAATTAACCTGAATTTGTTTTTAAAACGAAACAAAACAATTCAAAAAACCTCATAAAATGAAAAGAGAAAATATCTTAACAGGATCGCCGTGGGAAGACAAAATGGGATACTGCCGCGCTGTTAGAATTGGCAATATCGTTGAAGTTTCTGGAACTGTAGCAATTGTTGACGGCGACAAAGTAAAAGCCGACGATGCTTATGCGCAGACCTATAATATAATTGAACGTGTTGAAAAAGTTTTAGAAGATTTAAACGTTGGAATTAAAGACGTTATCAGAACTCGTATTTTCACTACTAATGTTGATACTTTTGAAGAAGTTGCCAGAGCGCATTCTGCTTTTTTTAAAGATGTAAAACCAACAACAGGTTTTTATGAAATCAGTAAATTAGTTGCTCCTGAATATTTAGTTGAAATTGAATTTACAGCTGTTGTACAGTAAATATTTTTTTTGCCACGAATTGCACGAATTTTCGCTAATTATTTTTTTGTTTTGCCACTCCCGATAGCTATCGGGATAAAGGATTTTAAAAGATTTCTTTTTAATTTTCTTCAATTAAAAACAGCATTAATTCGTAAAAATTCGTGAAATTCGTGGCAACAAAAACATCACAAAAATTAATGACTTCCCAACCTTCAAAACAAATCCTGCTTTCCATTCCTAAATGGATTATTATTTGTGCTTTAATTGGCATATTTTCAGGATCTGCATCTGTATTTTTTCTTGTTTCTTTAGAATGGGTTACACAATATAGAATTCAGCACGAGTGGATTATCTGGCTTTTACCTTTGGGCGGATTTTTAGTCGGTTCGAGTTATTATTACTGGGGAGAATCTGTAGTAAAAGGCAATAATTTATTGCTTGAAGAATATGAAAAACCTAAAAAAGTCATTCCGTTTAAAATGGCTCCTTTAGTTCTTTTAGGAACTTTATTGACCCATTTATTCGGAGGTTCTGCCGGACGCGAAGGCACTGCCGTACAAATGGGTGGCGCAATTGCGGATCAATTCACCAAAATTTTCAAATTAGATAATTCTGAGCGCAGAATTTTAATTATTCTGGGAATCAGTGCCGGTTTTGCTTCTGTTTTTGGAACTCCTTTGGCAGGTGCTATTTTTGCTTTGGAAGTTTTGTATTTCAGCAAAATCAATTTTAAAAGTATTGTACTTTCTTTTTTAGTCGCTTATGCCGCTTATTTTACAGTAGAATTTTGGGAAATAAAACATACACATTACAGCATTCCAATTGTTCCGGAACTTAGTTTTAGTACTATATTTTATACCATATTAGTGGGATTTCTTTGTGGTTTTGCTGCTTTACTATTTTCACGAAGCACCCATTTTTGGGGTTCTTTATTTTCAAAAAAAATTAAATATCCGCCGCTTCGTCCTGTTATTGGCGGAATAGTTTTAGCGATTGCCATTACAGGTTTAGGTTTTACGAAATTCTCCGGACTTGGAGTTCCCGTAATTGTCGATTCATTTTCAAACCAAAGTGAATGGTATGATTTCCTGCTTAAAATTTTATTTACAGGATTTACTTTAGGCGCAGGTTTTAAAGGTGGAGAAGTAACACCGTTATTCTTTGTTGGCGCCACATTAGGAAGTGCTTTATCCTTATTTATCCCAATGCCAATTGCACTCTTAGCCGGAATTGGTTTTGTTTCCGTTTTCTCCGGCGCAACCCACACCCCTATCGCCTGCACTATAATGGGACTGGAATTATTTGGCATCGAATCCGGAATTTTTATTGCTATAGGCTGTACAATTGCTTATTTTTCATCAGGTTCTGTAGGGATTTACAAATCACAAATTGTAAAAGGAGCGAAATTTAAATTGTACCAAAGGTTTAAGGGGAAAGAATTAGAACATTTGTAAAATAAATTTCAAATTACAAAATAAAAAATCCGTTTAAATCAGCGTTTTCGCGAAAGCGAATCAGTATCATCCGTGTGCCAATTTTACGCACGAAATTTAAATCCCAAAATATATAATCCGCAGCAAAAATATTTTCAGCATTACATTAAAAAAATGTAAATTCGCACACTATGAAAATACAAGATATTCAGGCAATTCAATTATTGCTTGCTGCTCCAAAGAAAATTGTAATAATTCCTCACAGAGGACCAGATGGCGACGCCATGGGTTCTACTCTAGCTTTATACCATTTTTTATTAAAAAACAATCACCAGCCAACCGTGATTGCACCAAACGATTTTCCTGATTTTTTGGCCTGGATTCCGGGTTCAGAAACGGTGAAAATCTTTGAAAAAGATACTGAAAACTGTACCAAAATATTAGAAGAAGCCGAGTTGATTTTTACACTTGACTTTAATGCTTTTCATCGCACAGGCGAAATGGAACATACTTTAGCAAAGCTTACTGCTCCGTTTATCATGATCGATCATCATGAAAAGCCGCACGATTATGCAGCTTATATGTATTCTGATACTTCATATGGATCGACTTGCGAAATGGTTTACAACTTCATTACCTTCTTAAATAAAAAAGAAGATATTGATAAAACCATTGCAACTTGTATCTACACAGGAATCCTGACAGATTCCGGTTCATTCCGTTTTCCGGGAACTACAGGAAACACACACCGAATTATTGCAGAATTAATCGATTTAGGAGTTGAAAACACTCAAATTCCGGTTTTACTATACGATAACAGTTCGTACAGCCGTTTGCAATTATTAGGACGTGCGCTACAAAACATGAAAGTTTTTGAAGAGCATAAAACTTCTTATACCACTCTTACTCAGGAAGAACTAGATTCTTTTCATTATGTAAAAGGCGATACAGAAGGAATTGTTAATTACGGATTAAGTATTAAAGGAATTGTTTTTACGGCTATCTTTATCGAAAATAGAGACGAAAAAATAATTAAAATTTCTTTCCGTTCGCAAGGAGGATTTGACGTAAACCAGTTTGCGCGTGACCACTTTAACGGCGGAGGCCACATAAACGCTGCCGGCGGAAGATCTGACGTTACAATGGAAGAAACCGTTAAAAAGTTTGAAGATTTAGTAACTAAACTAAAATTATAAACCAATATGAACTACTTAAAACTTAGCATTTACTCACTGCTTTTTGCAGTTTTATTGGTGAGCTGTAAACACCATGAAGAAGCACGAAGACCAATTTCGAGAGCTTCGGGTACTTTTATGAAAAAATCGGCTGACAGAAATAAAAAGTTAGTTGCAAGCGAAGAAGACGTTATCAAAAAAATCATCAAAAGCAATCCGAAAGTAAAATATTACGCTACTAAAAAAGGATATTGGTTTTCTTATGATGAAAAAACTGCTACCGAAACAGCAACTCCAAAAAAAGGAGATATTGCTTACTTCAATTTAGAAGTTAAAAACATCGACGGTACACTTATTTATTCAGAATCTGATCTTGGTCCGCAGACTTATTATGTAGACAAACAAGATATTATGATGGGATTACGCGACGGAATCAAATACATGAAAAAGAACGAAACAGTTACATTCCTTTTCCCGTCTCACATAGCATATGGATACCACGGAGACAACAAAAAAATTGGGCCTAATGAATCCTTAATTTGTACTGTTACGCTTCGTAATTTCGTTCCGGACCCGGCACAAACTACCGTTGCTCCTGCTACAGGTACGGGTACAACATCAGTAAAAACTCCAAAACCTGCAGCTGTAAAACCAGCCGCAACAACTAAAAAAGATACAATAAACCCATAAAAAACATTTTAAGAAATGAAAAAAAGTATTTTATTATTACTATTAGCCGTAAGCTCATTGTATTCATGCAAAGACGACCACAGTAATTTACCAGATGGTTTATATGCTGATATCGAAACTAATAAAGGACACATCATTGTTGAATTAGATTACAAAAAAGCGCCAATAACGGTTGCAAACTTTGTAACATTGGCAGAAGGTAAAAACGAATTTGTAACGGATGAAAAATTAAAAAAGAAACCTTTTTTTGATGGCTTAAAATTCCACAGAGTTATTGAAGATTTCATGATTCAGTCTGGAGATCCCTTAGGAACTGGTTCTGGAGATACCGGATATAAATTTAAAGATGAATTTTCAGATTTAAAATTCGACAAAGCCGGTGTTTTAGCAATGGCAAACAACGGACCTGGAACAAACAGCAGCCAATTTTTCATTACACATGTTGAAACTCCTTGGTTAGATAATAAACATACAATTTTTGGACACGTTGTTGAAAAAGGACAAGAAGTAGTAAACAAAGTAGTTCAGGGAGATAATATTGTTGCTGTAACTATTATCAGAAATGGTGAAGCAGCTAAGAAATTTGATGCTGTAAAAGTATTCCACGATTATTTTGCTAATATCGCTAAAGAACAAAGCAAATACGCTGGAGCTCAGAAAGAAAAAGTAGATTTTTATGCTTCTATAAGACCAAAAGCGACTAAAACTTCAACTGGTTTAGAATATGTAATTACTGAAAAAGGTTCAGGTAAAAAACCTGCAATTGGGACTCAGGTTTATATTCATTATGCTGGTTTCTTAGAAAACGGAACTTTATTCGATTCAAGTATTGAAGAAGTAAATAAAACTTTCGGAAAATTTGACGCAGCAAGAGCTGAGCAGCACGGATATCAGCCAATTCCTTTTCAAGCAGGAAAAAAAGACGGTTTAATTCCTGGGTTTATTGAAGGAATTGAAAAACTTTCTTTTGGAGATAAAGCAGTTCTTTTTATTCCATCTCATTTAGCTTATGGAGCAACTGGAGCTGGTGGAGTTATTCCGCCAAATGCAAATATTATTTTTGAAGTTCAATTATTAGAAAAACCGTAATTATTTTTATAATTAAATTCTTATAATTAGTTTTACAGACTTAAATTGAAAACCCAATGAAATTTAAATTTCTATTTTTATTCTGTCTGGCTGTATTAAACATTCAGGCGCAAGCAAAAAAAACTCCTACGAAAGCAAAACCAAAAACGGCTAAAACAGCTGTTGCGGCAAATCCAGCTGAAGGTATTTTTGCAACAATTTCAACAACAAAAGGAGATATAGTTCTTTCATTAGAATATGTAAAAGCTCCCGTTACGGTAGCTAACTTTATTTCTTTAGCAGAAGGAAAAAATCCTTTTGTAAAAGTAGAAAAACTTAAAGGAAAGCCATTTTATGATGGTTTAAAATTCCATAGAGTTATTGCCGATTTCATGATTCAGGGTGGAGATCCGGACGGAAATGGTTCTGGAGGTCCGGGATATTCTTTTAAAGATGAATTTGTCAGTGATTTAAAATTTGAAAAAGGCGGTGTTTTAGCAATGGCCAATTCAGGTCCTGCAACAAACGGAAGCCAGTTTTTTATCACACATAAAGATACACCTTGGTTAAACGGAAAACATACTATTTTTGGTCATGTAGTTTCTGGAATGGACGTTGTAAATAAAATTGCTCAGAATGATGTGATGACAAAAATTACAATTACCCGCAAAGGTGCTGCAGCTAAAAAATTTGATGCTGTAAAGGTTTTTAGCGATAATGAAAAAAACCAAGAAGCTAATAAAGCTGAAGAAGCTAAAAAATTAGAAATCTTAAAAGCACAATCTCAAAAAGTAGCAGCAGAAAAAGCAGCTTATTTTACAGCAACAAAAGCTAAAGCAACTACAACTGCATCTGGTTTAAAATATGTAGTTACTAAAAACGGAACAGGTGTAAAAGGTGCTGAAGGTTCTAATATCTTTTTTCATTATGCAGGATATTTTGAAGACGGAAATCTTTTTGACAGCAGTATAACTGATGTTGCAAAAGCATACGGAAAATATGATGCAAACAGAGACGCTCAAGGCGGATATAAAGCTTTTCCTTTTACTGTTGGTAAAAAAGATGGTATGATTCCTGGTTTCATCGAAGCGCTTGATTTGATGACAGATGGAGAAAAAGCAATTTTCTTCCTTCCTGCAAATTTAGCTTACGGGGCTCAAGGTGCCGGAGGAGTTATTCCACCAAATGCTACTTTGATCTTTGAAATTGAAACGTATCAAAATCAGCCTAAATAAGATTTTAAATTCTTTTTAAAATATAGTAAAGCCATCAAAATTTAGTTTTTGGTGGCTTTTTTCATTTTCTTAAATTCTGTCAAATGTTTAAAATTGAAGTCAATAACACATCCTCAATATACACATTGATAACGTTTGTATAGATTTTCTATTAATTCTTAAACAAAATAACTTACCTTTGCCGGCTTGAATTTTTTAAAATAAACAATCAAAATGTCACAAAATAACGTATTAAAAGGAGTGTTTTTAGTTGCTTTAGGAGCTACAACTTACGGAATGTTAGCCACTTTTGTAAAAATGGCTTATTCTGAAGGATATACAACTGCCGAAGTAACAACCTCTCAATTTGTACTTGGAATTATTGGTATTTTGATCATCAACGCTTTTCAAAAAGTAAAAAATAAAGAAAAAGTAGTAAAAGCTACTTCAAAGAATATATTTCATTTAATGCTTGCCGGAACTTCTTTAGGAATGACAAGTTTGTTCTATTATCTGGCTGTTAAATTCATTCCGGTTTCTATTGGAATCGTTTTATTAATGCAGACGGTTTGGATGGGCGTTTTACTTGAAATGATTTTAGAAAAAAAATTACCTTCAAAACAAAAAGTCTTTGCAGTTTTTATTGTTTTAATTGGTACTGTTTTAGCCACTAATATTATCAACAATGATATTGTACTTGACTGGCGTGGAATTGTTTGGGGAGTTTTGGCAGCAGCTTCCTTTACAACCACAATGTTTACGGCAAACCGTGTTGCAACAGGGATTTCTTCTGCTCAGCGTAGTTTATATATGCTTTTAGGCGGAGCTGTAATTGTATTTACTTTCGCATTTTTTACTCAGGTTACTCCTTTCAATCTGGCAATTTTCCTGAAATGGGGAATTGTTTTATCTTTATTCGGAACCATCATTCCGCCACTTTTAATGAACTTAGGTTTTCCATTAACCGGAATTGGTTTAGGAAGTATTGTTTCTGCATTAGAACTTCCTGTTTCAGTAATGATGGCTTATGTACTTTTGAATGAAAAAGTGATTCTTACACAATGGGTTGGAATTGTTCTTATCATTCTGGCAATCATCATTATGAATGTAAATTTCAAACGAAAAATTTAAGGTTTTTTTGCACGTTATTAAAAAAAGCTGTCTTGTAATGTAATAAGTGTTAATTTTTTTATAATTTAGTTGTAAATAATTAATTATCATGAATTTACCCTGGCATTTATATTTAATGGCGATACTTTATATTCTTGCCGGATTCAATCATTTTCGAAAACCCGGAATGTACATTAAAATCATTCCTCCATTTTTTAAAAACCCTAAAATAATCAACACATTAAGTGGGATCGCCGAAGTTGTATTGGGAATTTTGCTAATGTTTTCTCTTACAACACAATATGCCGCATGGGGAATTATTGCTTTATTAATCGCAATATTTCCTGCCAATTTATATATGTTTCAAAATAAAAAAGCGAGTTTTGGTTTACCAAAATGGATTTTATTTGTACGTTTGCCCTTACAAATCGTTTTGATAGTTTGGGCCTTTCAATATACCCTATAACAATCAAATCTATAAATCTAAAATTATTTTATTATGAAAAAATTGTTTGCAGAGTTCTTCGGAACTTATTGGCTGGTTTTTGGAGGTTGTGGAAGCGCCATTTTTGCTGCCGGTTATCCTGAATTAGGAATTGGTTTTGCAGGTGTTGCTTTAGCATTTGGTTTAACTGTTTTAACAATGGCATACGCTGTTGGGCATATCTCAGGCGGACATTTTAATCCCGCTGTTTCATTTGGTTTATGGGCTGGCGGAAGATTTCCTGCCAAAGATCTTATTCCTTACATTATTGCACAATGTATTGGTGCAATTGCTGCTGCGGGAACATTATATACAATAGCATCAGGAAAAGCAGGATTTATAATCGATAATACTAAAGCCGGAGCCTTTGCTTCTAATGGTTTTGGAGCATTTTCTCCAGATGGATATTCTTTACAAGCTGCTTTTATTGCTGAGTTTGTATTGACTTTATTTTTCTTATTGATAATTTTGGGAAGTACAGATAAATGTGCCAACACTAATTTCTGTGGAATTGCAATTGGTTTAGGATTAACTTTAATTCACTTAATAAGTATTCCTATTACAAATACTTCTGTAAATCCAGCAAGATCATTATCTCAGGCGATTTTTGCGGGAGGTGAACCGCTTTCGCAGGTTTGGCTGTTTTGGCTCGCGCCAATTTTAGGTGCTATTGCAGCAGGATTTATTTATAAGCTGCTTTTACAAAAAAACGAAGAAGATCATACTAACTAACAATCAATTTATCCAATTATGGGTTTTATATATTTTTTAATTATTGGTGCAATTTCGGGATGGCTTGCGGGTCAAATCTGGAAAGGTGCTGGTTTTGGTTTAATTGGTAATATCATTGTTGGAATCCTTGGCGGTATATTTGGAGGATGGCTTGCAGCTAAACTTGGTATTGGCGGCGGCGGGCTTCTTTGGCAGATTATAATTGCTGCAGGAGGTGCGTGGATCTTACTATTTATTATTAGTTTGATTAAAAAAGCATAAATTATTTAACCAATTATAAAATTTAAAGAGAAAATCAGATATATTTATATTTGGTTTTCTCTTTTTCTTTAGATAAAATCGAAAAAAGAAAGCTTCATTTCAACTCAAATCTAATTGGTTATGAACGAAATTATTTCTTATTTCAGCACTATTCCGTCCTCACACCGGAGTCTTATCTTAATTGGCGGGATTACACTTTTTTGGGTAATAGAAAATAATTTCCCACTGTTTCAAATGCAATATAGAAAATGGCATCATGCGGGAATCAACATCTTTTTTACCATCACCACTATTATTGTCAACTTTATTCTGGCTTTTATTTTAATAAAAACGGCCAGCTGGACAACTGAGCATAATTTCGGAATTTTACAATGGATTCCAGAAATCCCTATTTGGCTTTATACTATTATTGGTCTGCTTTTATTAGATTTAATTGGCGCTTATTTAGTTCATTTTGTAGAACATAAAATAAAGTTTTTATGGCGTTTTCATATCATTCATCATACTGATACCTGGATTGATACCACAACGGCAAACAGGCATCATCCGGGCGAGAGTGTTATTCGTTTTGTATTTACAACACTTGGTGTATTGATCGTAGGCAGCCCAATGTGGATGGTATTTTTATATCAGTCCTTATCTGTTATATTTTCGCAATTTAATCATGCTAATATTTCAATGCCAAATAAACTGGATCTTTTCCTGAGTTATTTTATAGTTTCTCCTAATATGCATAAAGTGCATCATCATTATATGCTGCCTTATACCGACAGCAATTATGGTAATATTTTTTCTGTTTGGGATAGGCTTTTTGGCACTTATACCTCTTTACCAAAAGATCAATTAATTTACGGAGTAGATACTCATATGCTTGCCGAAGAAAACAACCAATTGAAAAATTTATTGCAAATTCCGTTTCAAAAATCAAGATCAGCAAAAAACACTAAAAATCAATAAAAAAAAATATACTTGGGCGTACCAACTAATTATTTTTTTTATTAATATTGATATATAAAATGAAAATCAATCTATTAATCATTAACCCTCTATTTTGAATTAATTTTCACGAGATGAAAAAGAGTAACCGCAAAGAATTGAATTGGGAACAAACGGAAAGACTTGTTTCGTTAGCCTTAGAAGAAAGAAATCCATTTGAAATCATAAAAAAAGAGTTTGGATTGGAAGAAAAAGAAGTTCTTGAAATAATGAAGAAGAAAATGCCTCTTGAAAAATTTGAGATGTGGAAAAAGAAGGCTATAGCGAATAAACCTAAACCAAAGCCTATTAAAATTGATGATTTTGACGAAGACTTGGATGGTAAATATTATATTAAAAATAAATTTGACTAAGATTTAAAACTCCTGTTTTTACAGGAGTTTTTTTTTATTTATAACTTTTTACAATGATTTTGTAACTATTTTGTAATTTTCTAGTCTGATAGGTATAACTAAACATAAACAAATGAAAAAAATACTTTACACTTTAGCTCTTGCAGTGACGTTATGGAGCTGTAAAACAGGTAGTTCTTCAGTTTCTGAAAAAAATGTCGTAGACGTTAACATTAATCTTGTTGATGTAAAAGACGATAAAGTTTTGGTAACTGTAACGCCTCCGTCAATTAAAACTGATGAAATTATCTACAGTATTCCTAAAACAGTTCCCGGAACTTATTCTACTGATAACTACGGAAAATATTCAGAGGATTTTAAAGCTTATGATGCTAAAGGAAATGCGTTAACTGTAACCAGACTTGGCGATAATTCATGGTCGATTGCTAATGCTAAAACACTTAAAAAAATTACTTATTTAGTTAATGATACTTTTGACACTGAAAAAGGGACCGGATTTGGTAATGATGATGTTTTCTCACCTGCAGGAACAAACATCAAAGCCGGAGAAAATTTCTTAGTAAATACACATGGTTTTGTTGGGTATTTCAAAGACAAACTAGAAATTCCGTATAAAGTTACGATTACACATCCTGAAACACTTTGGGGAGCAACGTCTATGACAGATGAAGATGCAAGCAAAACAAGCGATGTTTTTACAACGACTCGTTATGCAGTTTTAGTTGAAAATCCAATTATGTATTCTAAACCAGATTACACTACTTTTAACGTTAACGGAATGGATATTTTAATTGCTGTTTATTCTCCAACAGGAAAATTTACTGCAGAAAGTATTACTCCTGAAATGAAAACAATGATGACGGCTCAGAAAAACTTTTTAGGCAAAGTAAATGCTAATAAAAAGTATACTGTATTATTGTACTTATCTAGCATGGCAAAAGACGATGCGCACGGATTTGGTGCTTTAGAACACCCAACTGCTACTACAGTTGTACTTCCTGAATCTATGCCAAAAGAAAGATTGGTAGAATCAATGAAAGATGTTGTTTCTCATGAGTTTTTCCACATTGTAACTCCATTGACTATTCACTCAAAAGAAATCCAGTATTTTGATTATAATGACCCAAAAATGTCTGAGCATTTATGGATGTACGAAGGTGTAACAGAATATTTTGCAAATCTTTTCCAAATCAACCAAGGTTTAATTGATGAGACAGAATTCTATACTCGTATTGCAGATAAAATTGAGCAGGCAAAAAAATTAGATGATACAATGTCATTTACAAAAATGAGTGCTAATGTTTTAGAACAACCATATAAAGATCAATACTTAAACGTGTACCAAAAAGGGGCGCTGATTGGAATGTGTATCGATATTATCATTAGAGAAAAAAGCAATGGTGAAAGAGGAATTCTTGATTTAATGCACAAATTATCAACTGAATATGGTGTTGAAAAACCATTTAACGATAATGAATTATTTGCTAAAATCACACAATTGACGTACCCTGAAGTTGGTGATTTCTTAAACAAATATGTAGCAGGAACAACTCCAATTCCTTACGATTTTTATTTAGCAAAAGTTGGTGTAACAAAAGCAACCGAGAAAAAAACCGGAGCTGTTTTCTTAAAAGGACAAACTCCTTATATCAAAATTGATAAGCAGACAAAAGAAATTGCAGTTCGCTCTGATGTTGAACCAAATGATTTCTTCAAGAACTTAAACTTAAAAGGCGGCGATATCATTTTAGCAGTAAACAACAAAGCATATTCTTTAGAAAACATTTACGAACTTATTGGTGTAAGTGAAAGCTGGAAAGAAAATGATCCAATTACTTTAAAAATAAAACGTGATGGTAAAGAAGAAACTATAAAAGGAACTGTAAAATTACCATTTGAAGAAACTGAAACTTTTAAAGCAACTGATGCTTCAAAAGAGAAACTTAAAAATGCATGGTTAAAAGGATAATTTCTTTTATACTTATAAAAAAAACCGACAAGTGATTGTCGGTTTTTTTTTGTCATTGCGAGGAACGAAGCAATATCATCTCGTATATCTATTCTGATTAAAACTTATTATAGTGCGGTTGCTTCGTTTCTCGCAATGACATTACTTTGTGTATAATCTTTATTTATTTCTTAACTGGAAACTTCCAGGCAAACTCATCTTTATCATTGATAATTGCACCAATCTCAAATTTTACAACCTCATCAAATTCAGTTTGAAGAATAAACCAATTGTCTTCGTTGAAGTAATTTTCGAAAGTATCAAAAGTTTCCTGAGTGTATTTTGTGATTCCTTTTGCGGCAAAATCTTTCTTTACATCAGCAATTTTTCTTCCGATTATTTTGAATCCGAAAACTTCCAAATCATTACTTGAAGCTACTAAATATCCTAATTTCAGTTCTTCTTCTTCATAAAATGTCAATCTGATTTTGTGTGCATTGTATACAAAAATCACATTATCATCTTCGTCTTTATAGTTTTTATCAGGTTTTCCTAAAGCAGCTGTAACATCATTCTGCTTCATTCCGAAAAGCAGTTTATCAATTCCTGATTTTAAATTTATTTTCATATTGATTGTCTTTATTTGAAGTGCAAATTTCGTGAAGTTTTTTGTTGTTCTGCCACGAATTGCACAAATTTTCTTGAATTTAATTTTGTTCTCTTGTCTGGCTGAACTATCCTTTCTGTCAGGCTGGGCGAAGTCGAAGCCCTTTTACGTTTATTTTTTTGCCACGAATTTCACGAATTTTCACGAATTAAATTTTATTCTCTAGTAAGTCTGAGTCCCCGTTTCTGTCAGGCTGAGCGAAGTCGAAGCCCTTTTTCGTCGTAAAAGCCCTTCGACTTCGCTCAGGGTGACATTGGTGATTACACAACACTACAATAAATAAACATCAGTGCAAACCCGTTTCATCCGCCAAATCCGTGGCCCATCTTAATTCTGATAATTCTTTTTATTAGGTTTTGCACTCATATAAAAAGTAATTTTCCCTCCATTAATAACATCTGCATGCTTCAGGAAAGGTCTCGAAATTTCTTTTCCATTCAACAAAACTTTACTCACGAATACATTTTTATCCGATTGATTTACGGTTTCAACTTCAAAGTTTTTTCCGTTTTCTAAATTAAAAATTGCTTTTTTAACCAGGGGACTTCCCAATGCATATTCATCAGAACCCGGCGCAACAGGGTAAAATCCTAAACTGCTGAAAATATACCAGGCGCTCATTTGTCCGAAATCATCATTTCCTCCTAAACCGTCTGCTCCATTTCGGTACATTTTTTTAAGAATCATTCTGATTTTATCTTGTGATTTCCAAGGCGAATCTGTCCAATTGTATAAATAAACTACGTGATGTGAAGGTTCATTTCCGTGAACATAATTTCCAATGATTCCATCTCTTGTAATATCTTCTGTATTTTCAAAATATTTGTCTGGCAAATGCATATTGAATAAAGAATCTAAACGAACTTTAAATTTTTCATTTCCTCCCATCATTTTAATCATGTCGGCAGGATCTTGCGGTACGTATAAACTATAATTCCATGAATTTCCTTCAATAAAACCTTGCCCGTGTGTATCAAGCGGATCAAATTCTTTTTTGAAAGTTCCGTCGTTTAATTTAGGACGCATGAAACCCGTTTTTTCGTCGTAAACGTTTTTATAATTCTTTGATCTTTCAATGAATTCATTATAGATATCCGTTTTTCCTAATTTCTTTGCAGCCTGTGCAATCGCCCAGTCATCATAAGCATATTCTAAAGTTTTAGAAACCGAAGCACCATTTTTATCTTCAGGAACATAACCTTTCTTCATATAAAATTCTAAGCCATCGTAGTAAGGAACTTTTGCAGTGTTAACACAAGCCTGAAGCGCTTTTTCTGCATCAAAACTAGTATTCCCTTTTACAATTGCATCTGCTACAACAGAAACTGAATGATATCCAATCATACACCAGTTTTCATTAGCATAATGCGACCATATTGGCAGCATTTTATGCACACTTTGGTCTGAATGCGCCAGCATTGAACTTACCATATCCGAGTTTCTTTTCGGCTGCACAATGTTGAATAACGGGTGCAAAGCTCTATAAGTATCCCAAAGTGAATAACTCGTATAATTTGTAAAGTTTTCGGCTCTATGAACATTCATATCAAGACCTTTGTAATTTCGATCTAAGTCCATATATTCTGTTGGCCCTAAAAAGGCGTGGTACATTGCGGTATAAAAATTCACTAAATCTTCTTTTTGAATGGTTTCAACCTGAATTTTATTCAGTTCTTTATTCCAAACTTCCTGACTTTGTTTTTTAACGCGTTCAAAATCCCAATCCGGAATTTCTTTTTTCATGTTTTCTAAAGCTCCAGCTGAACTTACCGGCGATAAAGCCATTTTTATTTTGATTTTTTCACCTTCGTTTGTATCAAAATCAAAGAACAATTTTAGGTTTTGTCCTGCCATTTCAGGGAAATTTTTCGTTTGGTCAAATCTTCCCCAAAAACCTCTGTAAACACTTTTTTCCTGTGCAGCCTGTCCGTAACTTTTGATTGGTTTACTAAAAGACATGGCAAAATAAACGGTTCTTGTTCTCGCCCAGCCATTTGTCTGACGATATCCTGTAATTAAAGTATCGTTTTCTACTCGTACAAAAGTCCAGACATTCTTTTTATCATAATTATAAATTCCTGAAGTCAAATCAAGAATAATATGCGCTTCATCTGATTTTGTAAATGTATATTGATGCATTCCAACTCTGGTTGTTGCAGTCAATTCGGCTTTAATATTGTGATCTTCCAGAAGAACACTGTAATACGCGGGTTCTGCTTTTTCAGTTGAATGTGAAAATGCAGATCTATAGCCTGATAAAGGTTTTGAAGCAACGCCTGGATTCAATTGCAATTTTCCGGTTGTGGGCATAATTAGAAAATCTCCTAAATCAGAATGACCTGTTCCGCTAAAATGGGTGTGGCTAAAACCTACAATTGTTTTGTCTTCATATTGATATCCTGCACAATATTTATAAACTTCACCATTGTATTTTCCGTTTAATCCGTAAGCGATTGTATCGGTTTCCGGGCTTAACTGTACGCTTCCAAAAGGCACTGTTGCTCCCGGATAGGTATGTCCCATTTTTGCTGTTCCAATCATTGGATCAACATATTGAATCAAATTTTTAAGGTTGTTTTCTTTTTTCTGAGCATTTGTATTTGCTGTAAAAGCAAACATTAAAGTTCCAAATGCAATAATAAAAGCAGGTTTTTGTAAAATATTCATTGGGTAATTTTCTGTAATTGTTTCGTTCAGAAAATTACGATAAAATATAGTTTTAAAAAATTTAAATTTTAAAAAAGACATGATTTTAAAACCGGATTAATCCCGAAGCCTCGGGACGGTTCTACAATATTTATTGAGCCTAACGGTTGTTTTTAAAGTTTACGTTTTAAATTTTCTTTTACCTCATCAAACCATTCGTTTTTTAAAATGCTTAAAACGATAGAATCACGACGAACATTTCCGTCTCGTGTTGGCATGTTGCTTCTTAAAACACCATCGACTTTGCAGCCAATACTTTTCATTGCCGCGATGCTGCGTTCGTTATTATTATCGGCACGAAATTCTACTCGTTCCATCCCAAGGGTTTCAAAAGCGAATTGAAGTAATAAAAATTTGCAGTGTTTGTTTAAACCAGTTCCTCTAAAAGCTGATCCATACCAAGTATAACCTAATTGTAAAGTTTTGAAATCAGGTTTGATATCATAAAAACGCGTTGAACCAGCGTATTTTTGAGATTTTTTATCGAAAACAATAAAGGGAAATTCTTTTTGGTCTTCTCTTTCTTTTATTGCCAATTGTATATAATTGATCAAATTGTCTTTTCCTTCTGCTCCAACTAAAGAATATTTCCAGGTTTCTGGTTCATTAATGGAAATTTCCAGTAAATTTTCTACGTCTGATTCCTGAATAGGACGTAGTAAAACGAAGTCGTCTTCTAAAATTATATTATCTGTGAAGCTGAAATTTGATTCGGAAACCATAATTATTTATTTTTTTGTGAATCTCTGCGAAATTTTTTGTGTGTCTTTGTGCAATCTTTATTCCACAGAGATACGCGGAGAATTCTCAAAGATTCACTAAGTATTTGATATAACTAAAATCTTATTCACTCATTTCATCATAACGCTCCGGAACCTGCGGATCGTAAAGTGGACATTTAAATTCTGCCATCAAATCTACTAATTGATTCATGGTTTTTCCTTCGGTTCCATAACAGTCAATTTTAATGCTTTGTGGAGTGGTAATAACCTGAAATGCTCCTTTTCCTGCATTATTTTTCCAACTGTTTTCATCGACTCTTTCCCATTTTGAAAAAACAGAATTAATACGATTAATAATTACCTCAACAGGAAGTTTCTCAAGGCCGTCAACTTCTTCTTTTTCAACAAGAGCTTCGTAAACCTCGTGGTGGTTCAGGTAAATTTCGTCTATATATCTCCAAAAAAGCAGTTCGTACATAATACTGGCGTTTTATAAATTGTAGAGACGCACAGCAGTGCGTCTTTCGTAATGTTAGACGCACTGCTGTGCGTCTCTACTAAAATTCAGATGCTAAAAAAAAACCTTAACAACTCAGAACCTTTGTAACTTTGTCACTCAAAAAAAATTAATATTCGAATGTTCCGTATTCGCTGGTAATCGTTAGTTTTTTAGCATCGGCTGCTTCTACTCTACCTACGATTTGGGCATCAACATTGAATGATTTTGAAATCTCGATAATATCCTGTGCAATGTTTTCTGGAACATAAATTTCCATACGGTGACCACAGTTGAAAACCTGATACATTTCTTTCCAGTCGGTTTTTGATTGTTCCTGAATTAACTTGAACAATGGCGGAACCGGAAATAAATTATCTTTTATAATGTGTAAATTTTGAACGAAATGTAAAATTTTAGTCTGTGCGCCTCCGCTGCAATGCACCATTCCGTGAATCTCGTTTGGAGTGTATTTATCTAAAATTTTCTTGATAATTGGTGCGTAAGTTCTTGTTGGAGAAAGTACCAATTGACCAGCATTTATTGGACTGTTTTCAACTTCATCAGTTAAATTAACCTGACCAGAATAAATTAATTCTTCGGGAACAGCAGCATCGTAACTTTCAGGATATTTTTTAGCCAGATATTTTCCGAAAACATCGTGACGGGCAGAAGTTAATCCATTACTACCCATTCCTCCGTTATATCCTTTTTCGTAAGTTGCCTGTCCAAAAGAAGCCAAACCAACAATTACGTCTCCGGCTTTAATATTAGCATTATCTACAACATCTGCACGTTTCATACGAGCCGTAACAGTTGAGTCAACAATGATTGTACGAACAACATCTCCAACATCGGCAGTTTCACCTCCAGTTGAATGAATCGTTACGCCAAAAGATTTTAGTTCGTTGATTAATTCTTCGGTTCCGTTGATAATTGCTGAAATAACATCAGCAGGAATTAAGTTTTTATTTCTTCCAATAGTAGAAGAAAGCAAAATATTATCGGTTGCGCCAACACATAATAAATCGTCAATATTCATGATTAAAGCATCCTGAGCGATTCCTTTCCAAACCGAAAGATCTCCGGTTTCTTTCCAGTACATATAGGCCAAAGATGATTTTGTACCCGCTCCGTCGGCATGCATGATTAAGCAGTAGTCGTTGTCCTGAGTTAAATAATCAGGGACAATTTTACAGAATGCCTGCGGAAATAAACCTTTGTCAATATTTTTTATAGCGTTATGTACGTCTTCTTTTGATGCCGAAACACCTCTTTGTGCATATCTTTTGCTAGAATCTGAACTCATGAAAATTAGTTTGTGTTGATGTGGTGCAAAGATAATCCCTTTTTTTAATTCTTTAGGTATTCGAGTATAGGATTCAAAAAAGTTTTGCCACGAATTACACGAATTTTCATGAATCTTTTTTTCTTAAAAAACAAAAATCATCCTTATAGGATGATTTTTGAAAAATATAATTCGTGAAAATTCGTGCAATTCGTGGCGAAAAAAAACTATTTCGTAAACAATAATTCTCTGTATTTTGTTAATGTCCAGCTTTCGTCATCCACTAATAATTCTAATTTATCACAGTGATTACGAATGTCTTCAAAATATGGTTTTACAGTATTGCAATACGCTTCGGCCATTTTTTGACCATCAGTTAACTGGTTTGCTTTTTTTCTTTCATTGGTCATAGCCAAAACTTTAGAATTGATTCCTTCAATATGACCAGAAATTTCTTTGATCAAAGTAATTTGCTCTTTTGCAATAGTTTCAAATTCTTTCCCAAAGATTTCTTTCAAACCTTTTACATTTTCAATTAATGTATTTTGGTAACGAATTGCAGTTGGAATTACGTGATTTCTCGCAATATCTCCTAAAACCCTTCCTTCGATCTGGATTT
Source organism: Flavobacterium sp. 2755 (assembly GCF_031455715.1). Taxonomy (NCBI): domain Bacteria; kingdom Pseudomonadati; phylum Bacteroidota; class Flavobacteriia; order Flavobacteriales; family Flavobacteriaceae; genus Flavobacterium; species Flavobacterium sp. 2755. Next base: position 382,042 of record NZ_JAVDTG010000003.1, read on the forward strand.
TCTTAGTATATTCTTCAAGTTCAATTTCGTAACGCGCTTCGGCTTCAACGTGATTAAAGATTCCCAATTCAGCAAATAAATCTAAAGCTTGTTTCGAAACTTTAGCTTTTATCGCTTCCGGAGTTGTTTTAAAGTTACTCAAACCTCTTTTTGCCGCTTCTTTTTCCCAAGCTTCGCTGTAACCGTCGCCTTCAAAAAGAATTTTTTTAGATTGTTTGATATATTCTCTTAAAACATTAAAAATAGCATCGTCCTTTTTCATGTCTTTTGACTCGATCAGGTTCTCTACTTCATTTTTAAAATCTATTAATTGTTTTGCTACAATAGCATTCAAAGTTGTCATTGCGTTAGAACAGTTTGAATTTGAACCTACGGCTCTAAACTCAAATTTATTTCCTGTAAAGGCAAAAGGCGAAGTTCTGTTTCGGTCTGTATTATCTAATAATACGTCTGGAATTTTACCAACAACGTTTAATTTTAAATCTGTTTTTTCTTCTGGAGATAATTTTCCGGTTGTTACACTTTCTAATTCAGATAAAACTTTTGTCAATTGTGCCCCGATAAAAACAGACATAATTGCCGGCGGCGCTTCGTTTGCACCTAATCTATGATCATTACTTGCTGTTGCAATAGAAGCTCTTAATAAAGTTTCATTATCGTTTACTGCTTTTATAGTATTGATAAAGAAAGTTAAAAACTGTAAATTACTCATTGGCGTTTTACTCGGACTTAATAAATTAACTCCGGTGTCTGTTGCCAATGACCAGTTATTATGTTTTCCTGAACCGTTTACTCCTTTAAATGGTTTTTCGTGAAATAACACTTTAAAATCATGACGTTCTGCTACTCTCTGCATTACATCCATTAATAAAGAGTTATGATCTACAGCAAGATTTGTTTCTTCAAAAATTGGTGCCAACTCAAACTGATTTGGCGCTACTTCGTTATGACGTGTTTTTACCGGAATTCCCAATAACATACATTCCTGCTCTAAATCTCTCATATAAGTAAGAGCGCGGGTTGGGATAGATCCGAAATAATGATCGTCTAACTGTTGTCCTTTTGCAGAAGTATGTCCTAATAAGGTTCTTCCAGTCATTACTAAATCTGGACGTGAATTTGCCAAAGCTTTATCGATTAGAAAATACTCCTGCTCCCATCCTAAAGTTGCCGTTACTTTTTTTACGTTTTTATCAAAGTATTTACAAACTTCTGTAGCCGCTTCGTCAATTGCAGAAAGTGCTCTTAATAAAGGAATTTTATTATCTAAAGCTTCACCTGTATACGCAATAAAAACGGTTGGGATACATAAAGTTGTTCCATATATAAAGGCTGGCGAAGTTGGGTCCCAGGCTGTATATCCTCTTGCTTCGAATGTATTTCTGATTCCGCCGTTAGGGAAACTTGATGCATCTGGTTCTTGCTGTACTAATTGCGCTCCGCCAAATTTCTCTACAGGGTCACTTCCATCATATGACGTTTCAAAAAAAGCATCATGTTTTTCTGCAGTAGTTCCTGTTAATGGCTGAAACCAGTGCGTATAATGTGTAACGCCTTTTGCCAATGCCCATTCTTTCATTCCCATGGCGATATAATCTGCCAGTTTACGTTCTATTTTCGTTCCGTGTTGAATGGCATCTCTTACTCCTTTTAAAGCATCTGAAGTTAAAAACTGCTTCATTGCTTTCTCATTAAACACATTTGATCCAAAAAGATTCGATTTCTTATCAATTTCTTCAAAGTGTACCGGCTTTCTTGTAGAAGCTTCTTGTAAAGCTTGGAAACGTAATGTTGACATGTATATAATTTTAAAAATTCGTAATAATTTTCACTAAAAAAAGAGCAACAAATATAAACAATAAAAGCCCCTTTTTTAAACTTATAATTGAGAATTTTATAAGCATAATTTTCAACGTATGAAGCCTTTTTTAAAGAATAGTGATTATGTTGTAAAGAAATATAACAAAAAAGCTCAGTATTATTCATTAAATAAACATTTTTTCATAATTCCTTAACCCTAAAATTCAAAAAGTTACCCTTATTTTTACGAATTTATTTTTTTTAAGTATTTAAAATTGCTTTTTTTAGAATATACCCCTATCAAAATTGCGCTTCTCAAAAAAATTATACTTCGCTCAACAAAATAGCCCCCTAATTTTTAGGACTAAAAAAATAAATCTATATTTGACCCAGCGAAAAAACAAAAAAAATAAATTTATATTATTATGGCTAAAATTAAGTTAGAGTACATTTGGTTAGATGGATACGAACCAACTCAAAATCTTAGAAGTAAAACTAAAGTTGAAGAACACGAAAATTTCAAAGGAACATTAGAAGAACTTGGAAATTGGTCATTTGATGGTTCGTCAACAAAACAAGCTGAAGGTGGTTCATCTGACTGTTTGTTAGTTCCTGTTGCAATTTATCCAGATCCAACTCGTATTAACGGATATTTAGTAATGTCTGAAGTTATGTACGCTGATGGAACTCCACACCCTTCTAACGGTAGAGCTACAATTGATGATGAAGATGATGATTTTTGGTTTGGTTTCGAACAAGAATATTTCATCATGGATACTAAAACTTTATTGCCATTAGGTTTCCCTGTTGGAGGTTATCCTGCTCCACAAGGTATGTACTACTGCTCTGTAGGTGGAAAAAACACTCACGGAAGAAAATTAGTAGAAGAACATGCTGATTTATGTATCGCTGCCGGAATTAACTTTGAAGGTATTAACCAAGAGGTTGCTTGCGGACAATGGGAATTCCAATTATTCGCTAAAGGTGCTAAAAAAGCCGGAGACGAAATTTGGGTTGCTCGTTACTTATTAGATCGTTTGACTGAGAAATATGGTTACTATATTGAATATCACCCAAAACCACTAGGAGATACTGACTGGAATGGTTCTGGAATGCATGCTAACTTCTCTAACGAGGTGTTAAGAACATGTGGAGACCAAGCTACTTACGAAAGAATTTGTGAAGCTTTCCGTCCTGTTACTGCTGAGCACATCGCGGTTTACGGAGCTTACAATGACCAACGTTTAACTGGTAAACACGAAACTGCTTCTATTCACGATTTCTCTTATGGAGTTTCAGACAGAGGATGTTCTATCAGAATTCCTTTAATGACTGTTCAAAAAGGATGGAAAGGTTGGTTAGAAGACAGAAGACCAGCTTCAAACGGAGATCCATACAAAATTGCTGCTAGAATTATCAAAACTGTTAAATCAGCGCTATAATTCAAAGCTTAGAATATATCCTAAAAGTGCCATCGTAATTGTTGGCACTTTTTTTTTGTCATTGCGAGGAACGAAGCAATCACACTAACAAAAAGCTACAAAGTTTGCATAACCTTGTGTAATGGCACGCAGATGACGCTGGTCTAAACAGATTTTTTTATCATTTCTAATAAACGCACAGTTTGTCATTGCGAGGAACGAAGCAACCGCACTAACAAAAGTTACAAAGAGAACCTTCTCACCTTTTACATCAAACATCTCACAAAATTGCTAAATTTTAAAAGTACCTTTCTTATAAATAATTTTTAATTTAAACTTCAAAACTTATCTTTGTAATTCATTTAAAAAAACCATCATGATAGTCTGGACTCTCTTTTTATTGGCCGTAGTTTTTATTCTTGCTTTAGATTTAGGTGTATTCAACAAAACACCACATATTATCAGCACCAAAGAAGCCAGTAAATGGACCTTGATTTGGGTTACTTTATCCTTTTTGTTTTCTGGCGTTATCTATTGGCTTTATACTACAGATTATATTGCAAATCCCGACGGTTTAAAGCCTGCAGTGGCTTCGATGAAGTTTATTACGGGTTATTTAATCGAATTATCTTTAAGTGTTGACAACATATTTGTAATTGCCATTATTTTTGCTTCTTTTAAAATTCCGCAAAAGTACCAGCACCGTGTTTTATTTTGGGGAATTTTAGGTGCGATTGTTTTTCGTGGTTTAATGATTTTCTTCGGCGTTATGCTGATTAATAAATTTACGTGGACAACATATGTTTTTGGAGCATTCTTAGTATTTACTGCTATAAAAATGTTGTTTTCAGGAGAAGATGAAGATTTCAATCCGAAAGATTCTTTTGTATACAAAACGTTAGGAAAAATTATTCCGATTACGTCTCACATGGAGCATGAGAAATTTTTCATTTTAACCGAAAAAGGAAAAAAAGCTGCTACTCCACTTTTCGTTGCTTTGATTGTAATTGAAGTTATGGACGTTTTATTTGCTGTTGACAGTGTTCCGGCAATTTTAGCCATTACTTCTGACCCGTTTTTAGTGTTTAGTTCTAATATTTTTGCCATTTTAGGTTTACGTTCTATGTATTTCTTCCTGGCAAATATGCTGGCAAAATTCAGTTTCTTAGAATATAGCTTAGTTGCTATTTTAGCATTTGTTGGTTTAAAAATGCTTTTGCACGAATGGATTCACGTTCCAGAATGGGCTTCGTTAGGATTTATTGCACTTTCACTTTTAGTTGGAATTTTGGTTTCGCTTAAATTCGGAAAAGAAAAAGAACTTACTGATTCTGATTTGTAATATCATTTCAAAACATATATTCATAAAAAAAGGAAATCTTTCGATTTCCTTTTTTTATTTTTTCAATTTGACCAAAAATTAAATCATAAGATAAATACTATATTTTAACTTTTAAAAATAAGATATTACATATTTTATAAATATATTTATATCATTATAAACCTTTAAATATTTTATCATGAGAAAATTTTATTATTATTTATTGTTCACTTTTATTATTACAGGATGTGATAATAAAGAAGAATTACCATCAAAAAGTCAATCAAGCAAAAAACCTACCCAAACTTATATCATCAATGGAGACATTGAATATATTTCTGAAATCACAGATGGCTCAAAACCAAAGAAACCAATTTTTATATATGATATACCAAATAATTTAAATAAAAATCAAACATTGAGAAATAAAACTGCTCAGAATCAAGAAAAAACTGTAATAACTTTTGATTACGGAATAGCTGGATCAACAAAAAGCGGATGTTTTATTAATAGATATAATAACGGGAATTCATATGATACCGATAATGGCGTATATGGATACAATCCTGCGCGACAAGAGAATGGATATTTAGTAAGAGGAGCAGGCCTACCACATCATAATACTTACTTACTATGGCTCACTTGTTCTTATGTGCGGTAATAGAGGCCAACAATACATTAGCAGGGGAGGACAAATTATTAACAATAATTTAAGCCGTGGATCAGCAATTTCAATTGAATACCCATTTAAAGCTAATACTACATATGAAATATCACTTCAGACTTACTTTAATGATAATATACTACTTGTCGACAAAGTAAATAGTAATGGCTTTCCGACTTTATATGCTCAATTGAAAGATTCTGGCTTAATTATAGATGGATCAGAAGCATGTGAAACTAATAATATCATTAGAATATTGGAAATGAATCCCAATAATTTAAAATCTTATACTCTTAATAATAGCATTAAAGAAGACAAAACAATTATTTTTAAATTTTCACTTACTGAAGAAAAAAAAGCTCTATTACTTGCATTAAATCCTAAAACTGGGGAAAATAATGGAGTAGGATCATCAATACCTACCAATTCTTACACTATGGTACTACCAATGATAACAATAACAGAGAAAGCTTTTGACCCATCTATTTTAGTGCCTATCCCCCCAGGTCGTCGTTAATATAAAAATTAAGAAAAAATGTTAAAACAATAAAAAAGGAAATCTTTCGATTTCCTTTTTTTTAATTAAAATTATAACTTAACTCGCTTGACACTACTATCATCAATATTATACTTTTTAATTACAGCATTATAATCTGAGTAATCTTTTTTATTAATTGATTTACTTGTTCCAATATTTTCACCAGGAACAATAACAATTCTAAAAACTTGATTTTGAGTCCAATCAGTTGACAGTGTGTTTAATGGAAAATCCGCTGCAAGCCAAATGCTCACATCATTTCTTGTAAAATCATAATTAAAATCTAATGCACCACCATCATTCATATAATATGTTTGAGGTATTAGTCTCCAAATTGAATTCCCATTATCAACGTCATATCTATGATAAACTAACACAACATCATATGGATAAATCTGTCCACCTGGGAAAGGAATCAATACAGAATATCCTGTAGGATTAAAATCTACTTCCCTCTCAAAAACTTGACCGATTAACCCATCATATCCATCCTGCCCCGGAGGCCCTTCTGGCCCTTCGCAACCCGTAAATGCAAATAACCCAACAACAGCGAATAACGTAAGTATCTTTTTCATAATATATATTTTTTTTAAGTTTATAAAAGCATTCCAAAAACCAAACCAAAAATTTTGTTAAATGGGTTTTGGAATGAAATTTTGCATTATTTTTTCGCAACAACCTGATTCTTAAACAAGATCTTGCTAAAAAATAATACATGGTAAGGTAGTGAATTTTCCCAATATTCCCAAGTATGTGCGCCCGGACGTTCGGTATAATCGTGCTCTACCTTATTATAAACTAATCGGCGGTGTAATTCTCTGTTGGGCTCAATCAGGAAATCATCTACTCCGCAGTCAATAACTAGAGGTAATTTGTTTGCTTTTATTTTATCCAGCATTCCCATAACGGCGTGCTGCGCATATAATTCAGAATTGTCACTTCTGTCTCCAAAAACAGGCTGCATTAATTTTATCACTTGCGCCGAAGATTCTCGGTTAAGCATTGTACTCATATCTACTGCCCCGCTCATACTTCCGGCAGCGCAGAATAAATCCGGGTGTCTGCCAGAAAGATATAAAGCGCCGTGTCCACCCATCGAAAGTCCCGTAATAACCCTTCCGCTTTTATTGCTGATTGTTCGGTATGTTTTGTCGACTTTTTGAATTACTTCCTGTGTAATAAAAGTTTCGAATTGGCTTCCTTTATTTACAGGACTGTCCAGATAAAAACTAAACGTTTCTCCTTCGGGCATTACAATGATTAAATTATATTGATCAGATAAACTCTGAACTAGTTTTTTATTTGGAGTATTTTTTAACCAGTCACCAAAATGTCCATACGCGCCGTGTAATAAATACATTACCGGAAACGTTGTTTTACTTTTTGCATACGAATTTGGTAAAACTACAGCCGCCTTGTAAGTCTTGTTCATGGCGATGCTTGCAATTTGTAAAGTATCTACTTTTGCTGCGTATGTCATTGACGAAACACACAGAAAAACAAAGAATACTAAAAATTTAAGGTTTTTCATTTTGATAGTTTTTTTTGATTAAAGGAGTGTAAATATACCTTTTTTCTGAACAAACTAAATGAAAAATCCGACCAGCTTTTACACTAATCGGATTATGGATTTGTTATTTTTTCTGCCACTCCCGATAGCTATCGGGATAAAAGGATTCTATGGATTATTTTCTTTGAAAAATTGGTTTGCCACGAATTGCACGAATTTTCACGAATTAAATTAATCTTATTTTTTTGTAATTCACGGCAACTAAAAAAATCATTTTAATCTGTGCAATCTGTGGCAAGAAACATATAAAGATTGGTTTGCCACGACTCGAGCGACAGCGAACAGGCGAAGCAATTACACAAATTTCCACGAATTTATTTTCAACTTGGCTTATAAACGGATTCTAAAATCTTTTTAATCCTTTTAATCGGTGGCAAAAAACATCAAACATTCTTCACAAACTAATTCGTGGAAATTTGTGTAATTCGTGGCAAAAAAATACTAACTAATAATAATCTTATGCTCGTGACGGTATTGCGATGCGCTTTTACCTGTGTATTGTTTAAATGATTTGCTAAAGTGGCTGAAATTATTAAAACCGCTTTCGTAACAAACCTCATTTATACTTATAGGTTTTTCGGCCAAAAGTTTTGAGGCGTGCACCAATCTGTATTCGTTTACAAACTCTGTAAAAGTTTTGTTGGAAATCTTTTTAAAATATCTACAGAAAGAAGGTGTTGTCATACTCACTAAATTCGAAACTTCGTCGATAGCGATAGACTGCTGAAAATTATCTTTAACAAAATTAAAAACCACATTCATACGATCGTTATCCTGAGTCTGCAGTTCCATTGCAAAACCATCTGCATTCAGCATTGTGTATTCTTCAGACGAATCTAATTCATCCAGAATACTTAAAAGCGAAAGCAGACGTTCAAACGGAAGCTGGTCTTCCATTGCTTCTATTTTTTTTCCAATATGTTTTTTAGTTTCTCCGCCAAAAGCAATTCCGCCTTTAGACTGACTTAAAACATTTTGAATCTTTCTCATTTCCGGTACTCCAAAAAAGCCATTCCCTAAAAACTCAGGTTTAATATGAATAACTGTTTCGTTTACGTTTCCCGTTTGTTCATTCGTAAAGCCGCAATGCGGCAAATTAGACCCTATCAAAATCAAACTACCATTTGTATAATAAGAAACATGGCTTCCTATTTGTCTTTTTCCTGCCCCGCCGTTAATATAAACCAACTCAATCTCTGGATGATAATGCCATAAATGAGCTTTGCTATTGGTCTTTTCGGCGTGTTTAGTGTAGGTAAAAGAACTTCCGTATGAGTTAGTTATCACTTCAAGAGCTGGGGCGATTGTCTTCATGATAATTTCTTTAAAAAATAATAGCAAATTTAACAAAAACACCTAAAATAATTTAAATTTTAACCTATAACGGTTTCGTAAATGAGGATTTTTCATTAAAATAACAAAAAGATAATCTAACAAATTATCACTAAAACGTCTTTTTTTAAACAACTCATATTTTTATTCCAGATTTTTTTAAGATATCGTATTTATTCGACCATTTTTATAGACATTCATTATTTCTGTAAGAATATTGGAAGTTTTTAAAAACGTTAACATTTAGAAAACATTGAAAAATAACAACGTAATTAACTAAAACACCTAAAATAATTCAAATTTTAACCTATAACGGTTTCGTAAATGAGAATATAGCACATAAATTGGAAAATAGAGTTGATATTATTTTCGCATAGCTGAAGTAATTTTACATCAGAGAATTAGAGATAATAATTTTAAAAAACAAATACTATGAATAAGATAAAATTAAGTTTAGTATGTGCAGTGCTTTTATCAGGAATCAGCACTTATGCGATTGATGGAAATGAGGACTTTAATCTTCATGTATTGAAAAACGGTAAAATGATCACTTTTGGTCTTAACCAAACTCAGAAAGCAAAATTAGCTATATACGATCAAGAAGGTACTTTATTCTATTCTGAAAATGCTTCTGGTAAAGACGGAATTTTAAGAACTTTCAGCTTACAAGATTTCCCTGACGGAGTTTACTTCCTGGAAGTTGAAGACAATGCAAAAAAAGTTAGATATGAAATTAATGTAAATAACGAAATCGCTACTTTATCTTCAAAAGCAATTTCATCTGTTTACAAAACAGTTTCAGACAAAAATACTAGCGTAGCAGTACGCTAAAAAACTTATACTTCTCATAAGTATAAACTAAGGTTAGATAGTTAGTAAAGTTAAAAACGTAAGTTTTAAAAACAGCTCTTTGTGGTTATTGGGCTGTTTTTTTTTGCCCTAAACTTTCGATATTAGATTTTAGATTGCAGATTTTAGAGTTTAGATTTTTTTGCACAAGTTTTGAAAAAAACTCAGAACCTTAGTATCTCAGAATCTCAGCATCTTTAAAAAAAACTTAGAAACTTAGCAACTTAGCAACTTTTTAAAAAACTTTGAAAAATAATAGCTGAATTAACTAAAACGATAAAAATAATTCAAATTTTAACCTATAACGGTTTCGTAAATGAGAATACAGCATCGAAATTGGAAAATAGAGTTGATATAAAACATATATATCTGAAGTAATTTTACATCAGAGAATTAGAGATAATAACATCAAAAAATAAATACCATGAAAAAGAATTTAAAATTGAGTTTAGTATGTGCTGTACTTTTATCAGGATTAAGTACTTATGCAATTGACGGAAACAATGCTTTTAATCTTCACGTATTAAGAGCTAACGGAAAACTAATCACTTTTGCTTTAAACCAAACTCAAAAAGCAAGTATTAGTATATATGACAAAAACAATAATTTAATTTATTCTGAAAACGCTTCTGGTAAAGACGGAATCTTAAGAACTTTTAGTTTAGAAGAATTTCCAACCGGAACTTACTTTTTAGAAATTGAAGACAACTTCAAAAAAGCAAGACACGAAATCACCGTTACAAGTGATACAACAGTTTTGTCTACAAAATCAGTTAATTAAGCAGATTTCTGCAAAAAGTATAGTGTGCCCCAAATACACTTAAAAATTTATACTCGCATACAGTATAAAAATGAGGTTAGATAGTTAGTAAAGTTAGAAAACGTAAGTTTTAGAAACAGCTCTTTGTGGTTATTGAGCTGTTTTTTTTGCTCTTTACTTTTTGATAAAACCTACTTTACAAATTCACTTCTTTAAGAGTTGGTTTATTACTAAAATGTAAGAAAAACGTAAAATCAAATATTTACAAAAACGTTGAAAAATAATAACCTAATTAACAAAAACGATATAAATAATTTAAATTTTAACCTATAACGGTTTCGTAAATGAGAATACAGCATCGAAATTGGAGAATAGAGTTGTTAAAAAAACTGGATTTCTGTAATACTTTTACATCAGAGAATTAAACTAATAATTTAAAACTAACAGTTATGAAAAAGATTTTAAAATTGAGTTTAGTATGTGCAGTACTTTTTACAGGAAGTACATATGCAATTGATGGAAATGAAGACTTTAATCTTCATGTAATAAAAGCTAACGGAAAGCTTATCACATTTGCGATCAACAAATTGCAAAAAGCTACCCTGGCAATTTATGACAAAGACGGAAATCTAATTTATTCTGAAACTGCTTCAGGTAAAGATGGAATATTAAGAACTTTTAGCTTAGAAGAGTTTCCAGAGGGAACTTACTTTTTAGAAGCTGAAGACAGTGTAAAAAAAGTGAGACACGAAATTACAATTACAGACGATACAACTGTATTATCTGCAAAAGCAGTTTCATCTGTTTATAAAACAGTTTCAGAAAAAAATACAAGCGTAGCAGTGCGCTAAAAAAGGTATACTTCTTGTGAGTATAAAAAATAAGGTTAGATAGTTAGTAAAGTTAAAAAACGCAAGTTTTAGAAACAGCTCTTTGTGGTTATTGAGCTGTTTTTTTATGTTAAATTTTTCGGTTTTTGAAAAAATTGAAAATTTTTGAAAAATTATTCTTAATAATTGTATGTGTCTGGTTTTTATAGCATTAAAAAATTTCATTTTTTTTGAAACCGCAAGCCCAGTATTTACGTACATAGCGTAGACAAAACACAGAAATAGTTTTAATTCAGCATTTTAAGTATCAAAAAATACGATTTTTTTGCGGAAAATTAAATTTGTATTTGTAGTTTTGGACGTTCCACATTTAGTAATAAAACTTTAAAAAAACATGACAAAATTTACCAAAACCGGTCTTGTTGCGGCCTTCTTTTTAGCAACACTATTTTCTTACGCCATTGATGGAAAAGGCGATTACATTTTAAACATTCAAACTGGAAACGGAAAAGTAGTTAGCTTTACTTTAGACACCTTTGAAAAATCATCTTTTTCTATCTATGACGAAAATCACAATTTACTTTATGCGGGAGATTCTGCAGCAAACAAATTAGAAGTTTCGAAAACAATAAGTTTAGAAGGTTTACCAGCCGGAACTTATGTGTTAGAAGTTAAAGCAAACGACAAAGTTGCTAAACACGAAATTAAAGTTGTTGCAAAAAAGGCAAAAACTGTTAAGTTAGACGAGTCAGTAAACGAAAGTCCTGGATTTCGTCGTTAAACCACTTTTTTTGCCCCACAAAAAAAATGAAAGCAGCTCTATAAGATGGAGCTGCTTTTTTTATGGATAATCTCTTGATCATTCAGAAGCACTTTCATTACAAACTCTTCTGTAATCGCGGGCTTTTATATTTAATTTGTTTCAGTGATAATTTTATATAATTCTTGACAATAAATAAACTTATCATTTTGCTGGTTTCTTTTATTTTCCTGCCCGGTTTCATAAACCGAAATCTGAAACCAATTTAATACCCTAATTGCCATATTCTGGGCGAAAGGATTTTTATTATCTAACTTCATAGCATTTAAATCTTGAATTTCGGATTTCCAAAACTTAAAATTAGAATTACTTTTAGCCGATTTTAATTCCTGATCAAAGCGAAACCAAAGTTTATCTAAAATTTTATTCTCTAAAACCTTCATATCCTCCATTTTTGTTATTTCATCTTTATACTCTCTAGATTTTTTGATTTCGGCAATTTTAGCTTTTAGAAAATTGTCTTCGTTTGTATTAAAAGTAGTAATTCCTTTTTCATAAGTATTTACCGAAAGAACCATTTCTTTATTCGCCTTTAAACTATCCCCTAAGCGCAAATTAGTATCATAAATTCTTTTAATAATGCTATCGTTTTTTGGTTTTATATTTTTTCTGTAGGCCTGAATTTCCAGCCAGTCAAATGCACGAACCATTTCAGATTGTTTAGGCCAAACGTGTTCTTCATGCGCAATAAAAAGTGTATTTACAATCTTTGCGTTATCCAGCCATACTTTATTTTCGATCATTTCCTGATAATTCATATCCCTGTCGCCAACCATACCCGCGTATGAGAAATTATTAGAAGGCGGTATAAACTTATCCATACCATTAAAAGAAGCGCCGCAAGCAATAACACCTTGAAAAGCACCTGTAGATATCCCAAAAAAACTAGCTAATCTTGCGCCACCCGAAAAACCTGCTATATAAAGTTGCGAAGTGTCAACAGCATAAGTTTGCAATACATGATCAAATAATCTATTGGCAATAGCGATATTGTCTTCAGTTGATCCATTTTTTAAAGTATTAGAACATACTAAAATATAATTATACGTTTCTGCAGCCAAAATAAATGGTTCAATTCCCTTTTTACCTCTTGCCGCTGGTTCAAAAATAAAAACTAATGCTAATGGAGTTTTAGCATCGTATTTTTTTGGGAAATATATTGCGTACGATTCCGTTGGAGCAGTTGCAATTTTCACCGAATCAATAATAATTCCCGTTTTTAATAATTGTTTATTTTGACTATATCCAAAAAACGTAACAAAAAGAAACAGAATATAATAGATAGCTTTTTTCATAACACTAAAATTAAAAAAACCTTTCATTTCTGAAAGGTTTCTCAATTAATATCTTTATTTCTGTTGTAGTAATTTCTCTAAATATTCAATTTTTTCTTTTTCTGACTGAAGCAAACGCTCGTAAAGCTTTTTATTTTCCTCAAAAGATTCTACTAATTTATCTAATGGATTGAAAGTGCAATGATTATTATTTCCAAAATGACTATTATGCACCGCTTCATTAAAACTATTAAAATAATTTATAGCAGCTTCGTCTGAAAAATTCTTAATTGCTTCAACTGTTACACCAAGAGCTTTTGCAACTTCGATAAGTTTATCTTCATCAATGGTTTCGCTGTTTTCTATAGCCGAAATCGCTTGTTGATTAGTTCCTAAAGCCTGCGCCAAAGCTTCCTGCTTCATATCACGAAGTTCACGAATACGGCTTATTTTTCGCCCTATATGATTTGGTTTTGTTAGTGTGCTCATAATTCAAAGATAATAATAAAGTGTCAAAATCGGTAAAATGTAAAAAACAGATTTTCTTCCGTACAATACGGCAAAAAATGATTTGCTACAGAACAATCAATTTCTTTCTTCGCCGAATCAAACAAAAGTACAATTTTTCTTATAATAATTTATAAAAGCCAAATTGTAAAGTAATTATCTAACACAAATAATATACACGCCTTATGGAAACAAATGAAATTGAAATTGTAAAAAACCTAAAAAGATTAACTGCCCTGCATTTCCGAACTCTAAAACCCGCCAATGACGAATCTAAAAACTATATCGCTCAAATTGAGGTTTTAAATTATCTTGAATTAGGCTGTGTTATTACCGATATGCTAAAATTATGCATTCTCGCACTCGATCACGATATGCATAATGTTGCAGAAAAGAAAAATCAATCTATAAATGTGAGTTTAGTTTTAGAAACTGTTTTGCAGATGTTTCCTTTGAGTGAAATGGAGTTTTTGAGTTGTATTGGGGAGGTTTGTTAGTGGAAATTTTAAACCGTGACAGAAAGTCACGGTTTAAAAATCTGCTAATATTTTCTTCTTATAGCTGACTATAAATATTTTTTTCTAAAAAAATTCTGCTGAGGAAATAGAAATTTATTCCAGTAATTTTAAATAACACTAAGAATAAAGTCAAAAATACTTTCGACCGTCAGTTCTCTTATAATATTTCTTTCTGTTTTTTCGACATTATTTTGTTTTGCAATATCGCCAACTCTTTTTATATCGTTTTGATCTATAATTTTACTAAGTATATTCATTTTGTTTTTATGATAAACAGCAATGTATATTTGACCAACTTCTTTATCTAGTTTATAACCATTCGTTGATTCAGAAGCAACACCAGTTACTGCAACAAAAATATCAGCGCTTGGGTAAATTTTTGTAAGCCCATAGGTCATTTCTATCGTTGTTTCAATTGACTCTGCTGTATTAAAATCTATTATTCTGGGATCAACATTTAAAATACTAGTTTTTAATTCACGACTGTAAGTAACAATACTTCCTTTTAAAATGTCTGAAGCTCCAGATATTGAAGCAATTGTACTTGCAAGTAAACCTGCTGTTATGCTCTCTGCGCAAACTATAGTAAGTCTTTTTTCTTTAAGCTTTTGACTAAAAATTTCAACTGTATTGGTTATCATTATTAATTATTTATATATTGGTAATTTCTTGTTTTTCAGTGTAAAATTTATGAATACATCCGAGTCCTTCTCGAACAATTATACAATCTGACTTATAATTATCTTTATTATAAGGACATTCATCAACTTTTATATGTGAAACAAAATGAAATTGAAGTCGATTTTCTAAATGATCATTTTCCTTATCAAAATTTTCATCTTTAAACCTTTTATTTAATAAATCAAAATGTTTTGTTTTATCTAAGGGTAGTTGACCAGTATAGAACAATGAAATAACAATTATTTTATCAACTTTAACAAAAAAATCTCGCGTTTTATCTCCATCTCTTTCTTTATGAATAAGTTTTCTAATCGTTCTGCCATCATGAACTACGTCAGTTATAATTAAAATCGTTTTGTATTCACCATCATTTTCAAAATTAAGTTGCTTTTCATATTCTGAATGATCATCATATCTATAAGAATAGGGTAAAAAAGTATAATCTTTATTTTTTATTACTGAAGCTCTTGTCGCTAACATATTGCCTTCTATTCCTAAACCAATAATAAAATCAAATTCTAATTTATTTTTATCAATAATATTTACTATAAATTTCTTAGCATTCAACAAGTCTTCCTTATGATTCAATAACTTAGAAATATCAATCCAATTATGAGCTCTTGATGTTTCACTCCAATGAAAATGTCCTGAATGAAACAAACTTTTGGTTTTAATTATATCCAATAGACTTCTATGATCCTGATCTTTTATATCAAAAGGAATATAACTTAAAGGAGTAGTTGTGAACTCTACTTCTTCTGGTTCTAGTTTACATTTTTCAACTAATGTTGGTACAAGATCTTCAAAATGTAATTCGCTTTGCTCGTATGGAGATTTTAATTTAATTGACTTTATTTGTCCTACTTTTTTACTAATATCCCAAATCCCAAAATCTGGTTCATCAACCGCATTAAATTTACTGACTGAAAAAAAATTATTTTCTATCTTTAATTCTCCTTTATCTTTATCACTAATAATTGTATGCAAATTAAAATTTGGTGCTGGAACTTTCATTCCAAATGAGCCTATACTTATATTAGGTATATCATATTCGTTTTTTGAAGTCGGAGTGTGTTCATTACCATATATGTAGCACTTTACATTATTTAATTCGAAAATTCTTTTTATATCAAAAAGATTATTTTTATCCCATTGTCCATGAGTTTCTTCTTTATAAAATGGTAAAAAATTATGATGAAATACAACTATTTTATTATGATCAATAAAGCTTTCTTCTAATAATTTAAGCTCTCCTTCCAATTTACTTTTTTCAATATATCCAAAATTACTTTTTGCACCAATATGAAAATTTGAATTCAAACCTATATATAAAATCTTTTCATCTTCAATAACTAATATATCTGTTATTGCCTTTTCTGCATTAAAAAATTTTGAGCCCTCAAAAAAAGAATCATAGAATTTTTGAAATTTTTGAAATTTTTGAATATTATAATCATAAACTTTTTTATCTCTTTCTTGCAACTTCCTAGCAGCTTCCTTAGCGTCATCTCTATTTACATCATGATCTCCTGGTATAATTAAAACGTTTTTCTTCTTAATCCCAAGTCGATTTAACATAAGATTCAAAATTCTTTCTAATTCAGTGAATTCATCATCTTGGGCACGATCTGTCAAATCTCCCGAAATTATTAAAAAAAAGTATGTTTCTTCGGGTATATTTTCTTCTAAGACAAAATCGCAAAATGAATTAATATACCGATCATTACTTTCCAGATTTTCTGTAACTAACCAAGAATTAAATTTACTTTGTCTAACTCCATCTTCGTCATAACAGCTCATGACATGCAAATCTGATATGTGTATAATCGCTTTTTTCATATGTTAGTTCAATAAAGTCTTAATTTCAAAATCAATTCCTTGATTATTTTCTTTTGTAATGCTAAAAACAGATATAGTCTTCACCTTCTTCTCTAGTTCTAATAGATGTTTGTCTTCTAATGTATTGATCCTAACAACTGAAACACTTCCATATACCTTTCCACCCAAAAAGGTAATTAAATTCTTTGCTATTTTAACTTCTGTACCCAAACAAACCACATCAGAAACAATTATATACTTTTTATTTTCTTCAATCTTACTATTTAAAGAACTGTACATCGTATTTACTGGTCCTAAATGATCTAAAATGATAACATCCAATTTTAAAAGGCTTGACAGTATTGATGAAATGAAAGAACTGTTTAAGTTCTGACAAATTAATATTGGTAATTCTTCATTATCAATACTAATATTATCAAGCCAAAGCTTCTTAATTTTTATTGACAATTGGTACAGGGAAAAAATAAAAAAATTCTTTCTTCTCGAAATCATCTTTTTTATGTTAATATACTTCGGGAGATAAACTGATGAAGATTGGTGAAATTCATTAATATTCTTTTCAGTGAATTCTTGAGTCAAATTCTTAAATTCTTCTTGAAATATCTCATCTTCAAAAATATACTCATATTGAATAGATTTTTTTTCAAAATAAAACATTTCATAACCTGAATTATCTGAATTTCTTTTATTAAATATATTACCAGAAATTAATTCAATTTGCAATTGATTATAAACAACATCCTTCAAATTTAAAAGTAAAATAATTTTACATTTTTTAGATAAACTCATTAGAATTGTGTCTAAATTTTTATAAGCATTATCAATTCTTATAAAATCTAAATAGACAGCTTTTTCGGAAATATCATTAATTAAGAGAATATCTTCATCGATCCTAGATAATGCACTGCCAAATATTTCAGATACCTCAATTCCAATATCTCCATCATAAAACGTTGAAGATATTGTTTGTTCTGCGTGGAGATTAAAATATACATAACCTTCTCTAACTATTCTTGAAATTATCATAACTATCTATGGTTAGGTATTTCTACTTCAATATGAACCCCTCTAAATCTAACTTCATAAAGACGAATTGATGAATATCTTACATCTTCTTGATGTTTATTTATAATTGACTTAGCCAGTTCAATAAACTTATTTTTAGCTTTTAATGATAATTGATTCAATAATTTCCGGAAAGTCGAATTATCAATCTGTTCAAATAAAAAACTTTTATGAACATTCATAATTTCAATTCTTAATAAATACAAATCATTTAGTTCTTCAAACATTCTGGCAGACACAATAATTTGAGCATTTTGATTATGAAGACGAAAATAACCATCGCAATTTAACACAACATTACACATTAAATCAAATAACCCTTTCCTATCCTTTAATAATGAATAAAACATAGTTTCAAAAATTGAGAATAAAGAATTTTGGATTTTATCAGAAATTTTTAGATCTATTTCATTTTGAAGTTTTTTAAACAAATCAAATTTTGAATAAAAAAAATTAATATCCTCAGTTTCTTTTATTAATAAAGAATCATATAAACCAATACCATTATCTGAAATTGAGAAACTAGTCTTTTCAATATTAGCAAACATCAAGGCATATGCATCTGAGCTAGAATGCAATACTCCATTAGTTATCAATTCAGCTAAAATTTCAATATACTCAAAAGTTAATTCTTTTGATTTTGAAGCGAGTTGAAGTAGTAATGCAAAATGTTCTTTAACTTTATATGTAAAATATTCTACTAAAAAATCTCTTTTTCTCTCTAATGGCAACTCGTTTATCTTTTGGTTTAAATTATCATCTAGTAATGAATAACATCTAATCTTATGTTCTGGTCTTTGAGTTTTGTTTATAAAGTCCCCCAAGTATCTTCTATCATAATTAAAAATATTTTTTCCTTTAGCATAAAGTGGATTAACATTATTACCAATAATATGGAAGAAATCTGCTTTATCTAAGAATGTTAAAACATTATTTGTAGACGAATTATTTGACAAAAGTAAGTTTAGAGGTTGCCCATGAAATTTTTTTAGCTGCTCTGCTAAACTTAAAAATAAAGGAATAGAAATGGGATCAATATAGTAGAACCCAAAAACTGCATCACTATCATTTTCTCCAATTAAACTAAACTGGATTATAGATTCTGAGTTTTTACCATATAATCTTGCAACTTTAGGTAAGAATTCTGTATAAAAATAAAAAGGGGTAAATGATTTTCCATTTTCTAAAATTGATATAATATTACTCATAATTTTTTCTTATTTCTCATTCATCTTATTTCTATAGTTATACAAATAAAATATAATATAATTACTTTAGAACTCAAACATACAATTAATATTAAAATACATCTGAGTTTTATATTGAAGTAATAATTTGATCTCAAATTAATGAAATATTTCAACTAATATTTTACGGTTTTCCACATTTACAATTAAAAATTAATAGTAAACAAAAAAACCTCCCAAAATCTGAGAGGTTCTTTCATATCATTAAAAATAAAAAATCTACATATTCCTTCTATACTGCCCGCCCACTTCAAACAACGCCGAAGTAATCTGACCCAAAGAACAAACCTTTGTAGCTTCCATTAAATGATCGAATAAATTTTCGTTTTTAATAGCCGCTTGCTGTAAATTATTTAAATGCTTATTAACTTTTGCTTCGTGAAATTGATGCAAGTTATCCAGCATCGTAATTTGATATTGTTTTTCTTCTTCTGTTGCACGAATAACTTCTGCCGGAATTACCGTTGGTGAACCTTTTGAACTCAGGAAAGTATTTACACCCACAATTGGGAAATCGCCATTGTGTTTTAAAGTTTCGTAATACAAACTTTCTTCCTGAATTTTAGATCTTTGGTACATTGTTTCCATTGCGCCAAGAACTCCGCCACGTTCTGTAATTCTGTCGAATTCTTGTAGAACCGCAGCTTCAACTAAATCAGTTAATTCTTCGATGATGAAGGAACCTTGAATTGGGTTTTCGTTTTTCGCTAAACCTAATTCTTTATTAATAATCAACTGAATTGCCATGGCACGACGTACAGATTCTTCTGTAGGCGTTGTAATCGCTTCGTCGTAAGCATTAGTGTGCAACGAATTACAGTTATCATAAATAGCATATAAAGCTTGTAAAGTCGTTCTAATATCATTAAAATCAATTTCCTGTGCGTGTAACGAACGTCCCGAAGTTTGAATATGATATTTCAACATTTGTGCTCTTTCGTTGGCTCCGTATTTGTTTTTCATGGCTTTTGCCCAAATTTTACGCGCCACACGACCAATAACCGAATATTCTGGATCAACTCCGTTTGAGAAGAAGAACGATAAATTTGGTCCAAAATCGTTGATGCTCATTCCGCGGCTCAAATAATATTCCACGTAAGTGAAACCATTTGAAAGCGTAAAGGCCAATTGCGTAATTGGGTTCGCTCCCGCTTCAGCAATATGATATCCTGAAATCGAAACCGAATAGAAATTACGAACGTTTTTAGTAATAAAATATTCTTGAACGTCGCCCATTAATCGCAAGGCAAATTCTGTTGAGAAAATACATGTATTCTGCGCCTGATCTTCTTTTAAAATATCGGCCTGAACCGTTCCACGAACTTGTGATAACGTTTTTACTTTTATTTCATTATAAACTTCCAAAGGCAAAACCTGATCTCCGGTAACGCCTAAAAGCATTAATCCTAAACCATTGTTTCCTTCTGGTAAATCGCCTTGATATTTTGGTCTTTCAATACCTTTTCCAGCATATATTTTGTTGATTTTTGCTTCAACTTCTTTTTCTAATTCATTGGCTTTAATGTACAATTCGCATTGCTGATCGATTGCCGCATTCATAAAAAAGCCTAAAAGCATTGGCGCAGGCCCATTTATAGTCATACTTACAGATGTTAAAGCATGAACCAAATCGAAACCTGAATAGAGTTTTTTTGCATCATCTAAACAGCAAATTGAAACTCCGGCATTTCCAATTTTCCCGTAAATATCCGGACGTAAATCTGGATCGTTTCCGTATAAAGTAACGCTGTCAAAAGCAGTCGAAAGTCGTTTTGCCGGCAATCCCGCACTTACATAATGAAAACGTTTATTGGTTCTTTCTGGTCCGCCCTCGCCCGCAAACATTCTCGACGGATCTTCGCCTTCACGTTTAAACGGATATAATCCCGAAGCAAAAGGAAATTCTCCAGGAACATTTTCCTGTAAATTCCAACGCAGGATATCGCCCCAGGCTTCATATTTAGGTAAAGCAATTTTCGGGATTTGTAAATGGGATAAACTTTCAGAATGCGTTGCAATCTTGATTTCTTTATCACGAACTTTAAATGAGTAAACTGGATTTTTATACTTCGCTACTTTTTCATCCCAATTCAGGATAATTTCCCAATTGTACGGATCTAAATCCATTTTTACTTTATCAAATTGATTCAGTAAAAGGTTTAAAAAGATTCTGTTTTCGTCGTGTGCTTGCGCTGCGCTTGGTAAAACAGTCGAATCATCGATTCCTGCTTTATTGATTTGCGGCACTTTTCCAGAAACCGATTCTATGGTTTTGAAAATTCCGTATAATTTCTGTGCCACTTTTTGCTGCGAAAGTGCGATTTCATCATAAGATCTGTTATTCTCTGCAATTTCAGATAAATAACGCGTTCTGTGTGGCGGAATCACAAAGATTTTCTCGCTCATTTCTTTAGTGATTTCAAAAGTCGATTTCAATTCAGAATTCGTTTTTTCGACCACTTTGTCCATAATCGCTTTGTAAAGCGTGTTCATTCCAGGATCGTTAAACTGCGAAGCAATTGTTCCGAAAACTGGCATTTCATCAGGATTTTTATCCCATAAATTATGGTTGCGCTGATATTGTTTTTTTACATCGCGCAAAGCGTCAAGCGCTCCCCTTTTATCAAACTTGTTTAAAGCCACTAAATCGGCAAAATCAAGCATGTCGATTTTTTCCAATTGTGTTGCCGCTCCAAATTCTGGTGTCATTACATATAAGGATACATCAGAATGATCCATAATCTCGGTATCAGATTGTCCAATTCCAGAAGTTTCCAGAATAATCAAATCGTATTTCGCCGCTTTCAAAACCTGAATCGCTTCGGCAACATATTTAGACAAAGCCAAATTCGACTGACGAGTCGCCAGCGAACGCATATAAACACGAGGATTATTAATGGCATTCATACGGATTCTATCTCCTAAAAGTGCTCCTCCGGTTTTTCTCTTAGAAGGATCGACAGAAATTAATCCGATTGTTTTTTCAGGAAAATCAATTAAAAAACGACGAACTAATTCATCAACCAAAGAAGATTTTCCGGCACCGCCCGTTCCTGTAATTCCCAAAACCGGAATTATAGAATTGGTATTGCTTTCGTGAATTTTATCAAAAACTGGTTTTGCAATTTCCGGAAAATTCTCGGCTGCAGAAATTAAACGTGCAATTGCCGTGGGAACTTTATTTTCGATATGATCGATTTCTCCGTTTAATTTATCTCCAATAGGAAAATCAGACTGCTGTACCAAATCATTAATCATTCCCTGAAGCCCTAACGAACGGCCATCATCTGGCGCGTAAATTCGGGTAATTCCATATTCATGTAATTCAGAAATTTCGCTTGGCAGGATCACTCCGCCTCCGCCGCCAAAAATTTTGATGTGCCCCGCTCCTTTTTCATGAAGCAAGTCATACATATATTTAAAGTATTCATTGTGCCCGCCTTGGTAAGATGTCATCGCAATTGCATTGGCATCTTCCTGGATTGCTGTATTCACCACTTCCTCTACACTTCTGTCATGTCCAAGGTGAATTACCTCAACTCCTGTTGACTGAATTATACGGCGCATGATATTAATTGCTGCATCATGGCCGTCAAAAAGCGAAGCAGCGGTTACAATTCTTACTTTATTTTTAGGAATATATGGTATTTGTTGTTCCATTTTATGAATATGATAATTTAAAGGGAGCAATTTACAAAATATTTTAATATTTGATGATGATCAAACCTTTATGTTTTTAAAAAATATATCGATTTCGTTAATAACTAGGGTAACAAATATGCTAACCTGCTGATTTATACTATATAAACCTACAACATGGCAATCTTGCAAAATCTAAATGTAATAAAGCAACTCATTATCAATAACCTAAAGTAATTTAGCAGTGTAGAAAAGGCCCCAAATTTTTACCCAGAACTTTCGAATCTAAGTAGTAACGTAAAAATTGAAATGAAAATGAAAACAACATATCCACTAAGCATAATTTTAGCTCTAAGTTTCACTATATTATCTTTTGGAAAGCATAATAATAGTAACACCAGAGAAAACATAAGTTTAAATAAATCTTATCTAAATAATAATTCAGATACAAAAGTTGACAGTGAAGTATTGACTGATTTCTTTAAAAGATATTCTGATTTAAAAAAATACCAAAACGAGGTTGTTTCCTTATACAAAACAAGATCATACGGACCAATTTGGTTTGAAGATGACAAAATCAATGAGTTTGGAAAAACCTTGTATGATAAACTAAATGATACTTATGAGGAAGGTTTAATCTTTGAACTTCCTTATAAATATGAAATTGATCAAATTTTCAAAAAAGGATCAAGCGATAAACCATCAAAAGCTGATTCTGATATGCTTTTGACCTCTGCATACATAATATATATGAACCGTGTGTATGTTGGTTTAGATGCCGAAACTGCTAAGAAAACAGGATGGCTTCTTCCAAAAAAAGAAATATCTTATGATACTTTGTTAGATTCTCTAATGACTCAACCTACTTTATTAGAGAAAAATGACGAACTTCTTTTTAGCCAATACTATAAATTGCAAGACGCTCTTAAAAAATACAGAGAAATAGAAAAAGCTGGTGTTTGGAAACCTATTGTTGCCGAATCTCCATATAAAGATCTTCGACCTGATGCCAATACACCTACAATTGGACAAGTTAGAACGAGATTATTTATTTTAGGTGATTTAGATCATGATTCAAAAAGTAATTTTTATGATCGTGAATTAATGGATGGTGTAATGAAATATAAACTTAGAAATGGGTTTAAACCAAATTACATTCTGTCTGAAGATCATATTAAAGAAATGAACATTCCGTTGAAAGACAAGATTAATACCTTGATGGTCAATATGGAAAGATGCCGTTGGATTTCTCCAAAAATTCTAAAAGACAAAGAATATATTATTGTAAATATTCCTTCTTTTGAATTAGTATATGTAAAAAACGGAAAACCGGAACTTACTTCTAAAGTTTTTGTGGGATCTGCGGTGACTAAAACAACTATATTTAACGGAAATATTGATAAAATCGTTTTCAGTCCATATTGGACAGTTCCTCAAAGTATTGTTGATAATGAATTGAAAATGAAAATGGCTGCCGATCCTAATTATCTGGCAGAAAAAAATATGGAAATGGTTAATGGTCAAGTAAGACAAAAACCAGGTCCAAACAATTCTCTTGGATTAGTGAAATTTATTTTCCCAAATCCTGAAGATATTTACATGCACGATACTCCTGCAAAATCATTATTTGATTTTGAAAGAAGAACTTTTAGCCACGGATGTATTAACGTAAACAAAGCAAAAGAATTAGCTATTGCCATGCTTAAAGATTATCCGGAATGGACAACAGAAAAAATCAATACAGCAATGGAAGGAAAAACCGAAACTACTTTTAAACTGCCAAATAAAGTGCCTATTTACATTACTTATTTTACTTCATGGGTTCATGATTCCGGCGAAGTAAGTTTTTATCAGGATGTTTATGAAAAAGATACTGAGTTAAATAATTTCTTATTTCCAGTTGATGGCGTAGCTTCAAACTAATATAGAATAAATCATAAATAAGATAAAATCGGGAATTCACTTAAATGAATCCCGATTTTATGTTTTTAAAAAATAACCTAACTTGTTGTTTTTAAAACTTTTAAGTCTGTAAATATTTTGATTTCTGTCGCAACTTTGCAGTGTAATACTACCACTAATATTAATTGCAAAATCAATTTATCATGAAAACAGAAAATATCGATGGATTAACACTTTTTGAAATAAATTTATTAATTCAGCAAGGAGCAAGATTTGTAATGTTCCCTAATATGATGAGCAAATCTAAAAACTCAACTATTTATTTTGTTCGCCCTGAAGAAAAAACTTTTAAATATGCCATAAAACACTTTTTAAAAAATATAGCAAATTGCTGGCATACAATACCTTTTAGACCACTTTATCTTTCTAAATCTTTATTTTATTTAGCTATTGGCGGTCAAAATTACACTCATGCAGTACTAGCAGATTTAAAAACCATAAATCCTGTCTACAACCCAAACCTATACTGCTTACAATACGTTTAAACTGCCTTTTTTGTCCCTAAAAATCTTAGTTATAAATATGTTTCGGTAAACCAAAAGCTATCCAGCCATCAGGCAATCCCTACTCTGCCTAAAAAAAATGCTTATTAGTAATTTGTTTATCTGAAACAAACAAAAATCATCTTATAAAATTATAAGATGATTTTTTGTTATTAATGCCTACTGAAAATTTCCTGATTTTCTATATCTATAAAACTACATATAGATTTTGTTTGAAATAGCGCCCTCATTTTTTTGTCTTAAAATACTATTTTAAAATCATCTTGAGGCTTATAGGGTGATAGATTAAATAGAGATTTGCAGATTCCAAATCATCCATTTTCAAATGAAAAAATACATTTTAATTTTTAGTTTTATTTTAACAGCTTTACTTATTTCATGCAATAAATTTACAACAGAAAATGGGATTATATCTGATGGAATCAGCAATCCAAAACCACCAAAAGCTATAGGCCCTCCGCGTATATTATTTATAGGAAATAGCCAAATTGAATATTTTGTAAGTGCTCCTACTCTGTTTCAGGAATTATGTAATTGTAACAATAAACATATAAATGTACAGCAATTGGTAACAATGGGAGTTTCACTTGATAAAGTTTATTATACTAACAAAACAGAAGCGAATCAAATTTTTTCTAATATCGATAAGGATGGAAATTATTATGATTTTGTTGTGCTTCAGGAAGCGACGCCAATTGCATTAACAGATCTTGAAAAGTACAGATCAAATTTAAAATTAATTGTAGAAAAAATACATAAAAATAGTCCGGATGTTGCCATATATGTCTATCAAAATATGTCTCCATTACCCTATACAAATCCAGAATATGAAGATTATTACAAAGAATTGCAAAAGAATGCCATTTTAGCCGCCGCTTTTATTAAAAATGCAGGTTTATTGAGGGTTGGTGATGCTGTTAAAGATGCATATGACGGTAAAAGCGGTTATAAATATTTAAGTGATAATAAAGATAATCTTCGTTATGGTAAAAATATACTTCACTTTACAAACGATGGTGGTTTTTTACAGGCAGTTTTACTATACTCAGCTATATTTAACAAAACACCAATTATTCCCAAAAAACTTATTTTAAGCACTGGAACTGGAGAGAAGGACAACATGAGAAAACAAGAAGTGAATAAAGTAATCAGTAATCCAAAGGCTTTAGAAGAAATAGCTTTTAATAATCGTTAAACCTTAAAAACAAAAAATCATCTTATAGTTTATAAGATGATTTTTTTATTTTGTTTCATCTGAAAATTAATATCTTTCAGAAAATTAACCTGATAAAAAATTAACCTTCTATTACTATGAATGACGATTATCAACCTCAAAAAAATTGGTGGGACAGAAACTGGAAATGGTTTGTACCAACAGGATGTTTAAGCCTTTTAGTGCTTTTTGCATTATTTATTGGCGGAATATTTTTTGGAGTAACATCAATGATGAAAGATTCTGATGCTTTTAAAGAATCGATGGCAGCTGTACAGCACAATAAAGTTGTAGTCGAAAAATTAGGAAACCCAATTGAAACTGACGGAATGATATCCGGAAGCATCAGTACAAGCAACAATACCGGAAATTGCGATTTACAAATTCCAATAAAAGGCCCTAAAGGAAAAGCTACTTTATTTGTTGTTGCTACAAAAAGAGGAAAATGGAAATACGATCAATTGTCTGTTTATATCGAAAAAACAAAAGAAGAAATAGATTTATTGAAGAAATAGATTTTTAAAGATGCTAAGACACTAAGGTACTGAGATGCTGAGTTTTTTTTACTATTTGATTTTGTACTGAATTAAAATATTACGAATGTTAATAATAAAACAAAATGTTACGTGTCGTTAAATAAATTGTGGCTTTATTTTTGAATATGTAGTATTTTTGAACCTTAATAAACCCCAATAAATGAAAAAGATTTTTTTATTAGCTATTACCTTTTCTCTAACGTCATGTGCACAGGTACAGCAGACTTTAAATCAATTACCGCAAATATCTTCTCAGATTCCGGGAGTTGGCGGAGTTGATATCGCTTCTGGATTAAAAGAAGCCCTAAACAAAGGAATTACGCAGCAAGTAAGTAAATTAACCGCTGTAGATGGTTTTTATAAAAATGAAGCCGTAAAAATTTTAATGCCGGAAGAATTACAAAAAGTAGATGCTACATTACGTAAAATTGGTCTTGGCTCGCTGGCCGATGAAGGAATAAAAGTTTTAAACCGTGCTGCCGAAGATGCTGTAAAAGAAGCAACACCTATATTTGTTTCGGCAGTTAAAAATATGTCGTTTACCGATGCTAAAAATATCTTGTTAGGAAACGACAGTGCAGCAACAAGCTATTTACAAGGAACTACATCAACAGCTTTATACGGAAAATTTAATCCGGTAATTAAAAGCTCTTTTGCAAAAGTGGGTGCCGATGTTGTCTGGACAAAAATCATTAACAAATACAACACTATCCCGTTAGTAAAAAAAGTAAATCCTGATTTAACTGATTATACAACTAATCAGGCACTAGCCGGGGTTTTTAAAATGATTGCCGTAGAAGAAAAAGATATCCGTAATAACATCAGTGCAAGAACAACGCCTTTATTAAAAAGTGTTTTTGCAATGCAGGACGGAAAATAGTTTTGTTGAACTGTTTAATCGTTTAATTGTTTAACTGGAATTTACGATTTAGCATTTAAACGATTAAACAAATCAACGATTAACCGATTAACCAATAAAACCAAATGCAAAAAATAACCATTCTGATTCATTGCAAAGACCAAAAAAATATCATTGCATCAGTAACTACTTTTATTGCAAAAGTAGAAGGAAATATTACCTACATCGACCAGCATGTTGATGTGGAGCAAAATGTATTTTTTATGCGATTGGAATGTGAATTTACCAATCCTAAAATTACCATTCAATCCTTAAAGGAAGAATTCAATAAAACTCTCGCTGTCGATTTTAATATGTCATGGGATTTGTACAATCAGGAACAAAAGCCAAAAATGGCATTGTTTGTTTCTAAATATGATCATTGTTTATTTGATATTTTAGGACGATACAGCGCAGAAGAATTAAATATTGAAATTCCGGTTATTATAAGCAATCATAACGATTTACGATCTGTTGCAGAACGTTTTGATATTCCGTTTCACTGTGTTCCTTTTACGAAAGACAACAAGGAAGAAGGCGAAGCAAAACAAATTGAGCTTTTAAAAAGATATGATATCGATTTTATTGTTTTAGCGCGCTATATGCAGATTATTACGCCAAAATTAATTTCTCTTTACGAAAATAGGATTATCAATATCCACCATTCCTTTTTACCGGCATTTCCGGGTGCAAAACCATATCATTCGGCGTTTAAACGCGGAGTGAAAATTATTGGCGCAACAAGCCATTATGTTACCGAAGAATTAGATGAAGGTCCAATAATCGAGCAGGATATTGCTAGAGTTTCTCATATTCATTCTGTTGAAGATTTTATTATGAAAGGACGTGATTTAGAGCGTATTGTTTTGGCAAGGGCTATTAAATTACATTCTGAACATAAAACAATGGTTTATAGCAATAAGACGGTTGTTTTTTCTTAGATACTAAGGTTCTAAGATGCTAAGTTTTTTTCACAAAGGTTTTGTGTATAAGTTTGCCCACGGATTTAACTGATAAAACGGGTTTTCGCGGGTTTATTTTATTAACCTTTGAACCTAAATAAAAACCCGATGGGATTTTAAAATCTCATCGGGTTCTTTGTACATATAAAACTGGACTGAAGTCCAGTCCTACAATACGGGTCGAGCCGAAGGCTCTTTTATAGTTCCGAAGGAACAAATTATATTGTAGAGCTGGACTTCAGTCCAGTTTAAATTCATATTGATATCAAATAACAAACCCGACAGGTTTTAAAACCTGTCGGGTTTATTTTATTACATCCGAGAGAAACCTTAGAATCTTAGAAACTTAGTCCCTCAGAACCTTTTTTAACGAACCACAATCGATAATCTTGGATCGTCAAAAGTGTTTACTTCATCCATTGTTAAGCCTAGTGCATTTGCAACACCTTCTCCGTAAGCAGGATCAGCTTTGTAGCAGTTTCTGATATGACGAATCTGGATAAACTTTTGAGCACCTCCAACTTGTGCTGCGGTATTTTTAAACAACAATTGTTTTTTCTCTGGAGTTAATAAGTTGAATAATAACCCTGGCTGAGTGAAATAATCGTTATCGTCATCTCTAAAATTATGTGCCCATGCATCACCGTGAAGTTTCAATGGTGGTTCTTTAAATTCTGGCTGTTCCTGCATTTCGCCAAAACTATTTGGTTCGTAATGTTTTTTAGATCCGTTATTTCCGTCAACACGCATTGCTCCGTCTCTATGGAAAGTATTGTATGGGCATCTTGCTGAATTTACCGGAATTTGGAAATTGTTTACTCCTAAACGGTATCTGTGTGCATCACCGTAAGAGAACAAACGCGCTTGCAGCATTTTATCTGGTGAGAAGCTAATTCCCGGAACCACATGCGCCGGATTAAATGCAGCCTGCTCTACTTCTGCAAAATAATTTTCAGGATTTTTGTTTAATTCGAATTCTCCAACCGGAATCAATGGGAAATCTTTTTTCAACCAAACTTTAGTCAAATCAAACGGATGAAAACGATAATTTTCAGCTTGTTCTTCGGTCATGATTTGAACAAATAATTTCCATTTTGGGAAGTTTCCTTCTTCAATAGCATCAAATAAATCTCTTTGGTGGCTTTCTCTGTCGCCGCCCACTAATTGAGCTGCTTCTTCATCCGAAAGGTTATCAATTCCCTGTTGTGTTACAAAATGGAATTTCACATAATGTCTTTCATTTTGTTTGTTAATAAAACTAAATGTATGACTACCAAATCCGTGCATTTGTCTGTATGATCTAGGAATTCCTCTATCACTCATTACAATCGTCACTTGGTGTAAAGCTTCTGGTAATAATGTCCAAAAATCCCAATTGTTATCAGCACTTCTCAGGTTGGTTTTTGGGTCACGTTTTACGGCGTGGTTTAAGTCTGGAAATTTCATTGGATCTCTAAAAAAGAATACTGGAGTATTGTTTCCAACTAAATCCCAGTTTCCTTCATTTGTATAAAATTTCAAAGCAAAACCACGAATATCTCTTTCGGCATCAGCAGCACCTCTTTCTCCTGCAACAGTAGAAAAACGAGCAAACATTTCTGTTTTTTTACCAATTTCCGAAAACAAATCGGCTCTTGTGTATTTTGTAATATCGTGAGTTACCGTAAAAGTTCCGTAAGCGCCAGATCCTTTCGCATGCATACGACGTTCCGGGATTACCTCTCGATCAAAATGTGCCATTTTTTCTAAGAACCAAAAATCTTGTAATAAAACGGGGCCTCGCGGACCTGCTGTTTGAATATTTTGGTTGTCTGGAACTGGAGTTCCTGTAGCAGTTGTTAATTTTTTGTTTGAATCCATATCGCTGATTTTTAATGTTTTATCAAATATACAAACTAATTCCTACGATATTCATAAACAAAATTGATTGTTATTATATTTTAATAATCAAAAATTATTTAACGCTGCAGAAAGCTCAAAAACGGGTTTTGACAAATCTTAACTTATGGTCAACAAAGTAATAACAAAACCTTAACAGCTTAAGATTGATATATGTCGGACATTTGTAATGTAATAAACTGGTTATTTATTATTTTGGTTTTGGTTAGTTAAATGATGCCGGCGTCTTCGAGATGCCGGCATTCTTTTTTTATGAAATTTTGGTTTCAGGTTTCAAGTTTTCTTTGTTTCAAGTTGCTTACTTTGAGCATAATTTTAACCGCAAAGAGCGCTAAGTTTTTTTCGCAAAATTCACAAAGTTATATCCCTAAATCTTTAACATTAACTTATATCCAACAAAGTAATAACAAGAACTTAACAGCATAAGATTGATATATGTCGGATCTTTGTAATGTAATAAACTGGTTATTTATTATTTTGGTTTTGGTTAGTTAAATAATGCCGGCGTCCTTGAGATGCCGGCATTATTTTTTGTGTAAAGTTTGTTTCAGGTTTCATGTTTTCTTTGTTTCAGGTTGCTTTACGTTGAACGTAATTTCAACCGCAAAGCACACAAAGGTTTTTTATTTTTGAGTGTTTTATACAAACGCAAAGTTCGCAAAGCTTTGTGTAAAAAACTTTGCGAACTTTGCGTAAATCTTAGCGCTCTTTGCGGTTAAGCTTCCAAGAACTTGAAACCTGAAACTTGAAACAAAAGAAAACTAATTCTTCAATCTTTCGTGTAGTAGTTTAAAATAAGAGAAAGCTTTTAATAATCGGCTGCCGTGCCACGAGAACATTTCGCCGTCGACAAAAATTGTTTTGGCGTGATGTGTAAACCTTCCAATTTCAAAGGCATCTTCTTCTTTATAAGCGTACGGTTCTGAGGAAAGAAAGACGATATCAGGATCGCCTTCTAAACGTATTTTTTTAAGTTCGATTTCAGGATAACGTCCTTTATCTTCGTAAATATTTTTAAAATGATTCAGTTTTAATAACTCATTTATATAAGTATCTTTTCCTGCAACCATATAAGGATTTTTCCAAATAAAATAAGCTGCTTTCTTTACTTCAATATCCTGAATATATTTTTTGAAATCGCTCAAGGCGAAAGTCAATTTATCATTCCACTTTTGAGATTCGGTTCTGCAATTGAATAATTGTCCGAAATCTGAAATCATTTGGAAATTATCTTCTATAGAAACTATATTCGTAACCCAAACCGGGCAGATTTCCTGTAATTGTTTTACGATTTCTTCTGTGTTTTCTTCTTTATTACAAATGATAATATCGGGTTGTAATAGCTTTATTTTTTCGAAATGGATTTTCTTGGTTCCACCAACAATCTTCTTGGTAGATTTTAAATGATACGGATGCACGCAAAACTTCGTAATCCCGATGATCTTTTCTTCCAAACCTAAATCATACAATAATTCGGTTTGAGAAGGAACCAAAGAAATAATTCTTTTTGGAGCTGTCTCAAAAGAATGAACGGTCCCTATTTGATCAGTTAACTGTTTCATTTTATTTAGATTGTCTTTTTTAACCGCAAAGTTCGCAAAGATTTACGCTAAGAACGCAAAGTTTATTTCTTTGCGAACCTTGCGTTAAAACCTTAGCGAACTTTGCGGTTAATTTATTTATAAAGTTATTTAAAACCTAGCATCAATAATCTCTGCCATTTCTTTTTGAACTGATAAAGCCTCTTCCCTGGCCTTTTCTGCAAAGTCTGTTCCTTTTGAAGCGTAGATAATGGCTCTTGCCGAGTTTACCAGCAATCCGATTTTATCGTTCATTCCGTATTTGCATACTTCAGATAAACTTCCGCCTTGAGCACCAATTCCGGGAACTAGTAAAAAGTTATCTGGGACAATTTTTCTTATGTCGGCAAAATATTCTGCTTTTGTAGCTCCAACCACATACATTAAGTTATGGCTGTTTTTCCATGTTTTAGAGGTTTCTAAAACTTGTTTGTATAATTCTGTTCCGTTTGTGTTTAAAGTCTGAAAATCGAAAGCACCTTCGTTTGAAGTTAAGGTTAACATAATGGTATGTTTATTTTCGAAGGCAAGAAAAGGCTCAACAGAGTCTTTTCCCATATAAGGTGCAACGGTTACACTGTCAAAATTTAAATCTTCAAAAAAAGCTTTGGCATACATGCTCGACGTATTTCCAATATCACCGCGTTTAGCATCGGCAATCGTAAAAATATCAGGATAATTTTCGTTGATGTAATTGATTGTTTTTTGCAGAGACATCCATCCTTTTATTCCGTATGCTTCAAAGAAAGCGGTGTTTGGTTTGTAGCCAACGGTTAAATCGTGAGTAGCATCGATTATCGCTTTATTAAATTCAAAAATTGGATCTTCTGTTTCTAATAAATGCGGTGGAATTTTAGCCAGATCAGGATCTAAGCCTACGCATAAAAATGTTTTTTTTTGAAGAATTTGTTCGTGTAGTTGTTGTGTAGTCATATTGTTTTTTTAGTTCTTTTTCAAAGATTTTATTCTTTTTAGAAAGTATGCAAAAATAAAAAAAGCCACTCAATTAAGAATGGCTTTTTGGTTTTATATTCAACAGCAATTATAAATTACCTAAGTAAACAATTTCTGTTCTTCTGTTTTCGGCTCTTCCTAAAGCAGTTTTATTTGTTTTTACCGGTTTTGAAGCTCCATAACCTTTCGAAGTTAAATTAGCAGGATTTACTCCTTTTTCAATTAAAAGATCCATTACCGCTTTTGCTCTTGCCTCAGATAATTTCTGATTTGCTTTTGCATTTCCAACATTATCGGTATGTCCGTTAATTGCAAATTTAGCATTTGGATAGTTTTTCAAAATTTCTTTGATTGCGTCAAGTCTTCCTGAAGTTTCTCCCATTTTAGCATTGTCTAAAGTTGCTTTTCCTGTGTTGAAGAAAATAGATTTAGCTTCTACTTTTAATTGTGCTAATGTTTCTTTAGTTACTTTAGGACAGCCTTTATTATCAGCTGGTCCAAATACAAGAGGACAATCATCTTCTTTATCTAAAACACCATCTTTATCTGCATCAAGATCTGGACAGCCTTTGTTTTCTGCTAATCCAGCAACATTTGGACATGCATCATCTTTATCTAAAACACCGTCTCCATCTGTATCTGGCCAAGGGCATCCTTTATTTTCTACCGGACCTGCAACTGCTGGACAAGCATCAACATTATCTAACAAAGTATCTCCGTCAGAATCTTTCCACGGACATCCTTTGTTTTCTTTTGGACCTTTTACATCCGGACAAGCATCGTCTTTATCAAAAACTTTGTCACCATCTGTATCTGGCCATGGGCATCCATTATTTTCTTTTGGGCCGGCTACTTTTTTACAAGCGTCTTCTTTATCAATAATTCCGTCTCCGTCTGTATCTTTAAATTGTTTTTCGTAAACCGGAATTTTCATCCCAATATGAAAATCTGCTCCTTTTGATTCTTTTGAAACTAAATTGCTCAAAATAGAACCAGAACCTATAAAGAAAACTCCTGTGCGTATACCTGTACCAACTTGCATACCGCTGTATTCCATATACGTTACCGGAACATAAAAGCTAAACCATCTGCTTTCATAGCGAGGCGTTAACGTTACTCTGTCTGCGATTCCGTATGAATTTAATTTATCAGCAGAAACCATACTAATGTCTCCGTTAAGATTCAAATAGAATTTATTGTACATATTCCAGTCAACATCAGCATGAATGGCTGTTGGCAGATTTGTTTTAACTCCTTTTGAAGTTGAAACTTTAGTATAATAGTAGTTTAAAAAATCATATAAATTATCTTCATTATCAATCATTTGTCGTGTTACAACACCATCTATATTGTATGTATCTAATTTAGAATTTTTGTAGTTAATCGATCCAATATCTGTAACCGATAATCCGAAACGTAATTTGTATTTATTTAAATCTCTGAAATTATTATCTGCAGGTCTGGCATTTCTCAAATCGTATTGATCATAATCTGGTCTCCATTCGTAAACCAATCCAAAATCAAAACCAAATCCGCGTGAAGCAGAATCAAAATCATAATCTCGATTATTTTCCCAATCCTGACTCCCCCCTATTGTAATTTCTCCACTCGATTTTACTAATCCTAATTGGGGATTTGTTGTGTTCTCCACATAAGTTACACTAACATTTTTACCTTGAGCATAAGCATTAGCTCCCCCTTGTAGATATTTAGCGGTCAAACCTCCTTTTAAAAAGTGCTGATTGTTTTGGTATAAAACCGCCGCATACGAGATTCCTAATTCTCCCCAAGCATGTGAGGATCCGTTTGGGTTTCCTAAATTAAAATTAAAATCGCTTGCTTCATCTAAACCATCTTTTACCTGATCTACCAAATATCCGTTGATTTTCTTTGCATTTGTTATTGATCTTGCTCTTGTAAATACTGCAATTGTGTGTTTTGGAGCAATATTAAACATGAATGACGGTCCCATAACATCAACATTTACTAATGCATTATTGGCATTTTTTGGAAACATTTTAGACTCGCTGTCAAAATCATAACCTTTTTTATAAGTATCAAAAACTTTAACTCCGTACAAATCATTTTGTACAGATCCGCTAACAGAAAATATATTTATATCTGTTTTAAAACGGGAATCGGCTATAGAAGCCGGATTAAAAAGAACGCTTTGTACACCCGCGTAATTATCATGAAAATAACCTAAATAAGACTGTGCTTTGGCTGATACGGAAGTAATTAAAATAAATAAAATGAGTAACTGTTTTTTCATTAATCAGGGGTTTTAGTTTTAGTTGGCGGCAAAACTACAATTTTGAAATCATTAATATGTTATGAAAACATTGAATTCATGTAACATCTTTGGCTAATTATGTAAGATGCGCCAAGCTCTTCCTTTTTATTTTTGAATCGAACCCAAAAAACAACAATTATGACTCCACATATCGGAATATCTGCTTCAAACTTAAAAAAGAGCTCTACTATATTAGCCACGATTTTATCAAACGAAATGACACTTTACGTTAAAACGAGAAAGTTTCACTGGAATATTTCAGGAAATAGTTTTATGGAACTGCATAAATTATTTGAGGAACAATACCGAATTTTAGAAGCGCAGATTGATGAAGTTGCAGAAAGAATTAGTCAGCTTGGCGAAAAAACAATTGGTACAATGAAGGAATTTATCGAAAATTCGACTCTTAAAGAATCTCCAAAAGAATATACTTCGCAAAAACATATGCTTGAGGAACTTTTAGAAAACCACGAACAATTGGTTACAGAATTTAGAGGTTATATTCCGGTTTTTGAAAATGAAGCAAAAGATGCCGGATCTGCAGATTTTGTTACGGGACTGCTGCAGGAACACGAAAAAATGGCTTGGATTTTACGTCGTTATCAGGCGTAAATAAAGGCAAAATGTGAATTATGCAACGATCATCGAAATTCCTGTAACACCATTTTCATGTAGAAACTGCAACTTTACATTGTAATAATCACAAAACAAACGCGATCATGAATACTACAGAAATAAAAGGAAATTGGAATGAGTTAAAAGGAAAACTAAAGCAAAAATATGCTGAGTTGACAGATGATGATTTAATTTATGCTGAAGGAAAAGAAGATGAATTGTATGGAAAACTTCAGCAAAAGTTAGGTAAAACTAAAGAAGAATTTCATCAAATTTTGTCAGATTTGTAAACCTTCTGGCTCAATCAGGAAATACCGTCTAGTAATTAAATGTATTAGGCGGTATTTTTTTGAAACTTTTAGCGATTATTATTACTGTTTATCGATTTTTAAAAAACATTAAACGCGGTAACCCCAAATAATTTATTTATCTTTAACCAAATTTTTTACAAAAATGAAGCTATTTATAAAGTTCGACATAAATACCATCTGTTCACTTTATCTAAAACAAAACCTGGAAGAGCAAAATATTAATTTTACCAGTTTAGGATTTGGCGAAATTGAGATTGATGACAATCTTGATGCTGATGCACTCGAAACTTTAAAAAATAATTTAACCCCGCATGGTTTTGAAGTTGTCGAAAATCAGAAAAGTGTTTTAGTACAGAAAATCAAAGATGCTATAATTGAACTGGTTTTTATGGAAGACAGTAACAATTATAAAAGTTCTGTATTTTTAGCAGAAAAACTCAACCATAGTTATGGTTATTTATCCAATGTTTTTTCAGAAGTTACTTATTCGTCTATCGAAAACTTCATCATTTTACAAAAAATAGAAAGAGCAAAACAATTAATTATTATTAATGAAATGAGTTTGACAGAAATTGCTTTTTTGTTAAATTACTCCAGCGTTGCGCATTTAAGCACGCAGTTTAAAAATACGACCGGAATTACTCCGTCGGCATTTCAAAGAATAATTAAAAAACGAAGAGAAAATTTAAAATAAAAAACCAAATACCATACTAAAATGCAAAAAAACGCATTAAATATTTTACTGGCGGATGATGACGAGGATGATCGTCTTTTTTTTAAGGATGCTTTTGAGGAAATCAAGATACAAACAAACGTAGAGTTTGTTCATGATGGAATGCAGTTAATGGAGCATTTAATGGACCAGGATAACAAACTGCCTGATATTTTGTTTCTGGATTTAAATATGCCAAAAAAAACTGGTAAAGAGTGTTTGATTGAAATTAAAAAAACAGAGCATCTTAAAAATATAATTATTGCAATCTATTCTACTTCATCTTCTGAAGAAGATATTGAAGACACTTTTATTCAGGGTGCCAATATTTATATCAAAAAACCAAGCGATTTTAATACGCTGAAAAAAATAATTAATGAAGTCGTGACCGTAAACTGGCACTATCATACCTCTGGGTTAAATCGTGATAATTTCTTGCTGCGACTAAAATAAAAGTATACCAATGAAATGGATACCAAATTTTAATTCTTCAAACTCTTTGAGAGTTATTTTTGTAATCGCAGTTTTCATTCTGTTATTTCTTTCTTCTATTGCTTATAAACATAATCAGGACTTGAACGAATCAAGTAAACTGGTTATGCATACATACGAAATAAACATTCAGTTAGAAAGATTAATGTCGGCAATTAAGGACGCCGAAACCGGGCAGAGAGGTTATATTATTACCCGAAATGCCCGTTTTTTAACTCCTTATATTTATTCTCGCGATAAGGTAAACACTTCATTTATTACTTTAAAAAAATTAACTGCTGACAATCCCGTTCAGCAGGCAAATCTTCGAAGGCTATTCAAACTCATTATTCAGCGTTTTGTTTCTTTCGAAAATTGTTTAAAATACAGCGATCCCAAAACATATGATAAACGACGACTCGATAATCATATGTTTGGGGGACGAATCCTGATGGAAAACATTCGTTTTAAAGTAGACGAAATGAACGACATCGAGAAAACGTATTTAAAAAACAGACTTAAAATTTATGATGACGAAATTTCTTTAAGTCCTCTTTTCTCTATTTCTCTTTTTTTAACGGCTTTATTTTTTATCCTTTTAGCTTTCAGACAAATCAGCAAAGATTTCCAGCGTTTAAAAGTTTTCAATAAAAGGCTTTTAATTTCAAACGGATTAATTTCAGAATCTGAAACTATTGGAAAATTCAGTACCTGGCAATGGGATTTAGATTCTAATAAAATCGATTATTCAGACAATCAATATCGTTTATTGGGCCATGATCCGGGTTCATTTGTACCTGTAAAAGAAACTTTTTTAGATTTCGTACATCCTGATGATAAAGAAAATGTTTCCAATTCGATTGAAGGAATTATAAAAAACAGGCAACTTCCGTTTGTTTATTATAAGGTACTGCTTCCGAGCCACGAAATCAGATATTTTAAATCTACCGGAAAATTATTGACCGACCAGCAGGGAAGTAAAATTTTACTGGGAATTAATTTTGATATTACAGATGAGCATTTGCTAAATATTGAATTGCAGGAACGTAATAAAGAATTGGAAAAAAGTAATAAGGAATTGGCTTCTTTCAACCACGTTGCGAGTCACGATTTACAGGAACCGCTGCGAAAAATCCAGACTTTTATTTCAAGGGTTTCTGATGCTGATAAAGCGGTCATGTCCCAAAGTGCCAGAGATTATATTGATAAAATTGAAGTTTCGGCAAAAAGAATGCGTGTATTGATTGATGATTTGCTTTTATTTTCGAGAACGAATACGACTAAGAAAGAATTTATAAAAACGAGCTTAGAGGAATTGCTTGAAAATGCCGAATCTGAATTAACAGAAGTTATTGATGAAAAAAGCGCCGTTATAGTTTCTAATAAACTTCCTAAGCTTGCCGTGATTCCGTATCAAATTGAACAGCTTTTTATCAACCTGATTGGAAATTCTTTAAAATACAGCAAACCAAATGTTATACCTTCTATAACTATTGAAAGCAATAAAGTCAATGCTGAAGATTATCCAAAATTGGATCAAAATATTAAAAAATACCACAAAATAACTTTTACGGATAACGGAATGGGATTTGATCCTCAGTTTAAAGAAACGATCTTTATTTTGTTTCAGCGTTTACATTCAAAAACTGATTATCCCGGAACCGGAATTGGTTTGGCGATTTGTAAGAAAATCGTAGAGAACCATAAAGGATTTATTATGGCCGACAGTGAGCCAAATAAAGGTTCTGTTTTTACCATATTTCTTCCTGACTAAATTCGTCAGCACCCTAAAACACTACATTTTAAACGTTATATAAATTCTTTATGGGAATTATATAACGTTTCTTTTTTATGCTGTAAAGCAAAACGTTGTATTCGTTAGCATCTTTGTAATGTAATACTTTAAGAAGTAATAATGAAAAAAATTCAAGTACTAAAAGCAGCATTTTTTAAGGTACTAATTTTATTGATTATGATTTGTGTTTCATCATGCAGACAAAATAATTCAATAGAAAATACATTAAAAAAAAATGAAGCTTTTACCAAAAATGAAGAAGAAGAAACAACAGCCTTTTTTTTTATTGAAACGGCCAATCTTGGAAAAACAATTATTTCTAAAAGTCAAATTGCACAACAAAAAAGTTCAGACAATTCAATAGTGATTTTAGGTAAAAATATCGAAAGACATCAAAATCGACTGCTGCAGGAAATAACAGAATTAGCAAATAAAAAACTGATTATAATTTCTGAAATAAATGCAACACACAGAAGAGATACTTATGAATTGATTACCGCAAGTCCTAAGGATTTCAACAAAGTGTATTTAAATTCTATGAAAGAATGCCTGGAACAGCAAATTAAGTTATTAGAAACCGTTTCGAATGAAACTAACGATAAAATAATTTTAAAATTAGTATTAAAGTATTTGCCTGAACAATTTGATCTCTTAAGGGAAACCGAAAGAATCAGTAATGAAAAAAATTAAAAAAGAGAATTATTTAAAAGCCCGGATTACTAACTAAATTATTTTATTATGAAAATGCAAAACAATTTTTTATGCGCCTTAACCCTTTTTATCTCAGCTTCATTTGGAATGCTGCACGCTCAGGACAATAATGTAAACACAGAGTTTGGTGTAAAAGGAGGATTCAACATGTCTAACCTTTATGGTAGTGGAGAAGATGTAAATGACAACAATGTTTTATACGGTTTTAATGCCGGTGTTTATGCCACATTGCCAATTTCAGATTTTGTAGCTATTCAGCCAGAGGTTTTATTTACTACAAAAGGTGCTGAATTAGAATATGATAACGTTTTATCCCCAGGAACAGGAAACGCTAAATTCAAATTAAACTATATCGAAGTTCCTTTATTAGTGAGAGTTAACATTACTAAAAACTTTAATGTTCATGCCGGTGGATATGCATCGTATCTGGTAAGTTCTAAAGTTACAGGAAGCGGAGATATTGATTTTGATCAGAATATCGACACAGATGACCTAAACAAATTTGATGCGGGTATTGCTGCAGGTGTTGGAGTAGATTTTGACCCTATAAGCATCGGATTACGTTATAATTATGGTCTTACAACTGTTGGAAAAGAAAGAACTGATGCCGGAATAACTTATACTGTTCCAGACGCAAAAAACAGCAATTTGACCTTATACCTTTCGTATAAGTTAAATTAAAACATTAATTACTAACCCATTAAAATAAACAACCATGTCAAATTTATTATATACCGTAGCAGTAATACTTGTTATTCTGTGGGCTCTTGGGTTCTTTGTATACAGTTTCGGAAGTATCATCCATATTTTATTAGTAATCGCCATTATCGCCATTTTACTGAGACTTATCAAAGGCCGGGAGATTTAAAAATTAATCAACATTAAATAAATATATTAATCTATTAAAAATCAATATTATGAAAGCATCTAGCACAATTTTAGGAATCGTAGGAGCTGCAGCAGCAGGAGCATTATTAGGAGTATTATTTGCACCGGACAAAGGTTCAAATACCAGAAAAAAAATCAAAGATAAATCGAAAGATTACGGAGATAATATCAAAACTAAATTTGATGGTATTGTAAGCACAATCACTTCAAACGGTAAAGACATCATCGAGGAAGGAAAAGCAAAATTCAATCAGGTAAAAGATGATTTCAATACAGCTAAAGATGAAGCTAAAACTGTAAAATCAAACTACTAATACAAAGTGATTTTTTCAAACCATAAATACCAACATCATGGAACCAAATGCAACAACAAACCAGGACTTAAATCTATATGAAAAAGCTGAAAATTATACAAAAACGAGTCTTGAATTATTAAAACTCAAAACAATAAGTTCAGTCGCCGATGGTGTTTCATCATTAGCATCAAAGATAGCAGTGGGTGTTGTTGTTGCATTTTTTACTTTGTTCCTTAATGTTGGTTTAAGTTTATGGATTGGAAAAGAACTTGGGGAATATTATTTTGGCTTTTTTATCATGGCACTTTTCTATTTAATAGTGGCCATTGTACTGCACAAATCGCATCACAAGCTGATAAAAACCCCAATTGGGAACTCGATTATTTCGAGTATTTTAAAAGAGAAATAAAACTGATTTAAAACTATTAATAACTAAAAAAGACTATTATGGAGCCTATTTTCACTATTGATGAATTAAATCAGAGAATAAAACTATTAGAAGATCGTCAGGATACTGAATGGTGCGACATTAAAGACCATATCGAGGATATTAAAGAGAATTTAAAACCTATTAATCTCATTCGAAATACGGTCGAAGAAATCAACGAAACTGTTGGTTTTAAAAGCCATCTGGCACAATCTGCCATCAGCATCGGAATTGGATATCTTGCCAAAAGATTTATTGTAGGTAAAGGCGATTCGATGTTTAAAGGAATTTTAGGCTCAATCATTCAGCTTATAGTAACCAATCTGGTTTCGAAACCAAGCGAATCTTCGCATGATACTTCTGAAGAAGAATCATCACAATACGAACCATCTAGAGAGTAATTTGTTAAACTTAAATTTTAAACGTTATGGAAAAATTAAGCCACATAGTATTAAAAAACGGTGTATACATGTACTCTAATCTATATAAATGTTTTGAATACACACGAGTATTTTTTGGTATCTAACTCGTTTATACGTTTCTGCTATTACAAACGGTTAAACAGTTAATACTTTTAATATATTTTTAAGGTTCTGAGGTTCTAAGTTGCTAAGATTTTTAGTTTCTAAGTAATAAAGTTTTCTGAACCAAAAAAGAGATTGTTTCACATAAGTGGAACAATCTCTTTTTCATTTTAAACCTTAGTACCTTAGCACCTCAGAACCTTTAGTTGTAATTTTGATAAATTGGAAGTTTCAATCCAACATACACATTCGCAGCTTTTGAATTATCCGAAAACAAATTCGAAATCAAAGATCCAGAACCAATAAATAACGGGCCAGCCCTAAAACCAGTTCCTATCTGCGTTCCGCTATATTCCATATAAGTTATGGGAATATAAAAACTGAATTGTCTGGTTTCGTATCGAGGCGTAAATGTAACCGAATTTGCAATCGCAGTTCCGTTGATCTTTTTAGCATCAACTAAACTAAAATCGCCGCTTAAATTCAAGTAGAACTTATTATCAATATTCCAGTCAAAATTGGTGTGCAATGCCGTTGGCAAATTTGCTTTTACTCCTTTTCTCGATGAGATTTTGGTATAATTAGAATCAAAAAATTCGAAAATATCGCCTGCATTGTCAATGTCATCTTGAGTAACATTTCCAGTTAGATCGTATGTATTTTCAGTAAGATTTTTATAATTCAGTTTACCAATGTCTGTTACCGCTACAGCCGCTTTAAGCTTATATCTGCTACCTATACAAGTATGGCAATTAGTGCGGTATTCATAAGTAAATCCCAAATCAACACCCACGCCTGCCGAAGTCATATCAAACT
The DNA here is from genome assembly GCF_031455715.1 of Flavobacterium sp. 2755. Lineage (NCBI taxonomy): Bacteria > Pseudomonadati > Bacteroidota > Flavobacteriia > Flavobacteriales > Flavobacteriaceae > Flavobacterium > Flavobacterium sp. 2755. Next base: position 425,083 of record NZ_JAVDTG010000003.1, read on the forward strand.
CCGGATCTTTTCCGTTTTCATAATCATAGCTTGCAGCTGTTTTCAAAGTTCCTGTTGAGTTATAAGTACTCAAAGCCGGATCTGCATCATTTTTATTGAAGGCGACACTCAAATTATTTCCGTTGATATAACCGTTTACTCCTGCCATTAAATATTTTATGGTAATTCCAGCTTTAAGAAAGTGCACATCATGATCTAATAAAATCGTTCCGTAGCTGGCTCCAATTTCTGCCCACGAATTATTGACACCGTTAGGATTTCCTCCCGATATTAAAAAACTCTTTGACGCATCAATATCTTTATTGACCTCATCAACAAGCTGTCCGTTTACATCAACCAAATTGGTAATGCTTCGCACACGTGTAAAAACACCAATGCTGTGCTGCTCATTAATATTCATCATAAAAGAAGGACCAAGAATATCGACATTGAAATTCCCTCTGTTATTTGATTTGAATTTCTTTTTGGCATCGGTATCGAAATCGTAACCACCGTCAAGTAATTCGGCAAAATTAACCCCATACAAATCATTCTGTGCGGTTGCGCTTGCCGAAGCAATGGTAATATCAGCTTTGTATTTAGAATCTACAATTGCCGACGGATTAAATAAAACTCCCTGAATCCCGGCATAATTGTCGTCCCGAAATCCGAAATAAGACTGACTCCGGGCATAAAAAAAGCTTCCAAAGAAGCATAATAATAGTAAAGTTCTCTTCATAAATTGGCTATAATTGGTTGATTAGTAACGCAAATATGAAATAAAAAATGAGAATATAAAATTTTTTGGAAGTTTCTAAGGCTCTAAGATGCTAACGTTCTAAGTTTCTCAGAAAACCTTTATAATTAGAAAAGCTAGATTCGTAAAAAAGGGACAAAGATTCAAAGGTGCAGAGGGACAAAGTTTTTTTAATTAACAAAAAAAAGCCGAACGTTAGTTCGGCTTTAAATTTATATAAATGTCAAAGAGAAAAAACCTTTGAACCTTTGTAACTCTGTAACTTTGTACCTTAGATTAGTAAACTTCTGACGCTTCTTTCAATTTCTCCATATTGTTTACCAATTGTAATTCGGCAACAATTTTTTGGATATCACCATTCATGATGTTTCCTAGATCGTAAAGCGTTAAACCAACTCTGTGATCCGTTACACGACCTTGAGCGTAGTTGTACGTACGAATTTTAGCCGAACGGTCACCAGAACTTACCTGAGAACTACGTTTTGTAGCATCTTCCTCTTGTTTTTTGGCTAATTCCATTTCGTATAAACGAGAACGTAATACGATTAAGGCTTTATCTTTATTTTTATGCTGCGATTTCTGATCCTGACATTGCGCCACTAATCCGGTTGGAATGTGCGTTAAACGTACTGCCGATTTCGTAGTATTTACAGATTGTCCTCCAGGTCCAGACGAACAGAAGAAATCTACACGAACATCGTTCATATCAATTTGAACATCAAACTCTTCTGCTTCTGGCAAAACCATAACAGTAGCTGCCGATGTATGCACACGACCTTGTGTTTCAGTCTGCGGAACACGTTGTACACGGTGAACACCCGCTTCAAACTTCAAAGTTCCGTAAACATCCTCTCCCGAAACCTCAAAAATAACCTCTTTGAAACCTCCAGAAGCTCCTTCGTTCATATCAACAACCGAAGTTCTCCAGCCCATGCCTTCGCAATATTTAGTATACATTCTAAATAAATCCCCTGCAAAAATACTAGCTTCGTCCCCACCCGTTCCGGCGCGAATCTCTACCATTACATTTTTAGCATCTTCAGGATCTTTAGGAATCAACATAAATTTGATTTCCTCCTCTAGCTGCGGCAAGCGCTCTTTTGCTTCGTCAAGCTGCATTTTGGCCATTTCAACCATATCAGCATCGCTTCCGTCAGCAATAATTTCGTTTGCTTCGTCAATATTTGCTAAAACAAGAATGTATTCTTCTCTCTTTTCAACCAGTGCTTTTATGCTTTTATATTCCTGGTTAAGCTGCACATAACGTTTTTGATCAGCAATAACATCCGGCTGAATAATCAAATCCGAAATCTCATCAAAACGCTGCTTTACATATTGAAGTCTATCTAACATTTTCTAATTCCTTTTATTGGACTGCAAAATTACAAAATTTTTGTGGAAAATTCTAGTGTTGATTTTTTGGGAATTTTGAGAGGGATTTAATGATTTTTTCTTTTCTAAAATCAGGTGTTTTTACGTAGTGATAAATTTAAATTAAAGACGATGTTTGTTTTTATATTCAGATTTGTCATTTACCTAAAAAAGATGTTATTTCTGATACTTAGATCTTATAAATATTACAAACCCATAAAATACATGAATCAAACATTACTAATTATCATTTTATCAACAATAGTATTATTAATCGAAATATATTCGGAAACTCATTTAAAAAATTATGGAACCTTTTTAGAAAGAACTAATTATTTATTTAGTATTAAAACTCTTTTCAATATTTTAAAATTTAGTTCTTTATTTAGTTTTTGTTATATCTTATTAAAATTAGATAGAACAATTTTAGATAGTAATTTAATAACTACCAAGATAATAAATATTGATTTTGAAAACATTTTATCTTATTACATCCCATCTGGAATATTTTCTCTTTGTGTCATTTTTTCCAATTCTAATGAGTTATTTAGGCAATTTCAAGGATATTCAATTAGAAATGAAAAACTAAATCAATTAGCTGCTAATTTGAAATATATTGTTTTTAGATTTATTTCATTTACTTTAACGTTTTGTATTTTTAAGTACACTTTACAAAATATTATTAAACTTGATTTATATTTTAGTAAAAATAACTTATCATTATTTGATTGGCTTGAGTATAGTAAAAATGAAATAGATAATTATAATAGAGGTGTTTATTTTTCTCTTTTATTAACCATTATTATTTTCTTTTTATTCAACAACTGTTTTATAAAAAAAAATAGCAATTATTGGAATTATCGTGTACTAAATTTTATTTTTTTTAAATACTTTTTTATTTCAATAATTCTTTGTCTTGGGCTTTTCTTTGGAATTTTTTCAATTCTAAATGGTGTTTATAATATTTTTAACTCCAGTCTTACTCAATGGATAAGTAAGGAAAATATCTTAGGAATTTTACCTATTAGGATTTCTTCTATATTAATTGTAACATATTTGATTGGTTATATATATAAAGAAGTACTTCACAAAAATTTGATTAATTTCTTAGTATTAGGAATATTTCCCATTAGAACGCTTTCTAAATATCCTGAAAGTATAGTTTTTGAAAAAAGAGAAACTCTATTCTTTTCACAAATTTCATTTTATATATTAAATATCGCATTAGCAGAATTGTTTATTATTATTGGCTATAAAAATATATATTTAAGTATTTTAAATTTTGCAATATTATTTATTTTTGATGATTTTAAAATAATTAATGATTATTCTCGTGGATTAGTCAGCGTTTTACCTTCACATTTTTTTAGAATTTGGGTTTTTAATATAATAATGATTATAGTAGCTATGATATTACTAGCAAATAAAGAATACTATTGGATATTAATAACTTACTTATTGTTCACATCCATTTTATTTAGATACTATTTTAAAAATTTTCATTTAATATCTCTCAAATCTCCTTTTTTTTATAATTAAAACTACTCAACTAAAATTAATCTAATGAGTATAAACAAAATAATCGCTGTTGCTATAAATGAATACGATGATATTGAATTAAACAAAATACAGAATACAAAAAGCGATATTGAAGAAGTAATTTCTATTTTAACCAACAAATATGTCTTCGAAGATGTCGACTTTATCTTTGAAAAAGAAAACACCACTAGGAAAAAACTTTTCTCCATATTAAATAATTATTTTGTAAATGCTTTAGACGATGAAAATATTCTTTTAATTTTTGCAGGTCATGGTGAATATAATAGTGTTCTTGAAACTGCTTATTGGTTACCATCTGACTCGGATCCAAAAGATCCTTCTACATGGATTAATATTAATGATCTATTAACTTTTATTAATGCTTCCAAAGCATTTCATGTGGCAATTATTTCAGATTCATGCTTTTCTGGAGCAATTTTTGAAGCGCAAAAAAGAGGCGGGGGAGTTCAAGCATATGGGAATAAAAAATCAAGATTAGCATTAACTTCAGGAGGAATCGAAAAAGTTAGTGACGGTATTGGCGGACAAAAAAGCCCTTTTGCAGAAAATTTAATTAAGGAACTTTCTGAAAATAGTCTAGAAGAAATGCCTTTTAATGTTTTAGCAAATAATATAATTTTAACTTTTAATGAAGATCGCGCCCAAACTCCTATGTTTGGAGCTTTAAATAATGTAGGACACCAAGGAGGAGCTTTCATATTTAAATTGAAAGGTACTGAAACTGCTCAACCTGACAATTTAAATTTCTATTTAAAATCAAGATTAGGGAATTTATTTATTCCAATTTCAGAAGAACATATTCAAATTATAAAAAAAATCCAACCAATTAATAAAGAGAAGCATGAGCTTGTGAAAAAACAAAAATATGAACATGCTATGAAGTTGAGAGATGAAGAAAAAGCTCTTGAAGATATTCTTTATAAAACTTGTCCTGAATATATCGATAAAATATTTAAAGATGTAAAAATATCCGAAGAAGATTATTCCAGAATTAAAACGATAAAAAAAGAAATAGATGTTTTTGATAGTGAATACATAGGGAAAAAAGAGATTATTAATGAAACCCTAAAAGAATTAGAAATAGAACATTTAAAAACTAATAAAGAACTTTCGTCGGAAGATAGATTAATTTTAATAAATATTGCTGAACGAAATGCAGGCTATTTTGATTTTTTAAACCCTGTTAGAGATTTTTTTTCTAGTGAAAAAACTAACTTGATTGAAAAATATCTTCAGAATATTAACAGTTTATATGCTTATTTTTTACAAATCGAAGCAAAATCAAATATTAAATTTCTAGAGGAAAAAAAAATGACATTAAGAAATTTATTAATTAAGATATATGAGCTTCAAATAAAAATGCTTTATAGATGGTATACAGATGATATTGATGAATTTATTGCTTTAAAAAAAATCGATATGGAACTCCTAATTTGGATCAGAGGCTAAATATTTTCACTAAATAAACTACTCCATTCTAAAATTACAAACATTAAAAAGTTTTACTTCCTAAAATCCCTAATTGATCACCGAATTTTCTGATTTTCTTTTTTATTAGATGAGTTTGCAAAGAAATATGTTAACTTTGAGTGAGCTAAATTTTTCAAAAATGATGGAAAAAAAAATAAAAGTATATTGGCTAGTTCTAATTGTTATAATAATAATTTCTGTATTTGTTTTTATAGAAACTTCAAATGATAATTCAGATTTGGTGCAATATTTTAGTTTTGCTGGTTCAATTACTTCATTGGTTTTAGGATTAATTGCAATCTTTTATTCAATTATCTCAAATCAGGAAGCTACATCAAATTTTGGTAAGTTAAAAGAAGCTGTGACTAAAATTGAAGAAGGAGCAAATACAATTAAACAAGTTTCTGAAACAATTAACTCAAGACTTGATAGAATTTCAGATGATATTGTTAAATTCGGTACAAAAGAAAATCAGAATCAAACAACTGAAATTTCAGAATTAGTAAGTGAAGAGCAAATAATTTCCGATTCAGATGCAGATGTTCCTGATGAGAATAATGAAGAAGAAAGTAAACCTGAAAAAAAAGAGTCTCATGAATAATTTTTTGCATATATACATAAAACCAAGGAAAGAAATATCTAGGGAAACTATAGAAGAAAAAATCAGTTTAGCAATAGACTGGTATAGGTATGATGATGGGTTATACATTGTATACACATCTTCGGATGTAAGTAAGTGGCAAGATAGACTTCTACCTTTAGTTAAAAGTGAAGGTCGTCTTTTTATATGTGAACTTAATATTTTAAAAAGAAATGGTTGGTTTAATAAAGATCTTTGGGCTTGGATCAAAAAAAACAATAATAACATAAGTCCAAAAAAACGACCACACTAAGTTAATCTATAAATAAAAAGCTAAAAAAACTTGCTTATACACTAGTACGAGCGTTCGTTTCGCTCTTTCATTTAAAACGATAAATTCATAAGAAGATAATCAGTCAAGAGCGGAACACTCACACTCCGCAGAAAATTTATAATGTATCAGATTGTAAATAAACCTTATGCAAATCATCCAATAGCTCCATTTCTTCTTCCGGCAGAAGCTGTAATGCAATTTCAAGTAAAGTCAATACATTAATATCTGTTTCTTTATGGAAAACGGCTAAACTTCGGGCTTCTTTATTCATTAGAACAATACTTGCTTTAAGCAAATCTGAAACTATTAGATTTAATTCGTTATAAGAAGAAACTTTTAGCGGTATTGTAAATGAACTGTCTTCTTTATGCTCTTGTTTTAGTTTGGTGAAATAATTTCTTTTATTCATTAATTCTGATATTTTATCTTCATTTTGCGTTTTCATATATTATAAGATTTGATTTACAATTTTAAACAAATATATAAATTTCGGTTGAAAACAATCGATTTTTAACAATCATATCAAAACAATCTATTACTTGTAATTTCATTTCTATGAAAAGAGAAAGAAAAAGTGAAATTCCAGAAGTTGTAAAAGAACTGGGAATCAAGATAAAAGATGTAATTAATAACAATCAATTAAAGTCAAGAGAAGTTGCTCACGATGCCGAATTGGATGTAGAGAATTTAAGAAAATATATCAAAGGTTCTCAAGAAATGAAAATTAGTACTTTGTTTAAAATTGCTCAAGCTTTAAAAATTCATCCAAGTGAATTAATTAAAGATTTGTAATCTTATATTTATTTATATGAAGAATGTAGTTTACCTCATATTTTTTGTGATTTTTAGCGGCTGTAACAGTAACACTCCGAAGGATTTAACAAAAAAACCTGAACCAACAGAATTAATTGGAGAATGGAAGCTTGATTTAGCAAGTTACAATGCAATGATGCATTATGGTTATAAATGCAATGACGTTAGGTTAACATTAAATGAAGATGGAAGTTTTGAGACCGAAAATTTTCCTAATGTAATTAATAAAGTAACTAAGGAACAATATGCAGACTGTCAATCTATTGATGGAGAATGGAGTATCGAAAAAAGATTTTCTAAAGAGAAATGGGCTGTGCTTTTAAAATTTGATAAATATCAAATTTATGGAGGAAACAACTTAATTCTTTTTGAAGTATTAATGGAAAATAAAAAACTTATTTTAAGGCACTCTTTTTTAGATTACAAAGATTTAAATTCAGAGGAAAGACTGCAATTTTTTAAAATAGAACATCAAAATTCATCACGCTAGCAGGTTAAAAATATTCCGTAAGAAAAATCTATATTTACAAAGCAAATTTATAGGAAGATGAAAATACACACCACCAACTATTTTGATACTTTTATAGAAACAGCAGAAGACAGCAAAGTTTCTCACGGAACAAAACCGCCAAGCAAAGACAAAAAAACAGTTGCAGAAATGCAATACGAACTAATTAGCAAAAACCCGTATAAATATACCTCAGACGATGTTCTTTTTCAGGTATTTGCAGATCGAAATGATGTAACAAAAAGTGAATACGAAAAAGCCAGAGAAGATTTTTTTTCTAAGGGACAAGCTTGTTTTCGCGCCTCACCTCTTTCAAAAACATATGGTTTTGGAATCCATAATGACCATAATGGAAAAATAGCCATTTTCGGCATGGAAACAGATGAATACCTAAAGTTTTTAAAAGATCCCAAAATCAAAAAAGTAAAGGCCATGAAATCTGCTCGATAATTTCTCGCGTCAGTGACGAATACAGCGTGAGAAATTAATAATCAATCTCAATCCAAAATGAAAAAAATTATACCACAGCAAAAGTGGACTTATCACGACAAAACTTTAAAAAACAAGTTATTAAAACTTATAATATGCTGTTTTGTTAGTATAATTATCAACTTTTTATTTGACTCTAAAAATTTTGATAAAAGTGATATTGTATTTTCAATCATCTTTGCAATTGCAATGTGGGGACTTTTAATAGCACAGAAAAAAATCTAAAGAAAACTGTAATTCCAATATAAAAATGACTGAACCCAAAAAGAAAAACTGGCTCAAAATAATTGTCGAGAATTTATTGAGTTTTATTTTAGACTGGAAATAATACTTTGTTCTTTTTCGTTGTGTTCTCTTTCAAAATCAAGCCACAACACATTCCATATTTTTTTCTTCCATTATCTGCATATCGATTATTTTTTGAGCGACAGTTCCTCTTTCAAACAAACGGATGAATTTGAAAACAGCACTAACAAAATATCCTGGGTTTGAAACTAATCTGGCAATTTCTGTTATTCTTTCGTCTCTTAGTTTTGTACACGCTTCTCTTTCGTTTTCTGGAACTGCTACAAATTCGTTGGCAAATTTCCAGGCTCCGTTTCTTGCTTCTTCCATACTGAAATCAATAAAGAAATTATCTATTTTGCCTGTGTATTTTAATATCCATGTTAGCGTTGGCCAAATTTTGATTAAACATTTTTCGACACCTGCTACGAGACTGCTAAGAATAGCGTTTATTTGGTCAAAATCATGTTTTAAATCTGCGATGTCTTCAACGGTACTAATTTGAGCCGAGGCAATTCCTAAATCAAGGTTTACGTGCGCATTGATTCCGAGTAGTAAATGCTGCAAAACTATTGGCCAAAACTTTTCGGCTTGTTCAAAAGCAAATCCCCAGCATTCAGATGGTTTTTCTTTGGCCTGATATTGATAATAAGCTTTTAAGTATCTATTGGCAAAAATAACATCCAATTTTTCCATTCGCTCACCATTTTGAAAAGAACCAGCCTGAATTCCTTGTTTTACTTTTATTGTAACTTCACGATACAGAATAGCAAATAAACCTATATTGCTTTGGTCAATCTTTGATTTTTCTATTATTTCATCCAAAAACTGAATTACTTCATCAATAGTATTTGCTTGTTTCATAGTCGTTTATTGTTGGTTATTAGTCAAATTGAGAGCAACGAATATAATTATTTTAATCTTTCAATGTGCATTTTTTGAAGTAATTATCTTATTATTTTTTATCTTTAATACAATAAAAATCCCAAAAGAAAACTCTTTTGGGATGTTACTAACTTAAATCGAAAACAGCTGCATATTAAGCCTCTACTTCTACTTTTAAAATTTCTAATTTTAAATTGCCTTTTTTAGCCGGCCATTCTACAAGATCTCCAACCTTATAGCCAACCATTGCAATACCTTCATCAGAAAGAACCGAAATTTTGTTTTTACTCACTTTTACTTTTTCGGGACCAACCAGAAGAATTGTTTTTTGTTCATTATTGATATGGTCTTTGTAGGTTATTTTTCGATTTATGGAAACAATATCTTCCGGCAGATTTTTTCTCAATACCTGAGACGCATTTTTTAACTGACCCAGCAACAATTCTTCTTCCTGAGGCGTTACTTTTTTTCTTCTTACGTGATCTTTAATTAAATCGTATGTTCCTGTAGTTAATATAATATTTTGTGACATGACTTTCTTGTTTCTTCACTTTCATTGAGTATGATATACAACTCTTCACTGAATATCTTGCAGCTCCATCTAATTCAATGATATCACATCCTGAATGAAAATTGAAGATTAAATAAACGAACTTTATAAATAAAGGGTTTCCCTGCCTAGAGTTTTGACAGGGCAAAATGAATAAACTCTTTTGAGTTTTTTAAGAAAGTATCATCATGCAAATACAATAATGTACACATTAAGCACATTAAACAGCTGTTTACCAAATATGTATTTGCAGTTATCATTATTATAATTCTAAATGTTCTGCAAGATACATTTTATTTCTTACAAAAAACAATAAAAAAGCACCACCACATTACTTTTATAAAAACATAAATTTCATAAAAAATGCTTTACGGTTTTTCCGTAAAACAATTGTAAATAAATAAGTTAATTTTAACAAAGAGATTTATTATACAATTTAGCCTGTTAGTATTTTATTTCAAAAAACCTTAAAAACACAATCAAAACCACTTACATTTTTTAGGGTTTAACAACTAGATTTTATAATAAATACTTCAAAGAATTTCCTAAACAAATTAATTTGAAAAATTATGAAAAAAATGAAAAACCAATTATTTGGTAAATCAATGCTGTTTGCTTTTGCAATTTCAGCCCTGTTTTTATTTCAAAATTGTTCTGATGAAAATCCTGATTCGAACAGTACAGAAAGCGCATTAAAAGATTCCCCTGTTGTTGATAAACTTATTGAAATGGGGTTCGCAAAAGAAAGAATTACAGAATATGAAAATTTCTATTTGGTTGAAGGCGATTTAATGTTTTCTAAAGACATAAAATCTTATTCAAAAAGTATTACAGACAGACATGCACATACTAACAATTTGGTTTCACAAACCAATGTTACTTCTATGACAGTTTATGTAGCCCCGTCAATTCCAACTGGCGGATCCGACGACTGGAGAGCTGCCATTAACAATGCTATTAACGACCTGAATACTATTTCTGGATCTAAAGTTAATTTTGAAATTTCTACAAGCTCTTCATCTGATATAATTATTCAGAGTGACGGGAATCAATTGGCTGACAATGTTATAGCAAGTGCTGGTTTCCCAACAAATAACCAGCCTTATAATCAGGTTATTATAAATCTAGATTTCTTAAGCAATGTTACGGTTACCGAAAGTAGTAAACGCTACAATATGGTACACGAACTAGGCCACTGTATAGGTTTACGACACACAAACTGGGATATTAGAGGTGAAACAGCAGGAACTGTTGGTGCAAACCTGATACCGAATACGCCAAATCAGGATCCAAATTCTGTAATGAACGGCGGAACTGCCAATTACGAATGGAGCGGGTTTTCAACTTACGATTTAATAGCCATCAAATACTTGTACCCAGAGCCTGTAATTTTACCTCAAATAACGGCATCCGGTCCAAGTTATCTGTCATCTGGAATCAGTTTATTTACATGGACCTACACAGGAAATTTAGCAAATGCCGATTTAGACAGTATTATTTGGTGGTACTCAAAAGTAAATGGCGCCGGAGCTCCTTATGCCATTGGCTGGGGTGAAACCGGCTATTTTATGGCTGTAGCCGATACTTTTTATTCTGACCCTGGATTTCAAACTTCTAATTTTATAATTTATTATACTATACGAGATACAACCGGTAATCTTTACAGAAGCCCTGACTACAACATTATGAAAAAAGGAAAATTTAAACTGGAAGGTTCACTATAATAATACAAAAGCGCAAATGTCTCTGACTTTGCGCTTTTTTTATTTTCTTCCTCTGGATTAAACTTGTAAATACATCGTGAAAAAACTACAAGAAATATCTTATATTTGTTATAATTAAATCTATCTACAATGAATAAACTGATCTACTTAAGTTTTATTGGAGCGATTTTATTTCTTAGTTCCTGCTCTTCTTCAATGTCTCCAATCCAAGTGAATAATACACTTCCCTCTTTAACAAAATCAAAGTACATTTCGCAATCAGAAATAGAAACAAGCAATTGTAAATATCTAACTAAAAACAGAAGTTATACTGCTCCGATTGGGTTATTTGCAAAAGATGATTTAAGAAATGGAGCAAGAGGAATAGATGAATGGGTAACTTTAGATGGAGGAAATGCTTACATCTTAAGAAATTATAGATGGGTTAATGTAGGTGATGAAGCAACACAACTTCATTTAGAATTTGATACTCTGTTATGTGAATAAATAAAAACCAAACCATGGAAAATTTCGACTGGACATCTTTCACCAAAAAAATAGCAATTAAAGCTCAACTCAGCGACATTTATAATGCCTGGACAATTGCAGATGAATTAGAAAAATGGTTTCTCGAAAAAGTATCCTTTTTTGATACAAATCAAGAACCAATCAGCAAAGGCAAAAACGCTGTAGAAGGCACAACTTACGATTGGCTTTGGTATTTGTATAAAGATTCCATGAAAGGAAAAATTACTGCTGCCAATGGAAAAGACTATTTACAATTTACTTTTGAAGGAGCGTGTCTCGTAGATATAAAACTAACCGAAATAGATAGTTATACGATCGTTGAACTTCGTCAGCACAATATCGCTGCAGATGATTATTCTAAACAATATATCAGACTTGGCTGTTCAAATGGCTGGGGTTTTTATTTGGTTAATCTTAAATCTGTTTACGAAGGCGGTTTAGATTTACGCAACAAAGATGAAAATTTGAATCCCATGATTAACAATTAGAAACAACAATCAGTATCTCAAATATTTACCCAATAAAAATAACCTAAAATCTGGACTTTTAAAGACATAAAATTTGGACTTTACAGCAAAATAAGCTGTTCGTTTTAATCTGAACTTTGCAGTATTAAAACTTAAAAAAATGACAAATTCAGAAAAAGACAAAACAGTTTTGGTTACAGGCGGTTCAGGTTTTATTGCCGTTCATTGCATTTTAAAATTATTGAAAGAAGGCTATTCGGTAAAAACAACGCTTCGTTCCTTAAATAGACAAGACGAAGTAAAACAAATGCTTAAAGTGGGCGGTATTAGCACATTTGAGAATCTTTCATTTATTCAGGCTGATCTTTCAAGCGACAAAAATTGGGATGAAGCAGTAAAAGGCTGCGAGTTTGTACTACATGTTGCCTCTCCTACTCCGGCGATTCAGTTTACACACGAAGACGAATTAATTAATCCGGCAAAAGACGGCGTTTTAAGAGTCCTTAAAGCTTCAAGAGATGCCAATGTAAAACGAGTAGTTTTAACTTCTGCTTTCGGTGCTGTCGGTATGGGACACAAAAACCGTAAAAAGCCATACACCGAAGACGATTGGACAAACATTGACAGTAATATTCATGCTTATCAAAAATCAAAAACCATTGCAGAACAAACTGCTTGGGAATTTATAAAAAATGAAGGCGGAAATCTGGAACTTTCGGCAGTAAATCCGGTTGGTGTCATGGGGCCATTATTAGGTGCAGATTATTCGCATTCGCATCAAATGATTAAACAAATGCTGGAAGGCGACATTAAAGCCTGCCCAAAAATCAGTTCTTGTTATATCGATGTCCGCGACGTTGCCGATTTGCATTTACTGGCAATGACAAATCCTAAAGCAAATGGCGAACGCTTTTTAGCCACTACAGGAAATGTTTTATCCATGCTTGATGTCGCTAAAATTCTTAAAAAAAAATTAGGCAATGAAGCTGATAAAGTTCCAACTAAAGAGCTGCCTAACTGGGTTTTAAAAGCTAGCGCATTAAAAAAACCATCGTTAAAAATGCTGGTTACTTTACTGGGACAATACATGCAGGCCAGCGGAGAAAAAGCAAAAAAAACATTAAATTGGTCTCCTCGTTCGAATGAAGAAGCAATTTTGGCAACTGCCGAAAGTTTATTGAAATTAGGTCTAATCAAAAAATAAAAAGATGAAAGTAATCATAACAGGAGCCACAGGAATGGTTGGCGAAGGTGTTTTATTTGAGTGTTTAGAAAACGAAAATGTAGAAGAAGTACTGATCGTAAATAGAAAACATTACGATCTCGATCATCCTAAATTAAAAGAACTTCTTGTACCTGACTTTTTGCAGTTAGAAAATTTCTCTGAACAGTTAAAAGGTTATGACACCTGTTTTTACTGTGCAGGAATTAGTTCTGTCGGCATAAAAGAAGAAGAGTTTACCCGAATTACTTATGACACAACACTTGCTTTTGCAGACCAATTATTACAGTTGAATCCTGATATGATTTTCATTTTTGTTTCCGGAAACAGAACAGACAGTTCTGAAAAAGGAAAAGTAATGTGGGCCAGAGTTAAAGGCAAAACAGAAAATGCCCTGATGAAATTATATGGCAAAAATCAATACAATTTTCGTCCGGCGATCATGAAAGGAACTAAAGGACAGGTAAATGTAAAAGCAATCTACAAAATATTAGGGCCAATAATTGCACCATTTTTTCCGCAAAAAACATTGACACTTCAACAAGTAGGGCGCGCTATGATTCATGCTGTTTCAAAGAGTTATCCAAAACAAATTTTGGAGGTCGATGATATTGATCAATTAGCAAAACAATAAAAATTCTGAAAAATGAAAGAAACTACTATATCTGCCTGTTACGTAAGTCCTTCACTTAATAATGAGCAATTTGTTCCTGAACATTGCTTTATGTATTTAGTTTCGGGTTCGATGCTGGCTTACGACGGAAGTAAAGAATACAAAATTAAACCCGGAGATTTTGGTATTGCAAGAAGAAATCATTTAGCAAAGTATACCAAACAACCTGATAATGGTGAGTTTAAAAAAATCTACATTTTGTTTGAACAGGATTTTTTAAAAGAGTTTAATGAAAAATATCAATTTAAAGTCGAAAGTGAGAAACCGACAAATGGTATTATAGCATTAACTAAAAATGCATTAACTAAAAATTTCATTCAGTCGCTTACTCCTTATTTCAACGAAAAAGGCACAATTGACGAGCAGTTTTTGAATGTAAAACGCACCGAATTACTGCTTGTACTATTAAAAGTTAATCCTGAACTGGCCAATATTTTGTTTGATTTTGGCAGTCCCGAAAAAATAGACCTTGAAGCTTTTATGATTCGTAATTTCAGGTTCAACGTAAGTATAGAACGTTTTGCCTACTTAACAGGACGCAGTTTATCGGCTTTTAAAAGGGATTTCGAAAAAATATTTAATGCTACTCCAAGTCATTGGCTAGTTCAAAAACGACTTGAAGAAGCATATCATTTAATTGATAAAAAGAACAAAAGGCCGTCTGACATTTATCTGGACTTAGGCTTTGAGAACTTTTCCCATTTTTCGTTTGCCTTTAAAAAATTGTTCGGCCATTCGCCAACCCAGCTTATTGAAACGAAGAAAAATAATTAATTAAAATTGAAAGTTTAAGTCTGTAAACGCACCTTTTATTTTGGAGCATAACGATTGTGATCATACGATTTTCTCTCTGAGATATATTGTATAATAAGGTTCTTTTTCTGGTCGTCGGTCAAATTTTGAGTATAATTTTTAGCCACTACAACCTCAAGTCTGTTTAATTCATCCGTTGATAAATTATCAAAATAAGAAAGTACTAGTTCCTTATTTTCGAGCTCGTTAATATCAACATAAGGAACTACTTCCGGTCCTGTAGTAATTGCTTCCTTTTTCTTGGAAACATTTATTTTTTCTACTTTTTCAGATTCCTTCTGAGATGAAACTTTAGCTTTAGTAAGGTTCACATTTTCATTTATTTCAACTTTTAACGTCGAAGATAATTCAGCATAATTCATTTGAGAAGTCTCTTTCAAAATATAACCTAAAACTGCAGCCACAATTGCTTTTGGCAAAAATATAATGATATCACTGTCGATGACAGAAACTGCCTGCAACGCAGAACCAACTCCAAGTATAATAAGCGAAAAACCTAAAATCATGAAAAGATCTTTCAGAATAACATCAATTTTTCTGATACGGTTTCCTAATAAAATAGTAACCACTATCATTACAATATTAGAGAGAATCAGCAATATTGCACTCGAAATAGAGGTCGAAGCAAAAGAAGCTAATGAATTAAAACCTTGTTCTTCTTGTGCGAAATATATCGGTATTGAACTGAATAAAACTGAACCTAAAGAATAAATAGGTATTGCCAGGAAAACTAAAGATATAATTATTAATGAATCGGCCTTGCCATACTTAAGCACTCTATTTAAAAAAAGTTTAAAAACCAGTAGTATTCCAAACCAAACCGCAGCACTAAAAACTGCAAAACCATTTGCTAAAAAACCATGAAACCAGGTTTTGTCTACATAAAAAAATTGTTTGTAAATGGCAAATACAATTATTAAGGCAGCATAGATATAGGCAATTAATGCGGTAGTGTTATAAATTTTTGGTAAACTGGTTTCTTGGGTAGAGTTACTCATAAAGTTGGCAGGTTTCTGAAGTGGTTATTTGGGAGTTAAATTTTATTTTGATCAAAAATATATAAATTTAATTAGAAATCATTAGAAGATTTTTTTCGGTTCACAGAAGCTCTCTTTCGTAAATATAATCTGAATCTATTTTATCAGATTAGCATTTTTAATCGTATTTTCGTTTAACTAAAAATAGCATTTAACGTACTCCCAAATAAAAATGAAAACTTATTTTGTTGACTCATTTACCAATGAAAAATTTAAAGGAAATCCAGCTGCAGTTTGTCTTCCAGATATAGAATTAGACGCAGAAAGTATGCAAAACATTGCAACCGAAATTGGATTTTCGGAAACTGCCTTTATAAAACAAATAAAAGACAATACATATAGCATAAGATTTTTTAGTCCGAAAACAGAAATTCCGTTATGCGGACATGCTACATTGGCTTCGTCTAAAATTCTTTTCAGCACAACTTCTTTAGAAAGTATAAAATTTATCAACTGCGATAATGTTGAATTATTTATTGAAAAAGAAGCAAATAAAATCAAAATGCAATTTCCGGTTTATGACACAGAACAAACAGAAGTTCCTCAAAAACTCCTTGACGCTCTGGGAATTTCTGAAACTATAGAAAAAAGGTACAGCCCAAATAACAAAATAATTTTAGTTGAAATTGAAAGCGCTCAGGAACTGGCAAATTTAAAACCAGATTTTACAGCATTGATAAACTCACATACCGGAATAAACGGTGTGCTTGTAACTGCTGTTTCAGACAACGAAAATTTTGATTTTCATTACCGATATTTCTGGCCGTGGGCAGGAACTAATGAAGATCCTGTAACGGGTGGAATTCAAACCTTTTTGACAAAATATTGGGCCACAAAACTCAATAAAACAAAATTGAACGCATACCAATCTTCTTTAAGAACCGGAACTATGAGTACAGAACTTTCAAAAGATAAAGTTTATATTCTTGGAGAAGCAGTGATTGTTTTAGAAGGTGAATTTATTTTATAAATCTTTAAAAAAAAATATGAAAGCATTAATTACTACTTTATTTTTACTTTGCAACATCACTTTATTTGCACAATCAAATCAATTTGCGGGCGATTATTCCCGTTCACTTGGTGAAGAAGGAAAACATATAATTGAGTACAAATTGACCTTAAATCAAGATGGAACATTTGTATTTCATTCGTATTCTAAAATTCAAGGCGGAACTCCTCCAGAAGCAAATAAATACGGAAAAGGAAAATGGAGTTCAAAAGATAATCTGATTACTTTTTCTTCTAATAAAAAAGAAGATTTTGACGAAAAATATACTTTGGATTTTAATAATTCCACAGCCAGATTTGTCACTAAAAATCCCAGAGATAAAAGTGATAAAGTCGTAAAAACTAAACTTCAATTTTTAGAATCAGAAATTAACTGGATGCAGAGAATTGATGTTTTTAGAATATAATACACAATCTATGATAGAATTGTTAATAAGAAACAAAGACAATTTTATTTAATCAATCCAAATTGGCCTGAAAATAAGGCTTTAATAAAAAAGTGCGTAAAAAACCTTTGGCTTTTTTTACGTACTTTTTTTATACAATTCCCTTACCTGCCTCAAAAAACGGAAATCCGTAATTATTTTTCTCGTTTACGGATTTCCGTAAAACTACTGATTGTAAAGCCCTTAGTTTTGAATAACAAATTTATATCCTGATTTGTTTGTATGCTTTTATGTTATAAAAAAAGCCGGGTATTTTTTTGAAACCAAAAACTAAAACAGATACATAATCTTAAATTTTACAAACAATGAGCAGAAAATCAATTCAAGTAACCGACATTTTTTTGGCTATACTGGCTATATTATTAATTAGTGTAAGTTTTTACCAAACCTGGCTAGGATTAGATCAGATTTTTGGTCCGGCTTCTTTTATAATCGCCTTAGTCTTATCTTTCTTATTGTTGTTTTTAATCTGGATGATCAGAACTGCAAAAGCAGAAGGCCGCACTACTTCAAATTTGGTGGGAATTTATCTTTTTATTGCCTCATTTTGTTTCATAGCCAACTTTAATGCTTTATACACCAGATTCATGAAAACCGATATTTATACTACCGAATTAAGAGATATAAACGAACGTTTTAATAATCTGGAAGCTGATGTTCAGTCCAAACTAAGCTACAAATACAACAGACAAACTTCTCAGGATATCGAAATTAAAAAGAAGCAGATGATGGAGCAGATCAAAGATCCAGGAAATAAAGGAATAGGCACAAGAGCCCAGTCCTTAATACGGGACATTGAAAAACTAACGGGACAAAAGGTTGATTTCCTGACTCCGGTTGCTAATGATTATGATGATTTGGCAGAAAGAATGGGATTACAGATCGACAATATGATTTCTGACCTTTCGCCAGAAGAAAAAGCTTTAAAAACAGATATAAACAATGCCGTATTAAAATGGAATAAAAAGATTCAGGACTTATTACTGCTTTCTAAAAAAGAAAAAGACGATCTCTCTCAGGGATTAATCGATGATTCATTATCAGAATACAATAAACTTGGAAATCGTGCCCACTCCATTTTAGGTGACGACAAATTTAAATTTACTCCTGAAATCTCCAAAACACAAGATGTCGGCAAAATTGGTTTTGCCTTTGATCACGCCGTCAAAAATTTTGGAATGTACCAGTTTGTTGTATTAATGGGCTGTATTCTATTAGACTTTGTTATTGTAATTATTGTGTTACTAGCTACTCCAAGCAGCGGAAACAGCAGTAATAACTCCAGCATTTTTAGCGGTAGTAAAAGAAACGGAAAAGTATTAATTGCTAAAAACTAAACAAGATGACTGAAGACAACAACACCTTAAAACCTTTAACCCTGAGCAATGAAACATTAAAACCAATTTCATATGAAGCTCAAAATAATGCAAGACCAGATTTTGTTCCTTTGGCAAATGCCAGCACCAATCAAATTAAAAATAAGGAAAGTAACTTTATTTTCTTTTTTGGTGTAGGAGAATCAGGCAAATCGGTTATACTTTCTTCTATTTTGTATTATTTAAGTTCACAAGCCGGCGTTTTACGTCCTAAACTGGGTACTCCCAATACAAAAGAAGCACAGGTTTTACTAGCCGATTTTTTTGAAAACATAAGACAAGGTATTCTACCCAATAGAACTACCCGCGATCAGGTTACGAGACTGGACTTAATATTTGAACCAAACAATAAATCTAAAAAAGTTCCGCCTATAAACCTGACTTTTCTGGAAACTTCGGGAGAAAACCATAAAGATATCAGCAGAGGCGGTACTTATCACAGTAGTATTGAAGCATATTTGAATGCTAATATTCCACTGACTTTTATAATTGTGACCAGCTATGACAATGCACATCTGGAAGATACTTTAATAAACGAATTTCTGGACGAACTGGAGAGAAAAGGTAAAAATCTGAAATCAATAAACGTGATTTTAGTTGTTTCTAAATGGGACAAATCCGGCAGAACAGATGTTTCAAACGAAGATGAACTGGAAAATTTTATCAACGAAAGGCTGCCAAGAACCAATACCCGAATAAATTCTTATGAATTGAATAAAACCTATTTTACAATTGGCAGTATTGAAAACAATGGCAACGGAGAAAGAATCACACTTTTAAATTTAGCTCCTGCCGAAGTTTTGTCAAACTGGCTTTACGAAAGCATAGTAGGCTATCCGTTAGATTACGAAGGAACTTTTTGGGAACGATTAAAATTTAGCTTTTAAACTAATGACACAAAATATATACCTGCTGGCTTTTGGCACATTTGGAAACCCTTATGGTTTTAGACAGACCTTTTATTTAGGAAACCAAAATGTTGTGAAATCAATTAGAACTTTCGATCTCAATACAAATGCCATAAAACTATTCGAAAACAGCACCCTTTACTCCATTCGTAAAGAATCAGTAAACGGATTAAATGCCATTGCTTACTCCAAATACTCTTTTGCAAAAGAAAAAAATTCTGACCGAGGCGGAACCTTTGTTGGAGCCAGCATCCTGTTTACCAATGAAATTGCAGAAGATAATTTGACGATTACCAAGCTCAATGAATTTCATAAGATATTAGTTAGCAAAAATGTCGTTGATAAAACCATAATGGTGAATCATTCTGATGATTTTACCGTTGACATGCCTAAAGATTTTGATAAAATCAGCTTTCATCTTAAAAGTATTGACGAACCTTCTAATTTCAGGTTATCAAATTCAAATCTGGTTGTTTATTCTCATATAGATGAAAATTCACTACAGCAAAACCTGAAAAAATCATTAGAACTATTGAATAATTTTGACACTATCTTTTTTACTGACCATCAGGAAATTGCAAATTTCACTGTCGCTAAAAGTCTTTACAAAACAATAGATGAAAAAGGATTTAATGATGAAATACAAATTGTAAAAGAGGAAAAAAAGAAACAGCGACAGATTATACTTCATGATTTCGAAAAAGAATTTTCTGAACTTGAAGAAAACAAAAAAATGAGTATCAGGGTACTTAAAGACAGTATTGAGCAAAATATAAAACTGCATCAGGAAAATGGCAGAAAAATAGAAGAGTCAAAAAAACAAGTTGCTATTGTAGAAAATAAATATTCGGAATTTTCAAGGAAAATAAAAGAAGCAATAAGCTACATACACTCCGATAAAAAAATTGAGGAAATAAAACTATTTCACAATGAAAACAAACGTGAATTTATAAACTATATAAATGAAAATACTAAACCGCAATATCTAAATAGTTTAAGTAATATACAGTCAAAAACCAGCTCAACTCTTAGAAATCAACCAGCTCCAGATTGGCTTCAACCTGAGAACGAATTTAAAAGAAGAGAACAAACAAAAGAAAAATCATCCCGAACTTATATGTTCCTTTCGATTTTATTTTTCTCGTTATGGATTTTAACCTTTTTATATTTTCTTTTTTTAGATGAAATAAATAAGTTGCTTTTAAGTGCATAACTTTAGTGTTTGTCTTTATCGGCTTTGCGATTTCACGAGAACCAACACAAGAGCAGAAAAAACTTAGTGTCCTCGCGCCTTTGTAGCAAACCGAAAAAAAATCCTAACTTCGCTCTTTAAATAAGAAAAGGAGAAATGAAGGTCTGTATTGCTGAGAAACCAAGTGTAGCACGTGAAATCGCATCCGTTTTGGGCGCCAATACCAAACACGACGGATATTACGAGGGCAACGGTTATGCCGTAACCTACACTTTTGGGCATTTATGTACCTTAAAAGAACCTAACGATTACAAACCGCACTGGAAAAGCTGGGATTTAAACAATCTGCCTATGCTTCCCGAAAAATTCGAAACCAAAGTCGTTCAGAATTCGGGGATTCAGAAGCAGTTTAAAATCATCAAAAGCCTTTTCGACAAAGCCGAATTAGTCATAAACTGCGGGGATGCCGGACAGGAAGGAGAATTAATCCAGCGCTGGGTGATGAATGAAGCGCATTATAAAGGCGAAATAAAACGTCTATGGATTTCATCCTTAACAACCGAAGCCATAAAAGAAGGTTTTGACAACTTAAAACCTTCTGAAAACTACGATAATTTATTCTACGCCGGATTTTCAAGAGCCATTGGCGACTGGCTTCTGGGAATGAATGCTACACGTTTGTATACCGTAAAACATGGCGGTTACAAACAAGTATTGTCTATTGGACGGGTACAAACGCCAACTTTAGCAATGGTGGTTGACCGATTTAAAGAAATCGAAAACTTTAAACCTCAGCCTTATTGGGAATTGCAGACTTTATACAGAGAAACACTTTTTAGTTATGAAGAAGGGCGTTTTCTGAAAAAAGAAGATGGAGAAATTCTGGCTGAAAAAGTCAAAGAAAGTGATTTCGAAATTGTTTCGGTTGATAAAAAGAACGGAAACGAATATGCTCCAAAACTATTTGATTTGACAGGTTTACAAGTTTATTGCAATCAAAAATTTGGATTTTCGGCAGAAGAAACACTTAAAATTGCACAGACTTTATACGAGCAAAAAGCCATTACATATCCCAGAGTTGATACCACTTTCCTGCCGGGAGATATTTACCCAAAAGTGCCAGGAATTCTGCAAAAGCTGACTAATTATAGTCATTTAACAGAACCGCTTTTAGAAAAGAAAATAAAAAAATCGCCAAAGGTTTTCAACGATAAAAAAGTAACTGATCACCATGCAATTATTCCAACGGGAATCGAAATTAATCTGCCGTACAATCAGCAGCAGGTTTACGATATTATTGTAAAACGTTTTATTGCCGTTTTTTATGATGATTGTCTCGTTGCAAATACAACAGTTATTGGAAAAGCGGCCGATGTAACTTTTAAAGCGACAGGAAAAGAAATTCTAAAAAAAGGTTTCCGTGTTGTTTTTGAAGATCCAAATGCAAAAGAAAAAGAACCCGATTTACTGCCGAGTTTTGTTGTGGGCGAAAAAGGTCCGCACGAACCTTCTTTCCTTCAAAAAGAAACCAAACCGCCCAATCATTTTACCGAAGCAACTTTACTGCGTGCCATGGAAACTGCAGGAAAACAAGTCGACGACGAAGATTTACGTGAATTGATGAAAGAAAACGGAATCGGACGTCCGTCAACGCGTGCGAATATTATCGAAACACTTTTTAAACGTCAGTATATTGTTCGAAATAAAAAACAGGTTTTGCCAACAACAACTGGGATTCAGTTGATTGATACAATTCAAAATGAATTGATAAAATCGGCAGAGCTTACGGGTTCTTGGGAAAAACAATTGAAAGATATTGAAAAAGGAACTTTTACCGCCGCTGCTTTTATTAGAAACATGAAACGCATGGTTGAAGCTTTGGTTACCGAAGTTCGAAGCGAAACAAGACACGCTAATATTTCGCATGCTGCAACGATTCAAAAACCGGCTGTAAAACCAGAGAAAAAGAAAGCTGAAGGAATTTCGGCAGAAACTTGTCCGAAATGTCAGAAAGGGAATCTTATAAAAGGAAAATCGGCTTTTGGATGCAGTGAATATAAAGCGGGTTGTGATTTTGTGCTTCCTTATGTTTTTTTAGATAAAAAAATTACCGAAAGCCAGTATTTACGATTGGTTCAAAAAGGTTCAACCGTAAACATAAAAGGCTTTAAAACCGAGTCTGGAACTGTTGAAGGTTTAATTCGTTTTGAGGAAAATTACAAACTTAAATTAGAACCGAAGAAAACCGAAGCGAAAAAGACAAAACAAGAATCATCAGATTCTTTAATGTGTCCGAAATGTAAAAAAGGAACCATCTTAAAAGGAAAAACCGCTTACGGCTGTGCTGAATATAAATCGGGCTGTGATTTTAAAGTTACTTTTGATGAAGTCCGTGCCAAACTAAAAGATCAAAAACCAACGAAAGAACTGGTTTATTCAATTTTAGAGGAAAGCGTTTAGTTTTTTTAGCCACAGATTAAAGGGATTAAAAAGATTTTTTTTTCGCCACGAATTACGCGAATTTTCACTAATTTTTTCACGCAGATTCTGCAGATTTAAGCAGATGTGCGCAGATTTTATAATTCTGAATCAAAAATTAAATCTGCCTAAATCTGCAGAATCTGCGTGAAAAAAATCATTTTAATCCCTTTAATCTGTGGCAAAACAAATTCAGTTTTTCAAAAAGAAATTAGTGAAAATTAGTGCAATTCGTGGCAACAATTTTTTTCATACTTTAGTGCTTCCATTTAACATCAAAAACTCATAAATATGTTTCAGAAAATTACTCTTTTAGCGCTTGTATTAGCTGTTGTTTCTTGCCAGAAAAAAGAATCTGTTGAAAAAGATAAAATCAAAATCGCCGACTGGCTTATCGGAAACTGGGAAAATACTTCTCCGGATGGTGTTTTAACTGAAAACTGGGAAAAGTTAAACGACAGTACTTTCAACGCTTATTCTTATTATATAAAAGGAAAAGATACTTTGCATTTTGAAACTATTGTTTTAGCCCAAAAAGGCGAAACTCTAACTTATTTTGCAACCGTAAAAGGACAAAACGAAGATAAAGCAGTAGCTTTTCCATCAACTGCAGAATCTGACAAACAATTGGTTTTTGAAAATACAAAACACGATTATCCTCAAAAAATCACCTATACAAAAGTTGCAAATAATACTTTAACTGCTGAGATTTCCGGAAAGTTGAATGGAAAAGTGAGTTCTGAGAAGTTTGTTATGACGAAGAAATAAATCAATGAAACAAAAAATAAATTATATCCAGATAATTTTTCATTTCATTGCAACATATTTTATTATATTTTCTTTTCAGTCGTATTCATGGCTTCACGATATAAAATTGATTGAACTAACAGAAATTCATGGTGCTAAAAATATAATGGACAACCATGAAAAATATGGAATAACTTTAAAAGACATCACGTTTTTTAGTTTTTGGCCAAGTGTAGCTTGTTTAGCAGGAATTGTTTTTGCATTTGTAATATCAATTGTGATTTCAAGATTTAAAAAATGGTCTGTTTGGAATAGCTTCATCACTCTGATAATAATTTATCTTTTATACCGATTTGATCTTCTGGGTTGGGATTATCTTCGACCATTTTTATCACTTGGTCGATTTATAGATGATTATCAATCAAAATTTATAATTAATGGCTCATTTTTGCTACTTATTGGACTTGTAATTTTCTTTTCAAAAAGGACAAATAAATTAATTCAAAATCAATTTCAAAAACAAACTGAATGAAAAGATACTTTGTTTTATTTTTAGTTTTGTTTTTCATTCTCAGCTGCAGTAATAAAACTCAAAATACAATTGAGAATATTTTCGATAATTTTTCATTTAATACTACATTATCAAATAGTTCTGAAATAATTATCAAAGTTTACGACTCGACCATAACACACAATCGATCTGGAAGTCTTGAATCTCTTATTCCATTAAAAGAATGTAAAACAAAAACCAATCAGCAAATTCAAGATTTCAAAAATATTTTCGAAAATGCTGAAAAAACTGGTTATTGCTGCTGTCCAGTAAGTACTTATTCTATTCTTTTTTTTAACAAAAAAGACACACTTGCTCTTTTCTATGTTGATACCCTTGAATTTAAAAATAAGGTACGAATCTTCGAAGGAAGTTTTCAATATTCATATATCATTGAGAAACAAAAGTGGAAAAAATATCTTAAAGAAATAGAAAATTAAAAATGCTATAAACATTAAAGTGAATCAATCAAATCGAAAATTCGTTTTTGGAAAATTAGAAATTAGAAAATTTATAATTTCAGATTATTTATATCTGGCGGCTTATATAATTGGAGTTGTATATTATTTATTTGCTACCAAATATACCCCTGAAAATAAATTTGTAACCTCATGGATAGTATCCTTTGTAGTTGGCTTTCAAACCATTTCTTCTCCTTTTGGGTTAAGATTTAGAAACGTTTATTTTTCAATTATATGGCTAATACTTTCGCTAATTTTATTAATTGATAATTATTTTATATCATTAATGCCTATCTCTACTTTTATTTTATATCATATAATTAGGCTGATATTTTGGAAGAAAAACAAAAGAGAATTCATTCCATATGAAACTGGAAAAGGAAATATGTATCGATATAAAAGTTCTTTTGAAGGCAAATATGGAGATTTAAAAGATAAAAAATATACTAAAATTCTTTTAAGAATTGGTCTTTTAATAATCTTTCTTTGTTTTACCCAAATAATTGGATTAAAGGTTTAAATCGACAGAATACTCAATTTGAAACTCTTTGCAAATTAATTATTTTCAAAAAGAACCAAAGGTTCAACTAATTTTGTAGGGCCGGATTTTAATCTGGTCTACGCAAAAATTATGCACAATGCAAAAACCCCAGAACCGTAGAATATCAGCATCTTAGCAACTTAAAAACCTACTCATTCTCCCCGATCTTATTCACCATAAAAATCATCAGAATACCTAAAAGTGCCATAATCAAAAATGCCCATTTCATACTTAGATATTCAGAGATAAAGCCAACCATTGGCGGAACTAGCAAAAACCCAAGATAACCAATTGTAGATATAGAAGTTAAGGCAGAGCCACTGCTCAATTTTGAAGATCTTCCCGCAATACTAAACACCAACGGAACAACGCAGGAAACTCCAAATCCTATCAAAACATAACCAAAAATAGTTGGGTAAGCATACGGCAGAATAAAACAAAGAGCGAAACCTACCGTAATTAAAATACCGCTGTAAAGCAGAATTTTTTTAGTTCCAAATTTCATTACACCATAATCGCCAAATATACGTCCTAAAGTTACCGCTGTAGCAAAAAATACAAACGCTGCGCTGGTTAGCTTTGGCGAAGCTTTTAATATATTTTCAAAATAAATTCCGCTCCAGTCGTACATTGTATTTTCGCACGCCATTGAAACAAAACAAATCAAGGCAAACTTGACAAGATTTTTTTCAGGCATTGAAAAGAACTTCTTTTTAACCGGTACAGGTTCATTATGAATACTTAACGGATAAAAACAAGCCGTAAGAGCCAGCATAAAAACACTTACTCCTAATAAATGATGCGCCGGTGCAATATGCTGTGTAACCATTACATACCCCAAACCAGCTCCCGAAAAAACAGCAATACTCCAAACCGCATGAAAACGGGTTATAATTGATTTTGGATATAGTTTCTGCACTTCCAGAGATTGCGCATTAATCGATAAATTGAAAATATTACGTGAAGCGCCAAAAATTAAAAGTATAATAACCAGCTGCCATACAAAAGCGGCCAAACCCGGTAAAGACAGCACAATATTAAACATAATCGCTCCTAAAAGCATAATGTAACGGCTGCTGTATTTATTTAATAATTTTCCTGTAAACGGCATTGTGAGCATTAAACCTATTGGAAATGCAAATAAAACAGCTCCAAACTCAGCTTCGCTTAAATGCAATTGCGCTTGTATATGCGGAATTCTGGATACCCAGGAAGAATAGCCAAATCCGGAAAGGAAAAAAAACACAGTATTTGCTATACGGAATCCTCGAGGTGTATTTTGTATTTTTTTGAAGAAAGGTAAAATCATGAAGTCTGTTTTTCAGATTGCAAAAATAAAGCTTTTAAAGGGAATTACTGTTCTTTTTACATTTAATAAAAATCTGTAAATATTACTTTTATTCCTTCCATTTTCTTTTATTCTATGCTTCTATTTTTTTTCTAAAAATAGATTTCTATCACTAAATTTTAAAAATATTTTCTTTAAAAGTCCCGTATTTGTTGGTAAAGAGATTAAAATTTCTAAATTTGCGTTGTTTTTATTTATTCTAAATAATAAAACATATCCAAAAAAAAAGAAATCCCATGAATTATTCAAATGTCAGCTTTAAACAGGTCCTTACCAAAATCTGTTTGCTGCTATTCTTTAGCTGTAATGTATTTGCACAGCAAAACTTAGGTAAAATTAAAGGAGTAATAACTACATCTGACGGAGAACTTGCCGTTGGAGTTAACATCATCCTTAAAAATTCAAAATACGGCACAATTACTAATGAAGATGGTGCTTTTGAATTTAACCGCGTAAAACCTAATACTTACACATTGCAAGTTTCGCTGACTGGATATGAAACACTAGAAAAACAAATAAATGTAACTTCTAATGAAACAACTTCTCTTAATCTAAAATTGACGGTTTCTAACAAGCAATTAAAGGAAGTTATAATTACCAGTAACAGAGGAAAAGCTTTTCCTAAGCAAAGTACCTATGTTTCAAAACTGCCACTTAAAAATATAGAAAACCCACAAGTTTATAACATCGTTTCATCTGAATTGATGAAAGAACAAGCGATTACGAATTACGAAGATGCTTTGAAAAATGTTCCCGGAATTCAGAAATTATGGGAATCTACAGGACGCGGCGGCGATGGAGGTTCGTATTATTCGCTTCGTGGTTTTGAAGTTCAAGCGAATATCGTTAACGGATTGCCAGGTTTAACAAGCGGAACATTAGATCCCGCCAATATCGAACGCATTGAAGTTATAAAAGGGCCGTCTGGAACTTTATTTGGCAGCAGTTTGGTGAGTTATGGCGGACTGATTAATACCGTTACCAAAAAACCTTACGAAGGTTTTGGAGGAGAAGTTTCCTATCTTGTGGGAAGCTTTGGTTTGAACAGAGCTACAGCAGATATCAATACTCCTCTGGATGATAATAAGAATATTTTATTCAGGGTAAATTCTTCTTTTCAAACAGAAAACAGTTTTCAGGATGCCGGCTTTAGAACTTCATATTTTATAGCTCCAACTATCTCTTATAAAGTAAATGAAAGACTCTCTTTTTTATTGAATACAGAATTTATGCAGGAAGAAAAAACAACGCCGTCAATGTTGTTTTTAGGAAGAGATGCACCTTTGCAATATGCTAATTTGGCGGAGTTGAATTATAATACCAATTTGTCATTTTACAATGATGATTTATCAATAAAAAATCCCCGATTCAATTTGCAGGCTCATATGAATTATAAGATTTCATCTAAATGGAGTTCACAAACCGTATTTTCAAGAGGAACCTCTAAATCAAATGGTTATTATTCATACATCTATGATAATGAAGACGGTAACAAAGATTTTGGATTTTGGATTACCAAAGAAAAATCGCAGACTGCAACTACAGATATTCAGCAGAATTTTATAGGCGATTTTAAAATTGGCCCAATGAGAAACCGTATTGTAATTGGTTTTGATTATTTTAAAAGAGATGTGACTTTTGGAGGTACAGGTTATGCAAAACTTTATAATCTTACGGCACAAGGAGAAGTGAGACAATTTGATGATCTTAATCCAAATTATCTAACGGTAGAATCTGTAGATAAAGCTCTTTCTACAGAAGCTGGGCCTGATTATCATTCTAAGGATGCAACTTACAGCGCTTACGTATCAGATGTATTAAACATCACTCCGACTTTATTAGCGATGGCAAGTTTAAGGGTTGATTATTTTGATACTGAAGGTGAAGTAAAAACAAATGATGACAATTATAACCAAACGGCTTTGTCTCCAAAATTTGGACTTGTTTATCAGCCCATTAAAGATCAGCTATCTGTTTTTGCTAATTATATGAACGGCTTTAGAAATATTGCACCGTCGGCGATATATGATAATGATGGAAATTTTATCAAATCTCAAACTTTTAAGCCTGAGCATGCTAACCAGTTAGAAACTGGGATAAAAGCAGATTTATTTTCAGATAAATTAACGGCAACTGCAAGTTTTTATATTATTAATGTTGCCAATTTAGTAACAAGCAACCCAATGTACAGCGCACAAGGCGGTGAAGCCAGAAGCAAAGGTTTTGAATTTGATTTGAATGCTGCACCTGTAAAAGGTTTAAGTATAATTGCCGGATACAGTTACAATGACAGTAAAATTACAAAAGGAGATCAAGGAAATGTTTGGTTGGATCAAGGACAAAGACCTTTTTGGGCCGGACCAAAAAACTTAGTAAATCTTTGGGCAACTTATAGATTTAACGAAGGTTTATTAGAAAATTTCGGTCTAGGTTTTGGTGGAAATTATGCCAGTGATAATGCTATTTTAGATAGTTCTGTAACCGGAAAATTCATTTTACCGGCATATACAATTATAAACGGATCTGTTTTTTACAACTCAAATAAATTCCGCGTAAGCTTCAATGTAAATAATATTGCAAACAAAGATTATTTCAACGGAGGCTGGTCTACAGTAAATCCTCAAAAACCTAGAAATGTTGTAGCGAGTTTTGCTTATAAATTCTAAAAGATTTGTCAAGTGCAGCTTAAGCTTTGTCAGGCTGAGTGAAGTCGAAGTCCTTCGCACTATAAAGCCCTTCTACTTCGCTCAGGGCGACAGACGTTAAAAAAGGGACTATAAAAATTAGTCCTTTTTTAATTTTAAATTTATTATTAATAATTAATCTAAATAAGCATTGCGCAACGAATATTAAGCATTACATTTGTGACACAAAACAATAACCTATAAATCAAAAATTCTGAGTGTCCATCAGGATTTTTCAATATTAATTTTAAATCTCATTATCATGAAATCAAAAACTTTTAAATTAATAACATTTGCATTTTTAATGCTTTTTACAGCACCTCAGCTTTTTGCCCACGCTCTTTGGATCGAAACAAAAGCAACCGGAACAAAAGGAAAAGCACAGGAAATTTCAATTTATTTTGGAGAATTTTCTGAAAATGATATTACAAAAGCAGACAAATGGTTTTCTGATTTAAAAGATTTTACTCTAGTATTAGTTTCTCCATCAAAAAAAGAAACAAAACTTACTTCAAAAGCTTTAGACAATAAATATCAGGCATTTTTTACTCCAGATGAAGATGGAGTTTATACAATTGTGATGCATCATAAAGTTAAAGACGTTTATGGAAATATGGTTTTAGATTACAATTCCAGCGCAACTGTAGTTGTTGGAAATAAAACTGCAGGAAACTATGCAACGGCCAACAATAATATTATTGGTTTGTTCAGCGAAAACGCTGACATCGCAAAAAAGAATGTAAAAATTGATGGATTTGCTTTGTATGAAGGCGTATCTGCAAAAGAACAAAAAATCAAAGTAATTGCTCCAAACGGCTGGGAAAAAGAATTATGGACAAATGATAAAGGTCAATTTTCATTTACACCAATCTGGCCAGGAAACTATATGGTAGAGTTTGCTTATACTGAAAAAGCTGCCGGAGAACATAACGGTAAAAAATATGATGAAATCTGGAAAATGGCTACTTACTTAATTACAGTTAAATAATTTTCAAAACTTTTTTAGATTTTAATTTTCGATTAAACCTTATCCTTCGGGTAAGGTTTTTTTGTTTTAATGCCTTAAATTTATATATAATAAAAACATTAATAACAAATACTTAAGACAATCTTAAGGCAAAACTAATAAAACTTTAAGCAAGATAATCATCTCATAATTTTTTGTTAAGGTATTCGTGTTTCTATATTTGCATTCGATAATTTTTATTGAATCTAAATAAATACCATGAAACATAATTTAATTACATTCTTAGCCTTACTATGCTTTGCTTCTTCTTATAGCCAAAACTATACAAGTACAGAAAACAGTACAGCAGCCGATACCGTAAAAAACAAAAAAGGAGAAATCCTTAATGAAGTATTAATCACGGCAAATAAACCTAAAAAGCCAGTTGAAGCAGCACGTTCAGGTATTAAAGTAATGGACTTGCCACAAAGCGTTCAGGTTATTGGCAGCGAAGTAATCGAACAACAACAAGCAATTAGATTAAGTGAAGTAGTAAAAAACCTTAATGGTGTTTATGTAGGATCTGCTCGTGGTGGTGCGCAGGAATCATTCTTTTCAAGAGGATATGATATGAGTGCTAACAATATGTTTAAAAATGGTTTTAGATATAATGCCGGTTCAATACCTGAAGTTTCTTCTTTAGAAAAAGTTGAATTTTTAAAAGGAGGTTCAGCTTTATTATATGGAAATGTTGCTCCGGGCGGAATCATGAATTTAGTTACCAAAACGCCAAAATTTACAAGCGGTGGAGAAGTTTCTATGCAAATGGGAAGTTACTCTTATTATAAACCATCTATTGACTTTTACGGCCCCTTAAATAAATCTATTGCTTACAGATTTACAGGATCTTATGAAAATTCAGAAAGTTTTAGGGATTTTGTAAAGAACGAACGTATTTATATAAACCCTTCTTTCCTATTTCATATTTCAGATAAAACCCAAATTACATTACAAGGAGATTATCTAAGTGCTGACTGGACTCCGGATTTTGGAACCGGAATTTACGGAAAAACAATTTTAGACTTACCTCGTAATGAATTCTTCGGAGCACTTTGGTCTACTGCAAATACTAAATCTTCTAGCGCTTCTTTATTATTTAATCATGATTTTAATAAAAATTGGAAATTAAATTTTAATTCTTCTTACCAATCTTACAGAAGAACACAAACTTCTACAGCCCAATTAAGTACAATTGATGCAAATGGAAACTGGAAACGTGGTTTAACAAAAGCGGATGCTGCCGAACAAATATTTGGAGACCAATTAAGTTTACAGGGAAATTTTAATACCGGAAGCATTAAACATCAGATATTTACAGGAGTGGATTATGAAAATTCTCTTGCACCTAGTTATACTTTTGGATTTTATGCTCCTGGAAAACCTGCAGACCTTTTAACAACAGAAGCTACGGCTATAAATTTATATACTTATGATTATAGCACCCAAAGTACTGTTATTCCTTATCCAACAAGAACTACACAATTAACCAATACAGAAACACAGCGTTTTGGAGCTTATTTTCAAGATTTAGTTTCGGTTAATCAATACATTAAAGTTCTGGCAGGATTACGTTGGTCGTGGCAGCAAAGTGAAGCTACCACT
Organism: Flavobacterium sp. 2755; assembly: GCF_031455715.1. Lineage (NCBI taxonomy): Bacteria > Pseudomonadati > Bacteroidota > Flavobacteriia > Flavobacteriales > Flavobacteriaceae > Flavobacterium > Flavobacterium sp. 2755. Next base: position 457,454 of record NZ_JAVDTG010000003.1, read on the forward strand.
ACAAAAGAAGTGATTGAGAAAAAGAATAATGTAAATGTCATTACAACTGCTTATGAAGATGCAATACCTGTAACTGGTGCAAAAACTATAAGCAAAGCTTTTTCGCCTAAAGCAGGATTGGTTGTACAGCCAACTAAAGATTTATCGTTGTTTGCGAGTTACTCAAACTCCTTTACTCCAAATACAGGAACTACAGTAGATGCAAAACCATTAGATCCATCTATTATAGATCAATATGAAGTTGGTGTGAAAAAAGATTTTTTTAGAGGTCTTTTGACTACTAACGTTACACTATATCAAATTAGCAATAATAATTTAGCACAAACAGCTCAATTTTTATCAGACGGTGTTACACAAAACGTTAATACTAATCTAAAAGAATTAGTTGGAGCTACAAAAGGAAAAGGAGTCGAAATAGATATTACTGCGACACCTGTAGAAGGTTTGAACATTATGGCTGGTTATAGTTTTAACGAAACCAAAGTATCTAAATCATCTGGTACAAGCGGAAGCCTTGTTGTTGGAGATGTTTTAGCAAGAACTCCAAAAAACACTGCTAATTTGAGTTTTTTCTACAAATTGCCTAGCGGTTTATTAAAAGGAGTAACTTTTGGAGCGATTGGAAATTATGTTGGAGATCGTACAGGAGGTTGGAATGATGATTATTTATGGACAGAAAACACACCTTCAACCAATCCAAAAACATATACGGTAACAATTAGAGATCGTGATATTCCTTTAGAAGGTTATGTTACTGTAGATGCTTCTCTTGGGTATGAATGGAAAAAATTCTCCATCTTATGCAGATTATCAAATATAACAAACGAATTGAATTATACCGTTCACGAAAATTACAGTGTAAATCCAATTGCGCCAAGACAGGTAATGACAAGTTTACGTTATAAATTCTAAAATTTTGAATTAGATTTTTTCCATTCAGCATTTTCTGATTATGAAAAATTAGAATGTTTTTAGGAAACTTTAAACCTCATCTTGCAAAAGGTGAGGTTTTTTGTTTTGTTAAAAAATGTGTATCATTTTATAAGTACTTTTGTTCGTATAAACCATTCTAAATCGCAAAACCCAAATATGTCTGATTCTACAAAAACCCAATTAAAGAAAAGTTTAGGTTTAAGTTTTAATATTGCCGTATTAATTGGAGGAACAATTGGTGTTGGAATCCTACGCACGCCAGGCTCGATTGCAGATTTATTAAATAATTACTGGCTTATTCTTGCATCTTGGCTTTTTGGCGGTTTGTATGTTTTATTTGGCGCGAATTCGTATGCAGAACTTGCAACGATGTTGCCAAAAGCCGGAGGATCTTATAATTATATCAAAAGAGCTTTTGGTGAATATGCAGGATTTTTATCCGGTTGGTTTGATTATATTACAAATGCCATTCCGCCTGCATTTTACTGTATTGTAATAAGTGAATATATGATCATTTTGTTTCCGGCTCTTGCTAATTATTCAACAGTTATGGCGATTTCCTTATTGGCTGCTTTTGTATTGATTCATTTGAGCGGTGTAAAAAACGGAAGTGTGATTCAACAGATTACCAGTTTCCTGAAAGTGATTTGTTTTGTCGCTTTGGTTGTAGCCTGCTTTATGTATACTGGAGTTGAAATTCCACCTATAAAAACAGATAATTCGTTCTTTCAAATTGGTTTAGTATTTGGATTTTTCAAATCATTGCAATTAATAATCGGAACTTATAATGGCTGGAATGCCGTTTGCTTTTTTGCGGAAGAAAATGACGATCCTGGTAAAAATATTCCGAAATCTTTATACAGTGGTGTTTTACTTGTTGTAGCGATTTATGTTTTGGTAAATGCCGCCTTTTTTCATGTTTTACCTATTGAAACTTTAGCCAAATCAAATCTGGCTGCCGCCGATGTTGCTAAGATTTTATTTGGAGAAAACGGCGCAATTATCGTTACGGTAATTTCAATATTCTCTTTAATCAGTATTTTGAATGCTTTTATGATGATTCCGCCGAGAATCCTTTACGGATTAAGCCGCGATGGATTTTTTATCGAAAAAGGGACAACCGTAAATAAAGGCGGAACACCAATTGTGGCTCTTTTGGTTTCATCTGTTTTCAGCTTATTGCTGATTATTTTTGTAGGCTCTTTTGAAGTTTTGTTTGGATTCGCCGCTTTTATCTCGATTATCGTTTGGGGATTGGCCTATTTTTCGCTTTTAAAACTAAGAACTTCTGAGCCAGATTTACCAAGACCTTATCGTTCGTTTTGGTATCCGTGGACGACCATAATTGCTATTATTGCTTCGATTGCTTTATTGATTGGATTTATTTACAGCGATCCTAAAAGCTTTATTGTTATTTTGGGAATTACGATTGTTTCTTATCCTTTGTTTTTGGTTTTGAAGAAGAAGAAATAGAACTCTTTATTAGCCACGAATTCACGAATTTTATTTTAACCTTTCAGAGTAAAATTAATTCCTGAATTCGTCGCTATTATTTATCTCCTTGCTTTAAAATAGTCTTCAAAGGCATTACAACCAAAAGCTAACCTTTCATAATCATATTCATAATTTAATTCCAAATCCTTATAGTATCTATTTTTATTCCAAAGAAAAGTTTCATGATTTTTCTTTGGTTTATTATAATCATCCGGATATTTATGAGCTAATTTATTTGCCTCGCACCTGGCCATCATACTTAGACACAAAGCTTTAAACTTAGCTGTTTTAGCATTTTTATACGCCTGTGTATAATATTTTTTTGCCAGATTACATTCATAATATTCATTGTTATCTTCAATAGGAAAATCTCTAATATCAGTTGTTTCTCCTTGTCCGTAACGTCTCATTTGCCAAAGGCTTCCATAAATACTCATGTTATAGTAGCAGTTGGCAACCAAAAAATTATAATAATCTTTATTTTTCTCTGCAGGATTTGAAGCTTGTTTTAAATACAAAATTAATTTTTGAGTTATTGCATATTTATCAAACCTAAATATTTTTTTTTGCACAACAAATTCTGGCGTGTATTTTAAAACAAGAAAAGGGTCTTTTAATCTATAGTCACAATTTTCTTTCTCCCACAAACAATCAGAATAATTAATTTCTCTATATGATTTGTTATCATTTTTTTCAAAATAAAACAAAGCCTGTTCTAATTTATTCTGACGAATGTATTTTGTGCCTATTAAATCGTAAAGTCTTGGAATTTCTTTTTTAATAAAACTATGTTTCCAAGCAGAAAATTTATCTGAATCTTTTTCACTTTTTACAGTTTCATCAATTATGGTTTGAACTTGTTCCGGAGAATAAAAAACATTGATATAAGTAAAATAGTCCGAATAATAATCTGTGTAGTAACCAACTTTTGCCTTAGAACTTTTCCAATAAGCAAAATTATAATAATTATAATTATCTGGATGTTCCTCTAATTTCGAATATAGAAATGAAGCATCAATTCGATTTCCTTTAAATTCTAATTCTCTTCCAATAGCAAATAAAAATTTCTTGTGGTTTTTATTTTTTAGCAAAATAGGTTTAACATCATTCAGAATAACTGCTTTTTCGTTTTTTTGATTTGCTGTTAATGCCAAAGCTTTAATAATCTCAATCTGATTATAAAGTGAATCTTTTTTAGGTATGTTTTTCTCCAATTTTGAAATTTGATTTAAACAACCCTGATTATCCTTTGTTACAAATGACAAATAAGCTTTACAAGTTTTCCAAAAAATAGGATTTTGTACTTTTTTTAAATTAAGGTTCTTGATAAAATCCAATACTTCACCAGCATAAATTCGGTCCCTTTCTACACGTTTCATAATTTCCTTGACCGAATTCTTTTCATTTTCATCATAAGATACTATCGATGGATTAAAAAGAGAATAATAAGGTGTAAAAACCCAGTCTTCAATTTTATTGACTTCTCTTAATAGCAAAAATGAAAGCCCATCCAATTCAGGATTGTATTTATAAACCTGTTTTAGGTAATCAAGCGAACGGTCTGCTTTTTTTATTCCACCAAGTAAATAAACATTCGCTTTTTCCTTATTTGTTTTAGCGTATTTTAAAATTGCTTCAATTGGAATTTGTGAATTAAATGCAGATGAAACTACAAAACGCTTATCTGGTGCATTTGCAAAAACCTGCGAGGCATAAAAACTAGCAACAGCTTTGTCTGGTTCTGCAAACGTCCTGAAATACAAACTCCAATATTTTAATATATTATCTTGTTTTTGAGTTTCGAAAACCTTGGTATATAAAGTTCTGATTTTTGGAAAATCTCCATTGTAATACGCTAATCGTATGGCTAAAAAAGTATATCGTTGTTTAAGGTTTTTGTTTTTAATTGAATTTGAAACTAAAATTGCCTCATCAATACATTTTGTTCTGTTTTCAACCTTTAATGATGCAGGATTATGCTCCCAAAGATTCTCATTAAAAATATTAAAAACTTCGCATTTTTTGGCAAATTTCAAATAATTGACAGCGTCAATATCTTTGATTTTATAAAGGTAACGAAGCATTTCATTTGTACTTTTATCTGTAATATCTTCTAAAGTAAAATCAAGCAAAACCTCTTTTATCGATTCTAGAGAAACTTTGTTTCTGCAATATTGCCTCCAAAGTTTTTCATTTGCATCCATTTTTATTATTCCATCTGCAAACTTTTGATTTGGACAAAAAGAGTCTGAAGAATAATCAAAACCAGAATACCAGTAATAGTTGAAGTTTTCCGGATTAAAAAACGAAAAACGAACATCTTCGCCATAAGGATAAAATCCGCAAGCAAAAATAGCATTACTTGCTAAAATTAGTATAAAAACCAGAAAGTGCTTCATCGTTGTATTTACTTAATTGTTCTTCGTCTAAATGAAATAATCTTACAGTTGTTTCAGGATCAAAAACAACATTTTTCTTGATAATTTCAATGGCTTGGTTTATTTGTTCGGGAGTCAATACTTCATATTTAATTTTATCCCCTATTCTTAAATAAAAATCGCCTGCAAGCTGGTCTTTTGTGACTTCATACCACAATGGTTTTATTTTTTTTAATGATTCTAAAATTTCCTTTTGATTGTCATAAATTACTTTTGAGAATTTATTATTCTGATACACCTGCATCCAGGAATAAGTGGGCAATGCAATATCGAGATGCAACGGGTATTTTTTTTCTTTATTAAGATAAAGGCCTAATTCCTTAAGGTCCAGAATAGAATTTTTAGAATGATTATCCAGCGGGTTTACTAAGTTATAACACATCAAAGTTGCTTTGTCGACCGGCGGAGTTCCCATTTTTTCAGGATATTTATAAGGATACAATCGTAATGTACAACTTATTTGCTTTTTAGAAATCGCTTTTAATTTCTTCAAAAAATAGAAGTAATTGTCTTTTGTTTTTAAAGTCCAATCGCAATCCATTTGAAATTCAGTAACAGGATTAGCCTTCTCAAAATTCTCTTTTGTGTATTTATTTATAAGAAAGTTTACATTATCTGCCAAAGTATCCATTCTTTTTTCATTGGTATTTTTAAAGACTTCGTTTTTTATATATACAGTAGGAACAATAGTTAGTATTTGTTCTCCATAATAGCGCAAAGATGTTTTTGAAATAGGAAAATCTCCATAATTTTCATCATGATCTACTTCAAAAAATTTGACATATAGCTTGTTAACTTGTAAATCGCGCATTCTTGCCTTTTCATTGTCAGATAACTGCCAAGAATTACTTTTCCAGTAATAAAAAGATTTTTCAACGTTTTCTATTTTATTGGAACAACCCAAAAAAAGAGAAGGAATAAACACAAACAACATGATTTTTTTCATTCAGAAGACAGATTTTATTTTAATAGAAATCGTATTAAAATTATATCATTTTTGAGATATAAAATTTAAAAAATGAAAATATTTTTTAGCTAAAAACAGAATATTTTACAAATAAGAAACCCGACAGATTTAAAAAAAATCTATCGGGTTTTTATAATAAAAAAAGAAATTCTGATTCTTATTTCAAACCAGCTAAACTCTGCTCGATTGTAGCAATTTTTGCTAAAGCATCGGCTTGTTTTTGTTTCTCTATATTTAAAACTTTTTCTGGAGCTCCGTTTACGAATTTTTCGTTTGAAAGTTTTGCTTCAACAGATTTTAAGAATCCTTTTGTGTAATTTAATTCTTCTGTCAGTTTTGCGATTTCAGCTTCAACATCAATATTTCCTCCAGTAATTGGAATAAAATATTCATTTGATTTTACTCGGAAAGATAACGCTCCTTCAACTTTTGCAGAAACATATTCGAAAGCCGAAACGTTTCCTAATTTCGTTACGATTGAATCAAAATATGTCGTTATGTTCTCACTGTTGATTGCTTTTAATTCAATAGCATCTTTCATCGCAATGTTTTTACTTTTTCTAATGGTTCTAATTCCAGAAATTACTTCTGTAATATTATCAAAATCAGAAATTAAACTAGCATTGAATGGTTTTAATTCCGGCCAAGTTGAAACAATTAAAGCTTCTTCCGGCGTTCTGTCAGCAATTAACTGCCAGATTTCTTCCGTTAAGAAAGGCATAAATGGGTGAAGTAATTTCAAATTACTTTCTAACATTTCGATTGCTTTATCAAATGTTGCTTTATCAATTGGTTGTTGGTACGCTGGTTTAATCATTTCTAAGAACCAAGAACAGAAATCATCCCAAACCAATTTATAGATTGCCATAAGAGAATCTGAAATTCTGTATTTTTCAAAATTATCTTCAATGTCAACTAAAGTCTGCTGCAATTTCGCTTCGTACCATTCGATTGCCACTTTTGATGATTCCGGCTGCGGAATTGTTTCTGAAACTTCCCATCCTTTAATTAATTTGAAAGCATTCCAGATTTTATTTGTGAATGATTTTCCTTGTAGGCATAATTCTTCATCAAACATAATATCGTTTCCTGCAGAAGCGCTTAAAAGCAATCCTACACGAACACCATCGGCACCAAATTTATCAATCAAATCTAAAGGATCAGGAGAATTTCCTAATGATTTAGACATTTTGCGACGTTGTTTATCACGTACTAAACCTGTTAAATACACATTAGTAAAAGGTTTTTCGCCAGTATATTCATAACCTGCGATAATCATTCTGGCAACCCAGAAAAATAAAATATCCGGACCTGTAACTAAGTCGTTTGTTGGATAATAGTATTTGAAATCTTCATTTTCAGGATTTACAATACCATCAAAAACTGACATTGGCCATAACCATGCAGAAAACCAAGTATCTAAAGCATCAACATCTTGTCTTAAATTGTCGATTGTTAATTGTTGATTGTTAGTTTTTTCTTGTGCTAATTTTAAAGCGCCTTCGATTCTTTCAGCAACTACGAAATCTTCTTTTCCATCACCATAATAATAGGCAGGAATTCTGTGCCCCCACCATAACTGACGAGAAATATTCCAATCGCGAATGTTGTTTAACCAATGCGCATAAGTGTTTTCAAAACGTTTTGGATGTAATTTAATATCTCCTGTTTCTAAAACCGATTTAATTGCAGGTTTTACCAATTCTTCCATTTTCAAAAACCATTGATCTGATAATCTTGGTTCGATTACGGCTTTAGTTCTTTCAGATGTTCCTACTTTATTTAAATGGATTTCGGTCTTCGCCAAAGCTCCAATTTCTTCTAATTCTTTTGCAATTTCAGTACGAACTACAAAACGATCTTTTCCTTGATAATGTAATCCGAAGCTGTTTAATGTTGCATCTTCATTAAAAATATCAAAGATTTCAAGATTGTGTTTTTCTCCAAGAGTTTTATCGTTCATATCGTGTGCAGGAGTTACTTTTAAACATCCTGTTCCGAATTCAACATCTACATACTCATCTTCGATAATTGGAATTACACGACCGCAAATAGGAACGATGGCGCTTTTACCTTTTAAATGTGTAAAACGCTCATCGTTTGGATTGATACATATTGCGGTATCTCCAAAAATAGTTTCCGGACGAGTTGTGGCAATGGTCAAAAATTCCTCAGTTCCTTCGATTTTATATTTTAAGAAAAATAATTTTCCTTGTTGTTCTTCGTAAATAACTTCTTCGTCAGAAAGAGTTGTTTTAGCTTCCGGATCCCAGTTTACCATTCGGTATCCTCTATAAATTAAACCTTTGTTGAATAAATCAACAAAAGAATGAATTACAGCTGCCGACATATCTGGATCCATTGTAAATTTAGTGCGTTCCCAATCGCATGAAGCCCCTAATTTTTTAAGTTGTTCAAGAATTGTTCCGCCGTATTTATGCGTCCATTCCCAAGCGTGTCCCAAAAATTCTTCACGAGATAAATCATTTTTATTGATTCCTTCTGCTTTTAATTTAGCCACAACTTTTGCTTCAGTTGCAATAGATGCGTGATCCGTTCCCGGAACCCAGCAGGCATTGAACCCTTTTAAACGTGCTCTACGAATTAAAACATCCTGAATAGTATTATTCAACATATGTCCCATATGCAAGACACCAGTGACGTTTGGAGGCGGAATTACAATAGTATACGGCGTTCTATGATCTGGTTCTGAATGAAAATAGTTGTTTTTCATCCAGTAATCATACCATTTGTTCTCAATCGTCTTAGCGTCAAATTGTGCTGGAATTGTCATTTATTAGGTTGTTTAATCGTTTAACTGTTTAATCGTTTTTTTGTTTAACTGTTTAATTGATTTTTGCTTTTTCAAATCATCAATCGATTAAACGAATTAACGATTAAACAATTAAACAGAAAATTTGGTTCAATTTTTGTAATTATAATTGACAGCAAAAGTAAATAATTAAGTACACTATAAAAAGCGAATTAATAATTTGTGTGTTAATTAAAAGAATGTATATTTACTTACAACTTAAAAATAATTTCAAGATGAAAAATGTTGCCTCTTTTATTGCTGTCGTATTGTTTAGCGCAATAGGTTATGCACAAAATGGCCCAAAAATTGAATTTGCAGCCCCGGACAATACAATTGATTATGGAAAAATTTCTAAGACTGATAATGGAGTTCGCTCCTTTGAGTTTACTAACACCGGCGATGCACCGCTGTTAATTATCGGTGCAGAATCGACAGTTAGTTCTATAGTTGTTACAAAACCTGCAGCAGCTGTAATGCCTGGTAAAAAAGGAAAAATTGATGTTAAATATAACATGGCTGCCGGTCCAATTCGTAAAACAATTACGGTTGAAACCAATGCTGTAAACTATCCTGATGGCCGTGTTGCCTTAAAAATTAAAGGTGAAGTTTTATAACAAAAATAAAATCTGATAAATAGTAAAAGCCGTTTCTAAATTTAGAAACGGCTTTTTTATGTTGAGTTAAACCCGACAGGTTTTTAAAACCTGTCAGGTTTAGCAATCTTCTTTATTTCTTCACAGCACATTCAGCTGCTTCAAATTTATATTTTACTTGATCAAAATCGATTGGCTGGTCTTTTACTAAATAAGTAACTCCCATTGTAGTCTGCATTGTTCCGTTTCCTAAAATAAGCTGTTTGTCTTTCTTTAAAAATGCCATTGGATTTTTAAACGTTTTGTCCTTAGTTGCTAAATCCTTAAAAGTATAATCCGCGAATAAAGTATCTCCATGAAATTCACCTTTAATTTCACCCGTTCTTACGGTTGAAGGCGCCACTTTCATAATCATATTTCCGCTTAATTTTCCATTTTTTAAAGTGTTAAGCTTTAATTGAAGAGTATCTTTTTCATATACGGCCTGATAACACTCCGTTTTTAAAACTGTTTCTGCATCAGCTTTTGCTGTTTCTGCCTGTTTTTGTTTTTCTTCATTTTTACAGCTTTGAAATCCAACGCAGATAACTAGCAGACAAGGTAAAACTAGGTTTTTCATATTTTAATATTTTGTTTCAAGGTTATTTTATAAAATTAAAAAAAAAGAAGCCAAAATAAAGGCTTCTTAATTAAATTATTTGTTTTCACAGAATTTATAAATTCTTAATCACAAATTCAGATCTTCTGTTTAATTCATGTTCTTCTTCAGAGCACGCTTCATCGGTTTTACATTTTATAATTGGCACCGATTCTCCGTAACCTTTTGCTGTAACTCTTTTTGCATCAATTCCGGATTGGATGATAAACTCTCTGGTTGAATTGGCTCTTTTTTGAGATAAATTTTCATTGAATTTTGCATTTCCACGAGAATCTGTATGCGAACCAATTTCGATTACCATTCCCGGATATTTATTCATCAGCGCCACAACTCTTCCTAAAACAACTTTTGATTCTTTACGAATGTACCACATATTGTAATCAAAATAAATAGGATCTGTTTTAATAATTAATCTGTCTTTATCTCTTACAACATCTTTTTCCTGCTCTAAAATTTGTTTTACTTTTTCGTTCTTTTTGACTTCTGCGGCAGCAATTTCAGCTTCTTTTGCTTTTTTCTCTTTCTGCTTTAATTCTACAGCAGCAAGAACTTCTTTTTTCTTATTTTCTTCCTCTATAATAATTTCCTGCTGTCTTTTCTTTTCGGCATTTTCTTTTTCTTCGAGTTTGATTTTTTCCAAAGATTTTAATGCTAAAGATGCGTCATTTTCTTTATCTCTGATATTATCTAAAGTTATCGTTTTAGACTCATTTGTGTATTTTTCTTTAAAAGCCGAAACTTTATAAGAAGCTTCACAAGGAACTCTAAAACTAAACTTTCCGTCTGCAGAAGTTGTTGCTGTATTCAGGGTTTTATTATTTGAATCTTGCAGTATTACGGTTGCATTTTCTAAAACTAATTTAGTGTCAATATCTGTAATAATACCTGCAATTAACTGATGACAGTCTTCAACAATTAAATCTTTAGTTTCTTTAAATTGATAAATATCGTCGCCGCCCTTTCCTCCTTCTCTATTTGATGCAAAATATCCTTCTTTGGTTTCAGAATCAATATTGAATGCAAAATCGTCTAAGTTTGAGTTTAATGGAAGTCCTATATTTATTGGTTTTGAATATTCATTCCCATTTATTTCAGAAACAAAAACATCTAAAGATCCGTAACCTAAATGCCCGTCAGAAGAAAAATAAAGTTTATTATCTGCGGAAGCAAAAGGAAACTGCTCTCTTTTATTGGTATTAACTTCTGGGCCTAAATTCTTTGGAGTATCAAAAGCGCCTTTATTTATGTTTACCGAATAAATATCAAAAGAACCTATTGAACCCGGCATATCTGAAGCAAAATACAACACTTTTTCGTCAGCGCTAAGTGCAGGATGCTCTACTGAATAATTTGGACTATTAAACGGAAGCGATGTGATGTTTGTCCATTTTCCTCCAACTAATTCAGCCTTGAAAATTTGAAGATTTGAAATTTTCTTGTCGTCTTTCTTTTTCTTTCCGTTTTTAGAATTATTCCTTGTAAAGTAAATAGTTTTACCATCTTTTGTAAAAATGGCATTTGATTCGTGCATTCCAGTTTTTAATTCTTTGGCAAAATAATGTGTAATAGAATCTGCCGAATTAATATTTTTTAGCGGAACTGTAACCAAATTTAAATAGGTTTCACCATCCCATTTAAATTTTTTATCGAATATTCCCGGCTTCAATTTAACTCCTGCAAAAACTAAATTGTCTTTGTATTTAACTGCTCCAAACTCTGAATTTGGTGTATTTATTGGCAGATTTTTTATCTCAAATCGTTTTCCAATTGCTGAAACATTTTCTAGAGTTTTAATGTCTTTTTCGAAATTAACAACATCTTCCGGATTTGACGATTTTGCATAATATTCTTTTAAAACAGTATTTGCATCGTTGTAAGCATTTGTAGCTTTTAGAGTTTGCGCGTATCTAAAATAATATTCTCTATCTAAATTGTCATTATAATTTTGAACTAATAAACGATAATAACGCTGTGCTTTTATTAAATCATTTGTATAATAATAGGAATCTGCAAGGTTTTTTATTACTTCTTGCGATGGTTTTTCTTCGGCTAATTTTTCATATAAAATAATAGCTTCACTGTAATATGTTCTATCAAAAAATTTCTTTGCTCTAATCAATTCCTGATCTTGGGCATTTATAAACTGTATTGAAAATACGAATATAATAACGAGTAGTTTTTTCATATTTTTCATTTTAGAAGAATCTTGGTGATTTATCAAATCCTTTACCTAATAAATCCAAATCAAAAAGCAGCATAATTTCATGCGTTCCCGAGTTAAACTGACCTAAATTTGTAAGTGTGTAATCGTACGCATAACCAACTCTCAAGGTAGGCGTTACATTAAAATTAAACAAAGCACTTACCGAATCGTCAATTCTATAAGCTGCACCAAGTTCAAATTTTTCATTGTACAAAACATTGGCTGTTAAATCGATTGAAATAGGTGCTCCTTTTACAAATTTTGTCATAAATGCAGGTTTCACTTTCCACATATCATTTACCTGGAAAACATATCCAGCGGTTAGGAAAGTGTGAATATTTTCTGCCCCAAAAGCATTTACTCCTGATTTTTCTTCAATATATTTTGTTTTCAATAAGTTAGGCACCGAAAGTCCAACATATAAATTATCTCTAAAATAATAAGCCCCAACTCCAATGTTAGGTTTTGTAGCATTTATGTTTTCGGCGAAAGCCATATCTGTAGCAGGATCATTAAACTTAAATCCATTAAAATTGGTTTGCATTGATGATAATCCAGCTTTTAGACCAAGAGAAAGTTTATTTTTTCCTCCTAGTTTTAGAACGTATGCAAAATCAGCATAAATATTGTTTTCTTTTTTAGCACCATCACCAATATCATCTGATATAAAAGAAAGCCCAGCTTCAACTTTATCAGAAATCGCCGTGTGACCAAAAAAGGTAAAAGTTTTTGGCGCGCCTACTGCACCAACCCATTGTGTTCTGTACAATCCTCCAAAATTCATCATAGCAGGAACCCCTGTCGCATATGCCGGATTCACAACACTCATGTTGTACATATAATGTGTGTATTCAGGATCCTGCTGTGCAGAAACTGATGTTATATAGAAGAAGAAAGTTATATAGAGTATTATTTTTTTCATTTGAAATTTATATTAAAAATTATCGATTTAAATAAAGACGTCCTTGCTGTGGGGGTCTATTGTCTTTATTAAAATAGAGAATGTAAAAATATACTCCGTTTGGTGCTATTCCGCCGCCAATTCCACTTTGTTCGTAATTTATTCCATCCCATGCCGGCTTATTTTTAAAGCCTTTATACATTCCGTTTCCATATCTGTTAAAAATTTCCAGCGAATAATTTGGGTATAAAAAATCGATGTCCGGAATAGTAAAAGTGTCGTTAATTCCGTCTCCGTTTGGAGAAAATCCGTCGGGAACAAAAAATGTATATTCTGGAGAATCACAAACTATCAATGAAACCGTAACAGCAATATTTTCTTGTGAAACACAATTTTGTGTCGGCGAAAAATCAAACCCATAATAAGTTGCTTTATCTACTAAAGGAGTTGAAGCCGAAAGCAAGTTTCCATTATTTGGTGCGTCATACCAAACTATTGTTGAAGGTGATCCTGTATTATTTGACAAATCAAGAATTGTAGGATTGTCTAAGCCGCAAAAGTTTTGTCCATCCTGATTTAAAGTTGGCGCTGGTATATCATTTATTGTTACAGTAATTTGCGTCGCAGGAGATACACAACCAGCGGCAGAAGTTTCCTTAACAAAATAATCTTCCGATTTTAAAACATAAGTATTTGGGAGAGGTGTAACTTCGGTCGCAGAAATATACCATTTATACTGATTTCCCTGAGGTTGCAAATTGGCAATAGTGGCTTGATCTCTTTTACAAAATTCTTGATTGTTTACTGATGGTGCAGCTGGAATTGGATTTAATATTAGTGTACCCGATATTCCTGCTACATCATTTTCGCAGGTAGTAGTATTGTTTTTTATTTTAACAATGGAAATTATTGTATTACCAGAATTGACCAATAAAGAAGCGGGAACAATAAAACTTGCACTCCCATTTTCTGCAGTTAAATTAACTGTTTCTATATTAGACGTGTTTCTTCCTGACAGTATATAAGACAAAGTAACATCCGTTAAGGTCTGCAATCCAAAAACATTAACCCTCACAGCTTCACCAAAACAAACAATTGGAATCTCAAATCTTATAAGTGAACCGTTTGGTAAGGGATTAATTGTAATTTCTCCTTTTAAATTAGCAGCATTAACACATTGTGATATAACATGAGTGATTGCTGTAATTGTGACAATTGAGACACCACTTCTTGAATTAAATATTTCAGGCACAACAAAACTTGCATTTCCTCCTGACATTGTAATTCTGGTAGCTTGCGAAGGTATATTGTTTGCCCCTGATAAATTATAAATTATATCATAATCTCCATCAGCAAGTTTTACGGCATTTGAAATCTGAATTAATGCATCCTGATTTTGACAAGTCGCTACAGGACTAATTACAGCTCCCTCTAAATTTGGAATTGGGTAAATGATAAGATCATCTGACAAGTTATTTATAATGTTTTGGCACAATCTTGCACTGTTAGACAAAAATATATTCAAGATGTTTACTTTAAAACTTCCAGCTCTTTGAAAATAATCTGATTTTATAGGAAAGGTAGCGACACCATTTGTAAAATTAGCAGAGACAGTTTCTATTGTACTCGATCCTACAACATTGAAGGATACATAATATAATCCGTTTGGGATTGTGGTCGGTCCTCTTGTAATGGTTACTGTATAAGAAGCAGTTGGAATTTCTGTTTCACAAATATCTGAGTTAACTTCTACTATTGCACCTGTAAAATCTAGTTTATTTTCAAGACTGATTCTCACTGTAGTTTGATCATCTGGACAAACAAAATCACTAGAAGGCACTTTATAAGTAAAATTATAATTACCCGGGCCGTAATTATTATATATTTTTTCAATATTGATATTATGATCACCTGTAAAAGTTAATTCGTTAGTTCCGTTAGCTTCAACCCACGTACCCCCTGTATCATAATCTGAAATTAAAGAAAATAAATCATAGTTGGTATAAGCTGATAAACCATCACTTGCGCATAAACCTAATGGTATTGAATTTCCCGACTTTGGAGCTCTAAAGACTGATATAATTGCTGTTGAAGACATTGCAGGACAAGTACCAATTGCAGGCATAGTATATGTGAAATAAAAATCCCCTTCTAAATTTTCGACATTTACAGAAGAACCAATGTATTCATTTGTCGTATCATTGTGCCATTGTCCATTAGACTGTGGACCTAATTCGACACCATTAAAAGCCTGAAAAAGATTAAAATTAACTACAGAACTACAAACTGAAAAATTGGGAGAAGTAACACCTGAATATCCTCCTACTGTTATTGTAACAGTAGCAGAATTATCAACACACCCATTATTTCCGATAACAGTATAAGTGTAACGATACACACCGCTTGCTCTAATTAACTGGGCATTTAAAATTCCGGTTGCTACATTTAGTCCACCGGAAGAATTATCATCTTTCCAAGTTCCACCTGCAACAGGAGATCCACCTAGTAATGAGAATAAATTTATTGTTTTGCTGCTAGGATTAGGAATATCACAAACTGTTAAACTTCCGTCATCCCCTGCACATTGAGCATTTACTATTTGAGGCAAAAATGATAAAAAAACAAAAAATAAAATTATACGTAAGAAATCATTGTATTTTTTGGCCATAAACTGCTATTTTTTGATAAACTTAATAAATTATTAATGTTTCTTAAACAAAAAAGTAGTTTTAACACTTATTTTTTCACAAAATTCAAACAATTTTAAAAATCATTAATGAAACAAAACTTTTTAATCTAATAAATTAAAGAATCATAATCGGTAATTTATAACTCATCTTCAAGTTTAAATCTAAACTTCAAAATCAGACTGCTACGTTCTACTTCAAGATTAATCCATTTATCTTCTTCTGATTTTAAAAGCTGGTTAATTTGCTGTAACGAATATTTATAAGGTCGTTCACCATTTATGGAGATTATAATATCACCTTTTTGCAATCCGCATTTTTCTGCTGCAGATTGTTTTCTAATATTAACAATCTCATAAACAGGTTTTAGAGAAAATTTATATCTAAAATTTCCACCGTTATTTTGGTTTGGTTCTCCTTCTGTTAATGATGTAGAAACCTTTACTGTCTCTAAATGAACCGTTTCCTGAACCCACTGTAAGCCGTTATGCTGAATTGTAATTCCGCTTTTATTATAAGTAAAAGGATCTTTAAACTTGTGATTTTTTTTAAGATACAGCTTTTTATCAGCATAATCTAAAACTACTGTAAAACGCTTTAAGATTTCACCGCCAACAGAACCGATACGATCTGGAACCATCTTTACATTTCTAATAGATGTTGAATCTGGAAAAGCTACAATTGGCTTTTTAAATTCAAATTCATCAATTGTAAATTTTTGAATTCTCGCACGATGCCCTTCAATGTCTCCACTAAAGCCTTTTCCTAGAAAATCAGGAAAATTTCTTTTTGGAAGCTTTATTTTATTATTGTCAAAAATCCAAAAGGCGTCGCTATTACCAATATCAATTAATAATTTTGCTGGAATTTCCTTGTCATCTACAACTGCAGTTGTGTAAATATAAGGCTTAGATTTTTCAATTGTAATAGGAATAGCCCTAAACTTTTTATCGAGTTTTTTTCTAATTGATTCGTTATTTGAATGTACAATAACTTTTCGCTTTTCATAATTCACTTCCACAATATTGTTTTTAAAGAATTTATGCCCAATAATTCCATTTACCGGAATACCAATATGTGACGAAAGATTAAAACTTTGATCTAAAATTACAAACAACATATGATTATCAGATCTTAATCCGTGTGTTTCAAAAGTGTTTTTTGTCGATTTAAGCCCTTCAATTTCACTTTCAGATCCTAATCCTCTAAGTCTGATTTTTTCGACATTATTAAACTTAACCTCCTGCATTTCATCCATACTGAATAAAATAGTTTCTTCGACGCCGGAATCTAACAAAAAATTCAGCTCGATTCCATTCACTTTAATTGGAATAAAAATGAGGTTATTTATCAGTTTAAAAGGTATTACAGCCTTTTTTTTGTTGTTTTGAATAATGAAACTATCTTGAGCTTTTAAGCAAAAAGGCAGCAATAAGCCAAAAAATAGGACGATATATTTTTTCATTGACAATATTTTATTATAAAATTAGTAAATATATTTATTATTGTTAGATTTTTATAAGTCCATGCATTGTTTACGTTAAATTCGAAAAAAAAATGCATTTTTGCACTTCAATAAAAAATCTCATGCCAACAATTTCAAGCAAAGGCAGAAACATGCCCGAATCACCGATACGCAAGCTTGCTCCTTATGCAGATTTAGCAAAGCAAAAAGGACACAAAGTGTATCACTTAAACATTGGTCAACCGGATATCAAGACACCCGAAGTGGCCATCGAGGCGGTAAAAAATATTGATTTAAGTATTATAGAATACAGTCCGTCAGCCGGATATGAAAGCTACAGAAAAAAATTAGCAAAATTTTACCAGCGCCAAAATGTAAACGTTAACTCAGAAGACATCATTGTTACAACTGGTGGCTCTGAAGCCCTTTTGTTTGCACTGGCCACAATTACAGACCCTGGAGATGAGATCATTATTCCAGAACCTTTTTATGCTAATTATCATGCGTTTGCCTCTTCTACAAGTGCAACCGTAGTTCCTCTTGTTTCGACTATCGAAACGGCATTTGCTTTGCCAAGTATCGAAGAAGTTGAAAAGTTAATTACACCAAAAACAAAAGCAATTTTAATTTGTAATCCGGGTAATCCAACCGGATATTTATATTCAGAAGCTGAAATTAAACAATTAGCTGGTTTAATTAAAAAATACGATTTGTATTTAATTGCTGACGAAGTTTATCGTGAGTTTTTGTACGATGGCGATGATGTACATTATTCTGTTATGAATTTAGACGATGTACAGCAAAACGTAATCATGGTCGATTCTGTTTCAAAACGTTACAGTATGTGCGGAGCAAGAATTGGATGTTTGATTACTAAAAATAAAGAAGTACTGGCAACCGTAATGAAATTTGCTCAGGCACGTTTAAGCCCACCAACAATTGAGCAGATCGCATGTGAAGCTGCAATAGATACACCTCAAAGTTATTTTGATGAAGTAATTGGAGAATATAAAGAACGTCGAGATACTTTAATTTCAGAATTAAATAAAATTGAAGGTGTAGTTGTAACGAAACCAAAAGGTGCTTTTTACTGTATTGCTGAGCTGCCTATTGCAGATTCTGATGATTTTGCTCAATGGCTTTTAGAAAGTTACGACTTAAATGGCGAAACAGTAATGATTGCCCCTGCAAAAGGATTTTATTCAACTCCGGGAATGGGACTGAATCAGGTTCGTATTGCGTATGTTTTAAATAAAAAAGACTTAATAACTGCTGTAAATATCTTAAAAGAAGCGCTTTTGGCATACAACAGCAAATAAAAAACAAACTAAACTTAAACTTTCAAAAGACAATAGCCATTTGTGTTATTGTCTTTTGTATTTTAAAGAAGTCACAAAATTAGACCATTTTTAAATTATATCCAAAAAGGATCAATTAAATAGTAAAAACCATAGAAAAGGTTTCCTATTTATTAATTATCTTTACCGCCTTAAAAAGATATACCCATTATAATAGTAGTTTTTAATGATAAATAACGAAGATTTTTTAGACGAAATAGGTGACAGTCATTTCAGCAGTAATGCAAAAAACCCTTTAAGAGCGGACGCATTTGACATAACTGATGAAGAAAAAATAGAAAAAATTAAAAAAGATGTTGAAAACATTCTGCAAACGCTTGGGATGGATTTGACAGACGACAGCATAAAAGGTACTCCAAACCGAGTAGCTAAAATGTTTGTAAAGGAAATTTTTGGTGGTTTAAACCCTGCAAAACAGCCAAAAGCTTCAACTTTTGACAATAATTACAAATATGGTGAAATGTTAGTAGAAAAAAACATTACTGTTTATTCTACCTGCGAACACCATTTACTGCCAATTATAGGACGTGCTCACGTTGCATATATTTCAAGCGGAAGAGTTATTGGTTTATCAAAAATGAACCGTATTGTCGAATATTATGCTAAAAGACCTCAGGTTCAGGAGCGTTTAACAATGCAGATAGTTCAGGAACTTCAAAAAGCTTTAGGAACCGAAGATGTTGCCTGCGTTATCGACGCAAAACACCTTTGTGTTAACTCAAGAGGAATTAAAGATATTGAAAGCAGTACAGTAACTTCTGAATTCGGCGGAAAATTCAAAGATCCTCAAACAAAAAGAGAGTTTTTGGATTATATTAAATTAGATACTCAGTTCTAATTTTTTACGATATTTCTATTATATTTATGGTCTAGCCCTGATGGAAGCGGCATTGTTTTATGGTCTCGTCATTACGAGATAAAAGATACAGCGGACAGCAGGAATAGCTCCTAAAAAAATCAACTAAAAAAATATGCCTTTATATACAACGCAGCCACTAAAAATATACAATTCACTTTCGGGTGAAAAAGAAAATTTCAAACCAATCCATGAAGGAAATGTTGGAATGTATGTTTGCGGACCAACGGTTTATAGCAATGTGCATTTAGGAAACGTAAGGACTTTTATGTCTTTTGACGTGATTTTCAGGTATTTTTTACATCTGGATTATAAAGTTCGTTATGTCCGTAATATTACCGATGTTGGTCATATTGTAGATGATGTTGATGAAGGCGAAGATAAAATTGCTAAAAAAGCACGTTTAGAGCAGTTAGAACCAATGGAAGTTGTTCAGCGTTACACTGTTGATTTTCATGACATCCTAAAAGCTTTTAACTTTTTACCGCCAAGTATTGAACCAACTGCAACCGGTCATATTATTGAACAAATCGAAATTATCAAAAAAATCATTGATAACGGAATTGGCTATGTTGCCAACGGATCTGTTTATTTTGATGTTGTAAAATATAACGAAACCAATAATTACGGGGTTTTAAGCGGCCGAAATATCGAAGATATGCTGGCCAATACCCGTGATCTTGACGGACAATCGGATAAAAGAAATCCTCAGGATTTTGCACTTTGGAAAAAAGCAGAACCAGAACATATCATGAGATGGCCTTCTCCTTGGAGTGATGGTTTCCCGGGCTGGCACTTAGAATGTACCGCAATGAGCACTAAATATTTAGGAAATCATTTCGACATTCACGGAGGTGGAATGGATTTAAAATTTCCGCACCACGAATGTGAAATCGCTCAAAACGAAGCTTGCACTGGACAATCGCCGGTAAATTACTGGATGCACGCCAACATGCTTACGCTTAACGGAAAAAAAATGGCAAAATCTACCGGAAATAATATTTTACCGGGAGAGATTTTAAGCGGTGATAATACTATTTTAAGCAAAGCCTTTTCTGCTTCGGTAACTAGATTTTTCATGTTACAGGCACATTACAGAAGCATTTTAGATTTCTCTGATGATGCTATTACAGCTGCTGAAAAAGGATATAAAAGATTAATAGAAGCTCTTGAAGCATTACCAGCAATAACAGCCGGTTCTTCAAGTTCTGTTGATTTTGCAGCTTGGAAACAAGCTTGTTATGACGCAATGAATGACGATTTTAACACGCCAATTTTAATTGCGCAATTATTTGAAGGTGTTCGTTACATCAATTTATTAAAAGAAGGAAAAGAAACCATTTCTGCAGAAGATTTAAAATTATTTTCGACAGCTATAAACTCTTTTGTTTTTGATGTTTTAGGTTTAAGTGACGAGAAAGCTGCTGACAGCAATAATGATAAATTAGAAGGTGTTGTAAACATGCTTATCGGAATGAGAAATCAGGCCAGAGCAGATAAAAATTTTGCTCTTTCTGACCAAATTCGTGATCAGTTAATTGCTTTAGGAATTCAGCTGAAAGACGGTAAAGAAGGAACTTCTTTTAGTATTTAATAAAAAAAAGTATTCAGTGTTCAGTATTTAGTGATCAGTTTAACGCAAAGCACAAATCTGAACACTAAATACTGAACACTAATTATCATTGATTACTAAAAATATGTTTTCAAAAATTCTGATATATCCGTTTGTAATACTGGTGCGCTTTTATCAAACTGCGATTTCACCTTTTACTCCCGCTTCATGCAGGTTTGAGCCTACTTGTTCAACGTATATGATTCAGGCCTTGCAAATGCACGGATTATTCTACGGAGGATATTTAGGAATGAAACGAATTTTAAGCTGTCATCCTTGGGGAAGAACTGGTTATGATCCCGTTCCTGAAAAGAAATGTTCACATAAACATTAACTTTTTATAAAGACTTGCTCCACATTTAATATTTATTTTTACAACATATATAAAAACATTACTCTATATGACACAGCCTTTAAACATCGTTTGGAATCCTTCAGAAGGAATAGATTTAGGATTTTTTATGATTCGTTATTACAGTTTAATGTTCGTAATTGCTTTTGGTTTAGGATGGTTCCTAATGAAAAAGATTTTCGAACGCGAACATGAACCGTTAGACAAATTAGATTCGTTATTTGTTTGGACTGTTTTAGCAACGTTAATTGGAGCTCGTTTAGGTCATGTTTTCTTTTATGATTGGGAATATTTCAGAAATCATTTACTTGAGATTTTCTTACCAGTTAGGTTTGAACCAAAATTTGAATTTACAGGATTTCAAGGTTTAGCAAGTCATGGTGCTGCAATTGCTATTGTCCTAGCTATGTATTACTATAGCAAAATAATTTTAAAACGTCCATTATTATGGATTTTAGACCGTGTAGTAATTCCTGTTGCCAGCGGTGCTATTTTTGTTCGTATAGGAAACTTTATGAATTCAGAGATTATTGGACATGAAACTACATCGGCTTTTGGAATTCGTTTTTTACATGATAAATTCAGCAAAGCAGAAGCAGTGAATGCTACTCAAATCGCAAATCCAAAAGAGGCTTATACTGCAATAGCAACAGATCCTAAATTTGCTGATTTATTAGCACAAGTTCCTGCAAAACATCCAACGCAATTATATGAAGCTTTTTGCTACATTTTTGTATTTGCAATTTTGTATTTCTTGTATTGGAAAACTAATGCAAGACTTAAATCAGGATACTTATTCGGATTATTTTTAGTTCTTTTATTTGTAGTTCGATTTATAGTTGAATTTGTAAAAGAAAGCCAAGGAGGTATCGAAGAAGAATTAGGTTTATTCTCAACCGGACAATGGTTAAGTATTCCTTTTATTATAATTGGTCTTTTCTTTATTATTAGAGCACAAAGAAACCCTTTAGCGGCTTCTTAATTAAATTAGAATCTTAAAATATAAAAGTCCAGTATTTCGAAATACTGGACTTTTTTTATAGTCGATATGAAATCCCAAATTCTATATTTTTAGTATTATAACCTGCATTTGTACTACTCAATCCTGCATTAGAAACATGTCGTATTTCAGGACGAATATCAAATTGAACCTTCTGCACCCTAAAAGAAAAACCAAGCGCTAGAACATCTGCAAAAGCAAAACCTTTAGACATTCTTTCGGTTTCCGTATCTGTTATCATTGGACCAACACTTCCCAAAACATAAAAGGAGCAATTTTTATTGATTGGTTTCCGAATTAAAAAACCAAGATTCATTACATATTCCCGCACATCTTTTAATCGTGTATATTCATCTCTTTTTTCCTGATAATCGGGAGTTTCGGGTTTAACAAAATAAAAATTCAACAATTGATGTTTGGCAAAATTAATTTCGGGCTGAACCAAGATTTCGTATTGAAAATGTTTCGTCTCTTTCAATTTATAATATAACTGTACTTTATAAAAGTGATTTTCAAAAGTGTAATCTTTATTATTGAATTCACTTCCAAAACCATAATTAAAACCAATTGAGAATCGCGAGTTATCTTCTTGTGCAGTAATTCTTAATACTCCAAAAAGAAGCAATAAACATAAAAGTAATTTTCTACCCATAAATCATTTTAAGGTTCATTAAATATAGTACAAAAAAAAGATCCAGCTTTCACCGGATCTTTTTTATATAGTTTAAGCAATTAATTATGCTTTGTTGTGCTTGTCTTCGATTGTGTGTTTATCATCAGAAGAAATCGAATCTACCAATACTGGAGTCGCGATAAATAATGATGAATAAGTTCCCACAATAATACCAATTAACATGGCAAAGATAAATCCTCTGATTGATTCTCCACCAAAGATAAACATCGTTAATAATACAATGATCATCATTAATGAAGTATTCAATGTTCTAGATAATGTAGTATTAATAGAAGCGTTTACAATATCTTCGAAAGTACCTTTACGGTTTCCGATGATAAACTCTCTAATTCTATCAAATACAATTACAGTATCGTTCATAGAGTAACCAATTACGGTAAGAATCGCAGCAATAAAGTGCTGATCCATTTCCATGTGGAATGGCATGAACTTATAACATAAAGAATAAATTCCTAATACGAAGATTACGTCATGCGCAACAGCTGCAATCGCACCTAATGAATACTGCCATTTACGGAAAGAGATCATTAAGTATAAGAAAATAACTGCCATTGCTCCAAGGACTGCCCAGTAAGAGTTAGTTTTAATATCTTCAGAGATAGAAGCTCCAACTTTAGATGCTTGTAAAACCCCTACTCTTTTTCCGTCAAACGAGTTGATGAATTTATCGTAAGTTGTATTTGGGTAATACTTTTGTAATCCTTTGTATAATTTTTGGTTTACTTCTTCATCGATAGCAACACCGTCTTCTTTAATTTTATATTTAGTTGTGATTTTCAATTGATCATCATCACCTAAAATTTTAGCTTCAACAGGAGTTCCGAATTCAGCAGATAATTCATCTGATACTACAGTAGCATCAACTGGTTTTTCAAATTTAACCTGGAAAGTTCTACCTCCAACAAAATCAACACCTTCATCTAATCCGTTAACGAAGAAGATAGAAATTAAACTTACAACAACTACAATTGAAGAGAAGATATAAGTGAATTTTTTGATTTTAATAAAGTCAAAGTGGAAATTAGTAAACCAGTTTTTAGTAATGTTTGTAGAGAAAGTTAAATCACCTTTTCCAGCAATGTTTCTGTCAATGAAAATTCTAGCAATAAAGATAGAAGTAAACAATGAAGTTACGATACCAATAAGTAATGTTAAAGCGAAACCTTTGATTGGTCCTGTTCCAAAGATAAATAAGATCGCTCCAGTTAAAACGTGAGTAACGTTTGCATCAATAATAGAACGCATTGCACCATGCCATCCGTAAGATGCAGCTACAGCTTCAGATAATGATTTGCCTTCACGCAATTCCTCTTTTGCTCTTTCATATATAATAATGTTCGCATCTACCGCAGTACCTAATGTTAATACGATACCTGCAATACCTGGTAATGTTAATACAAAACCAAAACTTGCCATAATTCCGAATAAGAAAAGTAAGTTCAATAATAAAGCAAGGTTTGCATACCATCCAGCTTTACCATAATAGAATACCATCCAAACACAAACTAATAAGAATCCTAATACAGATGAAATTGTTCCTGCATCAATTGCAGCCTGACCTAAAGATGGTCCAACAACAGTAGATTGAATAATGTCTGCAGAAGCTGGTAATTTACCTGCATTTAATACGTTAGCTAAA
This sequence comes from Flavobacterium sp. 2755, assembly GCF_031455715.1. Classification (NCBI taxonomy): domain Bacteria; kingdom Pseudomonadati; phylum Bacteroidota; class Flavobacteriia; order Flavobacteriales; family Flavobacteriaceae; genus Flavobacterium; species Flavobacterium sp. 2755. The sequence goes on from NZ_JAVDTG010000003.1 coordinate 482,119, forward strand.
TCTTTAGTTTCAGCAACATCAAAAGAACCTGTAATTTCAGATCTTCCTCCAGCAATAGGGCCACTTGTAACACCTGGTGCAGAATATACGATGTTATCTAATACAATAGCGATATAACCTTTTTGAGAGAAAGCTCTTCCTGTTAATTCTTCCCAAACTTTAGAACCTTGACTGTTCATTTGCATAGAAACAGCTGGTTTACCCATTTGGTCAAAAGTATCTTTTGCATCAGTTACAACTCCACCGCTCATAGCTGGTATGTTATCTCTGTTACCTTTTAAAGCATATAATTCAACTGCTTCAATATCTTTAGCGCTTGCTAAATCTTTTGCTTTAGGATCTTTTACAGTTGTTGGTTTACTCCATACAAATTTTGCATAGTGTTGGTCAGCAGCCAATAAAATTCTGATTTCTGGTCTTTTGAAATAAGCATTGATTGTTGCAGTATCTTTTGTAGCGAAGTATCCTAAAACCGGACCGCCACCTTGAGTAATCATTTTGTCAAATAAAGGATTGTTTCCTTTTTTAGTATCAACTGAATCTTTAGCATCAGTTAATAAAGCATTCAATGAATCTTTAGCAACTGTTTTAGTTTCTACTTTTTTAACTTCAGTTTTCTTTAAAGCTTCGTTAGCAGCAACTAAGAAGTTACCAACTTCTTCAATTTTATAAGTTTCCCAAAACTCTAATTGAGCTTTTCCACCTAATAATTTTTTAATCCTGTCAACATCTTTAGCACCTGGAAGCTCCACTAAGATTCTTCCTGTTTCTCCTAATTTTTGAATGTTTGGTTGTGTTACACCAAATTTGTCGATACGCTCTCTTAATACTTTGTAAGCACTTTCGATAGACTCATCAACTTTTCTTTTAATTACTTTTTGAGCTTGTGCATCTGTCATTTGGAAATCAATTCCACCTTCACCTTGTAAACTTCTGTTTGCAAAGATATCTGGCGAAGCCAATTTTGTATTTCCGTTTGAGTTAGCTTCAAAAGCTTCAAAGAATTTATTTAAATAGGTCTTATTTCCTTCTAAATTTGCAGTTGCATCAGCTAATGATTTATTAAAAACCGGGTTTTTAGAATTGTTTGCTAATCCTTTTAAAACATCTTTAACAGAGATTTGAAGAATTACGTTGATTCCTCCTTCTAAGTCAAGACCTTTATTTAATTGTTTATTTTTTACTTCATTATAAGTGAAGTCAGTAAAACCAAGATTAAACACTTTTTCTTTACCAATAGAATCTAAATATTTTAGCTCTTTATCAGGATTATCTCCTGCAAAAGCTTTAGCCTCACTTTTGACATTATTTGCCACAAAAGTGAATGATAGTTGGTAAATACTTACCAATGCAAATAGAATTGCGAAAAATTTAATAAGTCCTTTATTCTGCATTATTACTAAAAATTAATTATGTTTTATGTTTGTTTTTGGTTTTAAATCCCCTAAAAATAAGCCCTGACATGAGTTTTTAAAACTAAAAAATCGAGATCACGAATTACTACATTTTTTTTAAATCGAGCAAATATATAATTAACGAAAACATTAACCAATTTATTTATTAATTAATCTCAAAAAAAAGACTGCAAAAGTGCAGCCTTTTTCTTTTTTTCCTGTTTTTATTATACTAAAATCGATTTTAGAGCATCATTCATGCCACGAACTGCATCTGCACTTTTGGCAAATAAAGCCTTTTCCTGGTCGTTTAAATGAATATCTACAATTTCTTCAATACCGTTTTTACCAATTATACACGGTACTCCTATACAAATATCGTTTTGTCCATACTCCCCTTCTACGAAAACAGAGCATGCAATCATTTTCTTTTGATCGTTTAGGATACTATCTACTAAATAAGCAACAGAAGCTCCCGGAGCATACCACGCAGACGTTCCTAAAAGCCCTGTAAGGGTTGCACCGCCTACCATTGTATCTGCAGCAACTTTTTGAAGTACTTCTTCTGAAAGGAATTGCGAAACCGGAATTCCGTTATAAGATGCTAAACGTGTTAACGGAATCATAGTGGTATCACCGTGACCTCCAATTACCATCGCAGAGATATCATTTGCCGGTTTATCTAAAGCAAGGGAAAGATACGTTCTAAAACGAGAACTATCTAAAGCTCCTCCCATACCTATAATTCTGTTTTTTGGCAATCCTGTAGCTTTCAAAGCTAAATAAGTCATAGTATCCATTGGGTTTGAAACTACAACTATTATAGTATCAGGAGAATATTTTAGTACATTTTCGGCAACTGTTTTTACAATTCCTGCATTTATACCAATTAATTCTTCCCTTGTCATTCCTGGTTTTCTCGGAATTCCTGATGTAATAACCACTACATCACTTCCGGCAGTTTTAGAATAATCGTTGGTTACACCAGATACTTTAGTATTGAACCCAGTATTTGTGGCGCATTGTGTGATATCCAACGCTTTCCCTTCGGCAAAACCTTCTTTAATATCCAACAACACTACTTCACTGGCAATTCCTCTATAAGAAATAACATCTGCACAAGTAGCTCCAACATTTCCTGCTCCTACAATGGTAACTTTCATATTTTTTACTTTATCGGTTATTAATTTGTTCGTTTGTTTTATAAATGACAATTCGCTTAATTGTTTAAGTAAATTTAAACAATTAAACGAATTGAAAGTTAATTTTTATTAGGCATCGATATTTGCGTAAACTGCATTTTTCTCGATAAATTCTCTACGTGGCGGAACTTCGTCTCCCATTAACATAGAGAATACTCTATCTGCCTCTGCAAGACTATCAATTGTAACCTGACGTAATGTTCTGAAGTTTGGATCCATTGTAGTTTCCCATAATTGCTCCGCGTTCATCTCTCCAAGACCTTTATAACGCTGGATAGCTGCACTTCCTCCCATTCTTTCATTCGCCTGATCACGCTGAACATCGTTCCATGCATATTCTTTTTTGTTTCCTTTTTTAACTAAGTATAAAGGTGGTGCTGCGATATAAACGTGGCCTTCTTCGATAAGTTCTTTCATGAAACGGAAAAAGAACGTTAATATTAAGGTAGAAATGTGACTACCATCGACATCGGCATCACACATGATGATTACTTTATGATATCTTAGTTTTTCAATATTAAGTGCTTTGCTGTCTTCTGCTGTACCAACTGTAACTCCTAAAGCAGTAAATATGTTTCGAATCTCTTCGTTTTCAAATACTTTATGATGCATCGCTTTCTCCACGTTCAAAATCTTACCACGTAATGGTAAAATTGCCTGAAAGTTTCGGTCACGACCTTGTTTTGCTGTTCCACCAGCCGAATCTCCCTCGACAAGGTAAACTTCACATCTTGCAGGATCCTGTTCAGAGCAATCTGAAAGTTTTCCTGGTAATCCACCGCCGCCCATAACGGTTTTACGCTGTACCATTTCACGAGCTTTTTTCGCTGCGTGACGTGCCTGAGCCGCTAAAATTACTTTTTGAATAATGATTCGGGCATCATTTGGATTTTCTTCCAAATAATTCTCTAACATTTCTCCAACTGCCTGAGAAACCGGAGAAACTACTTCTCTGTTTCCAAGTTTTGTTTTTGTTTGTCCTTCAAATTGAGGTTCTGCAACTTTTACCGAAATAATAGCTGTTAATCCTTCACGGAAATCATCTCCGGAAATTTCGAATTTCAATTTATCTAATAAACCAGAAGAATCTGCATATTTTTTAAGTGTTCTTGTTAAACCACTTCTAAAACCTTGTAAATGCGTTCCTCCTTCGTGTGTATTAATATTGTTTACATAAGAGAAAATATTCTCTGTGTAACTTGTATTATAGATTAAGGCAACCTCAACCGGAATTTCACCTTTTTCGTGATCCATGCTGATTACGTGAGAGATAATTGGCTCACGGTTTCCATCTAAATAACGAATGTATTCTTTAAGACCTTCGTCTGAATGGAAAACTTCGCTTTTGAATTCGCCTTTTTCATCAACTTCTCTTTTATCTGTAAACGTAATTGTGATTCCTTTATTTAAGAAAGAAAGCTCACGCATACGAGCAGATAAGGTATCGTATGAGAATTCTGTAGTTTGTGTAAAGATTGTATTATCAGGATAAAAAGTCTGACGTGTACCTCTTTTTTCTGTTTCCCCGATTTGTTTTACCGGATATAATGATTTTCCTCTTTCATATTCCTGCTCATAGATTTTTCCATCTCTAAAAACAGTCGATTTCATATGAACCGAAAGTGCGTTTACTACAGAAACCCCAACACCGTGAAGTCCTCCGGAAACTTTATAAGAATCTTTATCAAATTTACCTCCGGCACCAATTTTAGTCATTACAACCTCAAGTGCAGAAACTCCTTCTTTTTTATGTAAATCAACTGGAATACCACGTCCGTTATCTTCAACTGTAATAGAACCATCTTCATTAATTGCAACACCAATAGTATCACAATGTCCGCCCATCGCCTCATCAATAGAGTTATCAACAACTTCATAAACCAAATGATGCAGTCCTCGAACTCCCACATCTCCAATATACATGGATGGACGCATTCTTACGTGCTCCATTCCTTCTAATGCCTGAATACTATCTGCTGAATAATTGTTCTTCTTGATCTCTTCGCTCATATAATTTATTCTAAAAAATGTATTTACTGTCTAACACGCAAATATATAAAAACGCAAGGTATATACCCATAAAATTCCGACTTAAAGCACTTAAGTTATTAACACAATTGTCTTAAAAACCAAAAAATAAATCTAAAAGGCAAGTTTAAATTCCAATTTTAATAAATTCCAAATTCTAAAAATAGGAATAACATAAAAAATATCAAATTTCAAGTTTTAAAAATTCCAAATTCCAACGTTGAAACTGGACAATAAAAAACCGAAATAACATTATAAAATGCATTTCGGTTTTATATTTTAAACTCCTTTAAATTGGAATTTGGATTTTCTCAATTTTGGAATTTCTTTTTTTTATTGTTTTTTATTAAAATCCCCGGCATAAACAGAGGTCATTTTATCTAAAGTCAGGTATTTTTTCAATACTTTATTTACTTCATCCACTTTTAAAGCTTTTACTTTAGTCTCAAGTTGATCATAATCATCAAGAGTTATTCCGTATTGCAAATAAGTATTTACCAACTCCATTAAAGTATAATCAACCCCTAATCTTGTTTTTCTTTCATTTTGCCAGCTCACTAAATTTGATTTTAATTCTTCGGCTGTAAATCCATCTTTTAAAGCTTTTGCAATTTCCTCTTTTGCAGCTGTTTCAACAGCATTCTTTTTCGTAGGGTTTAAGAAAGCATAATAAGTCCAGGCTGCCGCATCATTGGTAATTGGTACATCAATAAAAGAACCTGCACCGTAACTAATACCCTCTTTTTCTCTTAATCTCATCGGAATTCTGGCGCTTAAAAAACCACCGCTCCCTAAAATTTCATTTGCCATAACAAATGCCGGATAATCTGGATTTTTTCTATCCATTTTAAAACTGATTCTTCCTAGCGCCACAGCATTTTCTTTATCTGGTGTAATAATATCTTTATCTAATTTTTGTGTTTCAAAATAAGCCGGCTGAGCAAGTTCGTATTTTGATTTAGAATTCCATTTTCCAAATGTATTTTCTAAAATCTCTCCTGTAGTTTTTGCATCTAAATCTCCTACTACACTTCCTATTCCATTATTTCCGCCTAAAACATTGGCATAGAAATCAACAATTTCAGCTTGTTTGATCTTTTTAAAAGCATCAATCTGCTCCTGAATAGTTGGTGTATAAAAAATACTTCCTTTTGGATATTTAGTAGTTATTCTCGAAAGTTCTGTAAATGCAACAGCTTGCGGATCATTTAAACTTGACTCCAAATAGGTGTTATATTCGCTGATTGTTTTAGTTAGTTCATTTTCAGGAAAAGTCGAATTTGCTAATAAATCTGCTAAAATTCCCATTACTTCTTTAAAATGTTCCTTATACGTATTAACGCTAACCGATAATGTTTGGGTCGTAAAATTAAAATTAATTGACGATTTCAATTGATCCAATTTATCCTGAATTTGCTCTTTAGTCTGCGTTTTAGTTCCTGTTTTTAACAATTGGGCCAAAATTCCGGCAATATCACTTTTACCAGTTAAATCTTTTTCATTACTAACCGGAAACTTAAAACTTGCCTGTACTTTTCCGCCTTTAATCTCTTTTTTGATTAAACCGTATTTGATACCATTTGTTAATTTTCCTTCAACAAGATTTTGTTTTAAATTTTTAATGGATGCTTCAAATGGTGCAGCTTCTTTCTCTAAAGCTTTCCCTTTATAATCTTTAGTAAGTGCCAACAATTGTTCATCAGTATATTCATTTGCTTTTACTCTTACCTCATCTTTAGATGGAATAAATACTCCAACTGTTCTATTATTAGGCTTAAAATATTTCTCAGCAACTCTTTGAATATCTTCTTTTGTTAATTTCTCAACAGCATCTCTGTATAAATAACCAAGTCTGTAATCGCCCGCTCCAATAATTTCGGTTAAATTAATAGCGTACGAAATAGTATTATTTTTTACAGCTTCTATTTGCTTGATAATTTTTGCTTTTGCTCTGCTTACGTCCTGATCCGTATATTTTGTGGTGGTTATTTTATCCAGCTCACTTCTTACAATATCTTTTGTTGCATATACATCTTTATCATTAGGAACTGCAACTCCAAAATAAATAAAACTTGCGTCTCTTACTGAAGGCTGCCAAAAATAAATATTGGATACTTTTTGTGTTTCAACTAATGTTTTATATAAATAGCCAGATGGATCTGCAGTTAAGATTTCTCCTAAAGCATCAATCGCTGCATAATCTTTATCTGCATAAGATACCGTATGATATAAAGCGCCAACATTTTTGCTGTCACCCGCTCTTTTAAGCTCTACATATTTTTCGCCGTCCTGAGCAGGTTCTATGGTATAGGTTTTATCTAAAACTCTTTTTGGTCTCGGAATTGCCCCAAAATACTGCCCAACATATTGCAATGCTTTTTGTTCATCAAATTTACCTGCAATTATTAAGGTTGAATTATCTGGCTGATAGTATTTTTCATAAAAAACGCGAAGTGTATTTGCTTTTACCCTTTCAATATCTTCTTTACTGCCAATGGTGCTGTTTCCGTAATTGTGCCATAAATAAGCCGAAGAAAGAATTCTGTCCTGCAAAACGCCGTCAGGATTATTTTCGCCTATTTCAAACTCATTTCTAACTACAGAAAATTCTTTATCAAGATCAGTTTGCAAAATGGTAGAATTAATCATTCTGTCGGCTTCCATTTCGATGCTCCATTTTAGGTTTTCATCGCTTGACGGAAAAACTTCATAATAGTTTGTTCTGTCAAACCAAGTAGTTCCATTGGCATTTCCTCCTTTGTCTGAAAGCATTTTTTTAATATCCCCTAAATTCTTAGTGCTTTTAAAAAGCATATGTTCTAATAAATGCGCCATTCCTTTTTCTCCATAACCTTCATTTCTGGAACCAACATTGTAAACAATATTGACTACCATATTACTTTGAGAAGCATCTGGAATTAAAAGAACTTTTAATCCATTATTTAAAGAATATTCTTTGACGCCTTCGACATTTGTGATGTACTTGGGTGTTTCCGCTTTTTGTGCATAAACTGGGCCCAATGAAACTAATGAGCAGCATAAAACTCCACTAAGAAATAGTTTTTTCATAAATTGTTTTTAAGGGTTATTTAATTGTTCGTGGTAATCAAATATAGTATTTTTCTGAAATACGATTTATTCTTATTAACTTACTTTTAGCAATTTACGGGAAACCACAAAAAAAGCCGAAACTACATTGTGAATGTATTTCGGCTTTTTATATTTTAGTTCCAAATTGAAATTCGGAATTTGGATTTTTTTTATTGAAATTTTCTATATTAAACAGCAACTCCAGATTTTACATTTTCAAAATTTCCCTGTAAGTGGGCTGCATTTGCTCTTCCGCTTGGATCAAGATTTTCCTGCCATTTCGGAATCCATTTACGAACCGTTTGCGCTGCACTAACCTGCGGATAGTATTTGTGGAAAATAGACCTGTAATAATACGCTTCTTTTGTTGTTGGGGTATTATAAGGAAACTCTGCACTTGCACCGGCCAATTGTTCATCTGTAACTTGTGTAGCACAATATTCGATTAATTCATCAACCCAGTTATATCCTACTCCATCAGAAAATTGTTCTTTTTGTCTCCATAAAACTTCTTTTGGTAAATAAGGATCATTTGGAGTATCAAAAGCTTTTCTTAAAATGTATTTTTCAATTCCTTCATACGTTTTAGGCTGTTTTTCTTCGGTTTTAATTCGAATGGTAACATCTAAAAAATCTGTATCTAAAAACGGAATTCGTGCTTCGATTCCGTTTGCCATAGTAGTTTTATCAACACGAAGTAAATCGGCCGTAAATAACTTCTGAACTCTTTCTATAGTTTCATCCTGAAATTCTTCTGCCGAAGGCGCATTTCTAAAATACAAATGTCCACCGAAAATTTCATCGGCACCTTCACCCGAAAGAATCACTTTTACTCCCTTATCAATTATTGCTTTTGATAATAAATACATTGGAACTCCTGAACGAACCGAAATAATATCGTACGTTTCAATATGCGAAATCACTTTTTCTAAAATCGCTACACCTTCTTCAACTGTAAAATGTATTTCATGATGATCTGTTCCTAAAAATTCAGCTGCTTTTCTTGCCGAAACATTATCCGGAGCATCAGCATCTAATCCGATAGAAAAAGACGGAAGTTTTTTACCATTTTCTTTTAATAATCTAGATGCGATTGATGAAATTAAAGAGGTATCTAAACCTCCTGATAATACAACTCCAACAGGAACTTCACTCATTAATCGTTTGCGGGTTGCTTCGATTAATGATTCACGAATTAAATCTAAATCAAGTGACTGAGTGGCATTTTTATGATCTTCGTATTCTGGATGATAATATTTTACAAAACCGCTTTTTGCTGTATAATAATGTCCCGGAGGAAAAGTCGAGAATGACTTACATTGATCTGCAATTGATTTCATTTCAGAAGAAAAATAAATCCTTCCTCTTTCATCTAAACCATAATATAAAGGTTTAACTCCAATAGGGTCTCTTCCTGCAATATATTTATCTCCGTCGATTATTACGAAAGCAAAATCTCCGTCTAGTTTATTACAAAAATCATATCCAAATTCTTCGTACAAATGCACAATTACTTCTGAGTCAGAATTTGTTCTAAAAGTATGATCTTTTAAAACGGTATTTTTTAATTCCTGATAATTATAAATTTCCCCGTCGTGAACCATCCAGGCTTTATCTGTTCCCTGAATAGGCTGTTTCCCCGATTTTAAATCGATAATAGAAAGACTTTCATGACAAAGAATACTGCCATTTTCCATAATGTGCAAATCGCTTTCATCAGGACCGCGATGCGACATTCTTTCAGAAAGTGCTTTTACAAGCTGCGGGTCTTTTCCTTTACCAATAACGGCCAATAATCCAGACATACTATTCTATTTTTTTATTTTTATTCTACTGTTTCAGACTTAAAATAAGCCGAACATTAAAAAATCATTAAAATTTTCTGCTAAAAGCAAAACTAAATATTATTTTTTGCTTTCCTACATTTTCAGTATTAAAATCTTAGGTATTTAACTTTTTTGGGGAATGCCAAATATAAAAAAAGTAAGTTAAATAATTGCCGAAATATTTTTATAAAGAACTGAAATATAGAATTTAACAATTTTAGACAAGAAAGACGTTCTTAAAGTAAGAACGTCTTTCTGCAATATATATACTAATTCTAATAATTAAACGTGTTTATGCTTTTACATAGGCATCGTCGTGAACGCTTGCCACTGCTCTACCAGAAGGGTCGTTCATGTTTTTGAATGCTTCATCCCACTCTAAAGCGATTTTTGTACTACAAGCTACACTTGCTTCCTGAGGAACGCATAATGCTGCTGCATCGCTTGGGAAATGTTCTGTAAAAATTGAACGATAGTAATATTCTTCTTTTGAAGTTGGCGTTTGTAACGGGAATTTAAATCTTGCGTTTGCCAATTGTTCGTCTGAAACTTCTCTGCCTACAACTTCTTTCAAAGTATCAATCCAGCTGTATCCTACTCCATCAGAAAACTGTTCTTTTTGTCTCCATGCAACACTTTCAGGAAGCATATCTTCAAAAGCTTTACGAACAACCCATTTTTCCATTGGATGTTCTTTGTTGATCATTTTATCTTGTGGGTTGATGCGCATGGCAACATCCATAAATTCTTTATCTAAGAAAGGAACACGACCTTCAATTCCCCACGCCGCTAAACTTTTGTTGGCACGTAAACAATCATACATATGAAGTTTACTTAATTTACGAACGTTTTCTTCGTGGAATTCTCTAGCGTTTGGCGCTTTGTGGAAATATAAATATCCTCCAAATAACTCATCTGCACCTTCTCCAGAAAGAACCATTTTGATTCCCATTGACTTAATAACTCTCGCCATTAACCACATTGGAGTCGAAGCTCTTACTGTAGTTACATCATAAGTTTCTAAGTTGTAAATTACATCACGAACAGCATCTAAACCTTCTTGAATAGTGAATTTAATTTCATGGTGAATAGTTCCAATATGATCTGCTACTTTTCTTGCTGCTGCTAAATCCGGAGATCCTTCTAAACCAACAGAGAAAGAGTGTAATTGCGGATACCAGGCATCTGTTGTATCATCTGATTCAATACGTTTTTGCGCAAATTTTTTGGCTACAGCCGAAGTAATAGACGAATCTAAACCTCCTGAAAGTAAAACTCCGTAAGGAACATCACTCATTAATTGTCTGTGAACTGCAGCTTCAAGCGCTTTTTTGATTTCAGGAATACTTGTTTCGTTGTCTTTAACCGCATCATAATCAACCCAGTCTCTTTTGTACCATTGTACAAATTCACCGTCTTTACTTGATAAATAATGTCCCGGAGGGAATAATTCGATTTTTGTACAATATCCTTCTAAAGCTTTTAACTCAGAAGCTACATAGAAAGTTCCGTGTTGATCCCAACCAATGTATAATGGAATAATTCCCATATGGTCACGAGCTACAAAATATTCATCTTTATCAACGTCATAAATTGCAAAACCAAAGATTCCGTTTAATTCATCAACAAAACTTACTCCTTTTTCTCTATATAATGCCAAGATAACTTCGCAGTCACTTTCTGTTTGAAAGTTATATTTTCCTTCGAATTGCTTACGTAAATCTCTGTGATTGTAAATTTCACCATTTGCAGCCAAAACCAATTTTTTATCTTCTGTAAATAAAGGTTGTTTTCCTGAAGCTGGATCTACAATAGCCAAACGCTCATGAGAAAGAATCGCTTTATCATTACTGTAAATTCCGCTCCAGTCTGGTCCACGGTGACGAATGATTTTAGACATTTCTAATACTTGAGGTCTCAAAGCTTCGGCTTTTTGCTTTAGATCAAAGGCACATACAATTCCACACATAATTTTATATTTTAAACTTTTAATTTTATTTTGATAAGGCAAAGATGCGGTATTGGTTATAATTGAAAAACACAAATATCAATTTCAGTTACAATTTTAAACAACAATTAAATATTTACATATAAAATGTAAAATTTTAGCATAAAAAAATGCCCGAAACTTATAATTTTCAATTTTGAAGGTAAAATGCGAGTAAAACCGAAGGTTTTGGAGAAATCTTTGAATTAAATTTTGAGATATTTCAGAATCGTTAAAGATATTTCAAACCATGAACAAATTCTCGAATAGAAATATGATTTTTCACAATATTGTCATTTCGAGGAACGAGAAACCTTCGTAAGAAACTCTACAAAGATTGACAACGTTATTATTCATATGTAGTCCCTAGGGACTAAACCTAAAACAATAAATCACAAAACACTTTCAATAGTATAATGTGTCTTATTAATCTCAAACTGAAACCCCGCTTTATTCCCCATCAAATGATTTCCCAAAGGTGACTGCGGAGAAAGCGCAATAACATTAATTCCGTCAATTGCTATTTTAGGAAGTGCAACACTTACATATAAATAGATTCCGTTTGCTTTTACCAAACTTCCTGAAATAATGTTTTCAGTATTTTTAGAAGGATCAATTTTATCTAAAATTGCTTTTTGAGCAATAGCTTCTTTAAGTTTATTGGTTAGTTTTTCCTGTTCGATATGCATCATCGACAAAGCTGTTTCGTGCTTATCGCCCGCCGAACCTTTAGCATCGTTTTTAGAATCTTCTGTCAATCCCGAAATCATGTCTTTAAAAACATCAATTCGGTCTTGAACCATTTGTAAATAATGAGAATGTATTTTTTCTTTGAAAGTCATTTTTTTTAAAGGTACTGAGGTTCTGAGGTACAAATGTGCAAAGGTTTTTCTTCTGTCGCAAAAAAATAGCCACGAATTCACGAATTTACTCCAAAAAATTCACGAACTCATGGCTAAAAAAAAGGCACTTTTTATATTTTATATACTCTTTGTGCCTTGGTGTTTTTGCGGCAAAACCTTCTTAAAAATCGAATTTATAATTCCCTCCTACTAAAACCTGGAATCCCTGAACAGGGTAATTCAGCCATCTTTCGTAAGCTTGGTTTCCGATATTATTTAATTTTAAGAAGAAAGTCAAACGCTCATTATATTTATATCCTAAATGCGCATTGGCATCAAAATAACTTTTTAAAGTCGTAATTACAGGATCTGTTCCAAAAGTCAGATTGGTCTGCATGTCTTTACGTTCTCCAACATAAAACACATTTAAACCTGCATACCATTGATCTGTAATATTTACATCAAGATTTGAACTCAATTTCATTGAAGGCAAATTCCACGCTTCTAATCCATCTGTTTTGTAGCTGTTAAAAGTTCCGTTGATTCCAAAAGAAACATTTTTAGAAAAATCAGCTTTCAATTCTCCGTAGAAACGGAAAGTTCTAACATCATCATAAATTACACTAAACGAGTTTCCGAAACCATAATTCTGGTTCGAAAAATCTTCTGTATAATCGTTGCTTTTAAATAATGCTTTGTCTTTTTCATTCAAATAAGAACCAGTTACGTTATAACTCACATTATTAGCCAGTTTTCCTTTTAAACCTGCAAAAACTGTATATTGATTACTGGTTGGCCTCATATTTAAAGTTGGAGACAAAAACGGGTTTTCGGTTACAAAATCAGCGTATGAATTTTGATTTAAACTTCCGTTAACTCCAGTATAGAAAATCATTAAATCACCAACTAACTTATATGAAGCATTTACTTTTGGGTAAATGTAAAATTTGTTTCCGCTGTTTTCAGAGTCCAAAGCATAAAACAAACCAGCCCCTAATTCTAATGTCCAGTCATTTTCATTAACCACAAAACTTGGTTCAATTCCAAAGTTTGTCAAACTATATTTTAAAGGTTCAATATTATCCCAAGCGTAATTATGTTCGAAAGAACCGCTAACATGATCTACAATAATATTAGTATTAATTGCCTGATCCATAACATCCACTTTAAAAGTCGGTTTTAGATAAAAACGATTTTCTGAAGAAGAAAAACTATCCGAAAAGTTCGTAAATCTTGTTGAAATTTTGCTAAAAATACCTTCCGTAAATTCAGCATTTCCACCTAAAGAAATTGTGTTATAAGAATGATTCGGATTAATGCCTCTAATCAAATCTTCCTGAGTTCCAGGTGCCAAAGTCATTCCGAAATCAGCTGGTAAACCATACCAATTGTATACTTGATTTTGATAACCTAAATCAACACCCCAAGATACATCACGATCTTTTACACCGTAACCAATATTTAAACCTGTATCGTAAAATTCATCGTTTAGATTTACATCTTTAATTCCGCCCTGAGAAGAATGATGACGCAGCATTCCGGCTAAATAATCGTTGTTTCCTAAATCCTGAGTTACGAATAATTCAGCATTTAGCGTTCCGTAATTTCCAACTCCAAGCGTTGCATAATTATTAAACAATCTTTCTTTTTTAGATTTATCTACAGCTTGCGCGTTTCCTTTTGACGGCGTAAAAGTCGAAGCCACAGGAACCGATAAAATACTATATTTAATAGTTTCTTTTGGCTGATTTCCCGCATCGTCCAGCGAAGGCGTTTCTTTCACTTTAAAAGCGTCGGATATTGTTGGCGAATAAGGTTTTACTACGTTTACCGTTTCAGTTCCAATGCTTTCATTCTTCTTAACTTGCGAAAACGAAAGCTGGCAGACAAACAACACTAGTAAAACGATAATTTTATTTCGGCACTTAATTTTCATATTTATTTCTTTTAAGAGAATAGAGAAAAGAGTATAGAAAATAGACTTACACTATTTCTTAATTCTTAACCTCAATCTCTTTGTTCAGTTTCTATATTCTAAAATCTATATTCTTTGTTCTTTATTCTATTTTCTCTTCTCTAAAAATCAAGCTTCCCACTCTCCTTTTGCAACAAACTGAGCTTTTCCTCCAATATTAATATCAAAGTGATTATCAGTTAATTTCCCTTTAAAAAAAATCTGAGACGGACGCCCAATATAATCTCCCTGATAATTCGTTAATTCAAATTCAGGTTTATGGTATTTTAGCAGAAAAGCTTCAAGACACGTACTTGCACTTCCTGTTGCGGCATCTTCTACCAATTGATTATGTTCAATGCATAACATTCGGCTAAATAGTTTTGAACCTTCCAGATAATAAAAATACAAGCCTCTGTGATCTGTTTTACAATGATTTCTCATCCAATGATCTGCTTTATCTTTATCTAAAACCAGATTTTCCAACGCTCTTTTACTGCTTAATCCAACCATTACAAAGGCGCTTCCCGTTGTAACTTCCTGGATTGGAAATTGATTTTCAAAATCTTCTTTTTTCAGATTACTGAATAATGTAAAATCTTCTTTAGAGAAAATATCCCAAAATTTTGGCTGTGCTGCTTTTAGCCAGATCAAATCTTCTGACTGCTGAATCTGAATAGGTCCAATCGGAACATTCAATGTTATACTTTCAGGCGAATTATCAAATATTTTATTGATCAAAACCCACGAAGTTCCAATTATTGGATGTCCTGCAAACTGCATTTCCTGGGCCGGTGTAAATATTCTTATTTCTGCTTTATTGTTTTCTCTGTCCAGTTTTGTTATAAATGTGCTTTCCGCAAAATTAATCTCGCGCGCCATTTGCTGCATTTCTTCTGAACTTAAATTCTCAGCTTCTAAAAAAACCGCCAATTGATTTCCGGCATATTTTTTATCAGCAAAAACATCAACTATATAAAAAGGTAAACTCATTTCTTTCTTTTTTCTTTAGAGAATAGAACCAAGATGAAAGATGAAAGACTTTCCAATCTTGCTTCTTGCCTCTTTCTTCTACAATTTTCTTATTTATTAATTGACGAATTCGTTTTTGATTCTTCCGCCTTAATCTCACTTAATTCTTTTTTCGCTTCTTCAACAACATCCGGATAATCTGTAAAATTGTTGATTACGTTATCCAGAATATAAGTTGCCTGATAACTGTCTTTTAATCCGTAGAAGTTTTTCGCCATTAAAACCAAACCTTTTGCTCCGTAATATTTGTATGCTGAATAGCTTTTTGCCAGTTTTTGAACTGCAGCATTCGACGCATCAAATTTTCCTTCTTTGGTTTTAAAATAAGCATCATAATACAACGCTTCTGCTGCTAATTCTCCTTTTGAAGTTGTAGACAGTTTTGCATACGCTGCTTTTGCTTTATCTTCATCTCCGGTTTGAATTGCCGCGCGTGCTACAATAATCTGCGCATCGGCTTTTACGTTGGCATCTGCTTTTGGATTCGCTAAAACTTTATCTGCAGCAATAACTGAATTGTCATAATCCTTTTTGTCATAATAACATTTCATCAGGTTGGCCTGAGCAAAGTTTTTGTTTTGCGGATAATCTGCTTCGCTTTCTAAACGAACTAAAACCGGAATCGCTTTATCACAATCTTTCGCTTTTAAGTAAATCTGAGCCAATCTGTTTAAAGCTTGTTCTGTAAATTCATTTCTTGGCTGGTCGATTACATATTGATAATTCTGAGTCGATTTTGTTTCAGATCCTTCAGCGTAATATAATTGTGCCAAATTGAAATTAGCTTCTAAAGCATGCAATCCCGAAGGAAACTTGCTCACATAACCTGCAAATCCTGTAATCGCTGCTTTGCTATTATTTTGACTGTATTGTTTGTTGGCCGCATCGTAAGTATCGTTATCTAACTCAGCATCTGTAACCGAAACGAAATCTAAAGTTCGAACCCAAGTTGCATATTCATCTACTTTTCCTGAATCAACATAAATTAATCTTGCTGTCGAAACGGCTTCAAGTGCTTCCGGCGTTTTTGGAAATTCAGCGGCTACTTTTTTGAATTTTGCCAGCGCTTGTTCATCACGATCTGAATTGTAATAAATCAAACCTTGTTTCAATATAGATTTTGAAGTAAAAGATCCGTTTTTGTATTCAGAAATCAACTGATCGTATGTTTTAATTGCCAAGTCATTCTTTTTATCCGCCACATATGTATTTCCTAATTCGAATAAAGCATCATCGCGATATTCTGATTTTTTATACATTTTTAGAAAGTTATTCAGCTCGTTGATTTTCTGATCATTTTTAGACATAAAACCATAGGAAAGTGCTTTTTGAAACTGAGCGTAATCGGCATCAACACTTTTTGCGTCCATTGCTTTTCCGTAAGCTTCATTTGCCTGCGCGTATTTAGAATTTACAAAACGTGAATCTCCTAAACGCAAATATGAATCATTTAAACGTACTTTATCAGAAGGAGAATTATCTATCTGCGCCTGAAACGAGTTCGCCGCCTGATCGTATTCTTTCAGTTTAAAATACGTGTAACCAATATTATAATTGATGTTTTTATACTCGTCTGTAGATTTTGCTGCAGGAAGTCCAGCGAATTGTTTGTATGTCAATAATGCATTCTGAAAATCATCTGAGACATATTCTGTTTCTGCTTTCCAGAAAGTGGCACGCGCTGTAAATTCAGGTGTTTTTTGTTCGCTTATCGCACTTTTAAACATTTTTCCGGCTTCCGTATAATTCGATTCATTATACAATTCAACTCCTCTGTAAAAAAGTACTTTTTGATACGCCGCTTTATTTTCGGCGCTTCTGTTTTTTTCTAATAAAGCCAAAGCTTCTTTGTAATTTTTAGTCGAAATATAAGAGTCAACTAAAAGTTTTTCTACTTCTGCCCTGTTTGAATTGTTTGGATATTTCTTTAAGAAATCAAGTAAAATTCCCGGAACAGTTTGGTAAGCGTTACCGATATCATAACTTACTTTGGCATAATTTAAAGCTGCATCTTCCTGAATTTGTGCATTGAAATCCATTTCTGAAGCATTTTTAAACGCGTTCAAAGCTTCTTGTTTTTTACCTGTATTTAAATAACTTAAACCTAAATGATAATAGGCATTTTGAGCCACGAAATCTTTTCCTTCAATAATTTTATTGAACTGAGAGATGGCTTTTTCGTAATTTTTCTGTTCGTAATACGCATAACCTAATTGGTAGAAATCGGTATTATTCCATTTTCCTTTTTTACCCGCGTATTGCTCTAAATACGGAATCGCTTTTTCGTATTGTTTTAAATTGAAATAACTTTCTCCGATAATTTTATTCAGCTCTGATTTTTCCATTTCATTTGATTTCGCCATTGCTTTTTGGCCCAAATCGATTGCTTTTTGAAAATTTCCTAATTTGAAATTCATATCAGCCTGATAATAAGAAAGCTTTTCTTGGTATTTTTCTTCGCCCGAAACTTCATCAAAATATTTTGTTGCTTCTTTATAATCGTCGCCTTCATAGGCCATAAATCCTAAATAATATTTGGCTTGCGAACCAAATTCTGGAGAATTCACGACTTTATTAAAATACGTTGTAGCTTCTTTTTTCTTTTTAGCTGTAAAGTAGCTGTATCCTTTCTGGAAATTAAATTTATCCGATTCTGATTTACTCATGTAACCTTCGTCAACTTTGTCAAACCATTGCAAAGCTTTTGGATAATTTCCCTGTTCAAAGAAATATTGTGCCACTTCAATATAAGCCTGATTTTGTTTGGTGCTTGTTGGATAATCTTCTACGAATTTTTCCATCAAAGCATCGGCGTTGGGCTGATTGGTTCTAATAGCGCAATTGGCGATATAATAAGCGCAGTCTGATTTTACTTCTTCTGTTTGTGCCGTATTATTTTTTACATACTCAAAAATATGTTGTGCCGAAGCGTATTGTTTGTCGTTATATAAAGCCTGTGCTTTGTCAAAATCCTTTAAATCGTAAGTATAAATAGCTGATTTTTGTGCCGAAACTATGGTCGAAGTAAGGATAATTTGGAATAAAAAGAACCAGGAAAGTCTACGCATTTTAGTTATATTTAGTATTCAAATTTATCATTTTATACCGTTTATAACGAAACGTTTCTTGAATTTATTATGAACAAACATGGAATAACAAACATTTTAGAGGTAGTTTGAAAAATTAAAATGAACCCTATAAGTTATATAAGTAATTATAAGCTAGTACCTTTTAGCAGATTAACTAAAATGAACTTACTTTACTTATATGGTTTAAATTTTCATTCCTTTTTCTACAAATTTTCTTAAGAAATGATTGAAATTTATTTTGAATCCAAACGTTATCTTATTACTTTTACCATTCAAATCAATTTTATTATGTCAGAAACCGTACTATCTCTTAAAGAAGTCACTATATATCAAGAAGGAAGAAAAATTTTATCTCATATTAACTTAGATGTTCAGCATGGAGAGTTCATCTACATCATTGGGAAAACTGGTTCCGGAAAAAGCAGCTTTTTAAAAACTTTGTACGCAGATTTACCTTTAACTGAAGGTGAAGCTCATATTGTTGACTTTGATTTGGCAACTTTAAAAGAAAAAGATATTCCGTATTTAAGACGTAAAATCGGGATTGTTTTCCAAGACTTTAAATTACTTCCAGATCGTTCTGTTCAGGACAATATGCTTTTTGTTCTTAAAGCTACTGGATGGACTGAAAAAGAAGCGATGGAATACAAAATCGACGAAGTTCTGGATAAAGTTGGGATGAAAGATTTCCTTAACAAAATGCCTCACCAGCTTTCTGGCGGTGAACAGCAGCGTGTTGCAATTGCAAGAGCTTTACTTAACGATCCTGAGTTTATCCTTGCAGATGAACCTACAGGAAATCTTGATCCGCAGACAAGTTCTGAGGTTTTAGAAGTATTAAAAAACATCAACGCACTTGGTAAAACTGTTATCATGGCGACTCATGATTATGCTTTATTGATGAAATTCCCTTCTAAAACATTAAAATGTGAAGATGAAAGAATCTTCGAAGTGGTTCAAAGAAGCGTATAAATCTTAAACTTTTTTTAGAATTAAAATATCCTGATAATCAAACAAGTCGTCAACTGCTCTGTTTGACCAGGTTCCGTATATCTTATTTTCTAATTTTAATTGACTTGTTTGAATCATCTTAAAAAGCAATTCTTCTTTAAAAGCAATATTTGCCGAAGGAACTTTTTCATTCATCAATCTGTAATTTTCTTTTTGATAAGGGAAACAGAATCCTTTATTTTCTTTTGAGATGTATTCTTCATTTTGATCATCATAAAGAAAGAAAGTCGAAAGACATTTTCCATCGGTTTTTAAAACTCTGTAAATTTCATTTAAATAGTTTTGAACTTCTTTTGGCTGCATGTGTGTAAAAACCGAGAACAGAAAAACGGTATCAAAAGAATTATCTTCATAAGGAAATTTAAAATTCTCTGCCTTTTTATTGGTTAGATTGTATAAATCATTATTGAGCGAAATGTGCTGAAAATTAAAATTAGAGAAATCTTTGCTGATGTTTTTTTGACACCAGTCAATTCCTTTTTTTACAACATCAAAACCTTCGTATTTTCCTTTTGTTGACAAATACTGCGTTAAGGGCACTGCAGCACGGCCAATTCCGCAGCCAACATCTAATACAGAATGATCAGGCTGCAACGAAGTGTATTCTTTTAAGAGTTCTAAATGATGTTTTCCTTGTGACAAAAAATCACCGGAACCAATAAAAATGTCTCCTTTTTTAGGCTCATATTTGTTTTTGTTTCTGCTTAAAGAGTACCAAAAATCAGCAGGAAAATAATAAATCTTACGAACAAGAAATCTTGACTTTGGAGAAATAGCATAATAAAGAGACCTTAAATTCATTTTTGATTTATTATTTTAATAAAAAACATTTCCTTTACAAATATATTTTAAAAAAGAGAATAAATGCTTTCTATTTTAATTCCGGTTTATAATTACAATGTGTTTTCGCTTGTAGAAGAACTTGCTGAACAATGCCGTTTTATTGGAATTAACTTTGAAATTCTGTGTCAGGATGATGCTTCAAATTCTGTACTGAATAAAGAAAATGAAAAAATAAATACTCTACAGAACTGTTCTTTTGTTTCTTTAGAAAAAAACATTGGGTTAAGTTCTAACAGAAATCTTTTAGCATCAAAAGCACAATACCAAAATCTTCTTTTTATTGATGGCGATTCTATCGTAATCAACCCCAATTACATACAAAATTATTTAGAAAATATACAGGATTTTGACATCGTATATGGCGGCCGAATTCATCCTGAAAATGTTTATTCAGACAAACAAAAATTACGCTGGAAATACGGGCGTTTAATTGAAGACAAAACGGTTTCTCAAAGAAATACCGCTTTGTATAAAACTCTGATGTTCAATAACACATTAATTAAAAAGGATTGTTTTAGCAGTATAAAATTTGATTCTAGTTTAATTAAATACGGACATGAAGATACACTTTTTGCTTATCAGGTAAGTCAGTCTGATTTTAAGGTAAAACATATTGAAAATGCGATTCAGCATGGCGATATTGACGAAAACCTTATTTATATATCTAAAGTAAAAAACAGCTTAGAAAACCTGCTTATTCTTGATCGCAAAAAACAAATTGATTCTGATTTTTTAAAAATACTGAAGGTATACCATTTACTGAAACGTTTTAAACTACGTTATCCGGCAGAGTTATTCTTCAAGACATTTAATGCCCTAGTTTTAAAACAGCTAAACTCTAAAAGCCCTTCTTTAAGGCTGCTTAATATTTACAAATTAACGTATTTGTGCAGTATAAAAACAAATTAGAAATTCTCTAATAAAGTTTTCCATTGTTTCATGACAGGATCAAGCTGATATTCTTTCATTTTTTCTTTTGATGCCGAGCCAAATTTTATTCTCAATTCTTCGTTTTCAATTAAAAAAGAAAGTTTTTCAGCAAATAAATCTAAATTTCCATCCGGGATTAAAAAGCCATTTTCATTATCTGTAAGGATAGATCTCGGCCCCGAAGGACAATCATAAGAAACACTTGGTAAACCTAAAGACATTGCTTCTATCAAAACCATTGGAAATGCTTCAAATCGCGAAGTCATAACTAAAATAGAAGATTCAAGATATTTCTCTTCTATATTTTTTACAAAACTAAAAATATTTATTGTGGAAGTTAATCCTAAATCAATGACAATATTGTTTAAAGAATCGACTTCATCTGTATAAATATCTAAAGTCCATTCTGGATGTTTTTGGGTTACTTTTTCCCAGATTAACAATATTCTGTCTAAACCTTTTTCATACGAATTTCTTGCAACAGCAATAACCCGTTTGTTTTTTAAAACTGCAGTATTTTCGGTTTTAATCCAGGTCGGATTCGGAATTATTACGGCGTTATTAATATGCCAATTTTTTAGATTTTCGGGAGATAAAGCCACTACTTTAGTATATTTTCTGGCACCAAAATCTTTGAATCGATATTTTAATTTTGAAAAGATATTTGGTTTTAATGATTGTCCTTCAATAAATTTAGAAGAATGAATCTCCAAAACAATTGGATTTTTCTCTTTAACAATCATTGGTAAAATAAAAGCTTTCAAACCATTATCAGCAACAAGAATTACATCTGGTTTTATCGCTGCAATTTTTTGATTTAACTGCTTTTTATAGGAATTTAGAAAATGAAAAGCATTTCCTTCCAAAATCATATTATGAAAGACAATCTTAGAACTGAAATCGTAAAAAGGTAAATTATCTTTTTCATTTTGTGACAGAATATGAACTTCGTAACCAAAGTGTTCAATAAAATAATTGGCTTTAATGGACAAAACTCTGGCAACTCCTCCCGCATTTTTTATGTTGGGAACAATGTAAAGCAGTTTCATTTTTTAGAATTCAAGAAAGTTTCATAATCCCGAATATAATCAGTCTCTTCAAAAACATCTGAAGCCAAAACCAGACAAACCGCGCCCGAAGAAAAGTTTTCTAACTCTCTCCAAATTCCTTTCGGGAGATACAATCCAACATTGGGTTTGTTGAGTAAATAGCTCTTTTTGTCTTTTCCGTCATTTACCGTTACTTCAAAACTTCCGCTTAAAGCGATCAAAACTTCATGCTGTTCAATATGCGAATGTCCGCCGCGAAAAGCACTGCTTGGAACATCAAAAAGATAATAAACACGCTTGAATTCAAAAGGCAGAACTCCGTTTTGAATAAAAGCCAAATTTCCGCTCAAGTCTTCGACAACCGGAATTTTAAGTAATGAAATATCTTGAATTGTTGTCATATTTTTAGTGTTCCTCAAGCAAATTTAACCATTGCTGACCAATTTTTTCTAATAAAAAAGGTTCAATACTTTTTAATGCATTTTTTTTACAATGCTGATATAAACTTTCATCAGCAGTAAATAAATTCATTGTTTCTGTTAGTTTGTCCCAATTTTGATTCTCAACTATAATACCATTTTCAAAAGAAGTAATCATATCTCTTGGCCCGAAATCACAATCAAAAGATACAACTGGAGTTTCGCAGGCTAAAGATTCTAAAATTACATTTGGAAAACCTTCATTTTTACTGCATAAAACTAAAAATTTAGCTTTGTGTACATATTTAAACGGATTATTTTGGTAACCCAAAAGATGAACAAAATGAGAAATATTATTTGCCGCAATTACATTTTCGAGTTTTGTTTCGTCACCATTTCCAATAATTACCAAATGAATCTGTTTTTGAGACAGATTAGATTTGCTGTAACTTAAAATCAGTTTATCAAATTGCTTAATTTCATTTTCATATTGGCCAATTGCAATTATAAAATCAAATTCCAACTCTATTTTTTCATCTTGTTTTTCCTTAATTTCTTTAAGATTCACCGGATTATGAATTGTAATTACATTTTGCAGTTTATGTGTACTTTCAATCAGCGTTTTCATTTCATCTGTAATTGCCACATTAGCATAACAATGATTGTACATTAATCGTGTCAGCCATGATTTTTTTGGCATATAATGATCGATTAAAAAACTGTGAACCGTAAAAATAGTTTTGGTATTGTATATAAATCGGGCTAAAATAAGTTCCTGTAATATTTTGGTACGAAAGCGGAAATCAATAATAAAATCAAATTTATTTTGGTGTAAATAATCACTTAAAGCCTTTAACCTTTTGACTTTATTAAAAAATCCGTTGCTTTTGTTTTTCAGCAATCCTAAGTTCACCAATTTCCCCGAATAAGGAAAACTAACTTCATCCAAAACAATAAGTATATCAACTTCAAATCCTTGGTTTTCAAAAAAAACAGACAAATTAGCCATTACTTTATCGCTTCCGCCTCCGCTTAAACGATAACCAATAAGAGCAATTTTCTTTTTTTTGTGAGATGATATCATTCTTGATTTCTTATTTTCGTATCAAATATATAACTCTAAAAACAATATGCAAGATAAATCAATAGTGAGCATTATATGCCTGTGCTATAACCATGAAAAATTTGTTTTGCAGAGTTTATTATCTGCTCTCAATCAGGATTATCCTTTTATTGAATTGATAATTGTTGATGATTTTAGTACTGATAATTCACGAGAAGTTATAAAAAACTGGATTGCAGATTATCCTGAAATTCAATTTATTGAAAATGAAACTAATTTAGGAAGTACAAAATCTTTTAATAAAGCCCTAAAACTTGCCAAAGGCGAATATATTATAGATCTGGCTTGTGATGATATTTTATTGCCAGATTGTGTTTCATTACAATTAAAAGCTTTCGAAAAAAACAGGTTTGAAAATCTTGGGATTGTTTACGGAAATGCTGAACTAATCAATGAAAAAGGCGATTCTTATTTTTATTTTTTCCCTGTTGATGAATCCAAAAAAACAATCGAAAAAAGAGAAACCGGAGACATTTATTTGAGTGTACTTTCGGGTGGAAATAGTATTTGCTCTGTTTCATCAATGGTTAAAAAATCGGTTTTTGATGATTTGCAGGGTTATGATGAAAATCTGGCTTATGAGGATTTAGATTTATGGATTCGTGCTTCACGTAAATATGATTTTGATTATATCGATGAAATTTTAATTAAAAAACGAATTACAACAACATCTTTAGGAACTCATTTTCATATCAAAAATGATTCAAGATCCAGGAAAATAAATTACTCTACTTATTTGATTATCAAGAAAGCGATTCAATTAAACAGAACAAAACAAGAGCATAAAGCCATTTTAAAACGAATCCATTTTGAAATGTTTTTGAACTTTAAAACCTCTAATTATAAGCTGCTGTTCAAATATATTGCTCTTGAAATAAAACAGCGGTTTCGTATTTTATTTAAGTGATAAAGCGATGTCTGGAATAGAACGCGGATTTTACGGATTCGCTAAAGCGAAGACGCGGATTAACACTGATTTTTTTTTATTAGTCAATTTAAAAACTTAGATAAAAAATCCGTGTCAATCCGCGTCTTTACGAAGTAAATCCGTAAAATCCGCGTACTTAAACACACATTTTTAAATTGTCAAAAAATCATCTAATTGTTGTTTTTCTCCGCTCCAATCGCGTGATATATTACTTCGGATTAATTTAGCGGGAACGCCCCCAATTAAGATATTTTCGCCAAGCGAAGTATAATCTTTTGTGCATAAACTATTTGATGCAACGGTGCAGAAATTTGGTGTTTGAGTTCCTTTTAAAATAGAAACCCTGTTGCTCATAAAATTATAATTTCCAATAGTAATTGGAGCTGATTTTTTAAGTTTTTCTCCGGTTTGAGTATCAATTAAATCATGGAAATTGGTATCAATAATCTGCGATTCAGAGCCGAAACGGGCATATTCACCCAAAACAATTTTTTCGGTACAAATTATTTTTCCGCTGGAAGCAATAGAAGCCATATTTCCAAGTTCGCAAACCGCATTTTCTCCAACGAAAACAAAACAATCTTTGCCAAACTGGAATTTTCCTTTAAAAATTAATTTTCCTAAAATATTGATTTCAGCGATGCCTTTATGAACAGTATTCAATTCATAAGGCTGACCAAAGCCAATCATTCCTTTTTGGATTTTTCCATCTAATTGAATTTCACCATAAATAGAAGTGAATTTTACTTTTCCGTAAAAGAAAACGGGCAGTTTTTTAGCGGTTGTAAAAGGAAATTTCTTAAAGTTAAAATACAGCGTTTTGATCCAGTTTACTTTCCAGTAAAACTTTAGTGTATGATAAAATGACCTGCATTTTCTATAACTATTCTGAATCATTATTCTCTTTTTTTCGCTGAACAAATGACGTAAATATTTCGCTTAAATTCATCTTTTTATCAATATGATATAAACTAAAACCAAAAGATATTAAAATCATAGCCGATAATAAACCATATTTTAAAACCGATATTTCGATAAATCGGAGTAAAAACGAAGTGATACAAATTACAAAACAAACTAGGTAAATTTGATAGAATTCAGTTTCAAAATAAAAATTATATCTTTTTTTAGTGATGATTTTTAAGCCGATAAAATGACATAAAAAATAAAGACAGAAACTAAAACCTAAACCTTCTAATCCGTAAAAATAATATCCTAAAACATTCATTACTAAAGACAAAACATTAAAACCAACGGCTGTTTTTATAAACATTTTAGAATCGCCTTTTGCAATTAAAATAAATCCCATTGCCCAGGAAACAGCGCGAAAAAGCATTCCTAAAATTCCAACGCAAATCATCGGTAAAATAGTTTCGAATTTTAAGGTATAAAGCAGCTTAACAATAACTGGGCTGAAAGCAAGAAACAAAACAATTATAGGCGTTATAATCAAAACCGAAATAAAAGCCTGCTGTTGTACACTTATTCTAACTTTATCATTATCAGAGTTTATAGAAGCCAATTTCGGGAAATAATCGGTGCTCATAACCGTAAAAATAATTCCCACATAGGAGTTTAGCAATGTAAATCCGGCGTTATAAAATCCTACTTGTTCCAAACCTCCGGTTTTTCCAATATAAATTTGAATTAGATAAGCAGTCAAAAGCGTTAAAACACTACTTATGGTAAGCATAAAACCTAATTTTATAATCGATTTTCCTTCGGTTACAAAGACATCTTTTGTAATTTCTCCTTTCTTATTTTCTACTCTTACTTTAGTTGAATAATAAAAAGAAAAAATCAATGAAGTTACGGATGCCAGCAAAATGGTTGGAATTATGGCATCGATCTTAAAATAAATATAGAGCGGAATTGAAAATAATAATCCGAATAAATTTCCATAAAAATTGGCTTTCGCCAAAAACTTCAAATGTCTTAAACCTTGCAAAACAGCCAATTGTCCAGAAGATAATTGTTTGAATAAAATAGTAAGAGAAAGAAATATAAACGAATATGTTTGGCTTGAATCGCCAAAAGTCAGAATACTTAAAGCTTTTGAGAAAATTATAGTCAATAGCATTCCTAATATTCCGGTAAAAAAAACAATTCTTTTTACAATCCGAATTGTTATTGAAACCATCCGAATATCGTCTTTATTGAAATTTTCTGAAATACTTTTGACTGCGCTGGTTTCAATTCCAAGACCCGAAACACTGCTTAAAACACTCAAAGTCGAATTTAGTAAAGCTATAATTCCCATTCCGGCCGGACCTATAAAAACGGCTATTAATTTGGTACGGATTATTGAAATTAAAATCGAAAAAAACTGAACGCCTCCAAAAAGTGAAGTTGTTTTTAAAATCTGCTGATATGATTTTTTGCTATCAGTCACGAATTAATACTGATTTAGAATTTCGATAATGTAATCTACTTCCGTTTCTGTCAAAACAGGACTCATTGGTAAACTTAAAACTTCATTGTGAATCTTTTCCGTAATAGGAAATGATAGGTTATTCCAGTCTTTAAATGCCTTTTGTTTATGCGGAGGAACCGGATAATGAATTACGGTTTGGATATTATTTTTGGTCAAATACTGCTGTAAATGCTCTCTGTTTTTAGTTCTTATAACAAACAAATGAAAAACATGATTGTTTGAAAAATCCCAAAATGGCAATTCAATTTTATCATTTTTAATTCCTGCTAAATAACGTTTTGCAACTGTTCTTCGCTTTTCATTATCAGCATCTAAATTGGGTAGTTTTTCGTTTAAAAATGCAGCTTGCAATTCATCTAATCTTGAATTTACGCCAATATATTCATTATAATATTTTTGCTCAGATCCATAATTTCGAAGCGAAAACAACACTTTTGCCAATTCAGGATCGTTCGTAGTAATTGCGCCGCCGTCGCCAAGACAACCGAGGTTTTTTCCGGGATAAAAACTATAAGCGATTGCAGATTTTAGATTGTAGATTTTAGATTTTAGATTTCTTTCTGCTCCGTGTGATTGTGCTGCATCTTCTACAACAATAAGATTATGTTCTTCTGCAATCTCGTTTATTTTATCCATTTCGGCTAATTGTCCGTAAAGATGAACGGCTAAAATGGCTTTTGTTTTTGATGTGATTTTTTCGAAAATTAAATCCGGATTGATGTTGTAGGTTTCTAATTTTGGTTCAACTAAAACCGGAACTAAATCTGCTTGTAAAATGGCTAAAATACTGGCAATATATGTATTTGCGGGAACAATAACTTCATCGCCTTTTTTGAGTTTTCCCAGTTCAATATAACCTTTAAAAATCAAAACTAAAGCATCAAAACCATTCCCTACTCCAATGCAATATTTGGTTTGGCAATATTCGGCATAAGCTTTTTCGAAGGTTTCAGTTTCTTTTCCTAAAATGTACCAGCCATTGTCTAAAACCAATTTCAGTTTCTCCTGAAAAGCGGTTTCATAAGGTTCATTAATTTTTTTTAGATCTAGAAACGGTATCATTTTATATCCAATTTATAAAAATCCTGATTGTAAACTGCACAGCCTAATTCTTCTTTCTGCTTTAAAAGACCAGAATGATAACCGGATTCATTTTGTTCATTTACAATTCCCATATCAAAAAAGTGTTTTCCTTTTCGTTTATATCGGTGAATCAAATTAATGAATAAAAAATCTAACGCCCGTGTTTCTTCTCCTTTTTTAGAAGTGGCGCCATATTGTGATTTTACTACATTTTGGGTTTCAAAAATGGTTATTCCGGCAATAATTTCATCATTTTGATAAACTGAAAATTGTTTGATGTTTTTTGGGAATCGCTCTTTTAAAAGCGCTATTTCTTCTTTTGAATGAACGGGTTTTTCATTAAACTTTTCTAATAATCTCGGTTCTAAAACTTCATTCCAAAACGGTTTAAAATCTTCTTCTTCAATAATATCCAAATCTAGATTTTCAATTCTTCTAAAATGTTTTAATTTACTTTTTGAAATTTTTAGAGGAGAATTTAAATTGGCTGCCAAATTCATTTCTTTTCGTTCTAAAACCGCTCCTCTTTTAAATAAAAAAAAGTCAAGTTCCTGATTTCCTTCGGGAAAATAAAAAATCGGAATGGGTTTGTAATAGAACGTTTTTATGGCGTTTTCTTTCAAAAATAATAAAACCGAATCCAGAATTGATTCCGTTTTTTCGGCATTTAATTTAGACGAAAAAACCAATCCTCCATAAGTAAGTCCCTGATGCGAATAAATGGAGTTTTCTTTTTTATTGGCTGGCAGAATGGCTCGTAGTTTTTCTTCTTCAAAAATTAAAAGGGAAAAATCTTCAAACCGATCTTTATGATATTCCATAAAATCACGATGAAATAAAAACGTTGCATTTTTGGCCTGAACAATAAAGTCATTCCATAATTTGTAATCGTTTTGATCGTATTTTTTTACGGTGTATATCGTCATCTTTTGGTTTGTTCTTTTTGCCACGAATTTCACTAATTTGCACTAATTTTTCCATTGCTGATTGTAAAATTTGTAATGCTTAATTACTACATTCAACCAATTAATTCGTGGAAATTAGTGAAATTCGTGGCAAACAAAAAATCTTTATTTATGTTCAAAAGCCGGCAGATACCATTTGTATTTTACCGCTAATAAACGAACTGAAATTATTACAACAGAAGTCACAAGGTACAAAACATCATCTTCTAAATTTAATTTCTTAAGCCCAAAGAATACGATACCGCCAAAAATACAGATTGTTGCATAGATTTCTCTTCTAAAAATTGTTGGAATTTCGGTACACAAAATATCCCGAATTACACCGCCAAAACAAGCTGTCATAGTTCCTAATGCCACACAAATTACTGGATGAAGACCCGTTAAAATTCCTCTCTCAAGGCCAATTAAAGTAAAAACTCCCAGACCAATGGTATCAAACAAAAACAGGGAAGTTCTTAGTTTGTCAAACTTTTTTCTGAAAATAATGGCCAGAAAAAAACCTAAAATAATAACATAAACATATTGAAGATTCATCATCCAGCCCACTGGAGTTCTTCCAATTAAAACATCACGAAGTGTTCCGCCGCCAACAGCCGTAACAAAAGCAATAATAAAAACCCCAAACGGATCGAGTCTTTTATGCATCGCAGTTAATGCTCCTGACATTGCAAATGCCATCGTGCCAATAATATCTAATAAGTGAAACATGCTTTAAGGTGCAAAAAATTTAAAGGTGCAGAGATACAAAGATTAAATTAATTGCAACTCCTCAATTTGTTATTTTTTTGTGTAAATAGGGCTTCTTTTCAATAAATAGGTAATCGAATCCATCCAGCTGTCTTTTATTGCTAAAAATGGTTTACGAGTCTGCGAATATATTTTTGAAGCATTTTTATACATGTCAAAATAAACCGTGTAATAGTAATAAACCTGTGTGCTTGCCGTTGTTGTCGAAACTTCATTCGCCTTAACCTTCTTGTTATTGTCGCTTACTTTTGCATCTCCGCTGCTGTAAGTTGTGGCAGTTGTTCCTGAATTCATAGTGTACGAAACTTTTGCTGCCACAATATTATCAACTCCAAGAATTTTTTCCAAATCTTCAATTGGTGTTTCATCAATATTATTATGATCAATTCCCGCTTTATGCAGTAAACTATTTGTAGTTCTTAAATCCTGAACCGTCAACGGAAAAATATTCGATGATTTATCAAGCAGTTTATTGTAAAGATCATTCTGGGCAAATTTTGCCATGTCTTCGGAACTTTCCTGTGTATCTGAATTTAAATACGGAACCGGAAGTACGGCAATAGTATTAGGCTTTGTTTCTGCAGCAGCAATAACCGATGAATTTGAAGATGCATTATTTCCCTGACTTACATCAAAAGTCTGCGAGCGTCCGCTTGCAAAATCGATTCTGGCTATTTGCGAAATATCGAGAGAAATGACCAGCGTTTCTCCGGGTAAAGAATATTCAACTGTTTTATCAGATATTTTGCTGATTGTACCTTCAATAATCTGATAATCCCTTTTAATAATTTTATCTAATTTTTTTCCGCCTTGAGCAAAACCAAAAAAAGATACAAAAAACAGTAATAATACGGCAGTTAATTTTTTAATCATCATATCATTTAGAATTTAATTTATAATCCGGATTTTCCACGTCTGATAAATTTATAAAATTTAAACGGATAATTAACACTAAGAAAAACAATGAATTAACTCTTGCCCATTCATTACATATGCTGCGTATAGAAATTGTAATCTTTTAAAATTACCCTGATAAAATCGTTATTATTACCTGATTGATTTTTGATTCCGGTTACACCTTCAATTTTGGCAACCAGTTTATAGATAATTTCGTGATCATTTTTAGCCAGCGCACTTTGGTACGTTTCTTTAATAATTCTCATATCATTATCAGATAATTTAATTACCAAAGGATAAGTCGGTACGTAAGCTTCGCCAATATCTTCCAGAATTGTATGGCTGATATTAATTTTATTTTTTAAAGTAATTACAGCTGTTCCGGCTGCCATATCTCCTAATCGCTGTGATTTTTTACTTGAAGCCACGGCAATTAAACCAATGATTCCGTTGAATAAACTAAAATCAATAATTCTAAAAAACCAACGAATTAGGTAATCACCAAAACTAGCCTGATAACCGTCTATTTTTACAACTTTAATTTTTACCAGTTTTTTTCCAAAGGACTGCCCTTCAAAAATACTTTCTAAGGTTATCGAGTAAATAATTAATGGAAAAAATAAAATTAGAAGTATTGCTCCTCTGGACCAAGTATCCAAATTTGTCATTAACCTATCAATGTCGATCCAGTAAAAAAACACCCAAATAATGAGGAATATATACGAAAGTTTAATGCCTGCATCAATGAAATAAGCACCTAATCGCTCGCCTACAGAGGCCGCGATAAAATTTATTTTAACATTTTGTGTTGTGTTAATAGATAATTCTGACATATTTTATATTTTAGCCCTCAATGAGAGAAGTTGCCTTTATAAAACAAAATAAAGAAAAATGGCTGGAATTTGAGCTAGCTATTTTCGGTAAAGCTAAGAAAAATCCTGACGAATTAGCTAATTTGTACATTCAATTAATGAATGATCTTTCCTACGCGCAAACTTATTACCCTAAAAGTAAGACAGTTATATATTTAAATCATTTAGCTTCACAGATTTATCAAAAGATTTATAAAACAAAGCGAACGGAAAAAAACAGAATTGTAGAGTTTTTTAAAATAGAAGTTCCTCTTTTGCTTTTTGAATACAAAAGATATCTTTTATATGCTTTTGTTCTCTTTTTTGCCACAGTTGCAATGGGTGTAGTTTCTGCACGCTATGATCAAAATTTTGTTCGATTGATATTAGGCGACGATTATGTCAATATGACTTTAGAAAATATCAAGAAAGGAAATCCTGTAGCTGTTTACGAATCCGGATCGAACTGGGGAAGTTTCATTGGCATTACGATGAATAATCTCTTTGTAGGAGCAAAATGCTATATGTATGGAATTTTTGCAGGAATTGGAACCTTTTTGGTAGCAATGAACAATGGTATTATGCTTGGGTCATTTCAATATTTCTTTTATGAACAAAATGTATTCTGGAAAAGTGTTCGCGGAATCTGGATTCATGGTGCAATGGAAATTTTTGGTATCGTAATTGAAACTGCTGCCGGGTTTATTTTGGGTGCTTCTATCCTGTTCCCTAAAACATATTCAAGAATTAATTCTTTTAAAATTGGTTTTAAAAACAGTTTTAAAATATTTTTAAGCACTTTCCCTTTTACCATTGGCGCAGGTTTTCTTGAAGGATTTATTACGAGATATTCTATCGATATGCCTAATTGGTTAAGCTGTTTTATTATATTATTTACTTTAGCAATAATTTCATTTTATTACTTGGTTTACCCTACTATTGTTTACAAAAAAGTGCATAAATTATCAGCCAAACCGAATTAATTAAACCAGTAATGAATAAAATTTTATTTATTTTATCTTTTTTCCTTTTCTGCAGTATTTCGAATGCGCAGGATTCTTTGGTGACGGAAGATCCTCCAAAAATTGCTGCGATAAAATACACTGAAAAAGATATTCAAATTGATTCAGACTCAATTGAAAGCAGGACTTTTTCAAAAAATTACCAGAAAAAATATACTGATCCAGATTTTGTTTACGAACATAAAGCTCCGGAAAAAGGGCTTTGGGATCGTTTTAAAGACTGGCTTGCCAGTATTTTTAGAAGCCTGTTTTCGTTTAGCACAAACGAAGCCTCTTTGAACTTTGTGGGTATATTGATCAGGATTATTTTGACTTTAGGAGTTATTTTAATGATTTATTTAATCGTTAAAGCAATTATTAATAAAGAAGGACAATGGATTTTTGGCAAAAATTCTAATAAAAGAACTGTTTATTATTCTGATATCGAGAAAAACATTCATCTTCTTGATTTCGAAAAACTGATAAAAGAAAGTCTCGAATCGGGTGAAAAACGTGCAGCAATTCGATACTATTATTTGTGGCTTTTAAAAATAATGGCTCAGAATAATTATATCGAATGGGATATCGAAAAAACAAATTCAGATTATTTATACGAGCTTCAAAGACCTGCTCATAGAGAAGAGTTTACATACTTATCCTATCTGTACAATTATATTTGGTATGGCGAATTTGAAATTGATGAAAACACTTTCAACAAGGCACAAAGTAGATTTAAGAATGCAATAAAAACCTTTAGTTAATGAATAAAAGTATCAAAATATACATTTCTGTTCTGGTTTTTATTTTCATCTTAATTCTGATTTCAGATTACGACAAACCAAAACCAATTGATTGGCGTCCAACTTATTCTGTCAATGACAAAATCCCTTTTGGGTTATATGTTTTTGATAAAGAAATTGGCGGTATTTTAAAAAAGCAAAAAATCCAGAGAATTTCAGCTGTAACGCCTTATGAATTTTTAGATTCAAAATACGATGAAGATTCATTGGTTGAAACTTATTCTGTAAAAGGGACTTTTGTTAATATTTCTGTACAGAATAATATTGACGATCAGTCGATGAAAGAAATTATGTATTTCGTTTCACACGGAAATAATGCCTTTTTAAGTATGGCAAATTTTCCAAAGCCTTTATTAGATAGTTTGAAGTTTGAGTATACTTCAAATTTCCGTCCAACAGATAGTTCATTAGTCTGGATGGCTAATAAAAAACTGAGTCGAAAAGCATACAAATCAACAGGTGATATTGCTGATTATTTCTCTAAGATTGATACACTAAACACAATTGTTTTAGGTTATCAGGGAAATCCAAAAAAGAAGAAAAACATCAATTTTATACAAATTCCGTATAAAAATGGAAATTTCTTTCTGCACATGCATCCTGTTGCTTTTACAAATTATAATCTGCTCAAAAAAGATCGTTATCAATACGCCGAAAATGTGCTTTCTTATATTCCAAAAGGAGATGTTTTTTGGTACACAAAATTGCAGACAGATGAAAACATTTCCGGGTCACCGCTTCGATATATACTAAGTCAGCCGGCCTTAGCATGGGCTTGGTATTTATTCCTTATTGGGATGCTGATATTTATGATATTTAATGCCAAAAGAAAACAGCGAATTGTTCCTATTTTACAGCCGCTCTCTAATTTGACAATTGATTTTACCAAAACAATTGGTAATTTATATTATCAGGAAGGCGATCACAAGAATATAATTGATAAAAAAATTATTTATTTCTTAGAAAGGATCAGAACTGAATATTTAATCGACACCACAAAACTAGATGACGAGTTTGTTAAAAAAATGCATCATAAAACAGGTAAAGATGAAAAAGATATTCAGGAACTGGTATTTTTAATTAACGAACACCGAAATAGTTATCATGACAGTATTGAACAGGATTTAATCCGAATTAATAATGCAATCGAAAAAATCATACATTAAAAATATTTGTCAAGATTTAAAATTAAAGAGTTAGCAAAAATCTTTTTTAATCCTAATAATCTTTGGCAAAAAAATAAAATAAAACGAATTAAAAAACACACCAAACATGGACGATATTAATACACCAGAAACAGAAATCACAAATGAAAATGTGAATTTTGAAACCAGAATAAATTTAGCACCGCTTTTAGATCACGTAAATGCAATTAAAAAAGAAATTGAAACCGTAATTGTGGGACAGCATAAAATGGTTGACCAGCTTTTGGTTGCTATTTTATCAAACGGTCACGTTTTATTAGAAGGTGTTCCTGGAGTTGCAAAAACGATTACAGCAAAATTATTGGCAAAAACATTAAATATTGGCTTTAGCCGAATTCAGTTTACTCCGGATTTAATGCCATCGGATATTTTAGGAACTTCTATTTTCAATTTAAAAAGTTCAGAATTTGAATTCAAAAAAGGGCCAATCTTCTCTAATTTAATTTTAATTGACGAGATCAACCGTGCGCCGGCAAAAACTCAGGCCGCTCTTTTTGAAGTTATGGAAGAACGCCAAATTACAATTGACGGTTCCGGATATAAATTAGAAACTCCGTTTTTGGTAATTGCAACGCAAAACCCAATTGAACAGGAAGGAACTTACCGTTTGCCAGAAGCGCAATTAGACCGTTTCTTGTTCAAAATCACTATCGATTATCCAAAATTAAACGAAGAAATCCTGATTATTCAAAGAGAACATTTATTGCAGGATCACGGGAAATTAGAAGCTATTCAAACGCTTCTTTCTTCTGCAGAAATTAATCAATATCAGGCTTTAGTTAAACAAATTAGAGTAGAACAAAATCTATTAGAATATATCGCAAGAATCGTAGTAAACACGCGTGAAAATGCCTTTTTATATTTAGGAGCTTCGCCTCGTGCATCGATTGCTATTTTGAATGCTTCAAAAGGTTTCGCTGCTATTCGCGGACGTGATTTTGTTACTCCGGAAGATATTAAAGAAGCTGCGATTCCTGTTTTACAGCACCGTGTTATCGTTGCTCCAGAACGTGAAATGGAAGGAATTACAAGTTCTGAAATTATCAAACAAATTATCGAAACAGTAGAGATTCCTAGATAATAAAAAAAGTTATCAGTTACGAGTTTTAGGTTATGAGTTAACCTGAAACTTGAAACTTTAAACCTGAAACTATAAAAAAAGTGAAATTCATAAAAAGTCTATATCTCAATAATTTCTTCTTCTATGTGCTTTTGGGCATTATAGCATTATTTGCCTGCGCTTTTATTTTTCCGAATTTGTACAATGCAGTTTGGTTTATTGTTTTGGTTTTGATCACTTTTGTAGGTTTGGATATTTTAATATTGTATCTGGCCAAAACAGGAATTGAAGCCAAGAGAATTACACCGGAAAAGCTTTCAAACGGAGATTTAAATCCAATAAACATTCAAATCAAAAATCATTATACCTTTCCAATTTTGGTCAGGATAATTGATGAAATTCCGTTTCAATTTCAGGTTCGTAATTTTAAAATTGCAAAAAGAATAAAAGCATCAGAAGAAAAAGAAATCGGATACGATCTTCGTCCAACAGAACGCGGAGAATATCATTTTGGTTATTTAAATATTTATGTTTCTTCGCCTTTACGATTAATTTCAAGAAGATTTTCATTTGCAAAAAATCAAATGGTGCCGACTTATCCGTCTTATATTCAATTGAGAAAATACGATTTAATAGCATTTTCGAATAATTTATATCAATACGGAATCAAGAAAATCCGCCGAATTGGTCATACCATGGAATTTGAACAGATTAAAGAATACGTTCAGGGTGATGATCTTAGAACTATAAACTGGAAAGCCACAGCAAAGAAAAATGCGTTGATGGTGAATCAGTTTCAGGACGAAAAATCACAGTCTGTTTATTTAGCAATTGACAAAGGGCGCGTTATGCAAATGCCGTTTGATGGTTTAAGTTTACTGGATTATGCGATAAATTCAACGTTAGTTTTATCAAATGTAATTTTGAAAAAACAGGATAAAGCAGGAATTTTTGCTTTTTCTAAAAAAGTAGAAAACAGAGTTTTTGCAGAAAGAAGAGGTTCGCAAATGCAAAAAATCCTTGAAACTTTATACAACATCAAAACCGACTTTTTTGAAAGCGATTACAGCCGATTATATGTTGATATCAAGAAAAATATCAACCAAAGAAGTTTAATTATTCTGTACACGAATTTTGAAACAATGGATGGTTTACATCGTCAGCTACCCTATTTAAAAGGAATTGCAAAAAGTCATTTATTGGTTGTTGTCTTTTTTCAGAATACGGAACTAAACGCTATCATCAATAAAAAAACTGATACGATTCAGGAAGTTTACGATAAAGTAATTGCCGAAAAATTCATGTTTGAAAAACGTCTTATTGCAAACGAATTAAAGAAATACGGAATCCACTCGGTTTTAACGCAGCCTGAGAATTTAACTTTAGATGCTATTAATAAGTATTTGGAGATTAAAGCGAGAGGGATTTTGTAGAAATTGTGAAATGTAGTTTATAAAAAGTAAGATGATTACAGAAAAACATTGATTTATGAATGAGCTCGAATCTCACGTTTTCACTTACATTGTTCAATTTCGCGGAGGAACATATTGCACTCAGGTTACATCTGAAAACATAGAAAATTCAGTTTTCAAATGGCTAGAAAAAATAAGAGAAGAAAAAAACGAAATACAATATTTAGGAAATAAAACACTTGAAAATTTAGAATTTCAAATACTTAATCAAATGGATTCCCCAACTAAACTTAATAGATTAAACAACGTTTGGTTTCTACAATTTAGTTCTAAATCAGGTTCTTTTTTTATAAATATTATAAAGACTTCTAATACTTAAAAAGCATTATTAAAATTTAAGCTTTAGAAATAGAACCATTTTATTCTCTGTTAATTAATGGTTATATTTAAAAATATGAATTAAGTTCATTTGAATTATTGATTAGTTTTGGATATCAAATAACTTCTAAATCATTAAAAAATGAAAAAAGCAATTCTAATTGTATTCATTTTAACCAGCCTATTTTGTTCTGCACAAAAAACAGAAAACATTATCATCATTACTACTGACGGTTTTAGATGGCAGGAAGTTTTTAAAGGATTAGATCCGGCGATTGCCAATGATAAAAAATTCAATCAGGGAGACAGTACTTATATTTATAAAAAATACTCCGCTTCAGATTTTGCTGCTTCACGCCAAAAAATCATGCCTTTTTTCTGGACAGAAATTGCTTCGAAAGGTCAAATTTACGGAAATCGCGACCTTGGAAGTAAAGTAGATGTTTCAAATCCCTATTGGTTTAGTTATCCTGGTTATAGCGAAATCATGACCGGAAATGTTGATGTTCAGATAAATTCTAATGGTTACAAACCCAATCCAAACGTAAATGTTTTGGAATTCCTAAATAAACAATCTAAACTAAAAGGAAAAGTTGCTGCTTTTGGTGCATGGGACGCTTTTGACCGAATTTTAAATGAAGAAAGAAGTGGCTTTCCTGTAATTTCGGCTTTTGATAATGTAGGCGGAAACAAACCTACAGCCTCTCAAAAATTATTAAACGAAATGCGAAATAATTCGTTTAAACCTTTTCATGAAGATGAATGTCTTGATGTTTTTACGCATTATGAGGCAATGGACGAACTTAAAACCAAGAAACCAAAAGTACTATATATCTCTTACGGAGAAACCGACGAATGGGCACATCATGGTCACTACAGATCGTATCTTGATGCCGTAAATCAGGTAGATAAATGGATTAAAGAAATCTGGGATTTTGTACAAAATGATCCGCAATACAAAAACAAAACGACTATTTTTATAACTGTTGATCACGGTCGCGGCGACAAAATAAAATCACAATGGACAGATCACGGAGCTGATGTTGCTGGCGCATCGCAAATTTGGTTCGCCGCAATGGGACCAGAAATTGCCCCAAAAGGCGAAATCAAAACAGATTCGCAATTCTACCAAAAACAATTCGCCCAGACTTTTGCAAAAATCATGGGATACAATTTCACCACAGATCATCCTGTTGAAACTGAAGTTAAAGAAATCTTTGAAAAATAGTTTTTTTTGCCACGAATTACACGAATTTTCACTAATTATAATTGAACACAATCAAAAGAAATTAGTGAAAATTCGTGTAATTCGTGGCAAAACCTATAACAATTCAAAACCTACAAGGTTTTAAAAACCTTGCAGGAAGAAAAAAACTCTGTACCTTTGAGCCTTTGCAACTTTGAGACTCAAAAAAAATGAAACAAATAACTTCAGTTCAAAATCCGTTTATAAAATCGCTTGCTTTATTACAAGAAAAAGCAAAAGCCAGAAAACAAACCGGAACATTTTTAATTGAAGGACAACGCGAAATTTCATTAGCCATAAAAGGCGGTTACGAAATTGAAACCGTTTTATTTTTACCCGATTTAGTTACAGAAAGTCAAATTAACAAACTAGTTGCTCAATCAGTTCAGTTAATCGAAATCAACAAAGAAGTTTACCAAAAACTAGCTTATCGTGATACAACCGAAGGTATTTTGGCTGTAGCCAAAACCAAATCCTTAAAATTATCTGATTTAAAATTATCTGATAATCCATTAATTTTAGTGGCGGAATCTCTGGAAAAACCCGGAAATGTTGGTGCAGTTTTACGTACCGCAGATGCCGCAAATCTTGATGCCGTTTTAATTGCTGATCCCAAAAGCGATTTATACAATCCGAATATTGTCCGCTCCAGCGTTGGCTGTTTGTTTACCAACCAAATCGCAACCGGAACAACCGAAGAAATCATTGCTTTTTTGAAAGAGAAAAAGATCAATTTTTATTCGGCTACTTTACAAAATTCAACTTCCTATCATACCCAAAACTTCACTACTCCAACCGCTTTAGTTGTTGGTACAGAAGCAACTGGCTTAACGCAAAAATGGCGTGACGAAGCAACACAAAATATTATTATCCCAATGCAGGGCGAAATCGACAGCATGAATGTTTCTGTCGCTGCAGCTATTTTAATTTTTGAAGCAAAAAGACAAAGAGGGTTTTAGATTTTAGATTTTAGATTTTAGATTTTAGATTTTAGATTTTAGATTTTAGATTTTAGATTTTAGATTTTAGATTTTAGATTTTAGATTTTAGATTTATAAAAAATCGCTTTGCTCTTTTTTATTGGGATTTGGAATTTAAAAAATTGGAATTTATTTTCTGTCAGGCTGAGCGAAGTCGAAGCCATTTTCAACGACGAAAAATTCAAAATCAAACCCTCAAAAATCTAAAATCTTAACTCTAAAATCAACAATCCATTCCCTTGCGTATGTTCTAAGTTATTCTTATTTTTAGTACTTGAACTATGCCGTTATGATAGAAATAGATATTGAAAAAGAAAACAAAGCAATTACGCACGAATACAAGGAATTACTGCGAATTAGTTACCAGACTTTAACCCCTGCCGACAAAAAATTAATTCGGAAAGCTTTTGATGTTGCTGTTGATGCTCATAAAGAACAAAGACGTAAATCTGGTGAAGCGTATATCTTTCATCCTATTGCAGTTGCGAAAATTGTTGCCTCAGAAATTGGTCTGGGAGCGACCTCTATTGCTGCGGCTTTATTACACGATGTTGTCGAAGATACTCCTATAACTGTTGAAGATATTGAGCGTTTATTTAACCCAAAAGTAGCGCAGCTTGTTGAAGGTTT
Organism: Flavobacterium sp. 2755; assembly: GCF_031455715.1. Classification (NCBI taxonomy): domain Bacteria; kingdom Pseudomonadati; phylum Bacteroidota; class Flavobacteriia; order Flavobacteriales; family Flavobacteriaceae; genus Flavobacterium; species Flavobacterium sp. 2755. The sequence goes on from NZ_JAVDTG010000003.1 coordinate 522,555, forward strand.
AACTAAGATTTCATTAGTTCAAAAAGACTTAAATGCATCCATGCAGGCGGAGAATTTCCGCAAAATGATTCTGACCTTGAACGATGATGTGCGTGTAATTTTGATAAAATTAGCCGATCGTCTTCACAATATGCAGACGATGGATTCGATGGCAGAATATAAACAGACGAAAATTGCTTCTGAAACGCTTTATATCTACGCTCCTCTCGCCCATCGTTTGGGACTTTACAATATCAAAACCAAATTAGAAGATTTAGGGTTAAAATACACAGAACCTGCTGTATACGAAGACATTGTAAGCAAAATTAGAGAAACTAAGGAAGAACAGGATGCTTACATCAAAGATATTTCGGATGTTTTGAAGAAATCTCTTGATGCTGAAAATATAGATTATATCATAAAAGGCCGCCCGAAATCTATTTATTCAATTCGTCGTAAAATGCGCGCGCAAAACGTAAGTTTTGATGAAGTCTACGACAAATTTGCGCTTAGAATTGTTTATAAATCAGATCCGCATGATGAAAAATTCATCGCCTGGAAAATATATTCCATCGTAACCGATCATTACAGACCTAGCCCGAGTCGTTTGCGTGACTGGATTTCATCTCCAAAATCAACTGGTTATGAAGCACTTCACATTACCGTTATGGGACCAAAAGGACGCTGGGTTGAAGTTCAGGTTCGAAGTGAACGTATGGATGAAATTGCCGAAAAAGGTTATGCAGCACATTACAAATATAAAAATGGCGCAAGCGAAGAAAGCGGCTTGGATGTCTGGCTGAATTTACTTCGCGAAGCTTTAGAAAATCCTGAAACAAATGCGGTAGATTTTGTGGAAGATTTCAAAATGAATTTATATTCAAAAGAAATTTTCATATTTACCCCAAAAGGAGAAATAAAATCATTGCCAAAAGGAGCAACTTCGCTTGATTTTGCTTTTAGTATTCACTCAGAAATTGGAATTAAAACAAGAGGAACCCGCGTAAACGGGCGTCTTGTGCCTTTGAACCATGAATTAAAAAGCGGTGATCAGGTTGAAGTTATTACATCGGCAAACCAAAAACCTACGGTAAACTGGCTGGAATATGTAACGACTTCAAGAGCAAAAAATAAAATCAAAAACGTTCTTAACGAGAACACGAAAAAAATTGGTGAGGAAGGGAAAGAATTACTTACCCGAAAACTTAAACATTTAAAAATTACACTTAACGAACAAGTTACAAACGAGTTAGTTAACTTTTTTAAATTAAAAACCAGTTTAGATTTATTTTATCGCGTTGGAATTGGCGCTATCGAAAATCAGCAGTTAAAAGATTACGCAGCACAAAAAGGAAATACGTTTATCAATTTCTTTAAAAATAAAATTAAAAGAAATAAGGACAATACCGCTGCCGAAGATATTCACAAACCAGTCATTAGCAGTAATTACGACATGTTGGTTTTTGGAACGGAACATGATAAACTTGATTATAAACTTTCGCAATGCTGCAACCCAATTCCGGGTGATGATGTTTTTGGTTTTGTGACCATAAACGAAGGAATTAAAGTGCATAAAAAAGATTGTCCAAACGCTATTGGAATGCAGTCTAATTATGCCTACAGAATCATGAGTGCTAAATGGATAGATTCTTCTCAAGAAGAATTTAAAGCCATTATCAATATTACCGGTATGGACGTTTTAGGACTTACAAATCAATTAACTCGTGTAATTTCAAACAATATGAGCGTTAATATTCAGAGTATTTCTTTGAGTACTGATGCCGGAATTTTTCACGGTCAAATTGCTGTAATTGTTCAAAACAATACCATTTTGAAAAAAATGATTAATGCTATTAAGAAAATTGACGGCGTTGATAAAGTTACCAGAGAATATAGAACCTAGCTTTTAAAATATTTTACAAATTGAGTTATGAGTAATGAAAACCTAGAAATTCCCGAAGTTGTTTTTGATGAAAATGGAGAACTTTTAATTGTTGCTTCTAAATCTTCCTCAAAAGATGATTTCGATTTTTTTCAGGGAAAATCGGTTATTCGTAACAAAAAATTAAAAACAAGATTTGCCAATTGCACGGAGTGGATTGAATTTCCATCAACTCAGGAAATGTATAAAATTTTAAACGGAATTGGCAATATTGATAATTTTCTTGCCACTTTTGATGGTGAACCTTTTGAAGGAATGACCGTTAGATTATTTAATCCGAAAACAAAATTGTGGAGCATCTATTGGGCCGATTCCAATTCAGGAACATTAGACAAACCCGTTGTAGGCTCTTTTGAAGATAAAATTGGACATTTTTTCTCTAAAGATATTTATGAAGGCAAAAATGTAATTCAGGTATTTAGATGGGATGCCCGTGACGAAAATAATCCGGTGTGGAGTCAGGCTATGTCTGACGATGAGGGAAAAACATGGGAATGGAACTGGTACATGTATATGTCAAAAACGAGCTGAAAATCTGTTATTTTTATCCCAAATTAAAATAATTATGTTAATTAAGTTCTGTTGGACTTTGTAAAATATAATAGCGCAAAAGCCTGAATTTGGTACATTCTCTGTTATCAAATTCCAGTTTAAACGTTAAACTTTAAACCCGAAACTTTTATTCATTAAAAATAAAAAATTATCTTTGCAGGATATGACACTTATTTCAACTGACAACACTAAGAATCAAGAAATTGTAAAAAATGTTTTTACAATGTATCTTGAACAAAAAGGGCATCGCAAAACTCCTGAGCGTTATGCTATACTTCAGGAAATTTACGATAGCGAGGAGCATTTTGACATAGAAAACCTATACATCAAAATGAAAAACAAAAACTACCGTGTGAGCAGGGCTACGCTTTACAACACGATTGAGTTATTGTTAGACTGCGCTTTGGTTAGAAAACATCAATTTGGACAAAATCAGGCTTACTACGAAAAATCATATTTTGATAAACAGCATGATCATATCATTATGACAGATTCTGGTGAGGTAATTGAATTTTGCGATCCAAGAATTCAAACCATCAAAAAAACTATCGAAGAGATATTTGATATTGAAATCACAAATCACTCGCTTTATTTCTACGGAAACAAAAAACAGAGTTCACAGTCTTAAAACAAAGACTTTTTCAAAAAATTAAAAAAAGAAAATTAACTACATAATCAGTAGGACAGCTTTTAATTGTCCTAACGCAAATTAAAAACAGAATGACGGTAGATTTATTACTAGGATTACAATGGGGAGATGAAGGTAAAGGAAAGATTGTTGACGTTCTTACCTCAAATTATGATATTATTGCACGTTTTCAAGGAGGACCAAATGCAGGACATACATTAGAATTTGATGGAATTAAGCACGTACTTAGAACTATTCCTTCTGGAATTTTCCATAAAGATTCAATAAATATTATCGGAAATGGTGTTGTAATTGATCCTGTAGTTTTTCAAAAAGAAATTGAAGGTTTAGAAAAATTCAACCTTGACATCAAAAAGAAATTAATCATTTCAAGAAAAGCACATTTAATTTTACCAACACACCGTTTGCTTGACGCGGCTTCTGAAGCATCAAAAGGAAAAGCAAAAATTGGTTCTACTCTTAAAGGAATTGGTCCAACTTATATGGACAAAACTGGTAGAAACGGTTTACGTGTAGGTGATATTGAATTAGAAGATTTTAACGAGCGTTACAGAGCATTGGCAGACAAGCACGAAGCTATGATTGCTTTCTATGATGTTGCTATTCAATACAATTTAGCAGAACTTGAAAAAGAATTTTTTGAAGCTATAGAAGAATTAAAAAAATTAGATTTTATTGACAGTGAAGAATATATCCACCAAGCTCAAAAAGCAGGTAAATCTATTCTTTGTGAAGGAGCTCAGGGTTCATTATTAGATGTTGATTTTGGAACTTATCCTTTTGTAACTTCATCAAATACTACTGCTGCGGGAGCTTGTACTGGTTTAGGAATTGCTCCTAACAAAATCAAAGAGGTTTACGGAATTTTTAAAGCTTATGTTACTCGTGTTGGTAGCGGACCTTTCCCAACAGAACTTTTTGACGAAGTTGGTGCAACAATGGCGAGAGTTGGTAATGAATTTGGATCTGTAACCGGAAGACAAAGACGTTGCGGATGGTTAGACCTTGTGGCTTTAAAATATGCTGTTCAGGTAAATGGAGTTACTCAGTTAATGATGATGAAAGGTGATGTTCTTTCTGGTTTTGAAACTTTAAAAGTTTGTACAGAATACAACTATAAAGGTCAAAACATTGCTCACTTTCCTTATAACATTGAACCAGAAAATGTTACTCCGGTTTATAAAGAGTTTAAAGGATGGAAAGCAGACTTAACAGGATTGACAACTTATGATGCATTGCCAATCGAGCTAAAAGAATATATTGAGTTTATTGAAAAAGAAATCGAAGTGCCAATCAAAATTGTATCGGTTGGACCAGACAGAAAGCAAACAATAACAAAATAATACATTTAAACGCTCTGATAATCAGGGCGTTTTTTTATGAAACTATTTTCGAAATGAGAAAAAATCCAGAAATTGAGATTACAGAAACCAAGTTATTATCAGACAATTGGTATGTATTAAACAAAGTTACTTTTAACTATAAAAAGGAAAACGAAAAAGTAGAATCGCATATTCGTGAAGTCTATGACCGCGGAAATGGTGCTGGCATATTATTATACAATACTGCAAAAAAAACGGTTATACTAACCAGACAATTTCGTTTGCCCACTTTTCTTAACGGAAATAAAACAGGAATGATGATCGAGGTTTGCGCCGGACTTTTAGACAAGGACAATGCAGAACAAGCCATCATTCGTGAAACGGAAGAAGAAACAGGTTATCGCTTAAAAAAAGTTCAAAAAGTTATTGAAACCTACATGTCTCCGGGTTCTGTAACAGAAATTCTATATTTATTTGTAGGAGAATATGATGAAAGCATGAAAGTAAGTTCTGGCGGCGGGCTTGATGCTGAACAAGAAAATATTGAAGTTCTGGAATATACTTTTGATGAAGCATACGCTATGATTGAATCTGCTGAGATTACAGACGCTAAAACTATTTTGTTATTACAACATGCAAAAATTAAAGGTTTGATATAGTTTTTTGAGTATTTTTAGATTCTAAAAACTTTAAAATGTTCCAATCTAAAATATTCTTTTTCTTGTTTTTTCCGTTTGTTCTAATGGCGCAAAATGAAAAACTGCCAGCCGAAAAACTAAAACAAGATCTTACTATTTTTAAAGAAATAAGAGAAAAAGCGAATTCAGGTTTATACAAATACCGCACAAAGCAACAAATTGACAGTATTTATTCCTGGGGATTTTCACAAATAGATAAACCTGCAACGCTGCTGGAATTTTACAAAATCATTTTAAAAATTACTGATTTTGAAGGCAGCGTACATAATGATACTACTCTTCCTGATGAATTTCAGAATAAATTTTCATCAGGAAATGTATTTTTTCCATATCCCGCTAAACTTATTGAAGACAGATTAGTTATAAATTTTCAAAACGATGAAATTCCGTTAGGTTCAGAAGTTCATAGCATTAACAAAATTAAAACCAATAAAATAATAAAGGATTTCTATAAATATTACACCACCGACGGTTATAATATTTCTGGAAAATATATTGGATTAACTGGCGCGTTTGGGAAATATTTTGAAATGGAATATGGACCTCAACAAAGTTTTTTGGTAGAATATTCTCTTCTTAATAGTTCTAAAAAACTCACTAAAAAAATTACAGCAGTGTCTAATGATATTCGAAAAGAAAATTTCAAAAATCGTTTTTCTCTTCCTATTGACAGTCTGCAGTTTAACAAGGCTAAAAACAAATATTCATTTAAGATTATTTCTAAAAATACTGCCGTACTTTCTGTTCATACCTTTTCAATTGGTAAAAATGCAAAAGCAAAAGAGCATTTAGCTTATAAAAAATATTTAGACAGCTGTTTTCAATATTTAGGCAAAAACAACCAAATAAATAACTTAATTGTAGATGTAAGGAACAATGGCGGCGGCAGCGATCCAAATGATATTCTAACCTTTTCATATCTTACACAAAAGCCGTATCGCGAAAATGCTGCTGCATATGTTAGTTTTCAGGAAATTCCGTTTGCAGATTATTTTGTTTATGATGAAACCGAACCTCAAAAAAAGCTGGAAGAAAAAAATGATTTTGAAGCTGATTTAAAAGAAGAATTTCCGAAATTAGAAAACGGAAAATACATTCAGGATGAAAAATTCAATCAATTATTACATCCTGACACAAACAAATTTAAAGGACAAATCTACTTATTGATAAGTCCGAGAATCGCTTCTGCAGGATCATTATTTGCTTCTTTAGTGACAGGAAATACAAATGCCATAGTTATTGGTGAAGAAACTATGGGCGGTTATTTTGGACATAACGGCCACACTCCTATTGAATATGAATTGCCAAACACAAAAATTAAAACAAAATTTTCGATTGTAAATTTAGACCAAGATGTTCCTAAAAAAGCCAATCAGATTTTTGGCAGGGGCGTTATACCAGATCATGAAGTCAAACAAACTTTAGAAGACTTTTTACAAAATAAGGATACGCAGTTTGAATATACTTTGAAATTAATTGAATCGAAATAATATGAATATCTGGAACCAATTTGCAAACCAAACTAATGGAACTTTTAAAGAAGGTTATTCCTGGCAATCAGATTCCGTTGAAATTGAATATAAAAACTGGAAAATTGTTTTTGATAATTATACACTTTGGTCTGGAAAATACGGTGCCGAAATGACAAGAGTTATTGTTCCGATTATTTTGCAGAATAATTTTAGGTTCGAAATTTACAGAGAAGGATTTGTTCGTAAAATTGAAAAAATATTTGGTGCACAGGATATAGAAATCGGTTATGCTGATTTTGATAAATCCTTTACAATCAAAAGCAATAATGAATCTAAAATAAAAACATTATTACAAAATAACAAGATAAGAAACTTTATTGCTTCTCAAAAAGATGTAAACATTCAAATCTCTGATCAAAAAGGGATTTGGGAAGGAAAACTTCCTGAAAACGAATTTGAGCTATCTTATTTTATTGATGGAGAAATTCGTGACATCAATACTTTGAATCAATTATTAGAGCTTTTTATACTTATTCTCGATGAAATGTTTCAAATTAATGTTATAGCTGTCAAATGAAAATCCAGCAAACAATTCAAAAAATTATGTAACCCTTTTTAACTATCATATGTATAATTTTATTTCTATAAAAATTACGACCTATGAAAAAGTTATATTATACAGCAAACGTACTACTTATATTGATTTTAGGATTATTAGTTTCTTGCAAAAAAAGCGATACTATAAATCTGACTGATAATAAAGCAGATAAAAAACCTAAAAAAACAATCGAATATAAGAAACCAGAATCTGCAGTTTCTTATCAAATTTCTAAAACAAAAGACTGGCTTAAAACTAACGAAGCCGACAGCAGTAAACTGGATATTGTTTATGCAGTAAACAGAACTGATAAGGCAAATTTTAAAAAATTAGATTCGGTAGTTATACCGGCTGATTTTAGCGGAGATTTGGTTTATTATTTACCATTTCCACTGCATGTTGGTGCTTTAGAAGAAGTTTCGAAAATCATTATTTTCTCCTATCCTACTCAGACTTTTGCTGCTTACGAAAACGGCGAACTGGTTTACACAGGACCAACAAACATGGGAAGAAAAAAAGATCCAACACCAACCGGATTGTTTTTCACCAATTGGAAAGCAGAAAAAACAACGAGTACTTTTAATGACGAATGGGATTTAAAATGGAATTTCAATATCGAGAACAAACTTGGAGTTGGTTTTCACCAATATGAATTACCAGGTTATCCTGCATCACATTCTTGTTTGAGATTACTGGAAAAAGATGCTAAATATCTTTACAAATTTGCCGACGAATGGATTTTAAAAGACAAAGAAAATGTAAAAGTAAAAGGAACTCCCGTTGTAGTTTTTGGAAGTTATAATTTTGACAGCCCAAAACCGTGGCTGCAATTGGCCTCTGATCCAAAAGCTTTAAATATATCTGAATCTGAAATTGAGAAAGAGGTAAAACCTTTTATTCAGAAGATTTTAGATAATCAAAAATTAAGAGAGGCGGAACAACAAACTACTGCTCTTTAAAACAAGATCTATATTTAATAAAATCAGCTAAAGCTTAAAAGGTTACAGCTGATTTTATTATTTAAAAGAAAACATAATGTTTAAATATCTTTTTAGTTTATATCAGCTTGTTTTTATTTGCTATTTTAGTTTTATAAATACAACCTTCCAATCCTTACATACAAAATGTCTAAAAAATTAATCTTACTATTTTTACTATCAAGCTTTTTCGCGATAGGACAAACCAAAAACACTTCGAAATCAGAAACTTATACTAGTCGAAAAAATATTTACGAGATAAAATACAATCCTGAACATTGGATAAAAAATCCTGAGTCACAAAATTGGGATGTTGAATTTCATGATAGATATAATTTGATAAGTGCTTATTTTATTGAATACGATCATTTTATACCTGATAAAAAACTCAAAAGTACTATTGAAGAACAGTACAAAGAGTTTGGAAAAATTAAAAACCTAAAAATTTACAAGAAAAAGATAAATAATATTGAAGTAAATTACTTTGATTGTGAGTTAGATTACAATGATTATTTATACAAATATCAAGGTTTTATTTACAACGGAAAAGGCGGTTCGATACAATTGCAATATAGCGCTCAAGCCGAAGCATTGGAACAAAATCAAAATATTATTGATGAATTGAATAACGGAATTTCAATTATCAATTGAAATTAAAAAAGGCATAAGAATCAAACTCTTACGCCTTTTTTTAATATTTGAAAAACTAAAAATTATCTAGAATAATTTGGAGCTTCTTTTGTAATAGTTACGTTATGAGGGTGACTTTCAGTGATTCCGCTTGACGTGATTCTAACAAAACGTCCAGATTCTTGTAAAGTTGGAATATCTTTTGAACCACAATATCCCATTCCGGCACGAAGACCTCCAATAAACTGAAGCATACTTTCGTTTAATTCACCTTTGTAAGGAACACGACCAACAATTCCTTCCGGAACTAATTTTTTAACGTCGTCTTCAACATCCTGGAAATAACGATCTTTTGAACCAGTCTGCATTGCTTCAACAGAACCCATTCCGCGGTATGATTTGAATTTTCTTCCTTCAAAAATAATAGTCTCACCCGGAGATTCTTTTGTTCCTGCTAATAATGACCCTAACATTACACAGTCAGCACCTGCAGCGATTGCTTTAGGAATATCTCCAGTATAACGAATTCCACCATCAGCAATAACCGGAACTCCAGTTCCTTTAATAGCCGCAGCAACTTCTAAAACTGCTGAGAACTGAGGGAAACCAACACCTGCAACGATACGTGTCGTACAGATAGAACCAGGTCCGATTCCTACTTTTACACCATCAGCGCCATTTTCTACTAAATATTTAGCAGCTTCCGGCGTTGCAATGTTTCCAACCACTACATCTATTTGAGGGAATTTTGATTTTACTTCTTTCAATACATTTACCACACCTTCAGTATGTCCGTGTGCTGTATCGATAATAATAGCGTCTACACCGGCAGCAACTAAAGCCTCAGCTCTTAAAACTGCATCTCCGGTAACGCCAATTGCAGCGGCAACTCTCAAACGACCAAAAGTATCTTTGTTAGCGATTGGTTTTTGAGTCAGTTTTGTAATATCTCTAAACGTAATTAAACCAACTAATTCGTTTTTAGCGTTTACAACTGGTAATTTTTCGATTTTATGGCCTTGTAAAACTACTTCGGCTTGTTCTAGTGAAGTTCCTTCGGCAACAGTAACTAAGTTTGCACTTGTCATTACTTCAACGATTGGTCTTGCTCCATTTTTTTCGAAACGTAAGTCACGATTGGTAACAATTCCTTTAAGGATTCTGTTTTCGTCAACGATTGGAATACCGCCAATTCCGAATTCTCTCATGGCGTTTTTAGCGTCTGCAATAGTTGAATTCATTGGTAATGTTACCGGATCGATAATCATTCCTGCTTCAGCGCGCTTTACTTTTCTAACCTTCGCAGCTTGCTGCTCGATTGTCATGTTTTTATGTAAAACTCCAATTCCGCCTTCTTGTGCCATAGCGATTGCCATTGCACTTTCGGTCACTGTATCCATAGCAGCAGATACGATTGGAACGTTTAATGTTATGTTTCTTGAAAATTTTGATTTGATACTCACTTCGCGGGGAAGCACATTCGAGTAGTTAGGTACTAATAATACATCGTCGTAAGTTAAACCTTCGCCGATAATCTTGGAGTTGTGTGCTATCATGGTGCAATTTCTAGTTGAATTGCGTGCAAATATAGTGAATAAATTGCTAACTTAAATACTAACTTATTCATAAATTTAAGTTTACAGGAAAGTTCCTGCAATTATTTGAACCATATAAGTGATATAAGAAAATTTAAGATATGTTCTAATTTCTCTTGAACAGACAGTAAAATTAAATGAAACTTATATCATTTATATGGTGAAAAACCTATTCTTTTTTATCTTGAAAAATGAAGTTTAAGCCAAATTGAAACGCAAGACTATGCGCTTTTGTGACATCTTTATATTCTAAAACATTATCGAATAGAGCGTAAATATTAAATTTTCCGAGAGTTCCGGAAAGCCCCAAACCAATATTTTTATTCGAATACGGATCGAATGTATAAGTTATTTTCGCATCTAGCTTTTCAAAAATACTGCGTTGATAAAAAGCCGTTAAAGCAACGTACGGTGTTTCAGGCATTGTCATTAAAAATAATTGTGCGCCGACTGCGTTTAAATATTTTCTTTCGTTTTCAACTTTACAATTACACTCTCCGTCATACCTGGATTCTCCAAATGAATATTGAATGGAAGAATTAAATTTTACCGGTCGCCAGGTTGTATATTTAGCATAAGACGTATCGCGCGGAATGGCGGCATCAAATTCATCAAAAATATTTTCCGGTTCATTTACAGCATCAAAATTTGGATTTACTCCATCGTATCTGTACGTTCCTTTATACCTTAACGTCTCAATATCTTTAGTATGTTTTATAAAACCAACATCAAGGATACTTGCCGTAAGCTGCAGATTTTCTTTAATATTATATGTAATACCAGCATCAAATCCCAAACCTAAACTTCCATTGAGAAAAGTATTGTGTGCAATATCACCCGGAATACTTCCTTCATATTCATCTTTTGTAAATTTTCCGATGCCCGAAGTTTTAAGTTCTAAGTTTGATTCGATTATTTGGGTATACAAATTTGTTCCCGTTCCTTGTCCGGTGTAAATATATCCTGAATTTTTAGTCGAAGTTGCATTGGCACCGCTTGAATAAATTTTTGCTCGTCCGCCTAAAACCAGTTTTTTGTTTATCTTTTTATGAAATCCGACATGGAAAACAGAAAGCACTTCGGCACGTAAATTTAAATCGGCTAAATTGAATGATTTTCCAATATGATTTTGATTTCCGTCTACGCCTAAAATGGCGAGATCTTTTGGAAAATACATTAAAAAATCAAATTCCTGATAAGCACCAAACGAAATATACGATTGGCTATCCTGGCCTCCTACTCTAAATCCGCCGGAAAAAATTTCTAACTGTTGGTTTACCTGAGTTTTATCATTTGGGGATGATTTATTGATAATATTTCGGACTTTATCATTAAAATCTACACCATTATCAGCAAATAAATCATAGGCAGAAAAACTGCTCGAACCAATATTTGCCGAAACTCCGGACAAAAGCGGCACGCCAAAATAGTATTTATACGAAACATCGGCACCAGGATTTACAAGCAATGACTGCGGAATCGAAGTAAAATTGTACAACACTTGTTTATTTTGAGAATAACAAAAGAGCTGCAGCATCAGTATCAAAATTAAAAGTGCTTGTCTCATTTTATTTTCATATAAACGGTTGCACCTGATTTGAATTTTAAATTACCTGTAATATCTCCCGATCCAGATCCTGTTACGGTTGTTACTATAAAACCTATTTTCATGGTCTTTTTTAATAAATTCAACTGTTCTCCTTCAAAAACCTCTGTTGGATATTTTATGATATTTGAGCCTCCTGTGTAGGTTGGAACAGCTAAATCAATAGTTTCTAATACCTGGTTATCACCATCTATAAACTGCAATTCAATTTCAAAAGCTCTGTTTATTGTATTTTCGATTTCGAAATTAAGTTCGGCTTTTGCCAGATTATCAGTGAAAAATTTCTTTTTAAAAATATCAAAATCTTCAACATCAGGCGGTATTTGCTGTCCTGATCCATTATCATCGATTTCGTCAGCAGAAACATCAAAGTAAGCTAGATTTGCTACAAAAACAGGTTCAAGTACAAAATCATCGATTTGGTCAAAGTCTAAATCACTTGAACAAGAGAGTAATAAAACTGCAGAAAAGAGTGTTATAGAGATTCTATTTAAAAGATTTCGTTTCATTTTTTAATTTTAATTAAAGATAAATAAAAACGCCTTTTCTTGTCAGATATTACTTATTTTACATTATTTTTTCAATGAAATTTTCCAAATAATTTAGATGCTTCATTATAAGCACTTTCAAAACTTAAAGAATTAAGTGCAGATTATAATTTAATATTATTCTTAATTACTATGCTTGAGTTTAATATGACTTCCAGATTGTCAGTTTTTAATAAATCTTCAATTGTTTTTTCTATACAACTTCTAGTTAATTCCTTTACAAATAAATCAGGCGGAATTACATATAAACCTTCGAGATTATTTCCGTTCGTTTTATCATATTCTACTGCTGTTTTCAGAAATTCATAAGTCCAAACATTCATTCCATATTTCCTGCCATCAGCTAACTCAACATTTATATTGCAAAAATCATTATTGATCTGCCAATTATCTGGATTTACTTCTTCAAACTCTAACCAAAGTTTAAAATCACTCATAATTTCATCATTTTTTAATGAAATTTTCCAAATAATTTAGATGCTTCATTATAAGCACTTTCAAAACTTAGAGAATTAAGTCCGGTTATTTTTTTATTGGCAGTAAAATACGAAATCAATTTTTCTGTCGGCATGTTTCCAGTCAATTTATCAGTCGCCATTGGGCAGCCTCCAAATCCCTGAATTGCTCCGTCAAAACGTATGCATCCGGCTTTTGATGCTGCATCGATTTTTTCAAACCAGCTGTCTGGCGTAGTATGCAGGTGCGCTCCAAATTCGATTTCAGGATATTTGGGAATTAAATTTGAAAACAAATACGTAATAACATCTGGTGTAGAACTTCCAACTGTATCTGAAAGCGATAAAATTTTAACGCCCATTCCAGCTAGTTTTTCTGTCCATTCGGCAACAATTTCAACATTCCACGGATCTCCATACGGGTTTCCAAATCCCATTGAAAGATAGGTTACAACTTCTTTATTTTTTTTATCGGCGATTTCCAAAATTTCTTCCAAAGTAATTAAAGATTCGGCGATTGTTTTATGCGTATTACGCATCTGAAAATTTTCAGATATCGAGAAAGGAAATCCTAAATATTGAATAGCTTCATGTTCTGCAGCCTGAGCTGCGCCTTGTGTATTGGCAATTATCGACAGTAATTTACTGGTTGTTTGCGACAAATCTAATTGTGCCAAAACCTCGGCAGTATCTTGCATTTGCGGAATTGCTTTTGGAGAAACAAAACTTCCAAAATCGATTGTATCAAACCCTACACGAAGCAAAGCTTGTATATAAGTTACTTTATTTTTTGTTGGAATAAAGGTTTTGATACCCTGCATGGCATCTCGTGGGCATTCGATAATCTTGATCTCTTTATTCAAAGCTTATTCTTTTGTAAAAGCTAAGTTAGCTTCTTTTTTAAAGAAATAAAAATTAACTCTTTGCGAATTATTTATTTTAACCTTATCGGGCTTTTTTTTTAAAACCATATAAGTTATATAAGGTCATTTAAATTTTAATGCTGGATAGTTTCTTGTAAGTTACATATAAGTGTAACTTTCTTTATTACGCTATATCATAATAACTATTATTATTACATAAAAACGTAATATTTTAAAATATTACCAAAAAGTGTAATAATTAAATTTATTACTTATATTTGTAATAGAATTTTTATTATTTTTTAATTATATTTGATTATGACTAGTGTAATTACAGGTGACATAATTGGTTCAAGACAGCAGGAATCGCAGCATTGGGTCGAAGATTTAAAAAAAATCCTGGCTCCGCTTGGCAAAACACCAAGCGAATGGGAAGTGTACCGTGGTGACGAATTTCAAATTGAAGTTAAAAATCCCGAAGATGCTTTGTTGACTGCGATTTTGGTAAAAGCACATTTACGAACCATAAAATCTGATGCGCGAATGAGTATTGGTTTTGGAAATAAAACGCATAATGCTGAAAAAATTTCAGAAAGTAACGGAACGGCATTTATCAATTCGGGGGAGCTTTTTGAGACTTTAAAAAAACAAAAAGTGACTTTAGCATTGCGAACAGGCGATATTAATTTTGATGAAAAAATGAACTTAATGATTCAGCTTGCTTTGACTTTTATGGATAACTGGCTGGTACAATCGGCAGAATTTGTTGCAAAGGCAATAGAAAACCCAAGCCTTTCGCAGGAAGAATTGGGACAAAAATTAGGTATTAATCAAGCTGCAGTAAGCCGAAGACAAAAACGCGCTCAGTTTGATTTGGTTATGAATTTAGATCGTTATTTTAGAACACAAATAAAACAACTTACAGCCCCATGATTTTATTTATAAAACTGTTTTTGGCCCATTTATTAGGCGATTTTATCTGGCAGCCTAATTCCTGGGTTACCGATAAAGAGAGTAAAAAACACAAAAGTATTTACTTATATATTCATGTTTTATTACACGGAGTTTTAGCCGCGATTTTGGCTTGGGAAATAAGTTTTATTCCGTATGCGGTTTTAATTGCAGTTGCACATGGGATAATCGATTTAATCAAACTCAATTTTCAGAGAGAGAAAACAAAACGTACTTGGTTTATTGCAGATCAAATTGCGCATGCTTTGGTTTTAATAGGCGTGGTACTTTTATATCAAAATAAAGGCATTATTTATTTTTGGCAGGATAATACATTCTGGATTTTGATTACCGGAGTATTACTATTGACGAAACCAACTTCTATTTTCATCAAAACTATTATTTCGATCTGGGCTCCCGAAAACGAAAACAGCCATCAGGATAACTCACTGATAGCTGCCGGAAATTATATTGGTATTTTAGAACGCTTATTTGTGTTCGGATTTATCTTAACCGGACATTTTGAAGCAATTGGATTTTTATTGGCTGCAAAATCTATTTTTAGATTTGGAGATTTAAAAGAAGCCAAAGACAGAAAACTAACCGAATATGTTTTAATTGGCACATTAATCAGTTTCGGAATTGCAATTCTTGCCGGAATACTTGTTCAGGCGCTTCTTTTACAATTGCCTTAAAACTTTTTTATTGATTGCTTTTATCAACGCTGGTCCTTCATAAATAAAACCGGTGTATAACTGCACTAAACTTGCTCCTGCATTTAATTTTTCGATGGCATCATCGGCAGAGTGAATTCCTCCTACTCCAATAATTGGGAATGCTTTATTGCTTTTTTCCGAAAGAAAACGAATTACTTCTGTAGAACGTTTCGTTAATGGTTTCCCGGACAAACCTCCGATTTCTGATTGGTTTTGAGATTGAAGTCCGTCTCTTGAAATAGTCGTATTTGTTGCAATTACACCCGCAATCTGTGTAGTTTTCACAATATCAATAATATCTAATAATTGCTCATCTGTAAGGTCTGGAGCAATTTTTAATAAAATTGGTTTTACTTTTTGAGTGCTTGTTTTTTGCTTTTCGACATTTCTATTTTGTAACGTTTGTAATAAAGCTGTTAAAGGCTCTTTGTCCTGTAATGCTCTTAAATTTGGCGTATTTGGCGAACTTACGTTTACTACAAAATAATCTACATGGTCAAAAAGTGCATCAAAACAAATGATATAATCGTCAACCGCATTTTCGTTTGGTGTCACTTTATTTTTTCCGATGTTTCCTCCAATTAAAACGCCCGAATTCTTTTTCAAACGCTCTACCGCTTCCAGAACTCCGCCATTATTAAATCCCATTCGGTTAATAATCGCCTGATCTTCTTTTAAACGAAATAAACGTTTTTTAGGGTTTCCTTCCTGACCCACCGGAG
Source organism: Flavobacterium sp. 2755 (assembly GCF_031455715.1). Taxonomy (NCBI): domain Bacteria; kingdom Pseudomonadati; phylum Bacteroidota; class Flavobacteriia; order Flavobacteriales; family Flavobacteriaceae; genus Flavobacterium; species Flavobacterium sp. 2755. Next base: position 538,830 of record NZ_JAVDTG010000003.1, read on the forward strand.
TTACGGTTCCTATTTCGATAAAACCAAAACCAAAATCAGAAAGCTCTTTGTACAACTTCGCATCTTTATCAAATCCTGCCGCAAGTCCCACCGGATTTTTGAATTTAATTCCGAAAACTTCTCTTTCTAATCGAGTATCTTTTACTTCATAAATTGATCTTATAATTGCCGAAACTCCAGGGATTTTTGAAATGAATTTTACAAATGAAAAAGTAAAGTAGTGCACTTCTTCCGGATCAAACCAAAAAAGTATTGGGCGAATTATCAATTTATACATAAGAGTTGTGTTGTTGTTATTTTGGCTGCAAATTTAAATATTATAGTTTAAAAAGGTACTGTTTTACAAAAAACAAATTAATAAGAGGTTGCAAGTTATAAAATGAAACAATTTCAAACCTTTTAATACCCTTCACCGGCTTATTTATTCTTTAATTTTGAATGAATTACAAAAAATCTTGTTATAAATTTTTCATTTCAAGAATTAGAAATTATGCAAAATGAAAGGAAAACAAGCTTCAATTATCATCTTACAGAAATAGTTTTTACTGTAATACTATTTTATTTGACTGGCTGTACTAAAATTACAGCTCAGGAAAGTGAAGAAAAATCTTTTAGTCCGCATCATCAAATAGGAATTTCAATAAATCATGTACATGTTTTTGAAGGAAGGGATGATGAAGGAAATCGTGAAGTTTTAAGTCTTCCTGCATGGGGAATTGATTATACTTTTCAGTTTCATGAAAAATGGGCAATTGGTCTTCATACAGATTTTGTAATTGAAAAATTCAAAGTTGAGAAAGTTTACGCAAACGATGAAGACAATGAAACTGTAGAACGAAGTTATCCTGTTGCTCCTGCCTTAATGGGAATTTATAAACCAAACGAGCATTGGAGTTTTCTTTTAGGTTTTGGAGGAGAATTTGCAAAAGAAGAAAACTATTTCTTAACGAGAGTTGGTACAGAATACACCTATGAACTTTCAAAAAATTGGGAAGTTTTTGGAACATTAAGTTATGATCTCAAATGGAATGCCTATGACAGCTGGGGAATTGGTTTAGGAATTGCAAGAAACTTTGGAGGAAAATAATTTTACACAACCCATTTGAACTTATGTACAGTGCAAAAAAAACAAATCGTATTTCGAAAAATCTATTTTTAGTTTTTATCTTATTGATTGGTTTTAAAGGATTTTCTCAGCAAGAAAAAGACACCACAAAACTGCTTAACTTTCGGTACGGCGATAAAGGAATTGAACTTCGTACCAATGACAATAAATTTCTTTTTCAACTGCAAAGCCGGCTTCAGTTTCGGTTTTCTACACCAAATGATACAGATCCTTTGACTTATGACGATTACAGTCAGGATAAAAAAACTACTTTCAAAATTAACCGCGCGAGACTCAAAGTAGGTGGTCACGCTTTTGAGCCTTGGTTAAATTATTATTGGGAATATGAACTCAGCCAGTCTAATTTATTAGATTTTAGAATTATGGTGGAGAAATGGGAATGGCTTAGTTTTAAAGCCGGACAATGGAAAGTAGAATTTACAAGAGAACGTTTCATTAGCAGCGGCGAACAGCAAACCGTTGATCGTTCCTTAATCAATCGTCCCTTTACTGTAGACAGGCAAATGGGAGTTGAAATTTACGGTCATTTAAAAGGAAAAGGCATTGCCGATTTTAATTATTGGGCCGCAGCTCTAACGGGAACTGGTCGGGGAAATACTTCTAACGACGATAATAATTTGATGTATTTCGGAAGAGCACAATGGAATTTTTTAGGAAGGTTTCTTGATTTTGAAGGAAGTGATCTGGAATTTCATGAAAAATTAACTCCAATTATTGCCTTTTCAGGTTTAACAAACCGAAGCCCTTACACCCGATTTTCACAATCTGGCGGAGGATATTTAGAAGGATATGAAGATGGTGCGCCAGGACAATACAGGGTGAACCAATGGAATTTAGAAACCGCATTTATGTATCGGGGTTTTTCCTGGCAGAGCGAAATGCATACCAAAAAAATCATCGATAAATTAAACAATGATGACGAAACAACATTAAAAGGCTACTATGTTCAGGCGGGATATTTTTTTCATAATGCTTTTGAATGGTGGCCCAAACATTTAGAAATGGCAGGAAGGCACGCCGCTTACAGACCTGATAATACTATTAGGCAAAACCGACAAGATGAAACCACTATTGCTTTTAACTGGTTTTTTAAAGGACACAAAAATAAATTGACTTCAGAAGTGACTTATTTCAGCTTTCAGGATAAAACACTTCCTCTTGAAGCCGGATGGAGATTTAGGATACAATGGGATATTTCATTGTAAAATTCTTACTTCTTTTTTTAATATAAATTCATTTTTTTAATAACTTTATCTGACTTAAAATACTGAAAATGAAAAATATAAACAAAACAATAAGAAAAGCAGTAACAATATGTCTGGCTGGATCGTTTTTTTTGATTTCTATTGACAGCATAGCACAACGTCGTGTAGGCGGCGGTGGCGGCGGCGTTCACAGACCTAGTGGAGGAACTCATACAAGACCATCGGTAAACAGACCGGCTAATCAGTCACGACCAGCAGTAAACAGACCTTCTGTAAATAAACCTGCGGTAACAAGGCCGGGTTCAAATGGTTCAGGAACTAAAGTTACCAGACCCAATAATGGTTCGAACACAAAAATTAGTAACAGAACTAATAATTCTAACCGAAATTCTAATAACAACATACGAAACTCCGGTAATAGAAATACCAATATAAGCGGTAATACCAGAAACGTTGACAGAAGCAGGGACATCACAATAAATAATAACCGAAATACTGTTGTTAGACGAAATACTGTTGTGTACGCTCGTCCTCCTTATGTATATGGCGGTTACAGATATCATGCTTACAATCCGTATTACTTTCATCCTTACAGACCCTTTTATTATGGTCCGGTTTGGCATCCGTGGGGATTTTTTGTTGCCACTTTAGCCGTAACTGCGATAGTTGTAAGTGTTGAAAGTACGCAATATCATTATGATCAGGGAGTTTGGTATGCACCTTCAAATGGAGGTTATACTGCTGTTCCTGCACCAGTTGGAGGAACTGTAAACAATATTCCGAGTGGAGCGCAAACTGTTAATACAGGAACGGTCAACAATTATTATTACGGAGGAACGTATTATGAAAAGGACGGCAGTACGTACAAAGTTGTACCGCCAACAGCAGGAACGGTTGTTGACAATTTACCAGAAGGTGGTGAAGAAGTTACCATTGGCGATGTAAAATATGTTAAGTTTGGTGAAACTTACTATCAACCTGTAAAAGTTGACGGAAAAGATAAATATGAAGTAGTTTTGGTTGAACAAGATAAATAACAAAATACAATTATTTTATTAATTCTATCAAACTAATATAACTTTAAAAGTTATTTTCATACTTTTGATTCAACTTATTGACAACCAATACAGCTTAAAAAACCATCACAATGAAAAATAAAACTTTTTGGATTTTTGCTATTCTTACAATCTCCATAATTTCAATTACTTACGGTGTAACCAAATTAATTACGCCTAAACCCAAAGTAACAGAAGCGGCTTTAGATTGTCATGAAACTCCAAATACGTCAGAACCATCGGCATTTAAACCTACAATTGAAAATAAAAATAAACCAGCAGGAAAAGCCCCGGAAGGAATGGTTTGGATTCCGGGCGGCGAATTTTCAATGGGAAGCAATGTTGCAGATGAAAGTTTATGCAGTTTATCTGGCGTTACAAAAGATGCTGCTCCTATTCATCGTGTGTATGTTGACGGCTATTATATGGATAAAACCGAAGTGACAAACGAAGAATATGAAAAATTTGTAAAAGCTACGGGATACATTACAGTTGCAGAACAAAAGCCAACTAAAGAAGAATTTCCAACCGCTGCCGAAGAAGATTTAATTACAGGTTCTGTAATATTTACACCTACGACATCAGCAGTAAATTTGAATAATTTTCTGCAATGGTGGTCTTACGTTGGCGGAACGGACTGGAAACATCCACTTGGGCCTCAAAGTTCTATAAAAGGAAAAGAAAAATACCCTGTTGTTCATATTACTTATGAAGATGCTGCAGCTTATGCAAAATGGGCAGGAAAAAGACTTCCAACAGAAGCTGAATGGGAATTTGCAGCCAGAGGCGGAAAAACGGGAGAAATTTACGCTTGGGGAAACACACTGAAACCAAACGGAAAATTTCAGGCTAATATCTATCAGGGACATTTCCCAATTAAAGATGGTGATACTGGAGAAGATGGTTTTAAAGGCATTGCTCCTGTCGCACAATTTGCTCCAAATGCTTACGGATTATATGATGTTGCAGGAAATGTATGGGAATGGACAAATGACTGGTACAGTGTTGATTATTATAAAACATTAAGCGAAAGCGGAAAAACAGCTAAAAATCCACAAGGGCCGGATGCTTATAATGATCCTAACGATCCAACGCAGATAAAAAGAGTGCACCGCGGCGGATCTTTTTTATGTACAGATCAATATTGTACCAGATATATGGTGGGAACCAGAGGGAAAGGCGAAATTAGATCTGCAGCTAATCATCTTGGTTTTAGATGTGTGAAAAGTATTTAAAAGATAAAAAATTACCATAAAAAAGGATTCTCGAAAACAGAATCCTTTTTTTATTTTTGAAGATAAACCGCAAATTTACCTGCTAAAAAAAATGTCTATATTTGCTAAAAATAAAAAGAAATGCAACATATCATAGATCGTTTTATCAGTTATGTAACAATTGATACAGAATCAGATCCGAATTCAAAAACAACCCCAAGTACAGAAAAACAATGGAATCTTGCCAATAAATTAGTTGAAGAACTAAAAACAATTGGTTTAACAGATGTTACAATAGATGACAAGGCTTACATTATGGCAACTTTGCCAAGTAATGTGGATCATGAAGTTCCAACAATTGGATTTGTTTCTCACTTTGATACTTCGCCAGACTTTAGCGGAGCAAATGTAAAACCTCAGATTGTAGAGAATTACGACGGAAAAGATATTGTTTTGAATGCAGAGAAAAACATCATTCTTTCTCCAAACTACTTTAAAGATTTATTGCAATATAAAGGGCAGACAATCATTACAACCGACGGAACAACTTTGTTAGGTGCCGATGATAAAGCCGGAATTACCGAAATTGTTTCGGCAATGGAATACTTAATCCAGCATCCGGAAATTAAACACGGGAAAATTAGAATTGGTTTTACTCCCGATGAAGAAATTGGACGCGGTGCGCATCATTTTGATGTTGAAAAATTTGGTGCTCAATGGGCTTACACCATGGACGGAAGCCAGATTGGTGAATTAGAATATGAAAATTTTAATGCTGCCGGAGCTAAAATTACTTTTAAAGGAAAAAGCGTTCACCCTGGTTATGCAAAAGGAAAAATGATCAACTCAATGTTGATTGCTAATGATTTTATCAATGAACTTCCAAAAGGTGAAACACCTCAGGAAACAAAAGGTTACGAAGGCTTTTTCCATGTTCACCATTTAACGGGAAGTATTGAAGAAACCGTTTTAGAATTAATTATCCGCGATCATAATAAAAGCAAATTTGAAAAACGTAAAGATTTAATTGGAAAAATTGCCAAAAAAATCAATAAGAAATTTGCGAAACAATTTGGTGAAGATATTGTAACTACTGAAATTAAAGATCAGTATTACAATATGAAAGAAAAAGTACTTCCGGTAAAACATATTGTTGATATTGCCGAGAAAGCAATGCGTGAATTAAACATCAAACCTATCATTAAACCTATTCGCGGCGGTACAGACGGATCTCAATTATCCTATATGGGATTACCTTGTCCGAATATTTTTGCAGGCGGTCATAACTTTCACGGAAAATACGAATATGTTCCTGCAGAAAGTATTCAAAAAGCGACTGATGTTATTGTAAAAATTGCTGAACTTACAGCAATTCCGGGAATTTTTGATTCAAAAGAAAAACCTAAAGCGAAAAAATAATTGGAACCAGCTTCTGAAAATAAAGGCATGTGGAAATATAGCGGTCAATGGGAAGAAGAATTGCTTCTCCTAAAAGCTATTATTGACAAAACCGAACTGACAGAAACCACAAAATGGGGCGGTCCGGTTTATGTTTATGAGAAAAAAAATGTCATTGGTTTAGGAGGTTTTAAAGATTATTTTGCGATTTGGTTTTTTAATGGTGTTTTCCTGAAAGATGATAAAAAGAAACTTATCAATGCACAAGAAGAAATTACAAAATCCTTGCGTCAATGGCGTTTTACTTCAAAAGAAGAAATAAACGAAAAAGAAATTTTAGAATATATCTTAGAAGCTATTGAAAATGAAAAACAGGGAAAAATCATTAAACCTTCAAAAAAAGAAGCCATAGTTTCTGAACTTCTTAATGCAGAAATGATTAAAAATCCAGCTTTGGCAGCAGCTTTTGAAAAGTTTAGCCCTTATAAACAATACGAGTTTCTGGAATATATTGAAACTGCGAAACAGGAAAAAACAAAACTTTCGAGAATTGAAAAAGTGATTCCGATGATTTTGGCGAATGTTGGGTTGAATGATAAATACAGGTAAAATTTAAAATTCCAATTTTTTAAATTCCAAATTCCAAGCTATATAAGACCTTTGTCAAAGTTTAAAACTTTGACAAAGGTCTTTTTCTTTACACAAAGTATTGTCATTGCGAGGAACGAAGCAACCGCACTAGGTGAATTGACAAAGATTGACGACAAACTTTGCGGAGTTTCTTGTGCGATTTCTCCCTTCGGTCGAAATGACAAAATTGCGTTATCCCTTCTACTATGAAGTATTCAATACAATAATTCATGTTTTTGTCATTCCGAGGAACGAGGAATCTTCGTAAGTGGCTCGACAATCTATATCCTCAATCTTTGTAGAGTTTCTTGCGAAGATTCCTCGTTCCTCGGAATGACAAGATTGCGGGGTATGCAATGCGTCTAAGCATTTGCGATAAAGATCGTGAGATTGCTTCGTTCCTCGCAAAGACATTCCAGACGTTTAGCATAAACAAAAAAAATCCCAAACTCCATTTGGAATTTGGGATTTTAAATATTTTAATTAAAAAAGCTTAAGCCTTTTTATTCAAAGCAGCGCTTAATTCTAAAGAAATAGCAGAACGCTCTAATTTTAATTTTCCTGACATAGTTTCGATTACTACAGTAGTTTCTGCTAATTCAGCAATTTTACCGTGGAAACCACTTTTAGTAACTATTTTATCACCTACTTTTAGGCTGCTTTCAAATTCTTTTTCGTTTTTTGCTCTTTTTTGCTGTGGTCTGATCATGAAGAAATAGATTACCACAAACATTAATAGAAATGGCGCAAATTGAGTTAATTGTCCCATAATTTAAATTCTGTTTTTTGATTTATTATTAATATTTTATTTTTGGACTGGCTCTTCGACTTCGTCCAGAGTGACAGCACAATTTCTTTTATTTTTACATTAAACCTCGACCTACTTTTACCATCTTTTTATTGGCAGTAAGTTCTTTTACAAGGTTATCTAAAATTCCGTTGATAAAAATACTACTTTTTGGTGTAGAATACTCTTTTGCAATTTCTAAATATTCGTTAAGAGTTACTTTTACAGGAATTGAAGGGAATTTCAAAAATTCGCAAATTGCCATTTTCAGGATAATCGTATCGATTTCGGCAATCCTTTCGCTGTCCCAGTTTGGCGTTTTATCGTCGTATTCTTTTGCTAAAACAGCTTCGTTTAAAACTGTTCTTCTAAATAAATCTTTAGCAAAATCTTTATCCTCAACATCTTTATACAATTTAGGAACTCTAAAATCATCTGGATCTTCGGTTTTAATTGCTTTCAATTGCTTAATGATATGCGTATTTACAACCGGAATATCATCAACCCAAGTCAATTTATCATCTTCTAAATATTCGTATAATTTGTCATTTGGAACAATAACCTCAGCAAATAAATCAGCAATAAATTGTTTGTCTTCTTCAAAAGTATTGACATTATTGCTCATGTATTTTTTATACAAATCGCTTGCTTTAATATCATTTAAAAGCAAAATAATATAATCGTCGTTTAATGACCAGTTGTTGATTTTACGGTTTTCTAAAGCGATGCTAAGGGAATTACTTTCGGCAAGAAGCTGAAAGATTTTGTTTTTGATGAACTTTTCGTTCGGGTTACGTTCTGCTGCAGTAGCAAGATGTTTTTTGCTCGAAAGATGCAAGAATACAGATTCTTTTTTGCAAATTTCAATCAATGAAGAAAGCATTATAAGATATAAGTCCTGAATATTATCAATACTGTAAAAAAGAAATTTCTCTTCTTTTTCCATATTATCAGAACCGCTTTGGTGCATTGCATAAATGGATTGCATTACTTTAACGCGTATGTGTCTTCTATTTACCACCTTGTAAGAACATTTAAAAATTAGTCTGCAAAAGTATAACTTTTAAGGCATATTTTAAAATTAATTCGCAAAAAAGTCATGGTTTTAGTGGTCAGTTTTCAGAATTTAGTGGTCGGTTGCAGTTTTCAGTGATCAGTTTTCAGGATTTAGTGATCAGTTGAAATATATAGAAAAAAAATCTCAGTTTACAGACCAAACTGTAAACTGAGACTGAATACTATAACTGAACACTAAAAAAAGTGAACACTGAACACTAATTATTTCTTAGCGTTTTCAATTTTTCTCGCATCGATACGATTTTGAGCAATTGTAAGTGCAGCTTTGTGAGTTGTCATACCGTTTTTCACAGCATAATCGATAATTTCTAAAGTAGTATTGTAGATATTTTCGGTTTTAGCCATGATTTCAGCTTTACCATAATGCTCTAATTCAGCATAAACATTGATGATTCCACCAGCGTTGATCAAGAAATCAGGAGCATATAAAATTCCTCTTTCCTGTAATCTTGGACCGTGAACATTTTCATCAGCTAATTGGTTGTTTGCTGCACCAGCAATAACTTTAGCTTTAATTTTGTTTACTGTATCATCATTAATTGTTGCTCCCATTGCACAAGGCGCATAGATATCAACATCTGCTGTATATAAATCTTCACCAGTATAAATTGTCGCATTGTATTTTGAAGCAACCTGATATAATTTTTCTTCGTTAATATCAGTAATTGTTACCTGTGCTCCTTCTTTAGTTAAATACTCAACCAGAGTTTCACCCACGTGTCCAATTCCCTGAACCAAAACTTTTTTACCATCTAAAACATCAGAACCAAACTGACTTTTAGCAACAGCTTTCATTCCTAAATAAACTCCGTAAGCTGTTACAGGTGAAGGATTTCCAGATCCGCCTCTTTCTTCAGAGATTCCGGTAACATAAGGCGTTACGTCTCTTACAGTATCCATGTCTTTAGTTTCCATTCCAACATCTTCAGCTGTAATATATCTTCCGCTTAAAGAGTGAACAAACTCACCAAACTTACGCATCAATTCAGGAGTTTTCTGCGTTTTAGCATCACCAATAATTACTGCTTTTCCACCACCAATATTTAAACCGGTAATTGCAGATTTATAAGTCATACCTCTTGAAAGACGTAAAACATCGTTTAATGCTTCCCATTCAGTATTGTAATTCCACATTCTAGTACCTCCTAAAGCTGGCCCCATAACTGAATTATGAATACCAATAATTGCTTTTAAACCTGTATCTTTGTCATTGCAAAATACAATTTGTTCGTGATCGTCAAAAGATAATTGACCAAAAACAGGATCCATTTTTTGAAGTTCCTTTCCAGTTGCGAAAGTTGCATCCATAGCGTTACTATTTAGTTGTTTAAAATTATGAATTTGTCAAAAAGACAACTCAAACATAAACAAAAAATATACATGTGCTAATTTTTTATCTTTAAAATAACAATTATACAAAATATTTATTTTGATTAGATTGCATTTTATTATACTTTTAATTAAGAATAATTCATAAAATTAAATCAAGTCAATATTGAATCTCTTAAAAAAATGAAAGAATTAAGCTATTTAAACAAATATTTCATTAAATATAAATTCAGTTTTTCCTTCGGAATTTTAATCACCATAATCGCACAAATATTCTTTTTATTTACTCCCAAGCTGGTTAGCCATTCTTTTGACGTTATCGAAAAGTTTTTAAAACTATCCGATGCCGATAAAAAATCTTCTATGCTTGTAGACTTTTATCAGCAGGAATTAATTCATAACGTGCTCTTAATCACCGGAAGTGCAATTGTTGGAGGATTCTTAACTTTTTTAATGCGCCAGACTTTAATTGTAATGTCTCGCCATATTGAATTTGATTTAAAAAATGAGGTTTTTAGACAATACGAAAACCTTTCTCAAAATTTCTACAAACAAAACCGTACGGGAGATTTAATGAACAGAATTAGTGAAGACGTTTCTAAGGTTCGTATGTATGTAGGCCCGGCGGTAATGTATACCATAAATACGTTTATTCGTTTTGCCATTGTAATATTATATATGTATAATGTTTCGCCTTTGCTGACATTGTATACAATTTTACCATTGCCAATTTTGTCTTATTGTATTTTTAAATTAAGCTCAGAAATCAATAAACGAAGCACTACTTTTCAGCAGTATTTATCTAAGGTTTCGAGTTTTACCCAGGAAATATTTTCAGGAATCAGAGTTATAAAAGCTTATTCTTTAGAAAATCAGCATCAAAATAATATGATAAATCTTTCGGATGAAAGTAAACGCAAGAGTTTAGATTTAGCCAAAGTTCAGTCGCTGTTTGGGCCTTTAATGATTGCTCTTATCGGAATCAGTAATTTGGTTGTAATTTATTTTGGAGGCGTAATGTACATCAACGGAACGATTCCGAATATTGGTACAATTGCCGAATTTATTTTATATGTAAATATGCTAACCTGGCCTGTTGCTTCTCTTGGATGGGTTTCGTCTATGGTTCAGGAAGCAGAGGCTTCTCAAAAACGTTTAAATGAGTTTTTGAAAATCGAACCGGAGATTAAAAACAACAATCAAAATGCATCAGATATACAAGGTTCAATTGCTTTTGAAAATGTAAGTTATACGTATGAAGATACTAATATTGAAGCTTTAAAAAATGTAAGTTTCACGGTAAAAAAAGGAGAAACACTTGCCATTTTAGGAAAAACCGGCTCCGGAAAATCTACTATTTTATCTTTGATTTCCCGTCTTTATGATGTTACCGATGGTAGAATTACAATTGATCAAAACGAAATCAGTTCTTTAAATTTAAACGATTTAAGAAACAGCATCGGAATTGTTCCTCAGGATGCTTTCTTGTTTTCGGATACCATCAAAAATAACATCAAATTCGGAAACCAAAATGCAACTGATGAAGAAGTTGTAAATGCTGCAAAAAATGCTGTGGTTCATGATAATATCATTGCATTTAACAAGCAATACGATACTATTTTAGGAGAAAGAGGAATTACACTTTCTGGCGGACAAAAGCAGCGTGTATCGATCGCAAGAGCCATTATAAAAAATCCGGCGATTTTACTTTTTGATGATTGTTTGTCTGCTGTTGATACCGAAACTGAGGAAACAATCCTACATAATTTGTTTGAATTTTGTAAAGATAAGACTACGATAATTGTCAGTCACCGAGTATCTTCTGCCAAAAACGCTGATAAAATCATCATTATTGAGGATGGCGAAATCATTCAACAAGGCTCTCATAATCAATTAATAAATCAGGAAGGTTACTATGCATCGTTATATTTAAAACAACTTTCGGAAAAAGAATTACTTTAATTGTTGCGTAATCGATAAATTTTTATGATTTTTGAGTACTATTAATTACCAAAAATGATAGAACGTATTATGAGAGAAAATGACATGTTAGAAAAAGAAGAGATTTTTTCTAAAGTATTACGAGCAGGAAGAAGAACTTATTTCTTTGATGTGAGAGCTACTAAGGCTGACGATTACTATATCACGATTACCGAAAGTAAAAAGTTTACAGAAGAAGATGGTTCTTTTCACTTTAAAAAACACAAAATTTATTTATACAAAGAAGATTTTAGTGCTTTTGCCGAAATATTAGAAGAAATGACTTCATACGTTTTGAACCACAAAGGTGAAGAAGTAATCTCTGAAAGACATCAAAAAGATTTTAAAAAAGAATACGGTTCTGATAAGGCTGAAACACCAAGATCTAGCTTTACTGATATTGATTTTGACGATATTTAATCTTATATAACTTTTCTAAAAGTTCAAGTCCAATATGTGCAGCATTTTTGGACTTTTTTTATACTTTTAAATTCTATAATTTTAGTCGAAGATCCAAATTTTAGATTTCTGACTTTAGATTTTAGATTTATTCAAACTCTTATAAAATGAAAAAATTAATTCTATTACTTAGTTTCATTTTGATTACTTTTTCAGCATCTGCTCAAAAAACAGAATATGAAACAAAATCAAACATTCAATATTATTCTTCAGAAATAAATAAATCCGACAGTTACATTAATGAAAGATGTGTTCTGGATATTTATTACCCAAAAAACACAAAAGGCTTTGCTACAATTGTCTGGTTTCATGGCGGAGGTTTAACAGGTGGAAATAAAGAAATTCCCGAAGCTTTAAAAAATAAAGGTTATGCCATTATTGGCGTAAATTATAGATTGTCTCCAAAAGCAAAAACTATTAAAGCAATTGAAGATGCTGCAGCAGCTGTTGCCTGGGCATTTAATAATATCAGCAATTATGGTGGTGATTCTTCTCTAATATTTCTTTCTGGTCATTCTGCCGGAGGATATTTAGATATGATGATTGGTTTAGATAAAAAATGGCTGCAAAAAGAAGGAATTGATGCTAATAAAATTGCAGGGCTTATTCCGTTTAGCGGACAATGTATTACGCATTTTGAAGTTAGAAGAGAAAACGGAATCCCGGAAAAACAACCTACAATTGATGCTTTTGCGCCTTTATACCACGTTCGCGCCGATGCTCCGCCACTTTTATTAATTACCGGAGATCGTGAACTGGAAATGTTAGGCCGATATGAAGAAAACGCATACATGGCACGAATGATGAAATTAGTTGGTCATACACAGACTAAACTTTATGAATTAGACGGCTATGGCCACGGAATGACTGAACCTGGTTTTCCGTTATTGTTAAACGAAGTCAACCGAATTTTAAAAGAAAAACAAACTAAAAAATAAACATATAATTCCACGGCAATGGAAACACAACTTTTAATTTTACCGGGATTAGGAAATTCTGGAGAGAAACACTGGCAGACCTTTTGGCATGAAAAATTTAAAAATTCAATTCGTTTGGTTCAGGACAATTGGGACGAGCCTGTTCGCGAAGATTGGATTGCTCGTTTAAACGAAGCTGTTTCTAAATTGGAAAGTCCAACGATTTTAGTAGCGCACAGTCTTGCCGTTTCTTTAGTTTTACATTGGGCAGAAAACAATTCTAATAAAAATATTATCGGCGCTTTATTAGTTGCTCCAGCCGATGTTGATTCACCTGAACATACACCAGATATTATTAGAAATTTTGCACCAATGCCGCTTTATAAACTGTCTTTTCCGTCGATAGTTGTGGCGAGCGAAAATGATCCTTACGCCTTATTTGAAAGAAAACAATATTTCGCCGAAAAATGGGGAAGTGATTTTGTAAACGTTGGAGAACAAGGACATATTAACTCTGACTCTGATTTAAGATATTGGGAAGAAGGACAGTTGATTTTACAACAATTAATTACAAAAATAGATCCTAAAAACTAAAGCTTTGCAAGCGAATTTAATCGCAAAGCACGCAAAGGTATTACGCAAAGTTCGCAAAGTTTTTATTTAAAGTTTGCTGAATCTTTGATTCAATAAAGATCACAAAGCTAGGGTTTAAAGAATAATTCGTGTAAATTAGTGTAATTCGTGGCAAAAATTCACCTCAACATCAAAATCCTTTTAATCTGTGAAATCTGTGGCAAACTTAAAACTGAGACTGCGACTGTAAACTAAAACTAAAACTACCCTATTCGAAGACCATTTGGTATTTTAAAATCAGGAGATAATAATATCACATCTCCCTCCTCGCCTACAGCGCCGAGAACCAGACATTCGCTCATAAATTTTCCAATTTGCTTTTTAGGGAAATTTACAACCGCTACGATTTGTCTGTTTACTAAATCTTCTTTTTTGTAGCGTTTTGTAATTTGTGCAGATGATTTTCTGATGCCAATTTCGGTACCAAAATCTATGGTGAGTTGAAATGCAGGTTTTCTGGCTTCGGGAAAATCATTTACTTCGATGATTGTTCCTACGCGCATATCTGTTCTTTCAAATTCGTTCCAGGTTAAATCCATTTTAAAATTGTTTATTTACAAACCTATAAATTTTGTAAGTAATACAACTAATTCTATAACCTATTTTTTTAGACTCTATTTAATTTTACTAGACATGTATTAGTAACTAATTAGTAAAAAATATAAAAATGGAAAATAGTGTAATAAATGCCAATCCGACTCTAAGAGATTTAGATTTTGATATCCATCAATTAAATACAGATAAATTCATTGAAACTGCCAAAAACGTAAAGCTTTATGTAAAAGATTATGGAGAGGGAAAACCAGTTATTTTAATTCACGGATGGCCGCTTTCTAACGAAATGTGGGAATATCAGGTTGAATATTTGGTTAAAAATAATTACCGTGTAATTGCCTACGACCGCCGTGGTTTTGGTAAATCGTCACAGCCTTGGGAAGGATATGATTATGATACTTTAACGGATGATTTAAGCGAAATTATAAATCAGCTGGAATTAGAAAATGTGACTTTGGTTGGATTTTCAATGGGCGGCGGCGAAGTGGTTCGTTATTTTAGCAGATATCAGGGGAAAGGTGTTGCAAAAGCAGCTTTGATTTCGTCGATTATTCCTTTTTTATTAAAAACAGAAGATAATCCAGACGGACATCCAAGAGAAAAAAGTGAAACTACCGCAGCAGCAATCAAGGAAGACAGAATTGGATTTGTTGATAATTTCGGAAAGACATTCTTTGGCGTAAATATTATCAATAAACCGTTAAGCACAGCTTTATTAGAATATTACAGAATGCTTTGTTCTTTTGCTTCGCCACACGCAACTTTAAAATGTGCCGAATCTTTTTCATTTACTGATTTTAGAGACGAATTAAGTACTATAACAGTTCCAACTTTAATCATTCACGGAAATGATGATAAAATTGTTCCAATCGATCTAACGTCTAAAAAAGCATCAGAAGCTATTGCAAATAATACGTATATCGTTTACGAAGGCGCTCCGCATGGTTTGTTTTATACTGACAGAGATAAATTAAATGAAGATTTACTTGAATTTTTGAATTCATAAAAACAATATGACCCACAGATTTAACGGATTAAACAGATTATTAAGTTTTGAAATTAATTTTAATCTGTGAGAATCGGTTTAATTCGTTAAATCTGTGGGCTATTCTTCTTTGTGCTCTTTTTTATACAGAATTTAAAAGCTATTTTTGAATATTAATTTCTGTAAAAATGGCACGCACTCCTTCAAATATGATTCCGCTTGGGACAATTGCTCCAGAATTTTATCTAAAAGATACAAATTCGAATCACATTTATTCGTTTGAGGATTTAAAAGGATCAAAAGGAACACTTGTTATTTTTATGTGTAATCATTGTCCTTTTGTGCTTCATGTTATTAATGAAATTGTGATGATCTCTAATGATTATCGCGTTCAGGGACTTGGTATTATTGCTATTTCAAGTAATGATGTTGTAAAATATCCGCAGGATTCTCCAGAATTAATGACTGATTTTGCTTTACAGCATAAAATTGATTTCCCTTACTTGTTTGATGAAACGCAGGAAACAGCAAAAGCATACGATGCAGCCTGTACGCCCGATTTTTATTTATTCGATAATCAGGATAAATTGTTTTACAGAGGTCAATTAGACGATTCCAGACCGGGAAACGGAATTCCGTTAAGTGGAACTGATTTAAGAAATGCCATTGACGCTTTGATTTACAACCGAATTTTAAATGAAATTCAGAAGCCAAGCATTGGCTGTAATATCAAATGGAAATAAAATTTGTAAGAATCAAAAAACTTTACCTATCTTTGCAGATCATAATTAAAATCACTCATTGTGAACACTATAACAATATTCACAGTTTTTAGATCTACGTTTTCTTGTAAGAGAAAACCGCTTTCGGCTGTATTTATTTCACATAGTAAGGCCTTTATTAATTAGGCCTCCGTCTATTTCAATTCTTCTTTCAGGCGGAGGATTTACATCAATTTAAACATTTACTTATTTGACAAAATTTAAGTTTTGGTCAGATACTTTTTTGTTTTTCAAACTAAATACTTTACACGTTTATCTTGTTTTTAACAAGCTGAGCTACAACTCGCTTTAGAAAGCATAAAAGAAGAAAAATCATTCAAATTTTTAAAACAATAAATTCAATATAGATATGAAACCAACACCCACTTTCTGTAAATCAGATTATCAATTTTTAAGGGAATTGATTTTAAAAAGTAAAAATTCGACAAATACAAAAGAAGCAAATCAACTTTCGCAAGAACTGGATCGTGCTGTAATAAGCAAGGAAAGCGAACTCGACAACACCGTTATCAGAATCAATTCTGTTGTAACGATTGAAGACGTAATAGCGAAGAAGCAAATGAAAATTCAGATTGTTTTACCTTCATCTGCAGATATAAAGCAATCAAAAATTTCAATTCTGGCACCTTTAAGTGTTGCTATTATTGGTTTTAAAGAAAATGACGAAGTTGACTGGGAAATGCCGGCTGGTATCAAAACTTTAAAAATTATCGCGGTAGACAATACGGCTGTACATCATTCCTAACTTTTTAAACACCTCATTTTGTGAAGGTGTTTTTTTATATCTATTTGAAAACAAAAAACCTGTTCAATGATTTGAACAGGTTTTTTGTTATGTTTTTTTAAGATACAGAATTACAATTGTGAATCAATATAATTTGAAATTGATGCCATTTGGGTTTCATCTAACTTAGCTTTTTTGCCCATTCTAACCAAAATTGGTCCCCATTCTTCTTTTGTATATTTCTTTGGATCTTTCAATTTGTGGCATTTTGCGCAATTGTTTTCATACAAATCTCTACCTGCTTCTAATTCAGGAGTTAATGCTACCGTTTTTGCAGGTTCGGCAGGAGTAGCTGCAACAGCTGTTGTTTTTTGAGTTCCGCAGGAAACTGCAAATAAAGCAAGTGCTGCAAGGATTAAAAAATTTTTCATTGTCTCTGGTTTTTATAGTAAATATAAAAAAAATCCCATTCGGCTTGCGAATGGGATTGCTATTTAAAACAATACTAAATTGCTTGTAAATCCTTATTTTACGTCCATTAATTCAACGTCAAAAATCAAAGTTGCATTTGGCGGGATAACTCCTCCAGCTCCAGATGGTCCGTAAGCTAAATCAGATGGAATTACAAAACGAGCTTTGTCTCCAACTTGTAATAAAGCAATACCTTCGTCCCATCCTTCGATAACTTGTCCAACTCCTAATTTGAATTCGATTGGTTTTTTACGTGGGTAAGATGAATCGAAAACTTTTCCGTTTTCTAAAGATCCTTCGTAGTGAACAGAAACTGTTTTTCCAGCTTCAGCTCTTTTACCTTCACCTTTTTGGATCATTTTGTAACGTAAACCGCTTTCTGTTTTATCAAAACCAGCAGCTAATTGTTCCATTTTTGCTTCAGATTCTGCTTTTAAAGCCGCTTCACGTTTAAGGCGAGCACCTTTTAAACCAATGAAAGCTTCAATAGCATTCCATTTTTGAGCTTCTTCTCCAACTCTGATGATTTCTAAAGTCTCTAAAGCATCACCTTGAGCAACAGCATCAACTACATCTTGTCCTTCTACAACGTGACCAAAAACACTATGTTTTCCGTCTAACCAAGGAGTTGGAACGTGTGTAATAAAAAATTGAGAACCATTACTTCCAGGTCCTGAATTTGCCATAGATAAAACTCCCGGACGATCGTGTTTTAAACTTGGATCAAATTCATCATCAAATTTATATCCCGGATCTCCAGTTCCAGTTCCTTTAGGACATCCACCCTGAATCATAAAATCAGGAATTACTCTGTGAAAGTTTAATCCGTCATAGAATTTTTGTCCTTGAGGTTTTACTTTATTTTCCATATTTCCTTCTGCAAGAGCTACAAAATTCCCTACGGTTCCTGGTGTTAAGTCGTGTGTAAGTTTAACTAAAATCGAACCTTTGCTTGTGTTGAATTTAGCGTATATTCCGTTTTCCATGTTGTTATTTTTTAATTGAACGCAAATTTACAAATTAATTTTATATCAATTTGTGCTTTCTATTTTTTAGTCCCGACACTTCGGGATGATTTATAAGTAAGTCCGTAAACAGTTAATGATAGTGCAGATAAAACCATACAGCCAATTGTTACAGCGTGCCATCCGCCCAGTTTCCACAATAATAATCCGTAGGCAGATCCCGCAGCAGTTCCCAAAAAGCTAAACGACATAAATACTGTGTTTAGTCTGTTTCTGGCATCTGGCAATAGTGAATACACTCTGGTTTGGTTTGAAATATGAACGCCTTGAATTCCGATATCAATAAATACAATTCCAATCGCAATTCCGATTACGCTTTCTATTGAAAAATAAAAAATCAAGAAGCTTATTAGAATTAATAAACAGCCGTAACCAACTGCAATTCTTGAATTTCCTTTATCGCCAATTTTCCCAACCAAAGGTGCGGCTAAAGCTCCCGATGCACCAACAATTCCGAATAAACCAATTGTGGCACTATTAAAATGAAACGGTTCTCCAGAAAGCAGTAATACCATTGTAGTCCAGAAAGCTCCAAACTGAGCAAAACTAAAAACATTGATTGCCGTAGCTTCACGCAAAACCGGCTGTGTTTTTATAAGTGTAAATAAAGACTGGATTAATTGACCGTAAGTTCCCTGAAACTGTGGTTTGTTTACCGGGAATTTACTCTGAATTACGAAAAAGATTAAAAGACAAATTCCGGCGGCGATATAAAACATCGATCTCCAGCCTAAAACTTCTCCAATAAAACCACTTAAAGTTCTGGAAAGCAAAATTCCGACTAATAAACCGCTCATAATAGTTCCGATAACTTTTCCTCGCTGTTCTGGCGTACTTAACGAAGCTGCTAAAGGCAAAATAAGCTGCGGTACAATCGAAGTAATTCCGATTAATAAAGAAGCAATTTGTAAAATAAGAAAACTTTTTGCTGTTGCTGCAATCAATAATGCAATTACAGAGGCGAAAGTGGTGATTAAAATCTGCTTTTTTCGTTCTAATTTATCACCAAGCGGCACCATAAAAAATAACCCAATAGCATAACCCGCTTGAGTTAAATACGTTATAGTTCCGGCGCTGGCTTCTGGAATTTTAAATTCATTGGCAATTAAAACAATTAAAGGCTGGCAGTAATAAAGATTTGCGACTATAAGACCAGTGCAAACTGCCATAAACAGGACGTTGGTTTTAGATAAATTCATTTTGCAAAAATACCATCAATATTTATAATTAAAGTTATTTTTTTTTATAAAATCTGTCTAAATCTGCGTCTTCGCGATAGCGAATCCGTTTAATATGCGTCAATTTTTAGAACGCGGATGACGCAGATTCGCTATCGCGAAGACGCGGATATTTACTGATTTTCTTTATAATTTATTTTAAGAAATCTTCTCTTGCGGGGCTAAAAACGTCTGTAAGCATGCCGCTTTCTAAACAAACAACTCCATGAATTGCGTGAGGCGGAATATAAAAACTATCGCCTTCTTTTAAAGTTTGTGTAACACCGCTTATAGTTACGTCAAATTTTCCGCTTGCGATATACGTTACCTGAGAATGATAATGTTCGTGTAAAATGCCAATTCCGCCAGTTTCAAAATGAACATTTACAAGCATCACTTTATCATCAAAAGCCAGGATTTTACGTTTGATTCCTTCACCAACTACTTCCCACTCTATTTCGTCTCCTTTTATAAATTCTTTGCTTGTTCCTATATTCGACATAACTTTAAAAATTGATTTTTACAAAAATAAGGCTTTTTAATGGTTTGGTTTTAGATCAATTCTTTTGAAATAAAATCAGAGCTTGTTTTAATGGATTGAAAAGAATCTCCAGCATAATTATTTTCCTGCTCTACAAAAAAGTGAACCATTCCGGATTGTTTTGCCTCTTTGAAAAAAGGCTTAAAATCAATTGATCCTGAACCAATTTCGGTGTTTAAAGCCGGATTTGTTTTGTCCATGTCTTTTACATGCCACAATTTAAAACGCCCCGGATTTTCTTTGAATAATTTTAACGGATCATTTCCCGAACGAACTACCCAGTATAAATCTAGTTCAAAATAAACCAGGTTTTTATCAGTTTCATTTAATAAGATTTCATAACCCGTAACGCCATCATGTTTTTGAAATTCGAAATCATGATTGTGATACGCTAATTTTAACCCCACTTCTTTGCACATTTTTGCGGCCTGATTCAAACGCAGCGCAATCTTTTTATAATCTTCTATTTTTCTAAAAGGTTCATCGATCCACGGAACGGTTAAAAATTCATTTTTTAAAATCTTTGCGGCTGCAATTGCTGCAATTAATTCCGCTGTATTTCCGTCATATAAATAACTCCCTAAATTATAATGTCCGCTAACTGCTTTTAATTTATTATCGTCTAATATCTTTTTCAATTCAACTGGAGACAATCCCCAAAACTGATCTTTAATAGAAAAACCATACGTTTCTACATTTGTATATCCTGACGCAGCAACTTTTTCTAAAGTTTCTTTTACATTTTTCGGAAGTTCTTCACGCAATGTATATAACTGCAAACCAATTTCTTTTTTATTCATAGAAAATGCTAATGACGGTAAAGCCAGAACAGCCGTAGCAGCCAGACTTGTGTTTATAATAAAGTTTCTTCTTGTAACCATTTTGATCAAATTTTAGAAAGTAAATCTAATATAAAAATTGATTCTCAAAATTATTTATAAAGTTTTGAAGCGCAATTTCTGTTTCTTCGTTTATAATTTTTCCTTCAGCATCAATTTTACCACGAATTCCCTGAATTAAAAGCTGTGTATTATTGTCAAATTTAGCTTCAAGGGTTTTCATAATTAATAAAAGCTGTTCATGTCCCATTTCTCCAGAAGCAGAAGCGGTAATCAATCCAGCTTTTTTATCAGAAAAAATAGTAGTCGACACACACCATTCTAAAGCATTCTTTAAACTTCCGGGCAGGCTAAAAACATATTCCGGAGTGCAGATTATAATTCCGTCGGCCTCCATTATTTTATTTCTGAACAAACTTATTTCTTCCGGCGGATTCTCTGTATCTAGATCTGGATTAAAATGTGGAATTCGATCTAAATCTTCAAAAATCTCAACTTCAAAATTCGGTTTTATATGTTCTGAAATATATTTTAGAATTTTATAATTACTTGATTTTTTTCTTGTACTGCCTGTTATGGCAACTATTTTTATCGCTTTCATTTTTATTAGATAACTGAAATATCTTTCTTCATTGCATCAGATTCCTCAGTCAGGTTATTTCTTTTAAAAAAATTGTCTAAGTCGGTTAATCTCTTTTTATTGTCATATTGAATACATGAATTTAACTTTCTCTGGCAGACAGAGCACAATCGTATCGTACTTCTATCAGTTTCAGATAAACTGTTAGTACCATTCATTACACAATCAGCATTAATACAATGGTGCATTCCAAACATATGTCCAATTTCATGAGAACTCGTTTTTAGTAATCTTACTAAACATAAATCAAAATTTTCTGCTGTAAGTTCACCATCCTGAAATCTGTAAATAGAACTTACACCTACTTTATCTCTATAGGAAGCAAGTCCAAAAACATAATTCCATTCCGGTTTAGGATATAAATCCAATTCTGAAAGTCCCATTAATGCAATTCTATTCTCCGGTTTTTCTTCTTTTAATATATCATTTAAAAGATATCCTGCCAGTAATTGTTCATGACCTTCCGTAGACATTCTTCTTGCAGAATTTGGAACTATATCATTAGAAATTGGTTCTAATGTTTTTGTTTTTAATTGAAAAAAGAGCTCTAAATACTCATTAACAAGCTGAATCTGTTTCTTTTGCAGGGAATTAAAATTCCCAATCGGTTTTATGTAAA
This sequence comes from Flavobacterium sp. 2755, assembly GCF_031455715.1. Taxonomy (NCBI): domain Bacteria; kingdom Pseudomonadati; phylum Bacteroidota; class Flavobacteriia; order Flavobacteriales; family Flavobacteriaceae; genus Flavobacterium; species Flavobacterium sp. 2755. The sequence goes on from NZ_JAVDTG010000003.1 coordinate 561,038, forward strand.
TAATATTCTCCTCTTTAGTAGGAACAATATGCTTAGATCTAAAATATTGTTCGAAAGTCTGTCCATCTTCAGGATGAGAAAACAGCCAATCTCCATAACTTGGTTTCGGCAATTTAACATCATTAGTTTTGATGTCTTTAAAATAAGACGCTTCTTCTGGAATTTGTTTTGGAGCTTCTTTTGAGGTTAATTTCGCTTTTTCCTTGTTACAAGCGCATAATAATATAAGAATGAAGAAGGTTATTTTTTTCATTTACGTTTTGGATATAATTAAAAAACCAATTTTAGATTAATTCCTTAAAAATAAACTTTTCATCATAATCAACTTCAAATTTTTCGAGAAAATTGATGTATTCCTCTTTAAAAGTTTTCTTTTTATGATGTTCTTCTTGATTCTCTATATAGTCAGCAACTGCGCTTAATTGAGATTTACTATATGAAAATGCTCCATAGCCTTCCTGCCATTCAAAATGAATATTGGTGAATTTATTTTCGTTTATCCATTTGGAAGAATTTTGCTTTATGCTTTTCATTAATTCAGATATTGATTGTGCCGGTCTTATCCCGATTAAAATATGAACATGATCAGAAACACCATTGATTGCTAAAACCTTATGATTGTTGTTTCTAATAATTCCAGAAATGTATTTATATAAATCATTTTTCCAGTTTGTATGTATAGCCGCTTGTCTATATTTTACAGCAAAAACAAAATGAATGTGGATTTGTGTATAGGTATTTGCCATAATAATGTGTAGTCCCTAAGGGACATCTTTTCTTAAATATTATTTTTCTACCGATATGTTATTCCTAGCGGAATATTTTTTGATCGTTTTCAAATATATAAAAAAGAAAGAATATTCTTTCTTTTTATTTTAATAGAAATGTATAGTCCCTAATGGGACATTATGAATGTTGATCCATTTTTTTTCTACCGATATTTTATCCCTAGCGGGATATTGTATTGATTTTAATTGGAATTTATTGAAATGAGATTATGCTAAAAAGTTCCGCTAGGAACAAAATATCGGTAGAAAAAATATCGGTACGTTTTTTTGTTCCGTAGGGACTATACACCTAATCTAATTCCTGAGTTTCAATAAAAATGGTGAAATTTTATCAATAATATTATTTCATTAAATACTATACATCCAAAAAACAAATTGTTCCGCTAGGAACATAATATTGGTAGAAAAATTTGTATCAACATGATTTTTTGTCCCGTAGGGACTATACATTTTACATCTTCATTTTTAACTTCGTATCTTTGCCCAAATTATTGAAGAAAAAATGAGAATTGACATTGTTACACTTTTACCTGAATTATTAAGAAGCCCTTTTGAGGCATCGATTATGAAACGTGCCATTGATAAAGGCTTGGTCGAAGTACATTTTCATAATCTTCGTGACTACAGTACTAATAAACAAAAAAGTGTAGACGATTATCCTTTTGGCGGCGGTGCCGGAATGGTAATGACAATTCAGCCTATTGATGATTGTATTACGCATCTTAAAAGTCAGCGTGAGTATGACGAGGTAATTTATATGTCTCCCGACGGTGAAACTTTAAACCAAAAAATGGCCAACAAAATGTCAATGTACGAAAACATTATCATTTTATGCGGACATTATAAAGGTGTTGACCAGCGTGTTAGAGATCATTTTATTACTAAGGAAATTTCGATTGGTGATTACGTTTTATCTGGCGGAGAATTGGGCGCATTAGTTTTATCAGATGCGTTAATCCGTTTAATTCCTGGTGTTTTAAGTGATGAAACCTCAGCGTTGACCGATAGTTTTCAGGACAATTTACTTTCAGGACCAATATACACAAGGCCTGCCGATTATAAAGGATGGAAAGTTCCGGAAGTTTTAACCAGCGGTCATTTTGCCAAAATAGATAAATGGCGCGAAGATAAAGCCTACGAACATACAAAAAACAGACGTCCGGATTTATTAGAAGGAAACTAAAGTTGTTTCAAGTTTAAAGTTTTTTTTGCTTCAAGTTCTCACACAAGAACAACTTGAAACCTGAAACTTGAAACAAAAAACGCCCTTAAACATCATTTTATCAACAACTTAAAATAATTTCAAATTTATAATTCATAATTTATAATTATTTTTTACATTTGCACCCGAATTAGACTAACCTCTGGCGAGATCCGTGAATGTTACTCTATTAAAACTATAATAATAAAATTATCATGGCAGATTTATTAAAATTCGTTCAAGACGAATTCGTTGCTAGAAAAGATTTCCCTGTATTTGGAGCTGGAGATACTATCACAGTATTCTACGAAATTAAAGAGGGTGAAAAAACAAGAACTCAGTTTTTTAAAGGAGTTGTTATTCAAAGAAGAGGTTCTGGTAACACAGAAACTTTCACGATTCGTAAAATGTCTGGAGCTATTGGAGTTGAGCGTATCTTCCCAGTAAACTTACCAGCTTTACAAAAAATCGAAATCAACAAAAAAGGTGCAGTTCGTAGAGCTAGAATTTTCTACTTCAGAGAACTTACTGGTAAAAAAGCTAAGATTAAAGATAAAAGAAGATAATCATTTATCAATCTGTTATAAAAAACTCGTTTCATACTATTTGAAACGAGTTTTTTTTATGACTCTATTTTAAGCAATATCAAAACCGTAATTTTTTAATATCAAAATCATCGATTTAGCAATTTTACGAAATCGTATTAGCAATCTGATAATTTCAGCAATTATCAGGAAAACTAAACCGTTTTCGGACTGTTTTTATTATATTTGCTCCGCTCATTTTGAGCCAACTCATACCTTTTACATCGCCATTCTTTGACGACACGATTATAAAAAAAAAAAAAAAATGACACAGAATTCAAAAATTTTTTACACCTTAACTGATGAGGCGCCTTTATTAGCGACTTATTCTTTATTACCTATTGTTCAGGCTTTTACTTCAACAGCTGGTATTGCTATTGAAACTAGAGACATCTCTTTGGCAGGAAGAATTTTATCTAATTTTCCTGAGTCTTTAACAGATGCTCAAAAAACAGTAGATGCTCTTGCTGAATTGGGTCAATTAGCAACAAAACCAGAAGCTAACATCATCAAATTACCAAACATTTCAGCATCTGTACCACAATTAAAAGCTGCTATTGCTGAATTACAATCTCACGGTTACAACGTTCCTAATTTCCCGGAAGATCCGCAAAACGATGCTGAAAAGGAAATTAAAGCAAAATATGCAAAAGTATTAGGTTCTGCTGTAAACCCTGTTTTACGTGAAGGAAACTCTGATCGTAGAGCGCCAAGAGCCGTTAAAAACTTTGCAAAAGCAAATCCACACTCAATGGGTGCATGGTCTGCTGATTCAAAAACTAAAGTGGCTTCTATGCCAAACGGTGATTTTTACGGAAGTGAGCAGTCACTTACTGTTGCTGAAGCTAACGATGTAAAAATCGAGTTTGTTGCAAAAGACGGAACTACAACTGTTTTAAAAGCAAGTACACCGCTTAAAGCTGGTGAAATCATCGACAGCTCTGTTTTAAGTGTAAAAAAATTAAAAGCTTTTGCTGCTGATGCTATTGCAGAAGCTAAAAAAGAAGGTGTTTTACTTTCTGTGCATTTGAAAGCTACAATGATGAAAGTTTCAGATCCAATTATCTTTGGCGCTATCGTTGAAGTATATTTTGCTGATCTTTTCAAAAAATACGAAACTTTATTTGCAGAATTAAATATTGACACAAGAAATGGTTTAGGTGATATCTACGCAAAAATTGCCGGAAGACCTGAACAGGCTGAAGTTGAAGCTGACATTACGAAAGCTATCGAAAACGGACCAGCTTTAGCAATGGTTAATTCTGATAAAGGAATTACAAACTTACACGTTCCATCTGATGTTATTGTTGATGCTTCTATGCCGGCAATGATCCGTACTTCTGGACAAATGTGGAACAAAGATGGTAAGGCACAAGATACAATCGCAGTTATTCCAGACCGTTCTTATTCTGGTATTTATACAGCAACTATTGATTTCTGTAAAAAACACGGTGCTTTTGATCCTAAAACAATGGGAAGTGTTCCTAACGTTGGATTAATGGCTCAAAAAGCAGAAGAATACGGATCTCACGATAAAACTTTCCAAATAAAAGGTGACGGTGTTGTTCGTGTTGTTGATGCAAACGGAACTGTTTTAATGGAACAAAACGTTGAAACAAACGATATTTTCAGAATGTGTCAGGCAAAAGATGCTCCTATTCAGGACTGGGTTAAACTAGCTGTAAACCGAGCTCGTTTATCTAGCACTCCGGCTGTTTTCTGGTTAGACGAAAACAGAGCGCATGACAGAGAATTGATCGTAAAAGTTCAAAAATACCTTAAAGATTACGATACTACAAACTTAGATATCCGTATTTTAAACCCGGTTGCTGCTACTGAATTTACTTTAGACAGAATCATCAAAGGTTTAGATACTATTTCTGTAACAGGAAACGTTTTACGTGATTACTTAACAGATTTATTCCCAATTTTAGAATTAGGAACTTCTGCAAAAATGTTATCTATCGTTCCGTTAATGAACGGTGGTGGGTTGTTCGAAACTGGTGCTGGAGGATCTGCTCCAAAACACGTTGAGCAATTTACAGAAGAAGGATATTTACGTTGGGATTCATTAGGAGAGTTTTTAGCTCTTGGTGCTTCATTAGAGCATTTAGGACAAACTTTAGATAATTCTAAATCAATTGTTTTATCTGAAACTTTAGATCAGGCTAACGATAAATTCTTAGCAAACGATAAATCTCCAGCTCGTAAAGTTGGACAAATTGATAACCGTGGTTCTCACTTTTACCTTGCATTTTACTGGGCTCAGGCTTTAGCGGCTCAAAATAAAGATGCAGAATTAAAAGCGATCTTTACTCCTATTGCTGCAGAATTTGAAGCAAACGAAGCTAAAATCGATGCAGAATTAATTGGTGCACAAGGAAAAGCTCAAAACATTGGCGGATATTACCAGCCAACTCCTGAGTTAGTAAGCAAAGCAATGCGTCCTAGTGAAACATTCAATGCAATTATTGCAAAAATAAAATAAGAAATGCACGTTGTGTATTTTTAAAATATAGACAAAAAGGGCAGCTTTTATAAGCTGCCCTTTTTTATTCTTAACTAATGTTTAACAATAGTTGGACTCTAATATTTAGTAAGAATCGCTAACTATGTAACTCAAAACCAAAAAGATGATTACAAAAAAGATTAGTTTCCTTCTTATCATTATTTTTACCACACTTCATTCTTTTTCTCAGGATAAATTTACGCTAAGCGGTACTATTAAAGATTCAAAAAACAACGAAACCTTAATTGGTGTCAATATTTATATTCCGGCTTTAAAAATAGGAACTACGACAAACGAATACGGATTTTATTCTATTACAGTTCCTCGCGGCGAGCATGAAATCGAAATTAGTTATGTGGGGTATCAAACTATTCAGCAAACTATCATTTTAAACCAAAATACCAAAAACAATTTTTCCATCAGCGAAAGCGGCGAAGAACTTCAGGAAGTTGTCATTACAGATAAGAAAGGAAAAATAAATATCAAATCGCCAGAAATGAGCGTTAACAAACTCTCCATTTCAACCATAAAAAAAATGCCCGTAGTTTTAGGCGAAGTGGATGTTTTAAAATCAATTTTATTACTTCCCGGAGTCACAAATGCAGGCGAAGGCGCTTCTGGATTTAATGTTCGGGGCGGCGGTGCAGATCAGAATTTAATTTTGTTAGATGAAGCAACAATCTTCAATTCCTCTCACGTTTTTGGATTTTTCTCAGTTTTTAATCCTGATGCGATTAAAGATTTAAAATTGTATAAAGGCGGAATTCCGGCGAGATTTGGAGGAAGAGCTTCTTCTGTTTTAGATATTTACCAAAAAGACGGAAGCAGTAAAAATTTCCACATGAATGGAGGAATTGGTTTAGTTTCAAGCCGATTGCTTCTGGAAGGTCCAATTGTAAAAGACAAAGGTTCTTTTTTAATTGGCGGAAGAGGATCTTATGCCCATTTATTTTTAAAACTTTCAGAAGACAACAAAGACAATTCGGCTTATTTCTACGATTTAAATGCTAAACTGAGTTATAAATTAAACGATAATAACAATTTGTATTTATCGGGATATTTTGGCCGAGATGTTTTCAGCTTAAACAAAAGTTTTACTAATATTTACGGAAATTCAACTTTAAACCTGCGCTGGAATCATTTATATTCTGATAAATTATTCTCTAATTTATCTCTTATTTACAGCGATTATTATTACGGACTTGACTTGGATTATGTTGGGTTTAAATGGGATTCGGGAATTCAGAACTATAATATCAAATACGATTTCAAACATTATATTTCAGATAAATTCAAACTGAATTATGGTTTAAATGGTATTTACTACGAATTCAATCCGGGAACTATTATTCCAAGTAATACTACTTCTGGAATTAATCCTGATCAATTGGATAAAAAATATGCGTTTGAACCTTCGATTTATTTAGATGCCGAAAATCAACTTTCGAAGAGAATAACATTGGCGTATGGATTACGTTACAGTTTATTTTATCGCTTGGGTTCTTCAACTATTAATTATTACGACAATAATAATCCGGTAGTTTTCAATTCAGATACAGAAGTTTATGAAAAAGGAGTTCCAACTTCAACAAAATATTTCGGTAAAAATAAAGTAATTCAGGATTATAATAATTTCGAACCAAGACTTTCGATATCCTATCAATTAAATGATGATCAATCCATAAAAGCGAGTTACAATCGTATGGCGCAGTATCTTCAGTTAATTTCAAATACTTCATCTCCTACTCCACTTGACGTCTGGATGCCAAGTGATAATTATATCAAACCTCAAATTGCAGATCAGGTTGCTTTAGGATATTTCCGAAATATAAAAGAAGGCGCTTATTCGCTGGAAGTTGAAACGTATTACAAAAAAATACAGAACAGATTAGACTATATTGACGGTGCCAATTTAATTGCCAATAATGCCATCGAACAAGTTATCCTGAACGGAAGAATGCGTGCTTATGGTTTAGAAATTATGGTTAAAAAAAATGAAGGTAAATTCAATGGCTGGGTTTCGTATACTTTATCAAAATCAGAACAGCAAACGCCTGGAAGAACTCCGGAAGAAATTGGAATCAACAACGGGCAATGGTATAGTACTCCTTACGACAAAACACATAATTTAGCCATAACGTCTGCTTATAATTTAAACGAAAAATGGTCTTTTGGTGCTAACTTCGCTTTGCAATCCGGGCAGCCGGTTACATATCCGAACTCGCAATATGAATATTTAGGAATTACAGTTCCAAGTTACGGCCTTCGAAATGAAAATCGTCTTCCGGCTTATCACCATTTAGATATTTCGGCAACTTTAACACCCAGAAGCAATAAAGGCAGAAACTGGAAAGGTGAATGGGTTTTCAGCATTTATAATTTATATAACCGAAGCAACGCAGCTTCAATCAATTTTAGGCAAAATGCTGACACAGGTTTAAATGAAGCGGTACGATTATCCATCTTCGGAGTTGTGCCGGCAGTTAGTTATAATTTCAAGTTTTAAAAAATTCATTTCCGTAAAGAAAATAAAAAGATATAGTATGAAAAAAATAATCGCATTAATCGTCTTATTTACCTCGGTTTTCTTCACAAGCTGTGAAGATGTTGTAGATGTTGAGCTGGATACCGCGCCTCCAAAATTAGTAATCGAAGCGGCCATAAACTGGCAAAAAGGTACGACAGGAAAACAACAGGTTGTAAAATTAACAACAACTACTGGTTATTTTGAATCGGTAATTCCAACGGTTTCCGGAGCAACTATTTATATTAGGAACAGTAAAAACGTGCAATTTAATTTTACCGAAGTTCCAAAAACGGGACGCTATCTCTGTAATAATTTTGCACCTGAAATTAATGAAACTTATACACTAACCGTTATTAGCGGAGGAAATACCTATACAGCCTCTGAAACTTTAAAATCTGTTGCGCCAATTACGCATATTGAACAAAATAACGAAGGCGGATTTACAGGAAAAGATATCGAAATAAGAGCTTATTTTAATGATCCCGCAGATGTAGACAATTTCTATTTATACAAATATGTGTACTCTAATAAAGTTACTTCTAATTTTTATGTTGATGAAGATAAGTTTTTTCAGGGAAATGAATTCTTCAGTGTTTCTGATGATGATGAACTTAAAGCTGGAGACGAATTAGAAATAACACATTTCGGCATTTCAAAGCAATACTATAATTACATGAATATTTTGGTAAGTATTGCCGGCAGTAATGTTGGCGGGCCTTTTCAATCGCCGCCCGCAACCGTAAAAGGAAACATCATCAATACAACCGATAAAGCAAATTATCCTTTAGGTTATTTTTCGCTTAGCGAAAGTCAGACAAAAAAATTCAAAATAGAATAATAAAACATGGAAGCCAGAATTGAAACTTTAACCGAGAAAAAACTGATCGGACAATACATTGAAATGTCATTTATCGAAAATAAAACATTTCAATTGTGGAGTAATTTTATGCCAAAACGAAAGCAAATCAAAAATACCATTAACGAGAATTTATATTCACTTGAAGTGTTTTCTCACGGTCATTTTGATGACTTTGATCCAGGCAAAACATTTCAAAAATGGGCTGCTGTAGAAGTCGGAAATTATGACGAAGTTCCATTAGAAATGGAAACTTTAATTATTCCAGATGGTTTATATGCCGTTTTTATACATTACGGTCCTGCTTCAGAAGGACATAAAACCTATCACACAATTTTTGCAGAATGGCTTCCGAATTCAAAATACACAGTTGACGACAGGCCGCATTTTGCCGTTATGGATCATAAGTACAAAAAAGAAGATCCGGAATCAGAAGAAGAAATCTGGATTCCGATAAAAAACAGAGATTAAACGCTTGCCTACAAATTATTCTTTTTAATCTTCAAATAAAAAATATGTTAATCGAAACACTAAAAATACTTTTTAACAGGGATTTAAATAAACTCAAATTTGAAATTGAATCATACGAATTCGAAAAGCAAATTTGGGCAATTGATAAAAACGTTTCTAATTCTGCCGGAAATCTTACGCTGCATTTAGTTGGAAATCTAAACACCTACATTGGAGCGCAAATTGGAAAAACAGGATATATTCGAAATCGTCCTTTAGAATTTTCTCTTAAAGATATTCCAAAATCAGAATTAATCGATAAAATCGAAAATACAATTATAGTTGTAAATGACGTGCTGGATATCTTAACTGAAGAAGATTTAAGCAAAATATATCCTGAGATTGTTTTTGAAAAAGAAATGACAACCGGATTTTTCTTAGTTCATCTTTCAACACATTTAGCGTATCATGTTGGGCAGATAAATTATCATAGAAGGTTACTTGATTTCTAACTTAGAATTTTGTTAAAAGAATAATTATAATTTATTTAAAAGAGAAAGGCTAACAGGAAAGTATTAATATATTTGCATTTTAAACCCAACTATATGAAACAAAAATACTTTCTGTTTTCTTTTCTTTTTATTATATCTTTTGCAAAAGCACAAATTTCTTCAGATCCTGATCCAACTTTTGATTCCAGAGATGTACTTCCAAAATTAACTTTATTTACAAGAGAATTTGCGGCACAACCTGACGGAAAAATAGTGGTCGTTGGAAATTCATGCTCCTATACCTCATATAATGATATTTTAATTACGCCTGGTAAAAACATCATAAGATTAAACAAAGATTTATCTGTTGACGAAACCTTTAATATAGGAACCAGTTTTGACACACCTCCTAGAAATCTTGCAATTCAGCCAGATGGAAAAATACTTGTCTGTGGAGATTTCGCAAGATATAATGGCAAATCAGTTGGAAGAATTGTTAGATTAAATAACGATGGATCATTAGATAATACATTTAGTTTCTCTGGTGCTTCTAATATAAAGGTGGTTAAGATATTAGCCAATGGAAAGATACTAGCAGGTGGAAGTATCGGCTTAAAAAGTGTGGCACGTTTAAACTCAGACGGAACATTTGATCAAACTTTTAATCAAACTGCTAAGCTTCCTCTTTTATATAAACTTGACGTGCAAAAGGACGGAAAAATTATTATAGTTGGTGCTTCTGGGCGCAGCTATAGTATCAATAGAATAAATGCAGATGGAAGTACAGACACTTCTTTTAAAACTATTGACGAATTTGAATCAATTTGTGTATCAAATATTTCAGGATATAGCAATATGGATGACTGTAAATTAGCTATTCAAAGTGATGATAAAATATTATTTGGCGGATGTTTTAATATTTTTAAGACTTCTGACGTAAGTGGTTTTATAAGATTCAATGCTGATGGAACTCTAGATAAATCTTTCAAATATGTTTATCCAGGAACGCCTCGAGCTACCGTAAAAGATTTTATTTTATTTCCTAATGATAAAATATTAACGTTCGATTTAATATCAGTTAACACAGATGGAAGTGTAGATCCTTCACAAATTGCCAAACTAGATGCAAACACTACCGGAAGCAAAGTTTTATTATTGCCAAACAATGAATTATTGATATGTTCTAATAATGAAACCAGATTAGATGGCAGAATTTTAAGCTATCATAAGTTTATTAAAGTAGATTTAAACACATCTAAAATTAATGAGATTTCTCAACCCTCAACCTATTTTGCAGGAAACGATATTATAGAAAAACCTAATGGCGATATTGTTGTTTTAGGATATAGTAACACTATTCATAACACAAAATATCATGATGGATTAAAACTGCTAGATAAAAATGGAAAATTAATTACTAATAGTGCTTTATACAACAATGTTTTTGGAGCTCCATTAAATGAAAAAAATTATTTTAAAAAGGGAATTGCTCAACAAGATGGTAAAATAATTGTATTTAAAATCGAACCGAAAGGAAATGGCGGCGGTCTAATAAGATATAACGCTGACTTTACTATTGATAAATCTTTTCCAACTACTTATGGCGGCATAAATAATTTATTATTACAACCGGATGGAAAAATAGTAGTTATTAAAACTGATTCTCCTAGTCTTATAAGATTAAATGCAGACGGTTCTAAAGATATTACATTTAATAAAATAAAAGACTTTGACAACATTTGCAACACAGCAATTCTTCAGCCTGACGGAAAAATAGTTGCAGCTGGAAATTTCACTACTTATGATGGAATTAAAAATAATAAAATAGTCAGATTTAATACTGATGGAACTTTAGACAATACCTTTCAGGCAGATCCTGTATATGGAAATATACATTCTTTAGGTCTTCAATCTGATGGAAAAATTATAGTTGGCGGTAAATTCGAATTAGATGAAATACTTAAAAAAAATTGCGTTATAAAACGTTTAAATACAGATGGTACTGTCGACAAATCATTTAAGAATTATTTTTCTGGTATTGTACCGCAATATGCCAAAGGAATAGTAATACAGCCGGATAATAAAATTATATTTTTTACTAATTTAGAAAGTACAACCAATTCATCAAAAAATGATTTCAAAAGATTATTAGGTAACGGAGAAATAGATAATACGTTTGACGCCGGTGATGCTTTTGATGGAAATATTAATACGATAAAATTTCAAAAAGACGGAAGCCTTCTTGTTACCGGAAATTTTACTAAATATAAAAATACCTGGGTTAACGGAACAATTCGATTACTTGGAAATAAAAATACGTTAGCAATACCTGATTTTGAACTAAACGATAATAAATCTTCATTTATCCTACATCCAAATCCCGCTTCAAATGTTTTAAATATAGAAGCTGACGAAAATATATCGATAAACTCAATAGAAATATTTAATATTCTTGGGCAATCAGTATTAAATCTTAAAAATCAAAAAACATTTTCAAGTATAGATATTTCAGGTTTAAATAAAGGAATTTATTTTATTCGAATAAACTCAAATAAAGAAATAACAACAAAGAAATTTTTTAAAAACTAGAAAATGCCCTCATAAAGAGGGCATTTTTTTATACCGTTATGGCACTTGCAAAAGCGAATTAAATCACAATATCCTCTACGAATATCTTTCGTATATTTGCGCTACATTCAAAAAAACTCACATGTCATCACATCATATAGTTCGCGACGATCAGGAACCAGCTTTAATAATTGCAAACGGAGCGGCCTGCGATCCTGAATTATTAGGACAATTGCTAGAATGGTCTCCGCTCGTTATCGTTTTAGATTCGGCAATAGAAAGAGTTATTGAATTGGGTATTAAAGTTGATGTGCTTTTAGGAGATTTTGACCGAGGTTTTGATCCTGAAATCTATAAAACGTCACAATATCCGTTAGAAATTGTTCATACTCCAGATCAGGATAAAACCGATTTAGAAAAAGCTTTTGATTATTTAGTTAAAAGAAAAATTCCTGCCGTAAATGTAGTTTGGGCAACCGGAAGACGTGCAGATCATACGATTACCAATTTAACTAATATTGTTCGTTACAGAGATTTACTTAAAATTGTAATTCTTGATGATCATTCAAAAATCTTTTTGCTTCCAACAAAATTTGAAAAATGGTATACTGCCAAAACTCCAATTTCTCTAATCCCAATTGGTGTTGTAAACGGCATTTATTCTACCAATTTAGAATATCCTCTGCAAAATGACACCTTAACAATGGGTTACAGAACCGGAAGCAGTAATTCTGTAGCAAAAGATGGCTTAGTTACAATTAACCACACAAACGGCGATTTGTTATTGATGGAATGTTTTGATTAAAGAGTCGAAGGCTCGGTTTATATTGTAAGACTGGATTTTAATCCAGTCAAAAAGGAATGCGTACCTTTGCATCGAAATAAATCAAAATGAAAGCAGAAAACAATTCCCAAAAAGACAATTTACATCCAAGAAATCTTCATCGTTCCAGATATGATTTTGAACTTCTAATTTCAAATTGTCCCGAATTAAAGGCTTTTATTTCCATTAATAAATACGGAATCGAAACTGTTGATTTCGCTAATCCAAATGCGGTAAAAACTTTAAACAAGGCTTTATTGCAAACTTATTACGATATTCAAAACTGGGATATTCCTAAAAATTATCTTTGTCCGCCAATTCCGGGCCGAGCCGATTATATTCATTACATAGCCGATTTATTGGCCGAAACAAACAATAATCAAATTCCAGAAGGAAATTCTGTTTTAGGATTAGATATCGGATCGGGTTCAAATTTAATCTATCCGATATTAGGGAATTCCATTTACAACTGGAGTTTTGTTGCGACTGATATTGACAAAAAAGCAATCGAAAACTGCAGTAAAATTATCGAAGCTAATCCAAGATTAATCGATGCAATCAGCTTACAACAACAAACCGAATCTCGATTTATCTTCAAAAATATTATAATTCCCGAAGACCGATTTACATTCACAATGTGTAATCCGCCTTTTCACGCATCGGCAGAAGAAGCCAATAAAAGCACTTCCAGAAAAGTTTCGAATCTAAATCCAAAAGAAAAAAGAAATACAAATCCTGTTTTAAACTTCGGAGGGCAAAATGCAGAATTGTGGTGCAACGGCGGCGAAATTGGTTTTGTAACCCAAATGATTTATGAAAGTGCAAAGTATGCTTCGCAAGTTTTATGGTTTACGACTTTGGTTTCTAAAAAAGAGAATCTTTCTTCGATTTACAAAACTTTGAAAAAAGTAAATGCTGTTGAAGTCAAAACAATTGAAATGTCGCAAGGTCAGAAAAATAGCCGTATTGTAGCGTGGAGTTTTTTAAATGAAGCTCAACAAAAGTCTTGGAAATTAGATAATCACAAAAAATCATCTGAAAACTATTCACAAGAATATAATGACGATTTAGAAACTGCTGAAGAAAATATCAAAAAAAGTAACTTTCATTCACATAATGAAATGAAAGGCAAAATTGAGCAATGGAAAAAGAAGTAATTTAGAAATTTACTACTTACAATTTAAAATTTTAGACCAACAAAACAACACCCTATATTACTGATTTTCAACTAAACTCTTGATTATATAATTTGGTTTTGCTAAATTTAGTAAACTATTTAAAATCAAGGTTATGGCAGAATATATTGGTTATCTCGCATCTGTTTTTATTGTTGGAGGTTTTTTGCTTAAAGATCTTAAAACAATACGACTCATAAACTTATTTGGATGTATTTGTTTTGTAGTTTACGGCATCTTTTTAAAAGATTACAGAGATTTCAATCAATGGCTTTTACCGATTATTATCCCAAATGCAATTTTATCATTTGTTCAAATCTATCATTTGACAAAAAAGCATAACAGATTGTAATTATGATATTTTAAAACAAAATTCTGATACAATTTCCTTTTTCGATAATCGTAACTTTAAGTTCAAATTGAACTTATAACCATGTCAAAATTATACTCCAGATTAGCAATACTCTTATTTTTAGTAACAAGCTGCGCTTCAACAAAAAAGGCAAAATTTGAAGATTATGTTTTTAAAACCAAAAGCGAAGAACAAAAATATGAAACCGCTTATAACAAGGCTTTAAAACTTTGGGATATTCCGTATACCGAAGAAAATGTAAAAACAAGTTTTGGAACTGCCCATGTTATTATCGCCGGACCAAAAAACGGAAAAGATTTAGTTTTACTCCACGGAATGGACGCCAGTTCAACGATGTGGTATCCTAACATTAAATCTTTAGCCAAAAATCATCACATTTATGCCATTGATTTTTTGATGGAACCTAACAAATCACATTTAACAGCAAAACCTCTTTCATCCGAAGAAATTATCGTTTGGTACAACGAAATTTTCGATCATTATAAATTAAAGAAATTTGATATTATCGGAGCTTCCCGAGGCGGCTGGATTGCAACATTACTGGCGACACAAAAAACCAATTCTATAGATAAAATTATATTGTTAAGTCCTGCGCAGACTTTTAAATTTATAGATAAACCAAGAAAAACATCATCGGCTTTAATGTTAAAATTTTTTCCTAGTGAAAAGAAATTCAGCAAAACATTAAAAGCATTTTCTACGCATCCGGAAAAAATAAGTCCTATCTATAACAGGCAATTTTATTTGGCTAATAAATACGCCAAATCAAATTCGAGCATGTTAAAAATGACGCCTTTTTCAGATAAAGAATTAGAATCAATCAATAATCCGGTTCTGGTTTTAATTGGCGATAAAGATGTTATTAATTCTGAAGAAAGTTTAGAGCGGGCACAAAAACACTTAGTTAACAGCAAAACAAAAATCATAAAAGATGCCGGTCATTTTTTGACAATCGATCAGCCAAAAATTATAAATGATGCTGTTATTAATTTTTTAGATTAGCATTCAAACTTTGTATCTTTACAAAACCAACTTTTCATCAGTAACAAATGAATTTCCAAGTATCTTCAGAATATAGTCCAAAAGGAGACCAGCCGCAAGCCATACAAAAACTCGCACAAGGTGTGGTTGATGGAGAAAAATACCAAACATTATTAGGAGTTACAGGATCTGGTAAAACATTTACAGTAGCCAATGTTATTCAGGAAGTACAGCGTCCTACCATAGTTTTGGCACACAACAAAACTTTGGCTGCACAGCTATATTCAGAGTTCAAACAATTTTTCCCGAATAATGCGGTTGAATATTTCGTTTCTTACTACGACTATTATCAGCCAGAAGCTTTTATGCCAGTAACAGGAGTTTTTATTGAAAAAGATTTATCTATCAATGAAGAGCTTGAAAAAATGCGTTTAAGCACCACTTCTTCCCTACTTTCAGGAAGACGCGATGTTTTGGTTGTAGCCTCAGTTTCGTGTTTATACGGTATTGGAAATCCTGTTGAGTTTAAAAAGAACGTTATTGAGATCAGCAGAGATCAGGTTATTTCTAGAACTAAATTACTCCACAGTCTTGTACAAAGTTTATACGCCAGAACAGAAGCCGATTTTAATCCGGGAACTTTCAGAATTAAAGGCGATACGGTTGAAATTTATCCAAGTTATGCTGATGACGCTTACAGAGTTCATTTTTTTGGAGATGAAATTGAAGAAATAGAATCTTTTGATGCAAAGACTTCTCAGGTAATTGAGAAATTTAAAAGACTGACGATTTACCCGGCCAATATGTTTGTGACTTCGCCTGAAGTCCTTCAAGGCGCAATTTGGGAAATACAGCAGGATTTAGTCAAACAAGTAGATTATTTTAAAGAAATAGGCAAACATTTAGAAGCAAAACGTTTAGAAGAAAGAACCAATTTCGACTTAGAAATGATTCGTGAATTGGGTTATTGCTCTGGAATTGAAAATTATTCCCGTTATCTTGACGGAAGACAAGCTGGAACAAGACCTTTCTGTTTGTTAGATTATTTTCCAAGTGATTTTTTAATGGTTGTTGATGAAAGCCACGTTACGGTTTCGCAAGTTCACGCCATGTACGGAGGCGACCGCAGCCGTAAAGAAAATCTGGTTGAATATGGTTTCCGTTTACCGGCTGCAATGGACAACAGACCTTTGAAATTTGAAGAGTTTGAGGCTTTGCAAAATCAGGTAATTTACGTTTCGGCAACTCCGGCAGATTATGAATTACAGAAATCGGATGGAATTTATGTCGAACAGATTATTCGTCCAACGGGATTATTAGATCCGGTTATTGAAGTGCGCCCAAGTTTAAATCAAATAGATGATTTAATTGAAGAAATTCAGGTTCGCTGTGAATTAGACGAAAGAGTTTTAGTGACAACTTTGACTAAAAGAATGGCCGAAGAATTGGCCAAATACTTAACTAAAGTCAGCATTCGATGCCGTTACATCCATTCTGAAGTTGATACTTTAGAACGTATCGAAATCATGCAGGATTTACGAAAAGGAATTTTTGATGTTTTAATTGGAGTAAACTTACTTCGTGAAGGTTTAGATTTACCCGAAGTTTCGCTTGTAGCAATTCTAGATGCTGATAAAGAAGGTTTCTTAAGAAATTACCGTTCGTTAACCCAAACAATTGGTCGTGCAGCAAGAAACTTAAACGGTAAAGCGATTATGTATGCCGATAAAATTACGGCGAGTATGCAGAGAACAATCGACGAAACCAATTACAGAAGAACAAAACAAATCAATTTTAATGTCGAAAATAATATAATACCTCAGGCATTAAACAAAAAAATAGAAAGTGCTTTTACTAAAAATCCTTTGGTAGAATACGAATTAGGTCACACTTTGTCAGTCGCTGCAGAACCGGAAACGGCATATATGTCTAAAGCTGATCTTGAAAAAATGATTCGTGAGAAACGAAAATCAATGGAAAAAGCAGCTAAAGAATTAGACTTTATGCAGGCCGCAAAACTGCGTGACGATATCAAAAAACTACAGGAACAATTACCTTAATTGTGTTGTTCCTGAAAAACTCTTAATAAAACTTTAGGCTCTATCATGGCATTTGGAGCCTTTTTCATTAAATCTAAAATGCGTTTTACTGCACTTGGGTTCAATCCCATTTCGATTGCAATTTGCTGAATTCCTATTGCCTCTTTTTCATGTAAAATTCCGTCGCAGTGCATAATCAAAGCCAATCTGTAAAACTGCTGAATGCGCTGAAATTCTGATTTTACAACTACTGGTTTCGTTTCCTGATGAAATAAATCATGAAAAACATCCAAATCAATCTTTAATTCCTGAGCAACGTGCCACAAAAAATCATATTCTCTTTTATGCAATTGCCCATCAACTGTAGAAAAGGCAATCAATTCTAAAAGTAAACTTTTCTTTTGTGCTTCGGTATTCATCAATTTATTATTTTTAGCTAAAATATTGCTTTTAAATTAAAAATACAAAATCTAATGATGAGGGGATTTTTCATATTTATATTTCTTTGGATGATTTCCGGAAATGCACAAAGTACGGCTTCAAAAAACGTATCTACTTTCGAAATTGACGCACCTCAATTAAAGACTAAAAAGAAAATCTGGATTTATCTTCCCGAAAATTATTTGGCTTCTGCCAAAAAATACAGCGTGATCTATATGCACGACGCTCAAAATTTATTTGATGCAAAAACTTCTTATGTAGGCGAATGGAATGTCGACGAAAAACTAGACAGTTTAAAAGCGCAGGTGATTGTTGTTGGGATTGAACACGGAAATGAAAAACGTATCGAAGAATTAACGCCTTTTAAAAATGAGAAATACGGTGGAGGAAATGCCGATAATTATTTAGAATTTATCGTAAAAACATTAAAACCTTATATTGATAAAAACTACAGAACCAAAACAAAAGCTAAGAACACAATAATTTTTGGAAGTTCATTGGGCGGTTTGGTTTCGTATTACGGAGCTTTAAAATATCCCGAAGTATTTGGTAAAGCCGGCGTTTTTTCGCCTTCATTTTGGTATACAAACGATATTTTCACTTTTACAGAAAAGATACCAAAAATTAAAACCAAATTTTACTTTTTATGTGGCGATAAAGAAGATGAAAATATGGTGAAAGACATGACCAAAATGGAAAAATTATTAGACACAAAGCGTTGTTACTGTCTTCATCTTACCAAATCTAAAATTGTAAAAGGCGGCGAACATAATGAAAAATTGTGGCGGGACGGTTTTGTAAAAGCGGTTCTTTGGCTTAATTATTGAGAAAAAACATAAAAAAAACAGCACAAAAATCATGAAACTAATTTTAAGAGAATATAACCTAAAACTAAAACACACTTTCACGATTTCAAGAGAATCAATTGATTTTCAGCCTTCGCTGATTGTTGAATTGCAGAGTGATGGTTTTTCAGGTTTTGGAGAAGCAACTTCAAATCCGTATTACAAAACAACGGTTCCAATGATGATGCAGGATTTAGAAAAAATCAGAAGCATTATTGAAAATACTGGAGATGAAACTCCAGATGTATTTTGGGCAAAAATTCATCCGTATTTAAAAGAGGATATGTTTGCACTTTGCGCTTTAGATTTGGCTTATAATGATTTGTATGCTCGTAAAAAAGGCAAAAAATTATACGAATTATGGAATTACACAACCGAAAGAAATCCGCTTACTGATTATACTATCGGAATTGCTTCTATTGAAAAAATGGTTTCAAAAATGCAGGAACTTCCCTGGCCTATTTATAAAATTAAATTAGGTACCAAAGAAGATATTGCCATTATAAAAGAACTTAGAAAACATACCGATGCTATTTTTAGAATCGATGCCAACTGCGGATGGGGCGTTGAGGAAACTATTAATAACGCCATTGAATTAAAAAAACTGGGCGTTGAGTTTTTAGAACAACCTATGAAAGCAGATAATTGGGAAGCCCATAAAGAAGTTTTTAAACATTCTGTTCTTCCTATAATTGCTGATGAAAGTTGTATTATTGAGGAAGATGTAGCCAAATGTCACAACCATTTTCACGGAGTAAATGTGAAATTGGTAAAATGCGGTGGATTAACTCCCGGCAAACGCATGATTGAAGAAGCTAAAAAATTAGGTTTAAAAACAATGGTAGGCTGCATGACGGAATCTACTGTTGGAATCTCTGCAATTGCCCATTTATTACCTCAGCTTGATTATGTCGATATGGATGGCGCATTACTTTTAGCACAAGATATTGCAACCGGAGTAACCATAAAAAATGGCGCTGTGAGTTATTCTGAACTTAACGGAACCGGAGTTACACTTCTATAAAAATGATAGTAGAAAAATTTCCCGACCGTATTATTGAAATTGACCAAGAACAGTATTTGTATTTTGGCGGAACTGCTTATTTAGGATTGCCAACAAACAAAAGTTTTCAGGATTTGGTGATTAAGAACATTCTTAATTGGGGAACTACTTACGGAAGTTCCAGAACAGCCAATATCAAATTAAAGGCTTACGATGAAGGAGAAAAGTTTTTAGCCATTCACATAGGCTCAGAAAGTACGGTTACAGTTTCTTCAGGAATGCTGGCCGGAAAATTGGTTATAGATTTAATGAAAAAGCAGACAGATTGTTTTTTTCATTTTAATGATACGCATAATGCAATCAGAATTGAAAATAGTCTTCCGTTATTCGTTAATGACAAATTAAATGAACGTTTATTAGATTCCAAACGGGAGAAAATAGCAATTCTTACTGACGGTGTTCCTTCTTTTGAAACAAAGCCCGTTGATTTATCATTTTTAAAACAAATTCCAAGTCATAAAGAAGTTACTTTAATTTTGGATGAATCCCATTCTTTTGGAATTTTAGGCGAAAATGGAGCAGGAATTTATTCCTCAATTCAATATCCAGTTAAAAGAAAAATCATGGTTTCTTCCTTAGGAAAAGCTTTCGGATTAACTGGAGGAGTAATTGCTTCCGATTTTGATTTTATCAATGAAATAAAAGAAATGGAAACTTTTACAAGTGCTGCGGGAATGAACCCTGCTTTTGTACAAACCCTTTCTGACGCTGCAGAAATTTATGCTTTGCAGCACATCAAACTACTGGATAATTTAAAGTATGTGGATTCGATTTTAGGCAAAAATAAGAATATCAAGTTTGATAAGAACTATCCTTTGATTTATCTTTTATCAAAGGAATTAGTGGAAAAATTAAAAACCGAAAAGATTATTATTGCCAGTTTTAAATACACAAAAAACGCTGAACCTTTAAATCGAATTGTAATTACAGCCAACCATCTCAAAGAAGATTTAGATAAACTTGCTGTGGTTTTAAATTCTTAATATTATTTAAGGTTGCCACGAATTACACTAATTTCCACGAATTAATTTTTATGCTTTTTGCCACAGATTAAATGGTTTTAATGATTTTTTTAAGCAATTTATAAATCCCGATAATCTTTTTAATCTGTGGCAAAAAAATTAGTGGAAATTAGTGTAATTCGTGGCAAAAAAAATAAATAGCCCGAATTGTTTTTAAACCGTACCTTTGCAAAAAATAAACGATGACAAATAACGATATACTTAAAAAACTTCGCGTGGCTTTGATGCTCCGTGATGACCAAATAGTTGAGATTTTAGAATTAGTAGATTTTAGAATTTCAAAATCAGAATTGGGTGCTTTTTTTAGAGCTGAAGATCATCCTAATTATATGGAATGCGGCGATCAGGTTTTAAGAAACTTCTTAAACGGATTAGTTATTCATTTAAGAGGAACAAAAGAAAATCCTAAAAACCCAACGGATGTTTTAGCGAAACATAAAGCAGAGATTCCGAAGAAAGAAACTTCTAAAGAAAGACCTGAGTTTAAGGCTGCTCCAAAAGATTCTGAAAGAGCTAGAGGCGATCAAAGTCCATCAAAGTCGGGTTCATCAGCTGGAAAACCTAAAAAGAAATCATTCCCAAAAGGAAACGGAAAAACATCTGTTGTAGAAAAAGTGGTTTACAAAAACGGTAAGAATAAGAAATAATCAATATTACGATATCATAATTTCATAAAATCCCTTCGAATATTTGAAGGGATTTTTTATTACACATCATTTATCGTAGAGACGCACAGCAGTGCGTCTACGTCTCGGCAATCCATAATGAGAAATACGTTGCGTAGACGCACTGCTGTGCGTCTCTACGATATACTTTGTCTTAAAAAATATTCTCAAACAAAATGCTTTTTGACATAATTTCAAAAAAAATCCCTCCGAATATCGAAGGGATTTTCTATATAAATTTATTTCTTATTTAATTAAGAAAGAGCAGCTTTAACTTGATCAGCAGCTTCTTGGAATTGAACAGCTGATAAGATTGGCATACCAGAATTGTCAATTAATTCTTTTGCAATCTCAGCATTTGTTCCTTGTAAACGAACAATGATTGGCACTTTAATAGCATCACCCATGTTTTTGTAAGCATCAACAACACCTTGAGCAACACGGTCACAACGAACGATTCCTCCAAAGATGTTAATTAAAATAGCTTTTACGTTTGGATCTTTTAAGATAATTCTGAAAGCTGTTTCAACACGTTTTGCATCAGCAGTTCCTCCTACGTCAAGGAAGTTAGCAGGCTCAAAACCAGCGTATTTAATTAAATCCATAGTTGCCATTGCAAGACCTGCTCCGTTTACCATACATCCTACAGTACCGTCAAGATCTACATAGTTCAATCCTACTTCTTTAGCTTCAACTTCGATTGGATTCTCCTCACGGATATCTCTCATTTCAGCATATTTAGCTTGTCTGTATAAAGCGTTATCGTCGATATTCACTTTAGCATCAACAGCTAAGATTTTGTTATCAGATGTTTTTAAAACCGGGTTGATTTCAAACATAGAAGCATCAGAACCAATGTAAGCATTGTATAATGCATCGATAAATTTCACCATTTCTTTAAAAGCATTTCCAGAAAGACCTAAGTTAAAGGCAATTCTTCTTGCTTGAAAACCTTGTAAACCTACAGAAGGATCAACTTCTTCAGTAAAAATTAAGTGAGGAGTATGCTCAGCAACTTCTTCGATATCCATTCCACCTTCAGTAGAATACATGATCATGTTGCGTCCTGTACCTCTATTCAATAAAACAGAAACATAAAACTCAGAAGTTTCACTTTCACCAGGATAGTAAACATCTTCAGCAACTAAAATTTTGTTTACTTTTTTACCTTCAGGCGGAGTCTGAGGTGTGATCAATTGCATTCCGATGATTTGTTCTGCTAACTCTTCAACTTGCTGTAAGTTTTTTGCCAGCTTAACTCCACCACCTTTTCCACGACCACCTGCGTGAATTTGTGCTTTTATTACGTGCCATCCTGTACCAGTTTCGGCAGTTAATTGTTTTGCAGCAGCTACAGCTTCAACCGCATTGTTAGCCACAATTCCGCGTTGAGTGCGTACTCCGTAACTTGCTAAAATTTCTTTTCCTTGATATTCGTGTATGTTCATAATATAGAATTTGTCTGGTTCTGAATTTAGTTCAGAATAAAAGTCGGACAAAAGTAACAAAATACAACTTAATAGTAAAATCTTTTTCTATTAAAAAATGACACATATAGGTATTAAACGTTTATTCTTTTTCAATGCAAAGAAATAGTTACCGAAACGATTTGTTAAAGTTAACTCAAAACCACTAAAACGTTTGATATTTAACAAAAACATCACCGTATTTATTAGCCTTGAGACGATTTTTCTTAATATATTTTAATTTGGATTATCATTTTATCATTTCGCAATGGTTAATATAATAATATTATCAATTAAGAAGCCTTTTTCTAATATTACAACAAAAATGTAAGCTAAAGTATAATTTCACTACATTATGTTTAACGAAATCTTTATTTTTGTAGAAAAAATATCAAGAATGAAAGTTAAAGAACAAGGGCTTTATCTGCCTGAATTTGAACACGACAATTGTGGTGCAGGATTTATTTGTAATTTGAATGGTATTAAATCAAATGATATTATTCATAAAGCATTAGACATCTTAATTAAATTGGAACATCGTGGTGCCGTTAGTTCTGATGGAAGAACTGGAGACGGGGCGGGAATCTTATTTGATATCCCTCATGATTTTTTTAAGAAAGTTTGTGACTTTGAAATCCCGGAAACGCGTGAGTATGCAGTAGGAATGGTTTTTTTACCAAAAAGCAAAAACCAGGTATCTTTTTGTATCAATGCATTTGAAGCAACTATTAAAGATCAAAATTTAAAGATCTTAGGTTGGAGAGATGTACCTGTTGACGTTGAAAATTTAGGGCAGATCGCCGCAGAAAAAGAACCAACAATTAAACAAGTTTTCGTTTCTAAAAACGGACAAGATTTAACTGAACAAGAATTTAATGCAAAACTTTTTGCAGCTAGAAAAATTGCTGAACATGCAGTAAGAGGTTCGAAGACTTCTGAAAGCCACATGTTTTATTTTACTAGTTTATCGACAACTACTATAATATATAAAGGTCTATTGATGCCGGAAGACATCAGCCGTTATTATATAGATTTGAAAGATCCGGACTTGGTGACTCGTTTAGCGCTTGTACACCAGCGTTTCTCTACAAATACATTCCCATCCTGGGACTTGGCTCAACCGTTTAGATACATGTGTCATAATGGTGAGATCAACACACTTCGTGGAAACGTAAGCCGTATGCGTGCTCGTGAAGAGCTTATGCAGAGCAAAGTTTTTGGCGATGATATCAAAAAATTATTCCCAATTATCTTAGAAGGAAAATCAGATTCTGCTTCTATGGATATGGTGGTTGAACTTTTATTAATGACAGGTCGTTCGTTGCCAGAAGCCATGATGATGGTGGTTCCTGAAGCTTGGGAAAAACACCAGACAATGTCTCCGGAGAAAAGAGCATTCTACGAGTTTAACGCTTGTATCATGGAGCCTTGGGACGGTCCGGCTTCTATTCCGTTTACAGATGGTAACGTAATTGGAGCTTTATTAGACAGAAACGGATTGCGTCCTTCTCGTTATACACTAACACATAGTGGTTTCGTAATCATGTCATCAGAAATTGGTGTATTAGATATCGATCCGGAAGATGTAATTCAGCACGGTCGTTTAGAGCCAGGAAAAATGTTCTTGGTTGATATGAACGAAGGCCGTATTATTGAAGACGAGGAAGTTAAAAAAGCAATCGTTACAAAACGTCCGTACCAAGAATGGTTAGATGCCAACTTATTGCCTTTAGCAAAAGTTCCTTATACGAACAATCCAACTCCGGTTGAAAAATTAGATTTCCAGACAAGACAGCGTTTATTTGGTTATACAATTGAAGATTTAAAAACAATCATCAACCCAATGGGAGGACAAGGGGCTGAAGCAATCAGTTCTATGGGTAACGATACGCCTTTGGCAGTATTATCAGAGCAGCCTCAATTGTTGTATAACTATTTCAAACAATTATTTGCTCAGGTTACTAATCCGCCTTTGGATGGTATTCGTGAAGAAATCATTACCGATATTAGTTTAGCTGTTGGAGGAGATTTCAATATTTTTGAAATTGAATCTAAACAATGTAAAAAATTAAAAATCCAAAATCCGGTTATTTCAAACGAAGATTTAGATAAAATTAGAAACATTGATCACGTAGATTTCAAATCGGCTACAATTTCTACTTTATATAAAATAGAAAAAGGAGTTAACGGTTTAGAGCGTGCGCTTGAAAAATGTGTTCAGGCAACTTTCAAAGCTGTAAATGAAGGATGTAATGTCATCATTCTTTCTGATAGAGGCGTAAGTGAAGAATTAGCTCCAATTCCTATGTTATTGGCTTGTTCTTACATTCACCACTCATTGAACATTTTACAAGTTCGTTCTAAATTCGGAATCATCATTGAATCTGCAGAACCTCGTGAACCTCATCATTTTGCTTTATTATTTGGATACGGTGCAAGTGCAATCAATCCTTACATGGTAAACGAAATCATTCACGATCAGGTAGCGCAAGGTTTCATTACCGGAGTAAAAGCTGATTATGCTGTTGTAAACTACAACAAAGCGATTGCAAAAGGTATCGTTAAAATCATGAACAAAATTGGTATCTCTACATTACATTCATACAGAGCTGCCCAGATTTTCGAGATTTTAGGTTTAAACAAAACATTTACTTCTAAATACTTCCCTTACACTCCATCAAGAATTGAAGGAATTGGTTTAATGGAAGTTGAAAAAGAGGTTAAAAAACGTTTCCAAAAAGCTTTCCCAAATTCAAAAGTAGCAAGTTTGCTTTCTTTAGAAATTGGAGGTATTTACAGATGGAGACGCGGTGGAGAAAAACACATGTTTAACCCAACCACTATTTCTAAATTACAACAGGCAGTTCGTTTAAACAGCCCTGAAAGTTATAAAGAATACTCAAATGCCGTTAACGAGCAAAGCTCAAACTTAATGACTATTAGAGGTTTATTTGAATTCAACAATTTGGATCCAATTTCTATTGACGAAGTAGAACCTTGGACAGAAATTGTAAAGAAATTCAAAACGGGTGCAATGTCTTACGGATCTATCTCTAGAGAAGCACACGAGAATTTAGCGATTGCAATGAACAGAATTGGCGGAAAAAGTAACTCTGGAGAAGGTGGAGAAGATCCAAAACGTTTCCAGAAAGAAATCAACGGAGATTCTAGAAACAGTGCTATCAAACAAGTTGCTTCGGGACGTTTTGGTGTTTCGATCAACTATTTGACAAACGCTAAAGAAATCCAGATTAAAATGGCTCAGGGAGCGAAACCTGGTGAAGGTGGACAATTACCTGGAGAAAAAGTGGTGCCTTGGATTGCTGAAACAAGAAACTCAACGCCTTATGTAGGTTTGATTTCACCTCCTCCTCACCACGATATTTACTCAATTGAAGATTTATCTCAGTTGATTTACGATTTGAAAAATGCAAACCGTGAAGCGCGTGTAAACGTAAAATTAGTATCTGAAGTTGGAGTTGGAACCATCGCAGCCGGTGTTGCCAAAGCAAAAGCTGATGTTATCTTAATTTCTGGTTACGACGGAGGAACGGGAGCTGCACCATTAACATCTTTACAACACACAGGTATTCCGTGGGAACTTGGTTTAGCCGAGGCGCAGCAGACTTTAATCTTAAACGATTTAAGAAGCCGTGTAGTTTTAGAGTGTGACGGACAGTTGAAAACAGGTCGTGACGTTGCTATCGCAGCTTTATTAGGAGCTGAAGAATTCGGTTTTGCAACTGCACCGCTTGTAGCTTCCGGATGTATCATGATGAGAGCTTGTCACTTAAATACTTGTCCGGTTGGTATTGCAACTCAGGATCCTGAATTAAGAAAAAATTTCAAAGGAACTCCAGAGCACGTAATCAACTTTATGTATTTTATTGCTGAAGAGTTAAGAGAAATCATGGCTCAGTTAGGTTTCAGAACTCTAAAAGAAATGGTTGGTCAGTCACAAAAGTTAAATGTGAACAAAGCGATCAAACATTACAAAGCAAATGGTTTAGATTTATCACCAATTCTATACAAACCGGAAAAAGCTAAAACACAGCCAAATCACAATACAACACAACAAGATCACCAACTTGAAAACGTATTAGATTTTGACATCATTAAAGAAGCAATTCCGTCTATTTATAGAAAAGAGAAAACAAGAGTAACATTTAAAATTAAAAATACAGACCGTTCTGTAGGTGCGATTTTGAGTAATGAAATCTCAAAAATTTATGGCGCACAAGGATTACCTGATGACACTATTTTAGTTGATTTTGAAGGTTCTGCCGGACAAAGTTTTGGTGCTTTTGCAACAAACGGATTGTCGTTTAAAATTCACGGAAACTGTAATGATTATTTAGGAAAAGGTCTTTCTGGAGGAAAACTAATTGTAAAAGTCCCTCCTACTGCAACTTTCAAACCTGAAGAAAATATCATTATTGGAAACGTTGCCCTTTACGGAGCTATTACCGGAGAGGCTTATATTAATGGAATGGCCGGAGAGCGTTTCTGTGTTAGAAATTCTGGAGCAACAGCAGTTGTTGAAGGAATTGGAGATCACGGATGCGAGTACATGACCGGTGGTACAGTAGTAGTTTTAGGAAAAACAGGAAGAAACTTCGCAGCTGGTATGAGCGGTGGTGTAGCTTATGTTTACGATCCAAATAAGAAATTCGACTCAACAGTTTGTAACATGGAAATGGTTGCATTCGACCCTATGGAAGAAGAAGATCTTACAAAACTAAGACGATTGATCAAAAATCATTCATTGTACACAAGCAGTCCATTAGCAAAAAGAATTTTAGCAGACTGGGAAAATCAACAAAAGCACTTCGTAAAAGTGATGCCAACTGATTATAAAAAAGCATTACAAAGAATTGCAGAAGAGAAAAAAATAGAAGAATTAATAGCTTAATTAAAAGGTTCTGAGATACAAAGGTGCAGAGGTGCTAAGTTTTCTAACTCACCTCTCACATTTTACAACTCACAACTAAATTTATTTAAATGTCATGGGTAAAATAGGCGGATTTAAAGAATATAACAGAGCCGACGAAAGTAATTTAGCAGTAGCAGAACGTGTTTCGAACTACAACGAATTTACTATTCCGTTAGCAAAAGATAAAGTAAAAGAACAAGGTTCAAGATGTATGGATTGTGGTATTCCTTTTTGCCACAGTGGTTGTCCGTTAGGAAATTTAATTCCAGACTTCAACGACATGGTACATCAGGAAGAATGGCAGAGCGCATTAGAGATTTTACAATCGACTAATAACTTTCCGGAATTCACAGGTCGCTTATGCCCTGCTCCATGCGAAAAAGCATGTGTATTAGGAATCATTAAAGATCCGGTATCAATCGAAAACATCGAGAAAAACATTGTTGAAATTGGTTTTGCAGAAGGATGGATTAAACCTCAGCCTCCAAAAACAAAAACTGGTAAAACAGTTGCCGTTATTGGTTCAGGACCTGCGGGACTTGCAGCAGCGCAGCAATTAAACAGAGCCGGACACACAGTTACGGTTTTTGAAAGAGACAATGCTATTGGAGGTTTATTACGTTACGGAATTCCGAATTTCAAATTAGAAAAAGGAATCATCGACAGACGTGTAGCAATCCTTGAAGCTGAAGGAATCACTTTTAAAACAAATGTAAACGTTGGTGTAAACTTTAGCGTAGCAGAATTAAACGAATTTGATTCTATAGTTTTATGCGGAGGAGCAACAGAAAGAAGAAGTTTGCCAACTAAAGGAATCGAAAGCAAAGGCGTTGTTCAGGCAATGGATTTCCTTACACAACAGACTAAAGTTTTATACGGAGAATCAATTCCGGACCAAATTAAAGCTACTGGTAAAGATGTAATCGTTATTGGTGGTGGAGATACTGGTTCTGACTGTATTGGAACTTCAAACAGACACGGAGCAAAATCGGTAACTAACTTTGAGATTTTACCAAAACCTCCAGTTGGAAGAAGCGAATCAACTCCTTGGCCTTTCTGGCCGCTGCAGTTAAAAACATCTTCTTCTCACGAAGAAGGCTGCGACAGAAACTGGTTAATCAATACTAAAGAATTCATTTCTAATGATAAAGGTGAATTAACTGGATTAAAAACAGTTGAAGTGCAATGGAAAATGACTCCTGGTCAACGTCCTGAATTAATCGAAAAAGAAGGCTCAGAAAAAATCTGGCCTTGCGATTTAGCTTTATTGGCTCTTGGATTTACAGGTCCGGAGAAAACATTAAGCGAGCAATTAGGTCTTGAGTTAGATTTTAGAAGCAATTACAAAGCGCATAATTATCAAACAAACGTTCCTCACATTTTCACGGCAGGTGATATGCGAAGAGGACAATCATTAATCGTGTGGGCTATTTCAGAAGGTCGCGAAGCAGCAAGAGAGGTAGATTTGTTCTTAATGGGATCTACCAACCTGCCTACTAAAGGAAGAGGAGATTTACCGAGTTTATAATTTTTTATAGATTCTAAGATACTGAGATGCTAAGGTTCTAAGTTTTTTTCCTTGCATTTTATTTAATCTTTATTCCAATAAACAACATAACTACTAACAAACCCTTGAATTTATATTCAGGGGTTTTGTTTTTAAATTTAGCCCGCAGATTTCGCAGATTAAACAGATTTAAGCGGATTTATTTTTATCTTTATTTAAATCTGTGTTCATCCGATTGATTCGTACAATCTGTGGGCTATTTTTTTTATAAAAATCCGAAATAAAGCACTTTTTGTTTAAAAACAAACAATTTGTTACAATTTGTTATTTTTCTACAAATAATTTGCAGATAGTTAAAAGTGTAATAACTTTGCCCAAAATGATTTAAAAATGCAAGCAAAAGATTTACTGCAGTTAGCAGACCAATTTGGAAGTCCATTATATGTTTATGATGCCGAAAAAATCCAATCTCAGTACAATAGGTTAACTAAAGCTTTCTCTAAGGTAGAAAACTTAAGAGTTAATTACGCCATGAAGGCATTGTCAAACGTTGCGATTCTTCAGCTATTAAAGAACATGGGGTCTGGTTTAGATACTGTATCAATTCAGGAAGTTCAGTTAGGACTTCATGCTGGCTATGAACCCGAAAGAATTTTCTTTACACCAAACGGTGTTTCTCTTGAAGAAATTGAAGAAGTTGCCGCAATGGGTGTACAAATCAATATCGATAATTTATCTATTTTAGAACAATTCGGAACAAAACATCCTCATATTCCGGTATGTATTCGTATTAATCCACACGTAATGGCGGGCGGAAATGCTAATATTTCTGTTGGACATATCGATAGTAAATTCGGAATCTCTGTACATCAAATTCCGCATATATTGCGAATTGTTGAAAATACAAAAATGAGCATTGTTGGAATTCACATGCACACAGGATCTGATATTTTAGATATCGAAGTATTCTTGTATGCTGCCGAAATTTTATTCGATACTGCAAAACATTTCAAAGATTTACAATTCTTAGATTTCGGAAGCGGATTCAAAGTTCCTTACAAAAAAGACGATATCGAAACTGACATCGAAGAATTAGGTAAAAAATTATCAAAAAGATTCAATTCTTTCTGTGCAGAATATGGCAGAGATTTAACCTTGATTTTCGAACCAGGAAAATTCCTTGTTAGTGAAGCCGGTTTTTTCTTAGCAAAAGTAAACGTGGTAAAACAAACAACATCAACAGTTTTCGCCGGAATCGATAGTGGTTTCAACCACTTAATCCGTCCAATGTTTTACGGTTCACAACATTATATAGAAAACATCTCTAACCCAAAAGGAAAAGAGCGTTTTTACTCCGTTGTAGGATACATTTGCGAAACTGATACTTTTGCCAACAACCGCAGAATCTCTGAAATTACCGAAGGCGATATTCTTGCTTTCAGAAATGCTGGAGCATATTGTTTCTCAATGTCATCCAACTACAATTCAAGATATAAACCAGCCGAAGTTCTATGGATGAACGGACAAGGAATCTTGATTCGTGCACACGAAACATTCGAAGATTTACTTAAAAATCAAATTCCGTTACCGCAAGAAGTTGCAGCAACAGTTTAAAATAAAAAAAAAGAGAATATCACTCGAAGTCCCGTTTCTTAATTGAGGCGGGATTTTTTTATTGTAGATTTTAGAGTTCAGATTTTAGATTTATAAACACCTGTCAGGCTGAGCGAAGTCGAAGCCTGCGCAAAGTAACCGCAGGATTTGGGATTTAAAAAAACCGAACCATTAAAAACATAACCACTTGATAAACAGGTAAAAATACTCGATTACAATTAAAAAGATATAAGTATTTTTGACTTATCTACCTGATTTATAGAAACATAAATCTTCGTTACTACTATTTGCCAAAAAATAGAAATATTAGTCTTCTCCACAATAAATAAACTATCTCGCCAAATACTTGATAAAATTTATATTAACTAATAATTCAATTTAAAGTTATGAAACTTATAAAAATTGGCTCAACAGGAAATGACGTTAAAAAATGGCAGTTTTTTTTAACCGGTTTAGGATTGTATAAAGGAACTGCATCTGGAGTTTTTGATGAAGCTCTGGATTTTTCGACTAAAGAATTTCAAAAAACACACAATTTAAACCCAGACGGTAAAGTAGGAAATTTTACGATTGGAGCCGCTATGTTACTCGGTTTTGGCGTTGTTGTAGATGATGAACAAAATATTACGAATGACAGTTTTCCTCCAAAACCAAATTTTGAACCTATTGTTTCAAATGCCGAAAAACAAAAAATATTTGGAGAACTAAAATTTAAATCTGCTCCTTTACCAGATAATCCCGAAAATATTATAGTTACTAATAATTGGGATAAAGAGAATATTATAAAAATCAAAATTCCACAGCTCATAAAAATTAAAGGTACAGACACCGTTTATTTTCATAAAAAAGCCGAAAAACAATTAATAAACCTTTGGGCAGAATGGGATAAAAACAAACTACTACATCATGTTTTAACTTGGGAAGGCTCATACAATCCAAGATTTATTAGAGGAAGCAAGACAACTTTAAGTAATCATGCATTTGGCACAGCATTCGACATAAATTACAACTGGAATAAACTAGGCGCAGTTCCTGCTTTAGTTGGACAAAAAGGATGCGTTAGAGAATTAGTCGAAATTGCAAATGCAAACGGTTTTTATTGGGGCGGACATTTTACAAGAAGAGACGGTATGCATTTTGAAGTTGCGAAAATTTTAAAATAATTCCATGTTTCACAAAGCAACCGTCATGTTTGTCATTTCGACGAAGGAGAAATATCCGCAACGTAACCACAACGCTTGGAATTTAGAAAATTGAATTTTATTTGGGCATCTCCCTACGGGCAGGGATTTCGGCTATATCTTTTGCTCCGTTTCACTTCACAAAAGGATAACGCCTCTATCCCTGATGCAAAATCGTTTTCATTACAAACAAACTTATTTAGCAAGAAATATTATATTTGAAATAAATACAGAAATAAATCGCAATATTTTTATAGCCTATGAATTCTTTTGAGACGATTTATGATTTTGCATCCGTAGATGGATTTAAAAAATTTCAAGTATTGTTTATACCAATTGGCATTTTTTTATTTTTAAAATTTATTTTATTCTTGATCGAAAACGATGAGGAAGAAAATTTATTTAAAGATCCCGAACGCCAAAAATTCATTGTAAAAATATTCCAGTATCTATCGATATTCCTTTTTTTACTATTCTTAGTACTATTTGGTCGCGGATATTACAAAACAAATGATTTATACAATAATGCCAAATTGCAAACCGAAGGATTTGTAACTAATTTTCATCCAATGCCATCTGGAGGTCATGATAATGAAAGATTTATTGTTAACGGAGTAGAATTTGAATTTTCAGATTTCGACATATCTGAGTTTGGATACAATAATTCGAAGTCACATGGAGGAGCGATTGATGCAAATAAATATGTTCGAATAAGTTATATTAAAATAAAAAATTCAAATCAAATTTTAAAATTAGAAGTACGAAAATAAAAATCAAATTAATATATATACACAAACGAGATACTTAAATAGCTAGTGAACTTTAACCCTAGCTAGCACGAGCGTCCCGCTCGTGAACATTAGTTGAGCAAATCAACAACATAACAACTTTGCCGGCACGAGCGGGACGGTCGCGCAAGCAAGTGAATAAAAATTTCTATTATGAAGATTTCCCGATTTGATTTGTAATCCTTTCATGAATATTGGCAACAATTTTAAAATTTTAAAATGTCTATAACTAAAATTATACTATTATTGATTTCTTTCTTTATATGGTCAAATAATATTCATGCTCAGGACACAATAAAATTGAAGAAAAAACCAAAAGTTATACTTCATAGCTGGTATCCAGAATTTAAAGAATTTCCCAAGCTCAAAGTCGG
Organism: Flavobacterium sp. 2755; assembly: GCF_031455715.1. NCBI lineage: Bacteria > Pseudomonadati > Bacteroidota > Flavobacteriia > Flavobacteriales > Flavobacteriaceae > Flavobacterium > Flavobacterium sp. 2755. The sequence continues at coordinate 594,302 of NZ_JAVDTG010000003.1, forward strand.
AGAAAGTAAGGTCCTTTTTTCTGTAGTTCCTGAATTTGAAAAATTAGCTATTCGAAATAACCACATAGATTTAAAAACAGCAAATAGCGATATTCAAATTGAAGAAACTGAAAAAAGAAATCAATATGTAATTACTGTACATTCAACAAATTCAAAATATATTGAATTTGAAGTATGGTTAGATTTAGGAGATGAAAAAATTCTAATCATACAAAACGGGCAATGGAAAAAGATTACTGAAGTTTACACTACTAAAGACAATAGAATTTTATTAGATATAATAAAACTAGAATTAAAAAAATAATCCCAATTAAATTCTATGAAAATCATAATACGAATATTATTTTTTATTGGGCTTTTTCTTTTAATTGTCAGCTATTTTATTACTCCGTATATTATCAACGATGGAGAATATATAGTGGTTGACGAAGATGGAATAGGATTCTTAAAAATGTTATATATCATTACTAGTATTATTTTTGGATATCTATCTTTTACATTTCTTAGAGTTTTTAAAAATAAAGGTTATTTAATTTTTTCTTTCGTTTTTCTTATTCTTAGTTTAATATATTTAGGCAAAATGTTTTTGTATTTTGATAAATTTTTAGCGTGAATACAAGTTTTCAAACATAAACTAAACACTAGAATTAGCAGGTAAACTTTAAAAACAATATACACTTCCTACACTTCACTATGAAAAACCCATTTCTACTAATTTTAATCACTACCATCAGCTTTTATTCACAAACTAAAATAGAACTAAGAGATTTGACTTTTCAGGTTCCAAGTGAATTTACACAAGTAAAAAAAGAAAATGGAGGATTAAATTATAGTGACTTTTATGAAAATGGAAAAATTTTTATTGATTCTACTAATATAGAAGGATCAACGTTCATTGGATATCAGTATTATGAAAATTTGTATGCAGGCGAAGAAAGATCTGAAAGTGTGCTAAAAATGCTTAACAAAATAACTGCAGAAGACTATAAATGTGACACTTTAATAATTGACGCCAATAAAAATTATTCACTTGCCAGATATAATGTATTCGGAAAAACATTATTTGAAGCAAAGGGCCTTGGAGAAAAAGGCTGGATTAATATTCAACTTTTTGCGGATCCTAAAAATGACAAATCAAATTTTCAAAAAATGTTGTTCGTTCTGGGAACTATAAAACATTCAGGTCCTTATGGCAAAGAATATCAAGAGCGAATGAATGAGTCCGGAAATGCTTCAAAATTTGCAATTTTAGCATTTATTGTCTTTTTAATAATTCATTTTTTAAGAAAGCAAATGAATAAAAATAATGCATAACTAGTATTGGAAATTCTCAATATAAGAATTATATCACTGAAATTATTTACATAACTTGCATTAACAAAAACAAACAAAATGAAACCACAAATACGAATCCTCTTTTATTCAATTCTCTTCTTTTTATATCTTACTGCAACTTCCCCTTTATTGTTGCTGGGCGAAAAATTAAAAACAGATCCTTATTTAACTTTAGGTTGTGGATTTGCCGTTCTTAATCTTATATATGCATTTTTAGCCTTAAAATGGAAACCTTTACTAAATATACTTTTCGCTGTTGGGATTGCTGCTTTGGCTTTATTTCTGGCTCTGAAGTTTACAAACTTGCATTTGCTTTTAAATTACGATCCGTATCAGGTTAAAACTGCCATATTTGCAAATGCTGTATTTTCAATTATTTTTTGGGAAATTGTTTATCAGGTGAAAATTAGAAGAGGATAAAAAATATGAAAAACCTACTTTTCTTAGTACTCTTTTTATTCTTTTTCCAAACATCTTATTGCGATGTTGTTCCTCCAAACACGCATTATTATGGAAAATGCGTCAAAATAATAAACATAGATGAGTTTCCGGATTATTCTTTTATTGGCTATATAAAACAAGTTTCAGGAGACCACTCTACTGAATCGTATATTATAAATTCTAAAGATTGTATTCACAAAGGATATAAATTCAACATGTTTTATATCGTAGCTGCCAAAAAAAGTTATCTTTTAAATAAAAATTTAGATACTCTGAATTGGTTAGAGGATAAAAATGTTCTAAAAGCTAATATTTCTATTGGCAGCGAGGGCGGATATACTGATAATGACGACCCTATGTCTTTTCTCGAAGAACAGTATAAAATTGTAAAACTTACCAAGACAAGAATTATATTATATAAATGCAAAGAATTATTTGAATATAGTAATGGAGAACCGTTTTCGGTAAAAGAATATGCTTATGAAGAACAAAGCAAAAGCGATGTTTATCCTTTTAAAAATGACGACAGAGTAATTGAAATTTATCCAAACACTAAAATATTTCATTTTTTACTCGCATTGCTGGTTACCATTTTCATTGAAACTCTTGTTTTATTTCTTCTATTTAAAACCAAATACAAGAAACTAAGCATAACAAATAAGCTGTTATTAATTACAGGATTTATAACTTCATTTTCAACATTACCTTATGTTTGGTTTGTTTTTCCTGCCTTTATAGCATCTCGATTTCCTTATATCGCATTTAGCGAATGTTTTGCAATCATAATTGAATCGGTTATAATTTATAAATTATTAAAAGTAGATTATAAAAAGGCGCTTTTAACTTCTGTAATCTGTAATGTAATCTCATTTTCAATCGGACTGCTTATTAATTGGAATAGTGTTTATGATATTATTGTGAATTTTATAAACTAATAAATAATTTACCAAGATTAAAATTGATAATTTAAAGACCAGTAAAAAATGAATTTTTTCAAAAAAATAATTCAAACAATAACACCAGAGCCGACAGTAGCTTTAACAGCAATTACACGAACTGAAACAATCGAAGGTTTTTCGGTGCCCGGAATCATATTAAATATGCAGTATCATTTTACAGATCTTCAAATTTATAGTGACGGACTTATTTCGTGTTGGGAAATGGTTGATTTACCAATGTTCAAGAATAAACTAATGACAAGCTGGGTTGTTACATCAATTCCTGATGGGCAGACTATTTCTATATTTAATCTTGGAAGCTGGGTAATTGAAAACGGAGATTGGACTTACGATGAAGAATCTTATTATAAACATGTAAAAGGTTTAATTAAAAAACTAAATCCAAATCTTGAAAATCTGCACAATTATAATGGTGATAATTGTAAAATGATTGGTAATGTAAGTGTAGCAAAACATTTCTCAGATAATCCAAAACCATATTATTATGATAATCCAAATTCATTTTTATCTAAAAGAAATGATGGAGAAAACTTCCATATTTTTTACAGAAATGATGATGGCAAAACTTATCTGGCTCAATTGTCAATATACAAAACCGGACAAGTTGAAATTACAAATCTTCCCATTAAAAAGATTTTCAAGTTTGATGATATTAAAAATTTAATAAGTAGTAATCAACTAACTACAGAAGTAAATATAGGAGAAAATATTACTATTCTTGGTTTAGGTTCTTTTACAATTAAATCTGGACAAGGAGTTAATATTTCTTTTAAACACAATGAATTTGCTGACAAATACAGCCAGTTAAATGGTAATGAAGATAGTATTTCAAAATGTGCAAGAATTTTTGCTGCATATAAATTAAATCCAACTATTGAATTAAAACAGCAGCTCAAAAAAGCATATGAAGAAGTTCCGGAACATCGAAGGATGTTTGTTGGCGATATGGACACGAAGGATTATGAAGTACGTCAAATAATTTATGGTGATATTGTAAAAAAAGAATGGCAAGATCATTATGGTTATGATTATCCGTATGATGATATGCCAAACCCTATTGATGAATAATGTATATAGTAACAAACTTAACCTAAATCAAAACCTAAAACCTATGAAAATTACGATTCCCCTATCGGCATTATTTTTATTATTTACGGCAAACGTATTCAGTCAAACCCTCGCAGATTTAAAACTAAAAGCTAAAGAAATTCCAAAAGGCTACGCAGCTAACGACGGTCAGATTTGTGTTACTCCTCAGGCTTGTAATTTTTATACAGATATTGAAACGTACAGCAACATTGTTGGAACCGTAAAAAGCAAACAAATTCAGAGTTTTAAAAATAGAGCAGACAGCGGATCTATCATGTATTTTGAATTTGATCACGTTTTTAAAGGCGATCGATTTCTACAGGGATTATTATGGGGAAAAGACGGTCAGCCAACAGATGAACATCCGGAAGAATATCTGGTAAAAGGAAAATTTCTAATCATCTGGAGTTTTCATCCTGACAGCCCAATCAAAGAAAAATCTGAAGCCAAAATAGAGGCGATTTTGAATAAGATATAAAACCTAACCTGAGTTATTCTAAATGGGCAATTTTAATTGCTTTAGATCCCGAAAATAAAAATTTATGATGCCCTATTCGATTATTTTTTACTGGGAATACTTTTACAAAAAATCATTAGATTTACTTTTAAGTATTTAAAAATCAAAATCATGAAACGACATCCATCAATCGACATTGTTCGCGGAATTGTAATGATTATTATGGCTCTTGATCATGTGCGTGATTTGATGCATGTCAATTCGATCACGCAAAGTCCCACCGATTTAGCGAATACTTCACCTTTATTATTTTTTACCCGTTTTATTACACATTTATGCGCACCCACTTTTGTTTTCCTGGCAGGAACTTCGGTTTATCTTTCAATTCAAAATACAAATAATTTTACCGAAACCAGACAGCTTTTATTAAAAAGAGGTATTTGGCTCATTCTGCTTGAATTTACAATCGTCAATTTTGGATTGTTCTTCGATATTGGTTTTCACACACTTTTATTTGAAGTGATAGCTGCAATAGGTTTTGGTTTTATAGCTTTAAGTTTATTACTCAAAATCCGTTCTAAAACACTTGGAATAATAGGATTGCTGATTCTCGCTTTTCACAATCTTTTACCGCTTATTCCATTTGCAGAAAATTCAGTTATAAAAACTGTTTTAGCACCTTTTTTTAGTCCGGTTGTGTTTCCGTTTTCAGGAAGAGCTTTCATTATGGGATATCCGCCGATTCCTTGGCTCGGAATTATGCTTGTTGGTTTTGCAGCAGGAAAATTCTTTGAATTGGCAGAAGAGAAAAGGAAAAAACTATTCACAAAAATTGGTTTAAGTACTTTAGTCCTATTTACAATAATTCGCTTTATAAATATTTATGGCGACCCCGCTTTATGGACAATACAAAAAAATGCTGTTTTTACATTTTTGTCTTTTTTTAATGTGACCAAATATCCGCCTTCACTCCTATTCTGTTTAGTTACTTTGGGCATTACTTTTTTACTTCTTGCTTTTGCAGATCAATTTCACAACAAAGTTAAAAAGGTGACTTTAGTTTACGGAAAAGTACCTTTATTTTATTTTGTCAATCATTTTTATGTTATTCATATTTTAACCTTAGGCATGCTTATTATACAAGGTTTTGATTGGTCACAATTTGAATTTGCTTCTGGAACTTTCGGAAGACCTAAAGGCGTTGAAAGCGGCTTACCACTTTGGGCTATTTATTTGATTTGGATTTTTGTTGTTGGATTGCTTTACAAACCTTGTCAATGGTTTGGAAAATATAAGGCCGAAAATAATTTTTGGTGGCTGAAATATATTTAAATAATTAATGAAAAAATAACATCTTAAAGGACTTAAGAACTCAAAAAAACAACGGTAAATACGAATGGGTTCAGCAGGAATAAATCAATTCTTATTATAGATTCTAAAATATTGAAATATGAAAAACACTGTAGAAATTGCCAATCGTTTTAGAGAAACTATTTTAAACGGAACTTGGATTGCGAATACCAATTACAAACACCAGCTCGAAAATTTAGACTGGAAAATTGCTGTGACTCCGGTAAAAAACCTCAATACCATTTCAATTTTGGCACAGCACATTCATTATTATATCAACGGAATCAATAATGTTTTTAAAGGCGGGCTGCTGGACATAAAAGACAAATTTAGCTTTGACTTCCCTCCCATTACTTCGCAGGAAGACTGGCAGACTTTTTTAGATAAATTCTGGAATTCGTCCGAAGAATTTGCCTCTTTTATAGAACAAATGCCCGACGAAAAATTAGATCATGTTTTTGTAGATGAAAAATACGGAACCTACAAAAGAAATATCGAAGCCATGATTGAACATAGTTATTACCATTTAGGACAGATTGTTTTGATTAAAAAGCTTCTAACACAATAATTAAACAAGAAACAACAATGAAAAAATTCTATGTATTGCTTTTAATGATTATTTCAAATTTTGCAATATCTCAAACCATAAATGAGATAGATTCAGTTTCAATAACAATGTGTAATTATTTGCAAACTACACGAAACATTAAAAACGATACTTTAAGAATTAAAGATTTATATGAAACTAAGTTTTTTCCTTATCTCGAAAAAATAGATTCCTCAAAAGTGCAAAAAGTTGGTATACAAGCTTATTACAGACTTCAAAGAAACTGTGTTGAATTTAGAAATTTACTGGATAGACTTGAACCTCCTAAAGAGGCTGTTGTAAGGAAAACGACAAAACCTGTTTCAAAAATGACAAAAAAAGATAGTGAAAAATTTAAAAATCAAATCAAGTTTAAATATTTTGAAGTTAACGGAGATACTACTTACGTTACAATGCAAAATAATATCTGGCTCGAAAAATTTAAAGATGATACCTATTCAAAACTAGAATATAAATGGCTAAACGATACTGAATTTATATTGACTTTTATTGAAAGCAATAATGAAACAAGATCTAATTTTAGTATCAAAGGAGATCAATATATTTATTATATAATTTCTAAAGAAAAAGACCATTATCTAACAAGTTCTAAGACACCCGGCGAAGATATTTATGAAGAAGCTAAAATATATTTTGAATAAATTAAAGGCGAAAGCGGGACAAAAGGTTATGATGAAAAACGAAATTCCCTGCTCCTAAAAAAACTAAAAAAGGCATAGTTGTTGAAAGTTAAAAAAGATATATTTACACCTTCAAAATGAATATCATGCAAAAAATTACTTTTTTATTTTCTATACTATTTTTAGCCTTTTCTTCATGCGGCGTTAAAACAACTCAAGCTTTAATAAGCGATGGTAATTACGACGGCGCAATTGATCGTGCTGTAGAGGCTTTGAGAACCAATAAAGATTCTAAAGGAAAACAAGATTATGTGTATTTGCTTGAAGAAGCGTATGCAAAGGCAAAAGACAGAGATTTGCGCGATCTTGATATGATGTCTAAAGAAGCCAATCCGGCAAATGCAGAACGTATTTACAATACTTATTTACAGTTAAATAACCGTCAGGAAAAAATTCGTCCTTTACTGCCTCTTCGTTTATTGAAACAAGGAAAAAATGCGAGTTTTCCGTTTGATAATTATTCAGATCAAATTGTGAGCAGCAGAAATGCACTTTCGAAATATTTATACGAAAATGCTTCGGCACTTTTGAAATCAAAAAACAAACTGGATTTCAGAAAAGCATATGATGATTTTTTCTATTTGGAAAGCATAAATCCGAATTACAAAAACACCAAAAAACTGATGGACGACGCTCAGTTTAAAGGAACTGATTTTGTGGATGTTTATGCTAAAAACGAAACCAATATGGTGATTCCGAAACTGCTTCAGGATGATTTACTGGATTTTAAAACATACGGACTGAACGATAAATGGACGGTTTACCACAATGCGCGACAAAAAAATGTAAATTACGATTATAGTTTAATCATTAATTTTAAAGAGATTTTTATTTCGCCAGAACAGATTAAAGAGAAGGAATTCATTAAAGAAAGACAAATTAAGGACGGTGTAAAAACACTTCTTGACAGTCGCGGAAGACCTGTAAAAGACAGTTTAGGAAAAGAAATAAAAGTAGATAATTACAGAACGCTTCGTGCCAATATTTACGAATTCAGACAATTTAAATCTTGTCAGGTAACGGCAAAAGTAGATTATGTTGATTTAAAAACGAATCAGTTACTGCAGACTTTCCCCGTAAGCAGCGAGTTTATTTTTGAAAATATTTATTCAACTTATAAAGGCGATCGAAATGCCTGTGACGACAACTACGTTTCGTATTTTAACAAACGTGCCGTTCCGTTTCCTAATAACGAACAAATGGTTTATGATACGGGCGAAGATCTAAAAGCAAGACTAAAAGATATTATTGTTCGAAATAAATTTAGAGGATAATTTAACACTACACAAAAGACGCATTTTATGCGTCTTTTTTCTTTTATAAAAATCTCACATTAAAAAAATTGCAAAAAAATAATTGCGCAACCAAAAAGTTGCTTATATTTGCAACTGATTAGTTGCGTAAATTATATTTAAAATGAAACGAGATATATTTCAGGCCATTGCCGATCCTACACGAAGAGCAATTTTAGTTTTGGTTTCTGCCAATGCATTAACGCCAAATGCTATTGCAGATCAATTTAATACGACAAGACAAGCGGTTTCGAAACACATCAAAATTTTAAATGAATGTGAATTACTCGACGAAAAAAAAGTGGGCAGGGAAATTTATTATCAGCTCAAAATTGAAAAAATGAAAGAAGTTGATCAATGGCTGGAGCAATTCAAAAAGATTTGGGAAAGCCGATTTAGTCAATTAGATCAAGTATTAATTAATCTAAAATCTAAAAAAAATGAAATCTAATCTATTAATGAATTTTGAGGTTGACAAAGAAAATAAAACCGTAAATATAAAACGTGAGTTTGACGCATCGCTTTCAGATGTTTGGTCTGCGTGGACAGAAGCAGAAATTTTAGACCAATGGTGGGCACCGGCTCCGTATAAATCTAAAACAACAGTTATGGAGTTTAAGGAAGGCGGAAAAAGGCTTTATGCCATGGTTGGCCCGGAAGGTGAAGAACGCTGGAGTATTTTTGAATATAGTTCGATTTCACCAAAAACAAATTTTAAACATGCTACCACCTTTTGCGATGCCGAAGGAAATCCAAATTCAGCTTTTGGAAGTTCATATTGGGATTTAACGTTTTCTGAGCAAGGCGATTTGACGGTTGTTGATATTGCAATTAAACGAGACAGCTTTGAAGAATTAGAAAAAATCATCGAAATGGGTTTCAAAGAAGGAATTACAGCTACAATGCAAAGCCTGGATAAAATCTTTGAAGCGCGAAAATAAAATAGTTTCAATAAAGTAAGAATGAATTTAAAATCTAGAGAATTATGAAATCAAATCTTTTAATGAATTTTACTGTAGACAAAGAAAATAGTACTGTAAATGTAAAACGTGAGTTTGACGCATCATTAGCAAACGTTTGGTCTGCATGGACAGAACCTGAAATTTTAGATCAATGGTGGGCACCGGCTCCGTGGAAATCCAGAACAAAAAGCATGGATTTTAAAGAGGGCGGACGCCGAATATATGCTATGGTTGGCCCTCAAGGCGAAGAGCATTGGGCAATTGCTGATTTTACATCGATTAGTCCGAAAACTAATTTTAAATATCTGGACGCTTTTAGCGACAGCGAAGGAAACTTAAATACTGATTTTCCGAGATCAAACTGGAATGTAAATTTTTCTGAGCAAGGAAATTCAACCATTGTTGATATTGCCATCAAACATGAAAATTTATCTGATTTGGAAAAAATCATAGAAATGGGTTTCAAAGAAGGTTTTACTATTGCAATGGAAGGTTTAGACAAGATTTTTGCCGACAAAAAGAAATAAATCTGTTTAAATGGTATGAAAGGCGAAAGCTGCAAAAAATAAAAATTGTAACTTTCGTCTTTTTACAAATCATTTTTACTTCTATAATGAACAAGTTTTTTATCCTCACTTTTTTACTTTTTTCTTCAACTCTAATTTTCAGCCAAAACAACAAACCTAAAACCACAGAAACCACTAAACCTTTTGTTTTGGGCGTTATAGATGAAATTCAATCTAAAGAATTAGGCGAAAATAGAATTTTAAATATTTATCTTCCTGAAGGTTATAATCCTAAAGATCAGGAAAAATATCCCGTTATTTATTTATTAGATGGCTCTGCCGATGAAGACTTTATTCATATTTCAGGTTTAGTGCAATTTAATAGTTTTGAATGGATCAATCAGGTTCCAAAATCGATTATTGTGGGTATTGCAACTGTCGACAGAAGAAGGGATTTTACTTTCCCAACAACTGTTGAAAAGGATAAAAGCCGATTTCCAACAACCGGGCATTCCGATAAATTTATTGCTTTTATCGAAAAAGAATTACAGCCTTTTATTGATAAAAAATACAAAACAAACAATTCTAAAACGATTATCGGTCAATCTTTAGGCGGATTACTGGAAACCGAAATTTTATTTAAAAAACCTTCTCTTTTTAATAAATACGTAATTGTAAGCCCAAGTTTATGGTGGGACAATGGTTCTATTTTAAATCTGGATTCTGAAATTTTTCAGGAGAACTTCAATCAACAAATAGAGATTTACATTGCTGTAGGTAAAGAAGGACTTGCACCAACTCAGATTCCGAGAGTTATGGAAGTTGATGCTAATTTATTAGCCGAAAAAATAAAAGCATCAAAAAGCAAAAACATCAAAAGCTATTTTGACTATTTTCCTGCAGAGAATCACGGTACGATTTTACATCCGGCAGTTTCGAATTCTTTTAAATTCTTTTATCCGCAAAGCAAAGAATAAAATTAACAATACAGAAGAAAATAAATTAGATAATCCCGTTTGGAATTCGTTGTCTGAAAGCCATGATAAATTTGCTTTTGACTATAACGGAACCAAATTTTATAATCCTGATTATTGTCCGTTTGGAGGATTTTTTGAGCTTGAGAGTACTTTAGAGTCAGCAGAAAAATATGCTGCATTATGTGAAACCTTTTTTATTGTTGGAGAAAAACCTAAAATCTCCGATACTTTAAAAATTATAAAAGAACTAGTTTGTCTTCAAATGATTATCCATGAAAAGATTCAAATAACATTTGATAATGAAATTATTAAACTGAGCGGAGAGCATTCAGCAGAATTATTCGATTTAGTAAATTTAGTTCAGCCTGGGTATTTTAAAACCAAAACATCTTCATTAGGCAGTTATTACGGAATTTTCAATGATGGAAAATTAGCCGCAATTGCTGGTGAACGTATGAAAATGAATAATTTTACAGAAGTCAGCGCTATTATTACGCATCCGGATCACACCGGAAAAGGTTATGCTAAACAGCTGACTTCGCACGTTGCAAATAATATTTTTGATGAAGGTAAAATTCCGTTTTTGCATGTTGTTGAAAGTAATATAGGTGCTATAAAACTATATGAAAAATTAGGTTTTGTTACCCGAAGAAAGATGAGTTTCTGGAATATTTCTAAAAAACTCTGAAATTTACCTTTCATTAAAGAACTAATTCAAGGCTCAAAAAATAATAAGAAATTTCACTTGAAAAAAAACAACAGATTATTAAAAAACTCTATATTTAACCAAAATTAAACATTACCAAAAACCACTATTTTGAAACAAATCAAACTACTTAAATTTTTATTTCTTGCATTGTTTATAACTTCTTGTTCTAATGATGACGCACCTGTAAATAATCCAGATAATGAATCTTTAATTACAGAAATAGACCCTTATTTATTTTTATCGAGATTTTTACCTATTTACGGGGAAGCAATGAAATTTACTTTAGAATATGATTCAAACCAAAGATTAACGAAAAAAAATGGTGGCTTTATAGATGCAAGTACTTCAACTGGTTTCAATAAAATGTTCTCAAATGAAGTCTACACTTCATTCACTTATGCAAACAATACGGTAACTATCGAAAATTTTTCCACCTCTCCTATTTTTACTGTTCAAAAAGAGACCAAATTAATAACTTTAAACTCTTTAAATCAAATTGTAACAAAAGAAATTCCAAACACATTCAATGCTCGTCTCTCCAAAAAACAAAACTTTACATATAACGGAAATAAACTTGTACAGATAGTTACAACCTATCCAAATATACCTTTTGATGCTTCTGATCCTGACGATTATATTTGGTCATATGTAGAGAATTTTTATTACGATGCAAATGGTAACCTGACAAAAGCTGAGTACCTTGAACAACAAAACGGAGTAAATAAAGGCAAAAAAATCATACGAACTTTTGAAGATTATGACCACTCAACAAATCCCTTTAAAAAGTTACAATTGTTAGATGATACTTTCTACCGTTCTCTTTCAAAAAATAATTACAGAAAGTATACAGAAAACCAATACTCTGATGATGTTTTAAGTTTTGAAAGTACAACAACCTGGGGTTTTAATTATGACTCAAATGGACAAATGATTTTTAAATAACATGATAAAAAAATTACTGCCTTTCGAAGAATTATTTTACCGTTCAAAACTAACAAAAGAAGAACTTTTATTGCATTTACAAAACGAAATTGAAGCTGAAAAATCTTTTGGTTTTGGCGCCAATAACTTTTCGTATTCTAAGCCTTATGTTGGTAAAATTTTTAATAATAGTTTTGAGATTAAAAGAGCTATAAACTATAGAAATTCGTTTTTGCCTATCATAAAAGGAGAAATTAAAGAAGATATAAATGGCTCTAAAGTAATTGTAAAAATGAGTTTGGTTGAACTTGTAAAAGTTTTTATGATTATTTGGCTTGGCGGTGTTTCTGTTGCCTGCATAGCCGTAACATACAATATTTTATTTAACAACGGACTTAATTCTGAAGCTGGATTTTTTATGTTTATTCCTTATGTAATGTTTATATTCGGAATTGCAATGGTTGGATTTGGTTTTAAAATTGAAAGTAAAAAAAGTACTCAGGATTTAGAAAGAATTCTTCAGGCAAAAATAATAGAACGATAAAATAGTAATTAACTTTATTTCTTTCTTATTATGACACCAAATAAACAAACCGTAAACGAATACATGGCCGCTTTTAGAGTAAGTGATCATGATAGGGTCCTTGCCTGCCTTACTGATGATGTAATTTGGGAAATGCCCGGAATTTATCAGCATGTGGGAAAAGAAGCATTTGATAAAGAAATTGAAAATGACAATTTTATAGGCAGTCCAACGATTCAGATTATAAAATTAATCGAAGAAAATGATATCGTAATTGCCGAAGGTGCAGTTCAGGGAAACATGAAAAACGGAAATAAATTAGATGCCGTTTTTTGCGATGTTTTTGAAATGGAAAATGGAAAAATTAAAAAGCTTACCTCCTATTTAATGTCGAAAAATGCCCATTTAAAATTTGAATAATCTGAGATTCAAATCTTAAAAAAATATTTTTTATATCTTTGCATCATCAAATAAACCACACAAACTCTATGTGAATAAAAATTTCTTTCGGACAATTTTAAGGTAAGCCCAAAAACGGCTTGCTCATTTGTTTATTCCTTAAAGAAAGAAATTATGGTTATTTTACAGAATATCTCATACTTACATTCAAACAAAGATTTGTTGTTTGATAAAATTACTTTTACAGTTAATCATCACGAAAAAATTGCTTTAATTGGCAATAACGGCGTTGGAAAATCAACATTATTAAAAATTATTTCGGGTGAATTACAGCCTGCCGATGGTTTATTAAAAACAGATTCAAAACCATATTATCTGCCACAAATATTTGGGCAGTTTAATCATCTTACAATTGCTGAGGCTTTGCAGGTGGAAAATAAGTTGAATGCGCTTCAGGAAATTCTTAACGGAAATGTTTCTGAAGAAAATCTCAACACTTTAAACGATGATTGGACAATTGAAGATCGTTGCAATGAAGCGTTGCAATATTGGCAATTGCAGGATTTAGATTGGAACCAAAAACTGGAAACATTGAGCGGCGGGCAAAAAACAAAAGTTTTCCTTGCCGGAATTTTAATTCATGAACCTGAACTTGTTTTACTTGATGAGCCGAGTAATCATTTGGATATTTCGGGAAGAGAATTATTGTATGGTTTTATCAAAAACACTTCATCAACTTTAATTGTAGTAAGCCACGATAGAAAGTTACTGAATTTATTAAATTCTGTTTACGAATTATCGAAACATGGAATTACGGTTTACGGCGGTAATTATGATTTTTATGCTGAACAAAAGCAGATTGAAAATAATGCTTTGAGTCAGGATATTCAGAGTAAAGAAAAAGCTTTACGCAAAGCAAAAGAAAAAGAACGTGAAACGCTGGAACGTCAAAACAAACTGGATTCTCGTGGCGAAAAAAAGCAGAAGAAAGCCGGAGTTTCAAGAATTATGATGAATACTTTACGCAACAATGCCGAAAACAGTACAGCAAAAACAAAAGGTGTTCATGCAGAAAAAATTGGCGGAATCTCAAAAGATTTACAAGAATTGCGTTCGGCTTTGCCTGATATTGATCAAATGAAATTTGGCTTTGACAAAACCAATCTTCATAAAGGAAAAATACTTTTTACAGCGACTGAAATTAATCACAGTTATGAAGATCAATTGTTATGGAAAAATCCACTTAGTTTTCAAATTGTAAGCGGACAGCGTATTGCCTTGAAAGGTTTAAACGGTTCCGGAAAAACGACTTTGATAAAAATAATCATGGGCGAATTTCAACCCAAAACAGGAACTGTCTACAAAGCCGATTCCAAAACAATTTACATTGATCAGGATTATTCGCTTATTGAAAATGAAATTTCGGTTTATGAGCAAGCTCAGAAATTTAATGTTTCTGTTTTACAGGAACATGATATAAAAATGAAACTGAATAAATTTCTGTTTTCGCAAAATGACTGGAACAAGCCTTGTTTTGCTTTAAGCGGAGGAGAAAAAATGCGTTTAATGCTTTGCTGTTTAACGATTAATAATCAGGCTCCGGATATTATCATTCTGGATGAACCAACAAATAATCTTGATATTCAAAATATCGAAATCCTGACAGCTGCAATTAATGAGTACAAAGGAACTTTAATTGTGGTTTCGCATGATGTTCATTTTTTGGAAGAAATCCATATTGAGGATTTTATAGAGTTGAATTGAAATTAAGCGTATAATTTGTCATTCCGAGGAACGAGGAATCTTCGCAAGAAACTCGACAAAGATTGAGTCTTTTGATTGCAGAGTTTCTTGCGAAGATTCCTCGTTCCTCGGAATGACAAGATTGCGCAGAACTTTGTCAAAGTTTTCACCTCAAAGTATTACAATCTAAAATCAGAAATCTAAAATCAATTACCCCAGCCATCCTTCACGATCCAAACTTCTATATTGAATAGCCTCCGCAATATGCTGCGAAATTACAACCGGAGCATTATCTAAATCAGCAATCGTTCTGGCAACTTTAGTCATTAATATTAATATATGGTTCATTTAATTTTTATACTTTTACAAAAAATCATAAGTAAATGAAAGCAGTCGCATATCTTCGAGTAAGTACACAAGAACAGTCTTTAGAGAGACAATATGATGATATTTATGAATTTGCATCTAAAAAGAATTTACAGCTAGTAAAAATGTTTGAGGATAAAATCAGTGCTACAAAAACAAAAACTGACGAAAGGTTCGGGTTTAATGAAATGAAAAGATACCTTGAACTGAATGAAGATGTTAGAAACATTTTGGTTTTAGAGATTTCTAGGCTTGGAAGAAAGAATAATGATATTCAAAATGTGGTAGAGGATTACACCGAAAAGGGAATTAACATTCATATTAAAGATTTAAATATATCAACTCTTGACGATTACGGACAACGATCTTTTGCATCTGAAATGATGATCTCAATGCTTGGCGTAATGTCTTCTAATGAGACACGTCTATTGAGCTCGAGAATAAGCTCGGGAAAAATGTCCCGTGCAAGAAAAAATTTAGCATTTGGAGGAAAAATTATTGGTTATAAAAAAGGTGAAAATGGCACTCCAATAATTGATGAAACGGAAGCACCAATGATTCGAAGAATATTTGAACTTGCATCAAAAAATCTCGGTATGCGTAATATTTCTACATTGATTGAATCGGAGTTTAAAAGAAAAATAGCTATTGGGACACTAAGCGGGATTATTAGAAACTCATTCCATAAGGGTGAAAGAAAATATATTGATTTACAATTACCTGTTCCCGAGATTGTTTCAAAAGAATTATGGAAAAAGGCAAATGATTCTATTAATAACAGGAGTAAATTTGGAAGTAGAACGAATGTAAATCCTAACATTCTGCAAGGGAAAATCACTTGTGAGTGCGGCAACGTCATGCATCAAAAAGTAATTCCTCAAGGAAGAATTGATAGTTTTATTTGCAAGGATGAAAAATGTAAAAATTCGATTAATAGACCTTGGCTATTTAGGATGACTCGTAAAATAGTTGAACGACATGCTCAAAAAACTAAAGATGAACAAGTTCGCGAAAACTACAAATTACAAATGTCATCACATAAAATTAAAATTGAATTAAATAGCAAAGAAATTGATAAGCTTGAAAATAAACTACAAAGAGCTAGAAACCTTTATATAGATTTAGACTTGAGCAAAGAAGAATATAATGCAACTAAAGCCGAAATAAGTACAAAAATTGAGCATTACAATCAAGCTAATAAAAAGCTTACAGAATTTATCATAACTTCTGAAAATGCTTTAAAAACAGATATTAAGCATTTTAGCGAAGACTTAAATCTATTTAAAAATGAAATTAAAGATATTATTGAAGAGGTGATTATTAACAAAGAAATGGTTGCAATAAATATCTATGGATGGACACCATATTGCCTTGACAAGCCCAATCCAATTAAACTAGGCTGGGAAGCTCGAAAACCAGTACAAGAGAGATATCTTGAAGAAAAATTACCAATAAGGCATCCGTTTAGCAAAGACGATTTAGAGCTTATGGTAGATGACTATCTAAAAATCCATCCAACAGCCTAAAAACTAAAGGAATTACAATCCTAAATCAAAAAGTGTTTTTAACTCTATTTCAAGTGCTAAAGAAAGCTTTATGGAAGTAGTTAAAGTTATATTAGTACGTCCATTTTCAATTCTTGAAACTGTAGTTTTATCAATAAGAGGCTCAGAGCTTAACTCATTCATAGCAGTTGCTAAATCTAGCTGAGTCATGTTTTTCGATTCTCTAATCTTCTTTAAATTGATTCCGAATTGCTTAACGTAAAAATCGATATTTATTGACTCTTTTGACATAATTGTCAATAATAGTTTATATATTTATCCCTCAGGTAAACATATATGTCAACAAAATTCAATTTTCATTTATAGCCTGAAAATTATAAAAACATAAATTATTAAAAATCAAAGAAATGAAAAAATCCTTACTACTATTTTTAACATTATTATGCTCATCATTAGTTAATGCTCAAATTATTGACAACAAAACAATAGAACCAAAATTTGTGACAAAAGCATCTATAATGGGTGCTACACTAATAGAAGCTAACTGGTATGACCATTATACTTCTTTTACATTTCAAGATGCAAAATATCGAATTTTAGATGTCCAAGCTAAATTTATATTGACTCCTCAAGAAATTGATTCTTTTTACAGCGAAGTTAAAAATCGCTTTAACAAAGACGAATATACAGATAATGAAGGCTTTGTTTTTCAAACTAAAGAAGGAACAGCCGTACATGCAAATTTTAAAAAATCGATGGGAACTAAATCATTATATATTGCAATCTCAAAAAACAATGTAGTTTCCTTAGGCATGTATTTAACCCAAAAGCAGACTAAGAAACTCTTTAATGATCAATCAAAATAGCAATGTAATATACAATCCTAAAAAAAAAGAGACCATCTCACAAACTGTGGATTAGTCTCTTTTTCTATTTTTGAATTCCTGTGAATATCATTGTCTAAAATATTCCATTCCCTTAGACTTAAATTTTTCCAGTATTTATACTGTAAAGTTTTATACTATTTATTTCTTATGTTTGTCGTGATAGACTTAACATATTACATATAAGAACAATGCCTAAATCTAATTTAGAATTCTGGATAGACTTGTTAACCTACATTCTTCCATTTTTACAACTTTTAATACTTGTGATTCCATTTCTAGGAGAAAGACCTCTGTTTGATTTACAGAGGGATTTTTGGAATATCTTTTCTAAAAGAGGATATGCAATATTATTTTTGGGAGCTTTATTAACATATTTCACGATAAAGCAGAGTATAGTAACAAAAGATTTAGCTGTCATAGATGCTCAGGAAGTAAAAGACGCGGAAATAAAACGAGATAAATATAATCAAGCAAAAATAGATTCTGCATCTCAAAAAACGAATGAAATGCTTGCAAAATATGGATTCAAAGTTGACTCTAAAAACGAAGAAATAGTAAAAATATTACAAGACCCTAATCTTAAAAAACTTACTATTGTTAACGGAGAATCACCTCTGCTTTCTATAACTGATGTAATTTTTGATAAAGAAAATAAAAACAAATTAACATTCAAAATTCGTTCATTTGATGCATCAAGCTATGATTTAAATCTTCGCCTTGATATATTCGGCTTAACGAATAACGATAAAGATTTTATTTTATTGACAAAAGATTTTAATTTATTTGGCACAGTAAATATCGTTAACAAAGATCAAAGCCTTGAATTATATAAAGAATTTAATTTTATAAAATCTTATAACGTCTTATATTTTAGATTACATGGTACATATGAAAAATACGATGGAACATTAATACCAATCGACAATTACGCAATGTTGAATAAAAGTCAAAACGATGGTAAATTACAGATACCGACTTTAGAATCTGTAAACCAAATAAAAATTTATCTAAACACAAGAGGATTAAAATAGCATTAGAAATAACTAAAAAAAACGTCAATTTAATATTTTTCTAATCTTAATAATTGTGTTATTTGATAAATTCGTAATTGATGCGAGTTTTCTTATTGAATATTTGTTATCCTTTATTAATTCTAAATGAGATTGATTGTATTTAGACAAAAACTGTTGAGGTGTTTCAATAGTATTTAATCGCCTTCCCTTGTAAACACCTTTTGCTTTTGCAATAATGATACCTTCCTTTTGTCTTTCTAACAATGATGCACGTTCCATTTCAGCAACATTGCTCAAAACATCAGTTATCATTTTAAAAATAGAATTAGGTTTGTTATCTATCATTGAGTATAAACCTATATTTTCTACATAGACATTAATACTAAGGTTACTTAATGTATTTAATGTTGTTTGAATATCAAAAGCATTTCTTCCTAATCTAT
This sequence comes from Flavobacterium sp. 2755, assembly GCF_031455715.1. NCBI lineage: Bacteria > Pseudomonadati > Bacteroidota > Flavobacteriia > Flavobacteriales > Flavobacteriaceae > Flavobacterium > Flavobacterium sp. 2755. The sequence goes on from NZ_JAVDTG010000003.1 coordinate 613,466, forward strand.
CTATTGAATGCACTACTAATGTATCAATTTTTTTATTAAGCAAATCACTCATTAATTTTTTTGCATTCGGACGTTCGTTGAATGGAATAGAGCCACTACATTTATCAACGTACTCTTTATGATTTGAGTTAGATTGTCTATCTATGTTTTGATCTGTCGTACTAACTCTTATATATTTTGCTGTTTTCATAGTTGTTTATTTTTGTTGAAGTAAAGGTAAAAATTTATTTAAATTGTATCATTTTTAAGGTTGTTATTTTTAACACAATTAAAACTCAATAAAACTGTTTATATTTTAGTTTGAAATTGTACTAGCACTAACCCATAGTCTAAAATAGGTACATAACAAATTACTAAAAATCTCAAAAAACTCATACAAGCAAGTTTCTTCAAAAACAGGTAAAAACACTTAGCAAGCAATTTAAGAAAGAGTAAGATATTTGTTTAGAACTAATTTTAAATATATTTATATGAGTGTCAATTTACACAGCGTTGATAACGCAGAAAAACCACAATCAGAATTTGTATGGATTGAAGCAACAGCCAAAACCAATATGAAGGGTTACGCCTTAGTTGATCGAACCTTTAACTCAAGTGATAAAGTTTCAAATGAGTTTCGTCACATTTTTATCTTTCCTGATCTTGAAGTCGAAAAAGGTGAATGGATAAGAATTTGCACAGGTAATGGTAAATACGAAAAAGTGAAAAGCACGAGTGGGGCTTATGTTCACAAATTATTTTGGAACTCAAGTGAATGTGTTTGGAATAATAACGGAGGAGACACTGCCACATTGATAAAGTATTCTGTAATTAAGAGCGTTAAAGTAGCAGCAGTAAAGAAATAATTTTTGATTTCATATAGTCACAGCTATAATTAGAGCCTTACTTGATAAATATCAATGTCGGGCTTTTTTTTAAAACCAACCACAAAAGTCTTTACCACTGAAAATTAATACATTAAACCTAGCAAACAGAATTATCTAAAGAAAATTTTGCCCAACTTTATACACCCCAAAGTACACATATTCAGCTTCTGGGGGAGTATTGTGGTATTTAAAGTTATTATTTGTAAGCTTAAGTTTCGCTTTCAACTCTTTACCTTTGAGAACCATCTTTGTACCATTTCCAATTCTATTGCTTAAATCATTCAATCTGTAACAAACATAATTGTAATCAACCTCATCATTTAATTTTTTCATATTATCAAAATTAGTGACTTGTCCAATATTAAAGACGTCGCCAAAACCTTTTGTCAACTTTATGAAGTTAAGCTCTTGAAGTCTTTGCCAATTAAAATAATAATACAAATTTGTGTGTTTTCTCTGAGCTCTTTCTGCCACTACCATTTTATTATCGATCATGGCTTTTACAAATATTAAATTTAAAGATTCTAGTTTATCACGTTCCTTTCTAAAAGTAGGATTTGAAACATTCAAAACTCTACATAATTCCTCACTCAATGTAAAAGAGTAATGGCGCATATTATATTTCTTGTGATTACAAAGTAAGATTAAAAGAAGAGCCTTTTGGTTAGAGTTTGTTAAAATTTTTGATGATAAAACGTTCTCTAAAATCGTTTCAAAATCTTGTTTAGGTCTAATTGTATTCATATATCAGTTGTTTTAAGTTTAAGATTTAATTTAAAATTTGGTACTTGAAAGCTTGCAGATGACATCTACATTAAAAGATTTTTTCAACAAGGAATTTCGAAAAATCGTTGAGAAGCTCAATGAGGTAAAGGCTTAAGGAAGTCTCATTGAAAATATTTTTTAATTATATAGTATTTCTTTAGAAATACTTTACGAGCCGATACCCGATAAAAGTATCTAAAGTTGTATCAATCATTGTTTTTACACTTGTGAATGATTGTTTTGCATTTATTTTAAAAACGACTTTTCTATCTACTGAGTGGAGTAAAACTTAAAACACTGAATACCAATAGCTTTATATTTCCACTGGAATCCTAACGTTGGAACCAACTGAAAACAAAAAAACAACTACAAATTTTAAAGAAAGTAAGAGATTAATAAAACCTATCTTTAACGCGTTTTTAACATTTTTAAGCCATTGTTTTACCTAAATAGATAACAGCATCCAAAACAACCCAAAAAGCCTTTAAAAACCTTTAAAATCATTTTGCATTATTAAAGTCAATCTTTATGAGCTATATCTAGTTAATAATAACTTTTTCAATTAAAACTTAAGTATATTGCGATTATTTGAAACACAGTCAATCCTAAGCTCTATTTAAATTTAAGTAAGTATAGTAAACTCTATTAAATTCTTCAATTGACTGATAGCCTAAAAATGAATGCCTTCTTTTTTTATTATACCAATTTTCAATGTATTCGTAAACTTCGACCCTCATCTGTTCCCTCGTTATTAGTTTGTTCCCATTAATTAATTCTCTTTTAAAATTAGCAAAGAAGCTTTCTGAAACAGCATTATCGTTATGATTTTGCTTACGGCTCATACTGCGTCTAACAAACTTATATGAGTCTAAAGTTTTAGTGAACATTTTATTAGCATATTGAACTCCTCTGTCAGAGTGGAAAATTAAATCCTTTGTAATAGCTCGGTTTTGAACCGCCATTTGCCAAGCGGGTAAAGTAGTTTCTTTAATGCTCATGCGGTCGCTTAAACTCCATCCAACGATTTTCCTGTCAAATAAATCCAAAACAATTGTAAGATATAAGAAACCCTTTATTGTTGCTATATATGTAATGTCTGAAACCCAAGCTGTAGCAGGCTCACTAACCGTAAATTTTCTATTTAAAATATTTGGTGCAACATAATGATTGTGAATTGAATCAGTTGTTATCCTAAATCTTGTTTTAGCTTTTTTACGCAGACCGAGCATTCTCATATAAACTTTTATCTGACCTTCTCCCACTTTAAATCCTCTAAGTTGAAGTTCTTTTGTAATTTTGAGATATCCATATGTTTTCTTAAACTCATAATAGACAGACAGAACTTCTTCTTTCAGTAAAATTATCCGAGCTTGTTTATCTGAAATTTCTTGTTTTTTTCTTTGATAATACGCGCTTGGAGACATTTGCAATACTTTACACATTCGCACAATAGAATATTTAGATGAATTGTTTTCAATGAATCGTTTAGTCATTATTTTTCCTTGAGCAACGTACTTACTCCCATTTTTTAAAATTTCCAGCGTAAGTTCTGAATCTTTAATTTTTTTGTTGAGTTCTACAATTATAGCATCTTTTGGATCCAATTTTAGATAGGCAAATTTTTTTCGCCATCTACCCAAACAACTTCGAGTTATTCCAAACTCTCTTTCAATACTTCTGATTTCCCCCCGCTCGTAGCTTAATCTAACTGCCTTCTCTTTAAGGCTAGGTTCATATTTATTTTTCATAACATGAAGTTTGATAATTTATAACGTGATGACTTTTTAATGTAGATTTTCAATATATTCAGATATTTTTTCTTCCAAATGTTTTTCCGTAAGAAGCATATTTAGATCGACTAGTTCAGATTTAAGGGAAACAAAAAAACTTCTAGGAATTGGATTATCTAAATGGTTCCCTGTTTGGCTCATACTTCGTTTAACATGCTTATAAGAGTTTAATTTACGAGTGAATACTTTATTAGCATATTGAGATGATCTATCAGAATGAAATATTAACCCCTTCTTTGTTTTACGATTACGAACAGCCATTTCCCATGCTGGCATTGAAGTTTCCTTTATTGTCAGTGTTGTACTCAAATTCCATCCAATAATTTTCCTGTCAAATAAATCCATAATAATTGTTAGAAATAGGAGCCCATTTACTGTTTCTAAGCTTGTTATACCCGATACCCAAATCTGAGATGGCTCGTCAGCTTTAAACTGTCGATTTAGAACATTAGGAAAAATCCAAGGATTATGGGGAATAAATCGTGAACCAGATTTGACTTTATGTCTGCAACTATGCTTACTGACAAGCCCCAGTCTTTTCATATATAAAGTTACTGAACACTTTTTTAATTGAATACCTCGGTTTTGTAACTCTACTGCAATTCTTTCATTACCGTACATCTTTTTATATTCATAAAATATAGAAGATATTTCTTTTTCTATTGAAATTCTATGAGATTCTCTTGGAGAAAGTATTTTATCTCTCCATCGATAATAAGTACTTGGAATTATACCTAAAACTTTACACATTTGCCAAAGGGGATATCTATCTAAATTCTTTTCAATAAAATGAAAAATCAATGGTTTTCCCTCAAGAATATACTTACTCGCATTTCTAAAAATCTCAATTTGAAGTTCTGTATATTTAAGCTTTTTCTTAAGTGTCCTTTTAAGTTCTGATAGTGTTTTTTGCTTGAGGTTTCTAAAATGACCACATCCACAAAAACTATCTGTTCCATATTTTTGAAGTTCAGCTTGCCATCTATAGATATTCGTGGTAGCTATGCCCAGTTCTTTCGCTACTTTAAAACGATTTGTTTTAAGAGCCAATTTGACCGCATTTATTCTGAAATCACGGTCGTAAATTTTACGTTTCTCCATTTCATAAACTCTAATTCTATAATATGTGAATTTAAGAAAAATCACGCATAAAGACAACATATTACCCATCAACATAAATAATTGCTATAAATAAAAAAGAATTTCAACAAAATAAAACCATGACTTACAATAAGTTGAAACAATATAAAATGAACTATACATTAAAAAGTTTAATATTCAAAATTCTGTCATACGCTCTTGCAGAAAGGTTTAAGCGTTCCATGGCGTTTTTTAAAAGTTCTTTTGACTGTTCGTCTAATGCACAAAACTCACGGATTAGTTTACTGCTCATTTGAGCGTTGTAATGGATATTTTCTATGTCTGCAAAACGTTTGGTTTGGATTTCGCGTGCAGCGGTTACACGTTTACGGATTTCTACACTGCTTTCGGCTTTGCGGTCGTCTGCCAGTTTATCAAACGGAACCGGAGTAACTTCAATATGAATATCGATTCGGTCTAAAAGCGGACCAGAAATTTTACTCATATATCGCTGCATTTCGTGTGGTGATGAAGTATTTGGCATACTTGGATCATTAAAAAATCCACTTGGACTTGGATTCATACTCGCCACAAGCATAAACGACGACGGATAAGTTACCGTAAATTTAGCACGTGAAATCGTAACTTCACGATCTTCAAGCGGCTGACGCATCACTTCTAAAACATCACGTTTAAATTCCGGCAATTCGTCTAAAAACAAAACGCCATTGTGCGCCATCGAGATTTCTCCCGGCTGCGGATAACTTCCGCCGCCAACCAAAGCAACATTTGAAATAGTATGATGCGGACTTCTAAACGGACGCTGGTTCATTAACCCAACTTCTTTTAATTTTCCGGCTACACTATGAATTTTAGTCGTTTCAAGTGCTTCACGCAAAGTCATTGGAGGCAAAATACTCGGAACACGTTTTGCCAACATTGTTTTTCCGGCTCCGGGCGGGCCAATTAAAATAATATTATGTCCACCTGCAGCCGCAATTTCCATACAGCGTTTTATACTTTCTTGTCCGCGAACGTCAGAGAAATCAAATTCTGGGAAATCCAGGGTTTTGTAAAATTCGGCTCTTGTATCAATTACGGTTGGTTCAAGTGTTCCTTTTCCTGCGAAAAAATCAATTACTTCTTGCAGATTCGAAACACCGTAAACATCTAAACCGGCAACAATTGCAGCTTCTTTTACATTTTGAATCGGCAGAAAAAAACCTTTATAACCTTCTTCTTTTGCTTTTATGGCAATAGGCAAAGCACCACGAATAGGCTGTAAACTTCCGTCAAGGGAAAGTTCGCCCATAATAACATATTGTTCAATTTCTGGTGCTTTTATCTGATCTGAACCCACTAAAATTCCCATTGCAAGAGGCAAATCATAAGCAGAACCTTCTTTTCGAAGGTCGGCGGGTGCCATGTTTATGGTGATTTTTTTCCCGGGAAAACTTAAATTATTATTTTTGAGGGCTGCCGCGATTCGGTAACTGCTTTCTTTTATCGCATTATCCGGAAGACCAACTAAATGATAACCAATTCCTTTATCCATATGAACCTCGATCGTAATCGTTGTTGCTTCTACTCCAAAAACGGCACTTCCGTAAACTTTTACTAACATAATATTCCTTTCATTAATTGTTTTTAAAACTAATGAAAAAATATTAAATTGTAAATATTTTATTACAAATAAAGAATTTTAAAATGGAAGCTTAATCTGCGTTTTAATATCTTCCACAATCTTACTCAAATCCAAACTATTTTGATGTGACCAAAATTCACTTTCAATTTGATTATTTCTGACACAATTGTTACACTCAATTATTTCATGAGCATATCCTTTCCCAAGAGTTGGCAAATTATAAACTGATTCTTGTTCCTCTTTAAAAACAGAATATCCATCGGCCATAAACCATGGTGAATTTAATTCAATTCGGCCTTGTGTTCCACTAATCAAAGCTTTCATATCAGATTCTGAAACTATGGAAGAATGTAAAATTGATTGCGCTTTTTCATATTGCAAAATCATTGAAGTCTGTAAATCAATTCCATTTTTATGATGAACAGCTCTTGCGATTATCTCTTTCGGAATCCCGAATACTATATAGGAGAGAAATAATGGATAAACGCCAATATCAAATAATGCGCCGCCTCCGCGGTTTTTATTAAAAAGCCGGCTTCCTTCTACATCATTTCCTATAAAAGCAAAATCGGCTTTTATGTAATTGGGTTCGCCAATAATTCCACTTTCAACTTTTGCCAAAACATCTAGCACAGCCGGAATAAAACGTGTCCAGAAAGCTTCCATAAAAAACTTATTATGTTTTTTAGAAGCCTCAATCATACGTTCGGCATCTTTATAGGAAAGTGCAATTGGCTTTTCGCATAAAACATGTTTACCACTTTCAAGTGCTTTTATAGATAATTCAGCATGAGAATCGTGAGGCGTTGCAATATATACAATATCAATTTCCTTGTCTTCAAAAATTAAATCATAAGAATTATACATTCTCATAGCATTAAATTTTGCTCCAAATTCCTCTGCTTTTAAAATATCTCTTGAAGCTACGGCCGTCAACTCAGCATCTTCAATCAATAATAAATCTGCTGCAAATTGATGTGCAATGTTTCCCAAGCCAATTATTCCCCACTTTATTTTCTGATTTTTCATTCTTAAATTTTAATTATAAAAAGTGTTAAAAACATTAAATATAATTCAACAATAAATCTAATTAGATGTTTTTAGATAACAAACAACAAGTTTAACTCAAAAAAGTGTATTAAAAAAATAGGAAAAATATTCGATTTGAAAATCAAGTAAAAAAAAACGCTGCTAAAATGTAAATTTTAAGTCTGTTTTAACAAATACATTCAAAATTGAGGGGGTTAAATTTAAAAATTAACAAAAATTAAACATTAGACTCTATTTTATTAGGGGGTATTAAATCATTTTATACTTTTATCAAAAATTTTAAAACTAAATAACTATGCGAAAAATTATTTTAAGTGTGATTCTTATCACTATTTTGGTACTAACCTTTATATCGAATTTCATTATTGCCGATAACCCAATTCCGGCAGAAGCTGTAAAGTTTGATACGGGAGATACGGCTTGGATGATCGTTGCAACTGCTTTTGTATTGTTAATGACTCCAGGATTAGGATTTTTCTACGGAGGTATGGTAGGTAAGAAAAACGTTATCAGTACTATGCTTCAAAGTTTTATGGCAATGGTAATTGTTACAATTTTATGGGTTGTTGTTGCTTTTGGATTAGCTTTTGGTCCTACAATTGGAGGAATCATCGGAAATCCATCTTCTAATTTATTCTTTGAAGGTGTTGGAACAAACACTGCATGGAGTCTTGCACCAACGATTCCGTTTATGTTATTCGCATTATTTCAGGCCAAATTTGCCATCATTACTCCTGCGTTAATTACAGGTGCTTTTGCAGAACGTGTACGTTTCTGGGCTTATTTGTTATTCATGGTTTTATTCATCATTATTATATATGCTCCTTTAGCTCACATGACTTGGCATCCTGATGGAGTTTTCTTTAAAATGGGAGTTCTTGACTTCGCTGGTGGAACTGTAGTACACATGAGTGCTGGTTGGGCTGCATTAGCCGGAGCAATCTTTTTAGGAAAAAGAAAAGTTCAAAAAGTTAATCCTGCGAGAATTACCTATGTATTATTAGGAACAGGTTTACTATGGTTTGGATGGTTTGGGTTCAATGCAGGATCTGCATTAGGATCAAATGGTTTAGCTGTACAGGCTTTAGGAACAACTACTGTTGCTGCCGCTGCTGCTGCAATGGCTTGGGTTTTCCTTGATAAAATTTTAGGACACAAATTATCTGCACTTGGAGCTTGTATTGGAGCTGTTGTAGGTCTTGTTGCTATTACGCCTGCTGCTGGTTTCGTAAGCATTTCTCACGCAATCTTTATCGGAGCTTTTGCTGCAATTGTAAGTAACCTGGTAGTGAGCAAATTCCCTAAAGGAAAAATTGACGATGCTCTTGATGTATTTGCTTGTCACGGTGTTGGAGGTATGGTAGGTATGTTATTAACTGGAGTTTTCGCTTCAAAAGCTATTAACCCTGTTGTTGGTGATAACCAAGGTTTAATCTTCGGAACTCCTACTTTGTTCATCAACCAATTAACTGCTTTAGTTATCGTTTCAATCTTCGCTTTTGTAGGTTCTTATATTTTATTCTTCATTGTAAATAAAATTACTCCTCTAAGAGTTACTGAAGAAAAAGAAGAATTAGGTTTAGATATCTCTCAACACGGAGAATTCTTATAAGAAAATAATTTTTATATACTACTTGCTGATAAAAAAAGCACTCTATATTATTTAGAGTGCTTTTTTGTTTGAATTAACCTTTTATATTTTAGATTTTAGAGTGTAGATTTTAGATTAAAGCTTCATATCCAAAGTTGAGCTTAAACTTCTTAAATATAGCCCGCGGTTTCAACCGTGGGACGCATAGAAAAGAAGTTTGATCATTGTGTTCCCGAGGTTGAAACCGCGGGCTATGTTTTAATATCAGATTCTAAATTACCAAGAGATTAAGAATTAGAATATCTCTTAATTCATAATTCATAACTCAAAAGAACTTATTTAAAGTTCGCTATACCTTCTTTTAACCAATTTAAATATTCATCTGCACTTACATAACTAATTGTTGGTTTAGAAGTATGCAGATTGTTTCCTTCTAAGTCCGTAATAACATATAAAGGCTGTGTATTGGTTTTATATTTTGAGATCATAAAATCTGTCCATTTATCGCCAACTGTAATGATTTTGTCTCCTGCAGCAGTTACAAATTGCTCTTCTTTTGGCAATTCGCGTTTGTCGTCAACATAAAGAGAAATCAAAACAACATCATTTTTCAGGATTGGTAAAATCGTTGGTTCAGACCAAACGTTGTTTTCCATTTTTCTGCAGTTTACGCAAGCATAACCTGTAAAATCTAGCATAATTGGTTTATGAATTTCTTTTGCGTACGCTAATCCATCTTCGTAATCGTGGAAAACCATAATGCCGTGTGGACCTAACTCTGCTCCTTCAGGAAGTCCTTTTACATCGGCACTCAAACCTGAATTACCAGATCCTCCTACTCCAAACGGACTTTCGCTGTATTGCGGCGGCGGCGGAAATGCGCTAATTAATTTCAACGGTGCTCCCCAAAGTCCAGGAATTAAATACATCGTAAATACTAAAGTAAGTAATCCTAAATATAATCTTCCAACAGAAATATGCTGTAGCGGACTATCGTGAGGCAAAGTAATTTTTCCGAATAAATATAAAGTCAATGCCGCGAAAATAGCAATCCAGATTGCAATGAAAACTTCTCTTTCTAAAAAATGCAATTGTAAAACTAAATCGGCATTTGATAAAAATTTAAATGCTAAAGCCAATTCTAAAAATCCTAAAACCACTTTTACGGTGTTTAACCATCCGCCAGATTTTGGTAATGAATTCAACCAGCCCGGGAACAAAGCAAACAACATAAATGGTAAGGCTAATGCCGATGAAAATCCTAGCATTCCAACAACCGGAGCAATTCCTCCGTTTGAAGCTGCTTCAACCAATAAAGTTCCAACAATTGGCCCTGTACATGAAAAGGATACAATTGCAAGAGCTAAAGCCATGAACAATATTCCAACTATTCCGCCTTTATCTGCCTGTTGATCTGCTTTATTTGCCCAAGAATTTGGAAGCATAATTTCAAAAGCTCCCAAAAATGAAGTTGCAAAAATGATTAAGATCACGAAGAAAATCAAGTTAAACCAAACATCTGTAGACAATGCATTTAAAGCATCGGCACCAAATATTTTAGTAACAATAAGACCTAAAATTACATAAATAGCAATAATAGAAAATCCGTAAATAATAGCATTTCTAATTCCTTTTGCTCTGCTTTTACTTTGTTTGGTAAAGAAACTTACCGTCATAGGAATCATTGGGAAAACACAAGGTGTTAGCAACGCTGCAAATCCTGATAAAAATGCAATAAAAAAGATCGACCATAAACTTCTGGCTGGTGCCGGAGCAGGAATTTCTTCTTTTACCGCTTTTTCAGTTTCTGCTTTTACTGTTTCAGCTTTAGTTACTTCTGTTTCTTTTTTAACGGTATCTATTGCTAAACCAGCTCTTTTAGTTTCGTCCAATTGCGCTGGCGCTATAACTGGAACTTCATCCATTTTAAAGGTTGAAGGAACTGTAATAGAAAATTTCTTATTTGAATTGATACAAACTTCTTTACAAACCTGAAAATCAAAATCAACATCAACCGTTTTTAAATTTGGGTTAATGATTTTAATTTCCTGCTCGATATGTGCTTTTCCTTCAAAAAAAGTTTCATTTACACCAAAAACGTCATTAAAAGCAGTTCTGGTTTTACCTTCTTTTGCTTTTCCTACTAACTCGTAATTTCCTTTTTGGTTTTTAAAAGCGATTTCTAATGCAAGTGGTCCGCCTTCTGGAGTGAATTGCGAATACATATGCCAGTCTTTTTCGATTGTTCCGTCGAAAATTAAAACGGCATTATTTCCTTTTTTTTCAATTTTAGAAGTCCATTTTACCGGCTCTAAAATTTGAGCATTACTTGCCAAAGCAAAAAAGAAAAACAGAAAAAAGACAGTGATTTTATTCCAGATATTTTTAGAAAATATCATTTGATGGTTTTGATTAAAGTTCATTATTGCAATTCTATTTTAAGTATTTTATTTGTGGTCTTTTTTATTTTAAAACGTTCATCCTGCCTGATTCCAACAACCCAGACTATTTGATTATCAGACGCTAAAATCCATGTTTTTTCCTTTTCGATCAGCGATAATTTTTCGTCTTTAAAAAGTTTGCTTACTTTTTTAGACTTTCCATGCATTCCAAAAGGCTGAAAAACATCTCCCTCATTCCATCTACGCAAAATCAAAGGAAATTGGATTTTTTCGGCGTCTACAAAGATAGCTTTATTTGAATCTATTGTAATGTCGTCTACCTGACAAAGCTTCAAATTTAAGGGAAAATTAACTTCTGTTTCGTTTGAAGCAATTTCAAATTCTTCTTTTTCTGATATTTCTGAAACCGGGCTTAAAATCAAAATTTCTCTATTTTTCAATAACCGAAATTCTGAAGAAAGAACTTGTTTACCGGATTGTCCTTCGACTAAATCGTAAATATCATTCCAGGCCGAAAAGCCAAATTCATTCAGCCATTGGTACAAATACGATTTATAATTGGGAAGTTTTTTCAATTGATTCAAATCGAAATGAATATCGTCGCCGACTTCTTTTGCAACTTGCTGATAAATCATAATCGACGCATCTTCAACCATAACCTGCGATTCCTGCAAGTAGGATTGTGTTTTTTGAAATGCGTTTAAAAAATTGGGATTGATTTCTTTAAGAATGGGAACTAAATCGTGACGAATTTTATTTCGTAAATATTTATTAGAAGCATTACTGCTGTCTTCTCTCCATTCTATATTATTTTCTTCGGCATATTTCAGAATTTCTTCTCTTGAAAATGGCAAAAGCGGTCGTATTATTTTGTCGTTTTCTTCTGGAATTCCGGTTAATCCTTCTAATCCCGTTCCTCGGGTTAGATTAATAATAAAGGTTTCGAGATTATCATCTGCATGATGCGCTGTTAAGATATAATCGAAGTTTTTTTCTTCCAGAAGTTCATAAAACCAACTGTAACGAAGTTCTCGCGCTGCAACTTGAGTCGATAGTTTATAATCTTTTGCAAATGCTTCGGTATCAAACTGCGTTATAAAAACGGGAATGTTATTTTGATCGCAATATTCCTGAATAAAATTCTGATCACCGAAACTTTCTAAGCCGCGAAGTTGGAAATTGCAATGTAAAACGGCAATTTCATACGGCAATTGTTGCAGCAAATGCAATAAAACCATACTGTCTAAGCCCCCGCTAACAGCGAGAAAAAGCTTTTTCTCGGCTAAAAATGGAAATCTGGATGTGATATGGTTTTGTAATTTTGAAAGCATTTGATAAAAGTAACAAATTAAATTTTATCTATTTTTAAATGAAATGTTAAGCAGTGGTTTTTTTGTTTGCAATGAATTGCACTAATTTCCACGAATTATTTTTTTGCCACAGATTAAAAGATTTACGCAGATTTTTTTTTAAATCATTTTAATCCTTTTAATCTGTGGCAATATTTTTTCACATCAAATTGAAGAAAATAATTCGTGGAAATTCGTGTAATTCGTGGCCACCCAGCTTTACTGCAAAACTTCGTGCATTGCTTTAGCTTTTAGTAAACACTCTTCGTATTCTTTTTCGGGAATTGAAAGGGATGTTATGGCGCTTCCTACTGAAAATGAAGCGTATTGCTTTTCCTGATTGTATAAAATACTACGAATAACGACATTGAAATCAAAATCACCTTCTGGTGTGAAATAACCAACAGCACCGCTGTAAAGTCCGCGTTTGGTTTCTTCCAGATTTTCGATGATTTTCATAACCGAAATCTTTGGCGCGCCTGTCATACTTCCCATTGGGAAAGTTGTTTTTAAAACATCAACCGGAGAATATTGAGGATCTAATTTTGATGTTATCGTCGAAATCATTTGATGAACCTGCAGGAAAGAATATATTTTGCAAAGTTCTTCAACTTCAACAGAACCTTTTTGTGCTGTATGCGATAAATCATTTCGAACCAAATCTGTAATCATGATATTTTCAGCACGTTCTTTTGCGTCAGATTCTAGAAATTCTTTTGATTTTTGATCTTCTGCCGAATCCAAAAATCGTTTTGAAGTTCCTTTTATAGGCTGAGAAATAATTTTATCTCCCACTTTTTTCAGATAACGTTCTGGCGAAGCAGAAAGTAAATATTGTTTGTGATTTTTGAAGAAAACCGAAAATGGTGCTTGTGAAATTTCATTCAGCTTCTCAAATTTTTCTAACGGATTAATTATAGCATTTTCGGCAAAAAATTCCATACAAAAGTTTGCTTCATACATATCGCCTTTATGAATATGATCGAGCATTTTAGTTACTTTTTCAATATATAATTCTCTGGAAATACGCTGCTCAATTTTTAAAGATACAGCACTTTCGACTTTTGTCCCAAGGCTTCGGGATTGACTTTCAACTATCTCATTAAAATCATCTTCCACCTCATCATCACAAAGCAGTAAATATTGAATTTCAAGCTGATTTCCTTTCAATACAAATATTTTTTTGGGTTGAAAAAAGAATAAATCCGGAAATTCTAATCCGTCAAAATTATTTGATTTTAAGTCTTCAATATCATTTTTTAAATCATAAGATAAATAGCCAAACAGCCAGTCTTTTGTAGTTTGCTGGTATTGTTTTAAGTCATCAAAAGCGTTGTGAAAATCTGTTTTTAATGATGTAAAAGCGTCAACAGCCAATAAACAATCAAAACTTGAATATTGCTGCGGATAGGAATTACTGTCTAAAAAAATGACTTCACGAAATTGCTGTGCCCAGGTTAAAAGCTGTTGTTTAAACTGCTCTGGGTTTGAAATAGGCTTGGTAATAGAAACTCTCAAAAATGAATGGATTTTTAAATTTCAAAATTACAATAAAAAAAGACCTTCGATAAAAGATTACATAAAAATTATTGGCACGCTTTTTAGTACATCGATTTTATATTAATTCACAAACGTTTTAACAAATCAACCGAATTAATATCAGCCAAACATTTTATTCATTAATCAAATTTTTAAACCTTTATGAAAACAACTGCAAAATTAGGTTTGACCGCCTTAACTATTATTACTTTATTATTTTCCTGCAAAAAAGCAGATTACGATTCTGGGGAATTAGCTGATGCTAAAATGGCCGCAGATACTACTGCAATTTCCTCTTCTGCTGCCGTCGAACAAAAAGACAGCAAACAGAAATTTATTCGAACTGCTGATATAAAATTCAAAGTTAAAAACGTCGTCAAATCTACTTATGCAATTGAAAACGCTGTTCAAAAATTTGGAGGTTTTGTTACTTATACCAACTTGCAAAGTAACATTCACGATCAGATAAAAACTAAAATCAGTCAGGACAGCACACTTGAAACTACTAAATATTCTGTAGAAAATAATATTACAATTCGCGTTCCTAATACAAAGCTTGATACTATTATTAAGACTATTGCCAAACAAATTGACTTTTTAGATTACAGAATTATAAAGGCCGATGATGTTTCCATAAAATTACTTGCCAATCAGCTTTCGCAAAAAAGAGGCGCTGTAAACGAAAAAAGAGTCGAAAAAGCGATTGATACTAAAGGCAAAAAAATAAACGATGTTATAGATGCTGAAAATGCGCTGGCTAATCAAAAAGAAGAAAACGATAATCATATTATTGAGAACTTATCGATGCAGGATCAAATCAATTTCAGCACCATTACTTTACAGCTTTATCAAAATGAAACTATCAAACAAGAAATAATGGCGGGCGAAAAAGACAGTGCGGCTTATAAACCTAATTTAGGTATTCAGATTATTGATGCTTTAAAAAACGGATGGTACATTTTGCAGGCAATATTAGTTTTCTTTGTTAATCTTTGGCCAATTATATTACTGATAATCAGCGGATTCTTTCTTTATAAAAAATATTATAAAAAATAAGAAAAGTGTTAATAAAACAACAATTTCATAATAAAAAATTCATTATATTTGATATAGCATTAAACTAATCCCAAAATAGAATATTATTGATTGTTAAATTCTCAATGAAACGAAGTTTAAAAATAGATTTCAGCGTTTTATTTGAAGAATATTGATTTGAATTATCAGCACACTAATTATATCATTTTAACCTATTAAAATTCTAAGTATTATGAAAATTGCTACTATTATTGTCCGCGTTTTGATCGGCCTTCTTTTGCTGTTTGCTTCTATTTCGTTCTTTTTTAAACTTGCGCCGGAACCAGAAACAACAGGTAATTTTAAGGCTTTTAATATGGGTTTAGTTGCTTCAACTTATTTGCTTCCCCTTGCAAAAACAGTTGAATTGCTTTGTGGTCTTTCATTTGTAACAGGTCGTTTTGTGACCTTAGCAAATATTCTGATTTTACCAATTACGATCAACATCTTATTTATTAATTATTTTTTAGCTCCGGAAGGTCTGCCAATTGCCGGCTTACTTTTTCTGGCTAATTTATTTTTAATCTACAGATATTGGGATAATTATAAAACTGTATTTACTCCTTGAGTTTGTAAAGTATAAAAACTAATAAAACCCGACATTTAAAATGCCGGGTTTTTTATTTAATTTGATTTATCGTGTTTTACCCAAACCAAGTCTGATATATTATATCCTATTTCCTGGGCTTTGATTAAAAAATCTGCTTTAATGCTTTCTGGCATTGTAGTTTCTCTGGAAAGTATCCACATGTATTTTAGGCTCTCGCCTGCGACAAGTGCATATTTGTAATCGCTGTCTACTGCAATAATATTGTATCCTGAATAAAAAGGACCAAAAAATGAGACCTTGAGCATACCAACATTGTCTTTTTTGACAAACCTGGCTTTCCCGATGCTCTGTTCCCATCTGTCTTTTTTGACATCATAGCCCTTATTATCGACTCTAATGGTACCGTTATCGTTAAGAGAATATTCGGCGGTAACATTATCTAAGTTTCTTTCCCATTTGTAATCTAGTCGTGCGATTTCAAACCATTTTCCTAAATACTTTGCCTTATCAAAATTGGTAACTGCAATAGCTTTTTTAGGAATAGTTGAACCACAAGAATAAAGAACGAATGCAATTCCTGCCCCTAATAGTACCGGAGCAATATATTTGTTTTTCATGATGTAATCTTTTTATTATCATAAAGATACCATCTGAATTACACATCTAATTTACAAAATTTTTCTTGAAGTTTATATTTTTTCAGGCTAAAATTTAAACCAAAATAAAAACCCGTCTCGTTAAAAAAGAGACGGGTTTAAAATATGATTTACGTAAAAAATTATACGTGTATTGCTCTATTTTCAGTAGCTGCCAATGCTGCTTCTTTTACCGCTTCCGCGAAAGTTGGATGCGCATGGCTCATTCTTGAAATATCTTCAGCAGAAGCTTTAAATTCCATTGCAGTAACCGCTTCAGCAATTAAATCAGCTGTACGCGCTCCAATCATGTGAACTCCTAAAACCTCATCTGTTTTTTCGTCAGCCAAGATTTTTACAAATCCGTCTAAGTCAGCACTTGCTCTTGCACGTCCTAACGCTTTGAAAGGGAAGCTTCCAGATTTGTACGCCACTCCTGCCGCTTTCAATTGCTCTTCAGTTTGTCCAACTGCAGCAACTTCTGGCCAAGTGTAAACTACACCAGGAATTAAGTTATAATCGATGTGTGGTTTTTGACCTGCTAAGATTTCAGCAACCATTGTTCCTTCTTCTTCAGCTTTGTGTGCCAACATTGCTCCACGAACAACATCACCAATTGCGTAAATGTTTGGAACATTAGTTTGTAAATGATCGTTTACTTCAACTTGTCCTCTGTCTGAAATTTTTACTCCAGCTTTGTCAGCGTTTAATCCGTCTGTGTAAGGACGACGACCAACAGAAACTAATGAATAATCTCCTTCAAGGGTAATTGTTTCTCCTTTTGCATTTTCAGCCTGAACAACCACAGCATCGCCGTTTCTTTCAACTGATTTTACTTTGTGAGAAACGTAGAATTTCATTCCTTGTTTTTTCAATACTTTAGTTAATTCTTTAGACAGAGAACCGTCCATTCCAGGAATGATTCTGTCCATGAATTCAACAACAGAAACCTGAGCTCCTAAACGAAGATAAACTTGTCCAAGCTCGATTCCGATAACTCCTCCACCAATGATTACTAGGTGTTTTGGAACTTCTTTTAAAGCTAAAGCTTCAGTAGAAGTGATGATTCTTTCTTTATCAATTTTGATGAATGGTAAAGAAGATGGTTTTGATCCTGTAGCAATTACAGTATATTTTGCTTCAATAGTTTCTGATGTTCCGTCTGCTTTTGCAACTGCGATGTGCGTTGCATCTACGAAAGAACCTAAACCATTAAAAACGGTAATTTTATTTTTTTCCATTAAGTAGTTGATACCACCTACGGTTTGATCTACAACGGCTTGTTTGCGTGCGATCATTTTCTCTAAATTGATTTTTACATCTCCAGAAACCTCGATTCCGTGATCTGCGAAATGAGCAATTTCAGCATAATGATGAGAAGAAGATAATAATGCTTTTGAAGGAATACAACCCACGTTAAGGCAAGTTCCGCCTAATGAAGTATATTTTTCTACAATTGCAGTTTTGAAACCTAATTGTGCGCAACGAATTGCTGATACATATCCTCCAGGACCTGAACCTATAATGACTACGTCAAATGAACTCATAGTATTTTGTTTTTATTTTAGCGGTTACAAAATTAAGGAATAAAGTTTTGTTTAAAGTTTAATTTTCAATGTTTTTTGCGTGAAATTTTGGGTTGTGGTTTTCTGCCGCGAAGGCTCGAAGACGCAAAGTTTTTTTGTTTTTTTAATCTCGCAATCCCGATAGCCACCGGGAGCAAAGTCGCAAAGTTTATACGCAAGCTTGTCATCCTGAGGAACGAAGGATCACACTAGAAGCTCCTCATGCAAAATCGCCAACCTTTGTAGAGTTTTGTTTGTAATCTTTCGTTCCTCAGGATGACAAACCGGGCGTTAGACGCACTGCTGTGCGTCTCTACAAAAAATCTTTGAACCTTTGCCACTCTTTAGCCTTGTACCTTCTCACTAAGGCTTCCTTTCAGGATTTATTGAAGTATGAAAAACAGAATAAATTATAACTTCATCGTTAATAATTTCATATATAATAACGAAAGGAAATTTTACCAAAGTTAGTTCACGATAACCTGGCTCTTTCTTTATTTCAAATAATTCCGGATGAGTTTTTAAAACTTGTAGGTGTGATTTTAAATAAGTTAGAAATTGTTTTCCTAAACCTTTACTTCTGTTTTCATAGAATTCAATAGATTCATCAATTTCATTTTCTGCTAAGGGTAAAATTTTGATTTTAAAAACCATATTTAGTATTCAAGCGTTGTTCTACTTCTTCCCAAGAACTTGCTTCTTTTTCATTTGAAAGATATTTTTCTCTCTCTTCGGCAACTAAATTGTAATGAGAATCGGAAACAATTGA
Organism: Flavobacterium sp. 2755; assembly: GCF_031455715.1. Classification (NCBI taxonomy): domain Bacteria; kingdom Pseudomonadati; phylum Bacteroidota; class Flavobacteriia; order Flavobacteriales; family Flavobacteriaceae; genus Flavobacterium; species Flavobacterium sp. 2755. The sequence continues at coordinate 632,136 of NZ_JAVDTG010000003.1, forward strand.
TTTCTTTTCGTCATGATTTATAGCATCAAAAACACTTTCTAAAATTTCTAATTTAGAATCGTCTTCAATGAATTTTCCAAAATCCTTTATAAGCTTACGTCTTAATTCTTTCGTTTCCATTTGGCTTTTATTTAAACTCAAATTTAAAGTTTATAATTATTCAATTGTGTTAAAACTTATTTTTTGCCACAAAGTCAATAAGTCTCAAAGAAAAATCTTAGAATCTTAAAACGAAATCACCGTCGAATTCTTTACTTCACTAATCATAAACATACTTTGTGTACTTCCAATATGCTGTAACGAAGTCAGTTTGGTAACTAAAAATTCCCTGTAAGCTTCCATATCTTTTACTAAGACTTTCAGAATATAATCGTAATCGCCGCTTACATGATGACATTCTAAAACTTCATTTAGTTTAATGACTTCGCTTTCAAATTTGGTTAAAAATTCTTTAGTATGCTGAATTAATTTTAAATGGCAGAAAACTACAAATCCTTTTTCAATTTTAGATTTATCGACTAAGGCAGCGTAGTTTTTAATTATGCCTTCGCGTTCGAGTTTTTTGATTCTTTCGTAAACCGCGGTTACGGATAGATTGAGTTTTAAAGACAATTCTTTGTTTGTTTTTTTACTGTCGGTTTGCAGTAAAACCAAAAGTTTTTTATCTATTTCGTCTAAAGCCATAGTTATGTCATTGCGAGGAACGAAGCAATCTCATCCTCATAGTTATTGAAATGAAAGAAAATCTATTTAAATATACTTTCTATATCAAATTTAGATTAAAAATCATTATAAATACATTTTTATAGTTTTAAAATCTAATTATAAACTTTATAGTTGATTAATTTTCTAATTAGACTTTATTTTGAATAAAATTTCTTTTGAAAACGAGAGTCCTAGCCCAGATTGAAGTGGAAAGCCCGGAGGAAAAAAGGCATAAGTTTCTTGTTTTAAAAAAGCGACCAACAGAAGCTCTTTTTAGAACATTAGAAACTTTTGACTTTTTTACGAGGACTTGAAACGTAAAGCTGGAATAGCTCCTAAACAATAATACTAACCAGAGGAAGATTGCTTCGTTCCTCGCAATGACAAAAAAATGAAAGACTTTAACCCAGCAGACAAAATTCAGGATTTGCAGTACTTTGGTGAATTTGGCGGTGTGAATCCGTCGATTTCTGATTCTTCGACTTATACTTTTCTTTCGGCGAAAACTATGTTTGATACTTTCGAGGGAAATATGGAAGGCTGTTATTTGTATTCCCGCCATTCATCGCCAAGTAATTTGTATTTAGATCAGGCTTTGGCAGCGATGGAAGGAACGGAAACAGCAAACGTTTCGGCTTCGGGAATGGGCGCAATTACACCTACTCTATTACAGCTTTGCGGTGCGGGCGATCACATCGTTTCCAGCCGAACTATTTATGGTGGCACTTATGCTTTTTTGAAAAATTTTACGCCAAGATTCGGGATTGAAACTAGCTTTGTGGACATTACCAAACTGGATGTTGTAGAAGCTGCAATTACGCCAAATACAAAAGTTTTGTATTGCGAAACAGTTAGTAATCCGTTATTGGAAGTGGCTGATATTGCAGGTTTAGCTAAAATTGCTAAAAGACATAATTTGAAATTGGTTGTCGATAATACTTTTTCACCTTTATCTGTTTCTCCTGCTAAATTGGGTGCTGATATCGTGATTCATAGTTTGACAAAATATATTAACGGAAGCAGCGATACTGTTGGTGGCGTAACTTGTGCTTCGAAAGAGTTTATTAATTCGTTGAAAAATGTAAACTCTGGCGCTAGTATGCTTTTGGGACCAACGATGGATAGTTTACGTTCGGCAAGTGTGATGAAAAATCTTCGTACGCTTCATATCCGAATTAAACAACACAGTCATAACGCGCATTTTCTAGCGGATCAATTTGAAAAAGACGGTTTAAAAACGGTTTATCCGGGATTAAAAAGTCATCCGAGTCATGAATTGTACAAAACAATGATTAATCCGGAATATGGTTTTGGGGGAATGCTGACAATTGATGTTGGTACTTTGGAGAAAGCGAATGAATTAATGGAGTTGATGCAAGCCAGAAATTTGGGTTATTTAGCGGTAAGTTTAGGTTTTTATAAAACGTTATTCAGCGCGCCGGGAACCTCAACTTCTAGTGAAATTCCGTTAGAAGAACAACACGAAATGGGATTGACGGATGGTTTGATTCGTTTTTCGATTGGTTTGGATAATGATATTCAGCGTACTTATGAGATGATGAAAGCTTGTATGGTTGAGCTTGGGATTTTGAAGGTTTCTAGCCCACGGGTTTTACAGGTTTAACGGATTTTCGCAGGTTGGTTTTTTCGCTGCGAATTCACGAACTTTTAATAATTAATTCGTGAATTCGTGGCTATAAAAAATTATTTCTGCTCGTAATATCTAAAAGATTGCCAATATTTATCTTTATAGATTTGGTAACTTATATCGAAAGAATCATTATATTTTTTTATTAATTCATCTGCCGTTTTTGAAGGTTTTCGAAAATCTTTGCAAGCAAAAAAGATTTCTCTTTTGTTTGCCAATGTTTCTCTACCCACATTTAAATAACCTTCCAAATCCTTAAGTTCTAACACTATTTGATCTTCAATTTCATTTAATAACTGATATGTTTCTTTGTCTGGCATCCCGTTACTATTACTACCGTCAAATGGGATTGTTATAATAAACATCCATGGATGGGATGCTTTATTATCCCATTTTAAAAGATCCGCATTCATTAATCCTATAACAACTCCTCCGTCTTTTGTACTTGACTCAAAACCTGAATAGTTATCTTTTTCTGTATTGTGTCTTATCCCTTCATATTTCTCAACAAATTCTTTTTCTCTCCAGATTAGATAATCTTTTAATTTTTCAATTGGAATTAATTCTTCCGAAATTTCATTTGATCCTACTACTTTCATATTATCAATTAAAGTAACAGAATGCAATTCTCCTAAATAATTATCAAGAAAAATATAAACACCGTTTGTCATCATTTGTTTTTTATCTTCTGTAAAATGGTCGTAAACTATGGTCAAATCAATTTCATCCGGATAGTTTTTATGAAGGTTAGGATAAAATTTTAAATTATCTTTATTAAAGTCAAAACCTTCATAATTTATACTTACATCTTTAATATCTGATGCTGGTTTAAGTGCTGTGAATCTCCAGCCCTTAATTTGAGGAGCAGCGTTGACCAATTCTTCTATAGCATAAATATTTCTAATGGCTCCATCCGGGGTTAGAATAAGTTCAGCAGTTTGATCATCAAACATTCCGGTTAGAAAATAAATTCCATCGTGGATTTCGTCTAGTTTTGGTGCCAGTTTATCAAGGAAACCTTTGTGAATATTTTGTCCTTCTTGAACAATTTTAAAAAATTCTTTTTCATTCTTTAAAAACCAATTCCAGAAATCACTATAAGACTTTATTGGAGATTCTTTTTTACCCAATATTTTATCAAGAAAACTCATTTATAAAAAAATTAAATTTAAAATTTACTAAGCGCAAACCTATGAAAAAAGCTTTAGAAAAAGTACGAATATTTACATAAAAAAAATCGTTCTGAAGATTATTTTCAGAACGATTTCCATTTATATTTTATAACTCCTAACTTATAACTTAGCTAAATTCAGCTTACTATTTTTTCTACTATAAGTAAAGTAAATAAACAACCCGATTAATAACCAAATTGTAAAATAAATCCAGTTCCAAACGCTTAATTCGGCCATCATATAAAGGCAGCAGATTAATCCTAAAAGCGGAATTAAAGATAGATTTCTTCTAAAAGCCCAAACAGCTAATCCAACTAAAACGAATAAGAATATCCACATTGGAATTTTGTGTTTGAATAAACTAAATCCTGATTCATATTTAGCAGAATCTGCAATTGGTAAACCTTTTACAACCTTAGCATATTTTGCATCGTCGTCTTGATATTGTCCTAATAAATGTTCTAAATCTGAAGTTTCAGTAGTTTTATTGTTTACTTCGATGCTTTCTAAGTATTTGAAAACTTTTTCAGATTCTGATTTATCTAAAGATGTTACGATTGAAGTCGCATCATAAATTTGTGGCTCATTATTGATAAAAGCCATTGTAGCTTTATTATTGAAAGCAAAAGCATAATACAATCCAACGATCATTAAAACCGGAAGAATAAACTTCGAGTTAATATAAGGCGTTTTGAATTTCCCTCTTGGAATTTCAGGTTTGTTTTGCAATACTAAAACTCCCGCACAAACCAATACAAAGGCAAATAAAGTTCCGATACTGCATAAATCAGTTACCATTGTCAGATTTAAGAATAAAGCTGGAATCGCTACTACAAAACCTGTTACGATTGTAGCAAATGATGGGGTTTTGAATCTTGGGTGAACGGTAGAAAATCTCTTTGGTAACAAACCATCACGGCTCATACTCATCCAGATACGTGGCTGTCCCATTTGGAAAACCAATAAAACGCTCGCCATTGCCACTACTGCACTTACGGCAATAATTCCCGACATCCATTTTAAGTCTAATTTATCGAAAACAAATGCAAGAGGATCTCCAACATTTAATTCGTGATATTTTACCATTCCGGTTAAAACCAAGGCAATAGCAATATAAAGAATAGTACAAATAATAATCGCCCACATCATTCCGCGTGGTAAATCGCGCTGCGGATTTTTACATTCTTCGGCAGTTGTCGAAATAGCGTCAAAACCAATATAAGCAAAGAAAACGGCAGAAACTCCTTTTAAAACCCCGCCAACTCCATTTGGAGCAAACGGGTCCCAGTTTGCTGTATCTACATAAAATACACCAACAGCAATTACTAACAGCACCACACAAAGCTTTACCACAACCATTAAGTTACTCGCATTACGAGACTCTTTCATTCCTCTATAAACTAGAGCAGTAATTAAAATAATGATGAATAATGCTGGTATATCAGTAACAAAATGGAAAGATCCAATTGTTGGTGCAGTTGTCCACGCTGTGTGTGCTTGCTGTAAAGCGACACTTAAATTTTCGAAAGATTTTCCGCCACGCATTAAAGCTTCGGCATCATTAAATCCGTTTGAAGCAGTTAAATAATCCATTTGAATCCACTGCGGTAAATGAATTCCGCCGCTCTGGAGCAGTCCGGTAAAATAATCACTCCACGATATGGCGACCGTTATATTTCCTACGGCATATTCCATTATCAAAGCCCAGCCAATAATCCAGGCGATAATTTCTCCAAAAGCTACATAAGAATACGTATAAGCACTTCCTGAAACCGGAACCATCGAAGCAAATTCGGCATAAGCAAAAGCTGCAAAACTACAAGCTAAAGCTGTAAATAAGAACAGAAAAATAACAGCTGGTCCGCCATCTGCACTGGCTTTTCCAATTGTACTAAAAATTCCCGCTCCAACAATAGCCGCTATTCCAAAAGCAGTTAAATCTTTGGTCGTCAAATGTTTCCCTAGCGCATTATGACCATCTGATTCATTCTGAGCAACTTGCTTCAGAATATCCTGTACTGTTTTCTTTCGGAATAAACTTGAAAATGCCATATATGTTTTGTATTATAAATTAATTTAATTCAGTTGTTATGGTTTTATTTTGCAAATAATGCAAAAATTATCCTTATTTCAAATATATAAAACGATTTTGTTTTGTGTGAATATTTTTTTCGCCACAAAGGCGCCAAGTCACAAAGTTTTTTCTGCCACAGATTATAAGGATTTTCACAGATTAAATTTTAAATTAAATCTGCCAAATCTGCGTGAAAAAATCTTTTTAATCCTTTTAATCTGTGGCAAAACTTAAGATAAAACAAAAAATCCGTGTTCATCCGCGTTTTCACGAAGTGAATCCGTGTCATCTGCGTGCCATTTCTCAACGCAAACAATTTCTCAAAATACTAACCGGATGCTGTGCTTCTCGTTTTGTTCCGTCATAAATTTGATGGCGGCAGCTTGTTCCTGCAGCGGCAATTTTTACGTTCTCCGCAGTGTTACGCACTTTTGGAAAAAGCGTGTCCTCTCCCATTTGCATGCTCACTTTATAATGCTCTTTTTCATAACCAAAAGAACCCGCCATTCCGCAGCAACCCGAATTATAAATCGTAACCGTATTATTTTTAGGAAGGTTCAGCATGGCAAAAGTCGCTTCAACAGAACTTAAAGACTTTTGATGACAATGTCCGTGAATTTTAATTTCTTTTGTTTCTTCTGAGAAAGAATCCGGCGTTATTTTACCGTCGATGATTTCTTTTTTGAAGAATTCTTCGATTGTGAAAGCATTTTGCGAAATTCTTTCAGCGCTTTCTTTATCTGATGCCAATCGTAAATATTCATCTCTAAAAGTCAAAATTGCCGAAGGTTCAATTCCAATTAACGGTGTGTTACTCGAAATCAAATCTTTGAATATATTGACATTGATATCCGTAATCTTTTTCGCTTCTTCCAAAAATCCTTTTGAAAGATATGTTCTTCCGCTTTCTTCATGATTTACGATTAAAACTTCGTAACCTAGTTTCGTTAATAATTCAAAAGCATCAATCCCGATATTTACATCGTAATAATTCGTAAATTCATCAACAAACAAATACAATTGTCCGTTTGGAAAATCTGTGCTTTTAGGTTTATTATTTTCATACCATTTTCTAAAGGTCTTTTTTGCCAAAAGCGGCACTTGTCTTTCTGGCGCAATTCCCATTGATTTTTTAACCAGCGACTGATTCGAAATAAAATTCGTAATCGACGGAAACAAACTTCCCATTTTATTCAATTTTGCGTTGTTAGCAAAAATTTTACTTCGGGTCGAAAATCCGTTTGCTTTTTGATATTGGTATAAAAATTCCGCTTTAAGAGTCGCTACGTCAACATTACTCGGACATTCGCTTGCGCAGGCTTTACAACTCACGCACAACTCAAAAACTTCGTATAATTCTTTCTGGTCAAATTTGTTTTCTTTTTCAGAATACGTCAAATATTCGCGTAAAGCGTTTGCTCTCGCACGAGTTGTTTCTTTCTCATTTCGCGTCGCACGATAACTCGGACACATTGCTCCTCCTGCCGATGGCATTTTTCTACAATCGCCAGATCCGTTACATTTTTCGGCAGCACGCAAAATCCCTAAACTATCTGAAAAATCCTGAAATGTTTTAATATCTGGTTCTACCCTTCCTGAAATCACACGATGATTTTCGTCCATCTTCAAAGCGTTGACAATCTTACCGATATTTAAAACCGAATTTGGGTCAAACGCTAATTTGATTCTTTTCAGCAATTCGTAATTCTTATCTCCAATCATAAACGGAATAAACTCACCACGTACGATTCCGTCTCCGTGTTCACCACTTAACGAACCTCTATATTTTTTTACCAAATGCGCTACTTCGGTCGCAATGGTTCTGAATAATTTTAAGTCTGATGTTTTCTTCAAATTCAAAACCGGACGTAAATGCAGTTCTCCTGCACCGGCATGCGCGTAATAAATCGCTTCCTGTCCGTGGCGTAACATCATCGCCGAAAACTCTGCAATATAAGCTGGCAAATCGCTTAATTCAACCGCTGTATCTTCAATAGAATCGGCAGCTTTATCGTCGCCTACAATACTTCCTAAAAGCCCGAGTCCGGCTTTTCTTAGTTCATTTGCTTTATCAATATCGGCTCCGTAAATTTTTACGAGCGCGTAACCAAAGTTATTTTTTTCTAAATCAGCAATTAAAGCATTGGCCTGATTTTCGGCATCTTCTAAAGTATGAGATGCCACTTCAAAAAGCATAATCGCTTTTGGTTCTCCAACCAAAAAGAATCGGTTTTTAATGTGTTCACGATTCGTTTTGGTACAATCTAAAATCGTATCGTCAATCATTTCGCAAGTGTACAAATGATGTTTCATCGCCACGACAACAGATTCTAAAGATTCCTGAATCGTATGATAATGTCCAACAACCATAATACTATGCGCTGGCGGTAAATCATCAACTTTTAAAGTAATTTCGGTTGTAAAAGCCAAAGTTCCTTCGCTTCCGCAAAGTAATTTTCCTAGGTTGATTGTGGGTTCTGTTCCGCCAAATAATTCTGATCTTAACAGAATATCAACGGCGTAACCTGTATTTCGTCTGTGAATTTCCGGTTTCGGAAACTCTTTTATAATTTCTTCCTGAATTGCTTTTACCGAAAGTTCGTCGTAAACGCTTTTGTAGATTTTATTTTCTAAAGAATCACCTTTGGTTTTCTCAATAAATTCTGCCGAAGTCAGTTCGCCAAAAGCCACTTTTGTTCCATCGCTCAAAATCGCTTTTACCTCGGCAATTTTATCACGCGTAACGCCATAACGAATCGAAGTTGTTCCGGAAGAATTATTTCCCACCATTCCGCCAATCATCGCACGGTTTGAAGTTGATGTAATTGGTGCAAAGAAAACGCCATGAGGTTTTAAAAACAAATTCAGTTCGTCGCGAATAACGCCGGGCTGAACCGTCACCGTTTTTTTCTCGGCATCATAACCTAATATTTTGGTAAAATGTTTCGAAACATCAATCACAAGTCCGTCGCCAACAGCTTGTCCGGCAAGTGAAGTTCCCGCAGTTCTTGGCGTAATCGAAATATTATGCTGCGCCGCAAAGCGAATTAATTTGCTGATATCTGCTGTCGATTTAGGCAAAGCCACCGCATTTGGCCGAATCCGATACACCGATGCATCTGTCGAATAAAGTGTTTTATGAAGATCATCGTATAAAAGTGTGCCTTCGAGTTCGCCGGCTAATTGCTCTAAATGAGATTGGGTCAACATGTAAATGGTGCTTTTCTTAAAAAATAATTGCTCAAAACTGAGACAACAAATATAAAGATAACACATGGCAAAATAATTCCATTTGTGGATTTTATCTAACAATCCCTCATATTTTATAAAATTCAGAAAGAATCCTGTAAAGTATTCCACTTGCTAAAAGTTAATTTTAAAACTTTGTTTAGTTGAATAAAAAATTTAAACACATAGAAACATAGATTTTAAATTCAAAGTATGAGAATATTATAAAAAATCTAGATTTTAACACATAGCACTGTAAACTCAGCTATGTGAATTTAAACAAATGAAATGCCTTTAAGCGCAAAGAAAAACTATGTTTCTATGTGTTAAAAAAATTCACTAAACGATTTAAACACTTTTACGCCTTACAATTATGGAAAATTTCGTTCAGGACGTCTTCAAACATTTAGAAAACTATTATTACAGCATTGTCGATCTTACGCCAAAATTTATTCTCGCCATTGTTGTCATTCTCGTTTCGTGGTTTATTGCAACCCGAATTGGTATTTTTACAGGAAACCGACTTAAAGCCAGAATGCACGACCGACTTCTGGCAACTTTTATTGCCCGTTTAATCAAATCGGTTTTGATTATTATTGGGGTTTTGTTCATGTTCAAAATTATTGGTCTTGACGGAATCGCTCAAAGTATGCTTGCCGGTGCAGGAATCTCGGCTTTTGTAATTGGTTTTGCGCTTAAAGATATTGGCGAAAATTTCCTTGCCGGAATTCTGCTCGCTTTCAAACGTCCGTTTTCTATTGGCGATATTATCGAAAGCAACGGCGTAAAAGGCGAAGTCATCAACCTCAACCTTCGTGATACCGAAGTAAAAAGCGATTCGAAAATTATTTATATTCCCAATGCACTTCTTATAAAAAACACTTTAATTAATTACAACAGCGAAGGTTTTCTTTTACAGACTTTTACCGTTGGTCTCGAATACGGTTCTGATTATGGAAAAGCAATAGAACTCGTAAAAGAAGTCCTAAAACGAAACGAAGAAGTAACCGAAAAAGATCACGAAGACGCAGCCGTAATAACTGATATTTCCGGGGCGATCATTCAGTTAAACATTCGTTATTGGGTAAAAACGGGAACTTCCAGAAAAAGCGCCGAATGCCGTTCGAAAATCATTGCAGAAGTTTTGAATACTTTAAAGGAAAATGAGTTTGTACTTAAGTAAGGTTCTAAGTTACTAAGATTCTAAGTTTTTCCTACACAATTGTCATCCTGAGCGAAGTCGAAGGCTAATGGAAACGTAAATTTCTCGTTTTAGAATTTTAATAAGGAGCAATTTCCTGCTGTCCGCTATATCTTTTACGCCTCCCGATAGCTATCGGGACCGGCGCAAAAGGATGCCGCTTCCATCAGGGCTAGGGCATTCGGTTTCATAAGAAGATTTTATTGAAAACTGATTAAAATAGAGTTTAGAATTGGATACACATAAAAGTCATTAATCCTATTGTTCCAATTATCATTAGTATTATACTTATCAACATACACAGAGAACTATAAAAATTATAAGTTTTTATTTTCTTATTATATTTCTCTAAATCAATCTCTTCATCTTTGCTTTCATCTGTAAATGCAATAGCTTGTTCCATCATAGCTAAATTGTGAAAAACATTAAAACTACAAAATTGAGTCAAAAAATTAAACATGATTGAAATAGCGAAGCACATTCCAAAAACTTTTAAAGAAACGTCAATGGACTTACCATTCTCAGACAAAAATTTCATTAGTTCTAATGAAAGATAAATTCCAGCTCCATCAAAAGTTACTAAAAGATAATCAAATCTTTGATGTGAAGCTCTAAAATCATCCCAATTTCTTTTATTAAATTCTTTTATATATTCTTCTCTTTTAGTAAGTTTATTTTCCTCCATTTTTTAACTTTTCATCAAATTAAGTAATTTTTCAATCCAGAAAATAGTTTTATCTTATCTATTTCATTTATTTATATGTTTCTAATTATAAAAATAACGTTTTATATTTACTATGCAGATATGATTTAGTTTCTTTCTAGGCTTTTTTTAAACAATAAATATATAATACTTTTCTTACTTTAAAATATTTTTTTGATATCTTTACAATCCTAAACACAAAGAAATATGATATCAAAAAAGCTTTTGCCCGTGCGGTATGGTGGCGGTATTGGAAACAACTGCAACGCACTTTGTGGCGTAGGACACCTTAGCTGTGCGGGTTCTTTTCCTAAACACAAAGATTATGATTACAAACACACTTTCAAAAGAAACCCAAATCAGGCTTTTGAATTTTTTCAATGAAAGAATTGATTCTAAGGAAATGGCTAAAACACTAAGACAGGTAAATTTCACACTCGCATTAGGCGTTATGAGCGAACACGAAGAACTTCAAAACGAAATCACCAAATTAAGAGATAGTTTTTACTGGCTCAATGAATTAGCTGAAACTTTAAATCCTTATTTGGATTTGGAGTGAGAATTTTAAAATGAAAAACCTCGGTTTCAAAAATCGAGGTTTTCTCTTTTAGTAATTGATAAACTTTGCGGGCACGAGCGGGACGCTCGCGCTAGCAGAGAGATTCTTGATTTTTGAAAACTATTTAAGACGCTAGCGCGAGCGTCCCGCTCGTGCCCGCAAAGTATCTCCAGCATTAGATAAAAAATAAATGAGCAGAAAATATAAATTTGGAGAACAAACAGGAGCATATTTTATCAGTTTTGCTACAGTTTATTGGATAGATGTATTTACAAGAGAAGAATATTTTGGAGCAATCATCGAATCTCTAGATTATTGTCGTAAACATAAATCAATGGAAATTTATGGATATTGTATAATGCCAAGTCATATTCATTTAATTTTCAGATCAGGAAATGGTGATCCTTCAGGATTGATTAGAGATTTTAAAGGATTTACTTCAAGAAAACTGCTTAAAACAATCGAAGAAAATCCGCAAGAAAGCAGAAAAGAATGGATATTATGGATGTTTGAAAAAGCTGGAAAGAAAAATAGCAATGTAAAATTCAGGCAGTTTTGGCAGCAAAATAATCAACCTATCGAGATTTGGTCATTAAAAGTTTTTGAGCAAAAACTAAACTATATTCATAACAATCCTCTTGAAACTGGTTTTGTTAGTAATCCGATAGATTGGAAATACAGTTCTGCAAGAAACTATGGAAATAATGATCAGACTGTTTTAGAAATTGATATTAATTGATGTTCTGTGTGGGCACGAGCGGGACGCTCGCGCTAGCTGGGGAACAAAAACAAATTTCAAATATAAAATTGTTAAAATTATAATCTATTTTTCATTAGTACATGGCTAATAATTAAACAAATATTCTTTCACTTCATCAGACTTATCATCTATATTATTTTTTGAAATTGGGAGATTATCAAAAAAACCTGAAGTTAATATTTCAAGAGGACTTATTCTTCTATGGGATTCAGCTATTGTTTCAACATCTAAATTATGTTCCTCCGCATATTTTTGTAAGTAGTCCGTTTCTTCATGTGAAGATGAATTCCAATCTTTATATTTTATATAATCTTCTTCTAAAAATCCTTTTAAAACGTTTAAACAAAAACCAACACATGTCATTCTCTCTCCTGTAGATTTTTGACTAAAATGCGTACCATTACTATCATAATATTCTCCGCTGTAAAAAAAACCATATGTTGGATTCGCTTTCTTTTTGATTGAATTACAATAAGCAATGAAAGCTGGAATCTCATCCTCATGAATTGTTTGAGTACGCTTATGAAAATAATTATAATTTACTTTTTGAAATTCAATCTCTTGACTTGTATAATGAAATTGAAATAAAGCAGATTTATAGTTTATTATTAAAGAAGCATGGTATGGGGACTTTTCTTTATTAATTAAAGCTCCTATCGCTACAAAGTCTTTATTTATATCTTTTTCTGATAAAGTATTAATTATTTCAAACATTAGCGTGATTGTTTTAATAAACTTTCGTACAACTTTAAAAGTTCATCTCTGTTTTTTTTAATACATTCATTCTTAACTTGAAATGATTTAGATATTACCAAAATAGTTTTTATTTCACTTACATTAAAAACATTACTATTGAAAGCTTTTAGCAGTAATTCAATATTTCTTTCCCTTTTATCTGAATTATCAATAAAATCATAAATAATTTCAAGTCTATCAATCAAATCCTCAGGTTGGTAATAATTGACCAGAAACTCTTTAAAAGGTTGTACTAATTCATCTTCAATTATTGTTTTATGTTCGAAAATTGGTTTTAAATCCTTATCTTCAAAATCTTTCTTAATAACTAAACTAGAAATAGTTTTATATAGATGTGGTTTTAATTCTTCCGTTTCATTAATTGTACAATCTATTGTCAATCTATTTCCATTTCCGTAATCAAAATGATAGTTAGGATCATTCCCGCCAATTTGATTAAAAAAACCAGAAACAATTTCTAGTTTATTTTCAAATAATTGTTTTTTTCTCTTTTTAGCTATTTTTTTTGATTCTCTTAATCTTTTATCTAGAAGTTCTCCTTTATAAGAAAATTGATATTTAAAAACAGTATTTTGTATTTCCTTTTGAATGCTTCTCAAATTCGAAGTTACAATTTCATCAGAGGATTCTCCTTTTAAAGCTTCATCAATTTTAGAGTAAATATTACCTATTTCATTAGGCAATCCATTTACACATGCATAAGCAGACCCTTTTTTAATTGTATAAGTTAATTGATCTGAAACTAATTCAGATATATTTTTCAGAGAATTGGTAACACTTAAAAATGACTCAAGTGCTTTCACAGACATATTGCTTAGATCAACAACTTGATCATCAATAAAAGTTAATTTTATTTCTATTTTGTCTGTGGACATAATTTAAATCTTTAATGTAAATATATCAATATTTTATTTATCAGATATTTTACCATAATATTTTATAATTTAAAATCACTATTATAATTTACTTCTCTGTCAGTTACCAAGAAAAATGCTCCAAAAATATCAATATATCCTCAAATACCTTTACGTATTTATACCTGATATTTAAAAAGTAAAACCGCTTAACAAATCAAAATCTATTAAACGGCTTAAAAATATTTTATAAAAAGAAATCTACTCCTTCCCCCAAATCCTAGTATTCAAATCCAGTTCATGAACAATATCATGCATGAATTTCACAATCGAAAGATCGCCGGAAAGTAAATCGGGATCTAAAAGCGAAGAATGAATAGGCGCTTCAAAATAATTTTCGGACAACGGAAAAGCAATATACATTTTAGAATGTATAAACGAAACCGAAATCGTTTCGTCGCATTTGCCGTTTAAGTCCAGAATTCTTTCCATCATGGCAGGCGTTAAAATGTATCGCGCTTCGATTTGGTTACTGGAATAAGTTACAAATTTATTGCTGAAATCGATGTTTTCTAATTCGATAACATCAGTATTTCCAAAACTAAAAACATTTTTAGAGAACCACGAACCAAAAGCTTCTCCAAAACCTTTTGGACGAACAACTGTCGAAACATTGAAATTTTTATTGAAATCGGCCACAAAAACAATTCCTTTAAAAATCGTGTGCCATTGTGTACGGGTTCCGTTTTTTGTACTAGTTTCGGTTTTGTATTCGGCGTGAACTTCGGCAAACCAAAAAGAAGTTTTATCGTTTGTTCCGCTTATTAAATCCTGTGTTTTATAACGATCAGATTCAGTTGTAAAAAGTTCCGAACTTCTAAACTCATATTCAGGAAGTCCGCTTTGCGGCGTTATCGTCAAGCTTTCGTTGATATTTTTTAATGCAGATCCTACAACATTGGTTTTATAAGCTATTTTGTATTTCTTAACATCGTCGCCAATTCTAAAATGCATTACGATGCCAGTAATGGCAGAAACGGCAAATCCCAGAAAACCTAAAGTCGGAAACCTAATTAATAAACCAATTACCATAAATACAATGGCAAGACCAAATAAAATGTAGGTGGTTTTATAGGTTTCGGCAATCTTTTTTCTTTCAACTTCTAATGTATTCAAAACCTCCTGCAAGGCTGAATTGTTGCTAATTCCTGAATCCATTAATTATTGAAAAGTTCTTTTGCACTAATATTTTTACGTTCTTCTTCTGGCGTTGCCAAAACATCAATTTGAGTATATTTCAACATTCCCGCAAACAGATTTCCCGGGAACATCATAATAGCGTTATTGTAACTCGTAACCGAAGCATTATAAGTTCTTCTCGCAGCAGCGATTTGTTCTTCGCTTTCTGTCCAAGTACTTTGCAGATTTAAGAAATTGGTATTGGCTTTTAAGTCCGGATAATTTTCAACCGTAACCATTAAACCTTTTACAGCTGAGCTAAGTTCAGTATCTAAACTTGCTTTTTCGGCTTCGGTTAAAGAACCTGAAGTTGCTCTTGAACGAAGTTCTACGATTTTAGTTAAGGTACTTTGTTCGTAATTAGTGTATTGCTTTACAATCTCAACTAAATTCGGAATCAAATCATAACGTTTTTTCAGCATTACATCAATAGAAGAAAAAGCATTCGTAACTTGGTTTCTTTTTTCAATAAGGGAATTGTAAATGAACACTCCTATTATGATGAAAACAAAAAGGATAATAACTATAATCATGGTTTAAATTTTAATTAGTTTGAAAACAAATATATAAAAACGGGAATAAGTTTTTCTTTTATTTTTCAATTACAGTCAGGCTTCATAATTAATTCTCGTATAAACGCAAAAAAAGCCCAACCGAATAGTTGAGCTTTTTATACATATATTCTATAATTTTATTTCTTCTCTTTCAATAGCTTTTTCAATTTCTCTTTTGTTTCTGGAATTGCTTGAAGCGTTAAAGCTTTTTTAAAAGTTTCTATCGCTTTTGCTTTATCACCTTTTTCAAGATATAAATCGCCAAGAGAATCATAACAATTGGCACTTTCAGGATAGTTGGTCGTATTAAGTTTAAACAAGGTCTCAGCTTTTGCTAATTGTTTAGCTCCCATCATTTGGTAACCCAAATTATTAATTTGGTTTTCGCCCGGCTTTACAACATAGCCCATGTTTTCAGAGACATTTTTGTAGTGCGCTACCAAAAGTGAATCTAATTTAAAATCAGGATTTTTTAATTCGCTGTCGTAAATTTTAAGTTTATAGAACTCAAAAATAAATCGAAGTGCATCATATTCACCAATCAAACGTACTGAAGGATGATTGTCATCTTCATAAAATTTATATTTAAAACGCAATTGGTTCTTTTCATTTTTAGACAAATCTTTAATAAATTCTAAATTGCTTCGAAGAAGCGCTGTCGTTTGGGTTGTATCTTTTTGAACACTTAATGTATCAACACCTTTTTCTAAACGATTTGCCATTGCCATATACAATGTTTTTCCTTTGTAATTTTGAGTCGGTAAAATCGTTTTGGCGTCTTTTACCACTTTTTGGCGATCCCACCACAACGAAGCGTCAAGAGAAACATACGAATTAAATAAATTCGGATTATGCAAAAAAGTATTCATAACTGTTAAGCCTCCAAGCGAGTGACCAATAAACGTTTTATAAGATGTAGTTGGATAATTGGAATCAATATACGGAATCAATTCTTTCTCGACATATGACATAAATTTTTCGCCGCCGCCCACAATTTCAGGTAATTCTTTATCTGTACCTATCGTTAAATCAACCAATCTGTTTTTGTGCAGAATACCAACCACAATCATTGGTGGACAAAGATTCGATTCCGCCATATGTTCTGTAATGCTCACAACGGTGTTGAAATTTTCACTTCCGTCTAATAAATAAATTACAGGATAATTTCCTCTGTCTTTGATTTTATTTCCACCGTTACTACTCGGAATATGGATCCAGACTTTACGTTGCTGTTCTAATATTTTCGAAGATATCGTTTCTTCAAATCCATTTACAAAAGGGCTGTTTTCCTGAGCTGTGACAAAAAAAGAGAGTAGTAGAAAGGTAATGTAGTAAAAAAATGATTTCATAATTTAAGTTTGATTGTTTTGAATTGATGACTAAAATTCAACAAAGTGTTTTTGAGGAATTTCGAAAGCAAACTTAACCAATTAATTGTACAAATTTTTCTGCATTTTTAATCATTATTCATTTAGCTGTCTTTTTTCGGAATAGTGAATTTTACAAATAAAAAAATCCTTTTTCACTATATTTATATCTAAAATAATCTGATTTTAGCGTTACCAAATAAAACACTTCCTTAAAACATCATTTTAATGAATAAAAATATAAGTTCTCTTTACGAAATTGCTCAAAAAGAGACCCGAAAAATATTAGGTTTAATGTCTGGAACTTCGCTCGACGGACTCGATTTGGCTCTTTGTAAAATTTCTGGCGAAGGCGAAAACACGGTTGTCAAAATCGAACAGTTTGAAACCATAGATTACAACGAAGATATTAAAACCGAAATCAGAAAAGTGTTTGCTAAAAAAACAATCGATTTTCAGCATTTGGTTTTACTAAACGAATGGATTGCTGGCTTGCATGCCGGAATGATTAAAGATTGTCTTTCAAAATGGAATATTCCCGCTAATGAAGTTGATTTGATCGCTTCGCACGGACAAACGGTTCTGCATGCGCCAAAGTTTTTACATCAGCAGGAAAAATTTCCAAATGCAACCTTACAAATTGGCGACGGCGATCATATTGCGGTAAAAACCGGAATTATCACTTTATCTGATTTCAGACAAAAACATGTTGCTGCGGGCGGCGAAGGCGCGCCTTTGGCAGTTTATGGCGATTATTTATTGTTCAGTAAAAAAGGCGAAAACCGAATCATGCTTAACATGGGCGGAATCGCAAATTTCACTTATTTACCAGCCTCGCAAAACGCCGAAGAAGTTTTTGTAACCGATACTGGAACTGCAAATACTTTAATTGATATTTTTACCAAACAACTTTTTCCTGAAAAAAGTTACGACAAAGATGCTGAAATCGCCAAAAGCGGAACTGTAAATCAGGAACTTTTAAGTGAATTAAAAAGTAATTCTTTCTTTCAAAAAAGCTTCCCAAAAACAATTGGTCAGGAATTATTCAATCATGATTTTGTGAACTCGGCTTTGGCAAAATTAGGTTTAGAAAACATTTCGGCACCAGATTTGCTTGCGACTTTAACACGCCTTAGTGCCGAAACTATTGCCGAAGCGATTTTATTTGTAGTTAAAAATACCAAAACTCCAATTGAAGAGTTTACAGTTTATATGTCTGGCGGAGGTGCACGAAATCCGTTATTGGTAAGCTGGCTACAAGAATTATTGTCTTGTAAATTTGAAAAAAGCGATGTTCTGGGAATTTCAGGCGATGCAAAAGAAGCCGTTTTATTTGCCGTTTTGGCCAATGAAACCGTAGCGGGAGGAAATTATAATTTTGGATCTAAAAAAGGAATTCCATCCGTAACAATGGGGAAAATTTCTTTTCCAGACTAAATAATTAGTTTGCCACGAATTACACGAATTTTCACGAATTATTTTTTTGTACTTTGAGAATAAAAAATTGGTGGAAATTTGTGCAATTCGTGGCAAAAAAACATTTAAAATAAAATTTAGCAGAATTCATTGAATTCCTAGCAAAACAAACTATTTTTGGTTCTTGTTAAAATTAAAGATTAAAATGCATAAAAATCAGCACTTACTATACTCAATCATACTTTTATTTTTCTTTGGATTAAAATCTAACTCACAAGAAAAAATAATGCATCCTAAAAATGAATTTAGAGGTGTTTGGATTGCGACTGTAGTAAATATTGACTGGCCAAAAACAGCTACAGATAATGTTGAAAAAGAAAAAGCTGATTATTTAGAAATTCTTGAAACTTACAAACAATTAAATTACAACGCTGTTATCGTTCAGATAAGAAGTGTTGGTGATGCTTTTTACCCAACAGAACTTGCGCCTTGGTCAAGATTCCTGACAGGAAAAGAAGGCGTAGCTCCAAATCCATATTACGATACTTTGGCGTGGATGATTGAAGAAGCGCACAACAGAGGTTTTGAATTTCACGCATGGCTGAATCCGTATCGTGCAACTTTCGATTTAAATAAAAATCTTTTAAGTCCAAATCACGACGTTTTTAAACATCCGGAATGGATGATTGAATACGGAGGGAAATATTATTACGATCCTGCATTGCCAGAAGTTCAGTCACATTTAACAAAAGTCGTAAAAGAAGTCGTTGACAAATACGATATCGATGCGATTCATTTTGATGATTATTTTTATCCGTATGCCGTTCCCGGAAAAGTATTTAACGACTCGGCTTCGTACAAAAAATATGGTTCAGGTTTAAGTCTTTCAGACTGGCGTCGTGCCAATGTGAGCAACTTTGTACATACTATTTCAACAACTATAAAAGAAAGCAAACCGTGGGTTCAATTCGGAATCAGTCCGTTTGGGGTTTGGCGAAATAAATCTGTTGACCCAAAAGGTTCAGAAACGCAGTCAACCGCAAATTACGACGATTTATATGCAGATCCTGTTTTATGGATGGATCAAAAATGGATCGATTATATACTTCCGCAATTGTATTGGAGCATGTATAACTCGAGAGCTTCTTATTCAAAATTAGTAAAATGGTGGGCAGAAAACTCTAATAATACAGCTGTTTATATTGGGCACGCTTCTTATAAAATCAGAGCCGATGGCGATAAAAGCTGGAATTATATCAGCGAAATCCCAACTCAGATCGATTTTGCCAGAAGTACTAAAAATGTTTCCGGAAGTGCTTATTTCAGCGCAAAATGGTTCATGAACAAAAACTTAGATCTTGTTCGTCTTCTGGAAGATAATCAATATCGTTTTCCTGCGCTTCCTGCTGCGGTTCCTAATTTGAAACGCATTATTATTGATACACCGGTTATTACAGATTTTGCAAAAGACACTATAAAATATTCTTTCAGCATCAAAAATCCGCTGAATACAAAAGTGCGTTACATTGTAATTTATGGCGGTGAGCATATTTCAAAAATAAATACAAACGATGCTGAAAAAATAATTGATAAAGTAAGAGCTGTTGAAAAAGACGGCGTTATATCATTTTCTATTCCCGCAGAAAAAATCGATATGTATAAAGCTTGTGCTGTAACATTTATTGATTATTTTGCAAACGAAAGCACCCCAACTGCTGCCGACTTAAAAAAGAATTTTAAAATCTATTCACCTGCTCAGCCTAATGAAAACAGATAATAAACCCTGGTTCTGGATTCCACTTCTTAATTTTGCGTCTGGATTGCCTTACGCCGTAATTATCTCGGTTTCGGTAATTATGTATAAAAACTTAGGTATTTCAAATGAAGATATTGGCGTTTACACCAGTTTATTATACTTACCGTGGGTTATAAAACCTCTTTGGAGCCCTTTTATTGAATTAAACGGAACCAAAAGAAAATGGTTTTTATCGATGCAGTTATTGATTTCGATTGCTTTTTTATTAGTCGGATTTACGATTCCAACCAATGGATTTTTCATGATGACATTGGCAATTTTCTGGGTTGCCGCTTTTGCTTCGGCTTCAAATGATATTGCTAGCGATGGTTTTTATTTATTGGTTTTACCAGAAAATCAGCAGTCTTTTTTCCTCGGTATCAGAAGTACTTTCTACAGGCTTTCAATGCTTGCCGGAAACGGATTAATTGTGCTTTTAGCAGGATATTTAGAACAAAAATATGGCGACAATACTAAAGCATGGTCGTATACAATGATTGGCGTTGGTTTATTAATGACTTTTATAACGATTTATAATTTTGTTTTTACTCCAAGAAATGAAATAAATGTTGTAGCAAATAATAAAGATCATCATCAAAATTTCGGTTCTATATTTGCCAGTTTCTTCAAGAAAAAACAAATCGGTTTAGTTTTAGCTTTTATTCTGGTTTTCAGATTAGGAGAATCACAGTTGCTTAAAATGTTAAGTCCATTTTTATTAGACGGAAAAGATGTTGGCGGAATGAGCCTAACTACTGAATCTGTTGGGATTATTTATGGAACTTTAGGAATTTTTGCTTTAACAATTGGCGGAATTTTGGGCGGAATTGCCATTTCAAAACATGGTCTTACCAAATGGATGCTTCCTATGTTTTTGGCAATGCATCTGCCAATTCTTGGTTTTATAGGATTAGCTCATTTTCAACCCGAAGCAATTTTTCATCTTCACATAAATCTTTATTTTTTCGAAATAAATTCTCCATTAAATCTGTATACTTGCATTACCGTAATTTTGGAACAATTTGGATATGGTTTTGGTTTTACAGGTTTTATGATGTTTTTAATTCATGTTGCCGAAGGAGAATCAAAAACAGCACATTATGCACTTGCAACCGGATTTATGGCATTAGGAATGATGCTTCCGGGAATGTTGAGCGGTTTTATACAACAATTTTTAGGCTATCAAAACTTTTTTATATGGGTTTTTATAGCGACAATTCCAGGTCTTATTTTATCACGTTTTTTAATTTTCCCGAAAGATTTTGGGAAAAAATCTGAAGAAGTTTAACCCCAAATCAAACTCTTACTTATGGAAATCAATGAAAATTTGCAGGCCGAACGCAACTTAAAAGGAGCTGAGTTCGAAAAAACCGGAAATCTTGAAAAAGCAATTGAATTATATGAGGAAAATGTCGCAGAAAGCTTTAAAGGAAATCATCCTTACGATAGATTAGCAACAATCTACAAAAACCAAAACGATCTCGACAATGAAATCAGGGTTTTAGAAAAAGCTATTGTGGTTTATGAAGAAATTACAATTGAAGACCGACTGGAAGGTTTGCCAAAACTCTTCCGCTTTAAAAACCGATTAGATAAAGCAATTGAAACCAAAAAACAATTGGCAAAGCAAAAGAAAGCAAAATTGAAATAAAATATCGATCTCAAAACTTGCAGTGAAAAGATGAAAACAAAGATTTGCATAATAACATTGTTTATAGTGCTAGTATTATCTTGTGGACATAATAATGAAAAGAAAAATAAACTGCCAGAAAAAAAACAACCTGTTACAAAAACATTTGAGCAAAAAGAAAAAGAACGTTTAGAGAAAAGAGCTGAAATTGAAAAACAGGAAAAGATAGATAGTTTAAAATTAAATAAAATTCTATTTGATGCTTTGAAAATTGCCACTCAGGAAATTAACAAAAAGAAATTCCAAAAGAAATACAAAGTTAGACCTGATAATGAATATGACGTTGAAGTTGAAATAAATATAGATTGCTATTTTGCAAAAAACAATCCTCATCTCATTATCCGAAGGTTAGAGCCAAATAATGTATATATCGATATTTATTCGAAAGATGGAAATAAATTCGTAAAAGTTCTTTCTCACAAAGAGTGGGCTATGACTTATATGGATGACACAATAAAAGACATTAATGGTGACGGTTTGAAAGATTTTGTTGTTAATTGGTATGGCGCAACTGGATGCTGCCTAAAAGCCTTCAGCAATATTTATTTGTTTAGAAAGGATAAAAAAACATTTTCGAAAGATTTTGAATTCATAAATCCTACTTTTTCTCCTAAAGAAAAAATAATACGAGGAGTTGAATATGGTCATCCTGGACATACAGCAATTTATAAATATAAATGGAACGGTGAAGCAGTCGATACTTTAGAATATGTTTACTATGAAACTGACAAAGAAGACAGAAAAACCGGGAAAATAATTATTTCAAAAAAAGAAGCTTACAGTAAAAATAAAAAAGACATAAGAATATTAAATTCAATACCTGTTGAATACAAAAACATTGAAGGTTTCGATTGGTTTACAGGAAAAGGTTATGAATAAAGAAAATTATAAAACAAGAAGATGATTAACTTAAAACGAACCAATTCAGATGATCCCGATTTTATAAAGCTGGTAGCTTTATTAGATCAGGATTTAGCAATTCGAGACGGAGAAGATCATGCGTTTTACAATCAGTTTAATAAAACCGATAAAATAAAACACACGGTTGTTTACTATGAAAACAACATTCCGGTTGGCTGCGGCGCATTTCGCGAAAAAGAAAGCGACAAAACAGAAATCAAACGAATGTATGTTCATCCTGATTTTCGCAAAAGAGGAATTGCTTCAAAAGTTTTAGCCGAATTAGAAATTTGGGCGAAAGAAGTCGGCTATACTTATACTATTCTCGAAACTGGGAAAAACCAGCCCGAAGCCATAAATTTGTACCAAAAATTAGGTTACACAATCATTCCAAATTATCCGCCTTACGAAAAAATGGATAACAGTGTCTGCATGAAAAAGACTTTATAATAATGAAAATTACAGCCGAAGCATTACGACAAAGAATAGGACAATTCTTTTTTCCTGCCGTTTTTATTAACGATACCGAAGAAAATATTCAGGAAACCGAACGTTTAATTAAAGAACACAACATTGGCGGACTGACCTTTTTTCACAGTCGTGCGAGCGCTGCAACGAATTATGAAAGCAAGAAAAAAGTTGTTTTTAATGACGATAGTTATCAAAAAATAAAAGAACTTATTGTTCGTTATCAAAAAGCCGCTTCTACTCCACTTTTAATCAGCATTGATGCAGAATGGGGATTAGCAATGCGTATCGAAAAAACACCACAATATCCGTATGCGATTACACTTGGCGCTTTGCCAGAAAACAAATCTGATTTAGTTTTTGAAGTTGGAAAACAAATAGGTTTAGATTTAAAAGCTGCCGGAATTCAGTATAATTTATCGCCTTTGGCAGACATCAACAATAATCCAAATAATCCTGTTATTGGATATCGTTCCTTTGGTGAAAACAAAGAAAAAGTAGCCAATTTTTCGGTTGAATATTTAAACGGAATGTCGGAAGTTGGCGTTTTAGGCTGTCTGAAACACTTTCCCGGACACGGAAATACGAATGTCGATTCACATTTAGGATTACCTGTTTTAAAGGAAACTCTGGAAGAATTATTAGAAAACGAATTATATCCATTCATTAAAGGAATTGAAAACAATGTCGACTCTATTATGATTGGACATTTGGCCGTTCCAAGTTTAAATGATGGAAAAGATACCTCGGCAACCTTATCAAAAGCTGTCATTCAGGATCTTTTACGAGACAAATTAGGTTATGACGGTTTGGTAATTTCTGATGCTTTAAATATGCACAGTGTTTCAAAATTATACGAAACGAAAGGCCAGTTGGAATGGGAAGCTTTTAATGCCGGAAATGATATTTTATGTTTCGCCGAGAATGTCCCCGAAGGAATTGAAGCAATCTTTAGAAATGCTTCACCAGACCGCATCTTCCAAAGCTATAGTCGAATCATGAAAGCTAAAGAAAAAGCAGGAATTCTTTCTGGAAATACTGCTGCTTCGGGCGAATTAAATTTTGAAAAAGCATCTGAATTAAATCTGGAAATTGCACAAAATGCGATCACAACAATTATTGATAATTCAAATTCAGAATTAGCATTTGAATCTCAGAAAAACAACAAATTAGCCAAACTAAGTTTATATAAAAATACCGAAAACACATTCTTCAAAACTTTAAATTCAAAATTAGAATCTCCTGAATTTGCTTTTGAAAATTTAGAAGTTTCGGATATTTCATCAATTAAAAAAGAATTAGAAAATTTCGAAACTATTTTGATTTCATTGTTTGTTCCAAAAGCAAAACCTGCAAATAATTTCGAAATTAACGATGAAGTTTTAGAGCTTCTTTCTGATTTACTTCAAACCAAAAAATGCATTGTTTACGTTTTCGGAAATCCTTACGTTTTACCAATAATTCCGAATCTGAAAAAGGCTTCAGGTTTAGTTGAAGCGTATCAGGATTTTGAAGAATTTCAAAAAACAGCAGCAATTCAATTTTTAGATAAAATTTCTTCAAACGGAATTCTTCCAGTAAATATTGATATCCAATAAGTTAAAAAGTTAAATAGTCAAAATTTATCAACTTATAAATTTTTATAATCACATCTTATTGTAAGAATCTGTACTTATACCCTACTTTTGCACCAGAAATAAATTTTTAACGTTAAAACGAAAAATATGTCTTTAGTAGGAAAAAAATTCCCAAGTATTGCAGTAGATGCTATCTCAGAAATGGGTGATAATTTAAAAATCAACATTTTTGAAGAAGCAGTAAACAACAACAAAAAAGTATTATTGTTTTGGTACCCAAAAGATTTCACTTTTGTTTGCCCAACTGAATTACACGCCTTTCAAGCTGCATTACCAGAATTTGAAAAAAGAAATACTATCGTAATTGGTGCTTCTTGTGACACAAACGAAGTTCACTTTGCTTGGTTAAATACTCCAAAAAACAATGGTGGAATCGAAGGTGTTACTTACCCAATCTTAGCTGATACAAACCGTAACTTAGCTAACATTTTAGGTATTCTTGATATCGAATCTACAAGCTACAGCGAAGATACTGATTCAGTTATCATCGAAGGTTCAAACGTAACTTACAGAGCTACTTACCTTATTGACGAAACTGGAAAAATCTTCCACGAAAGTGTAAACGATATGCCATTAGGACGTAACGTAAACGAATACTTAAGAATGGTTGACGCTTATACGCATATCCAGACTAAAGGTGAAGTTTGTCCTGCAAACTGGGAAGCTGGTAAAGAAGCTATGTCTGCAGACAGAGTTAGTACTGCTGAATACTTAAGCGCTAATTAAGCAGCTAAGATACTAAGATTTTAAGATGCTAAGTTTTTTAACTTAACTTTTGAATCTTAAATACAATTCTACAATAAAAGTCAAGAGATTCTAAGATTAAACTTAGATCTTAGAATCTCAACGACTTAAAAAAACATCAAATAAATCCACACAAAGTTATTCGGTTCGAGAGCAAACTTAGCATCTTAGAACCTTAGCAACTTAGTGTCTTAAAAATAAAAACTATGTTAATCGACTTAAACGAAGATACGTTAGCAGATTTAGTTGCTAAAAACGAAAAAGTAGTAGTACAATATTCAGCATCATGGTGTGGAAACTGCCGTATTATGAAACCAAAATTCAAAAAATTAGCAACAGAAAATGAAGCTATCACTTTTGTTTTGGTTGATGCAGAAAATTCTCCTGAATCAAGAAAATTAGCTAACGTAAGCAACCTGCCAACATTTGCAACTTTCGTAAACGGACAATTAGTTGGTGAAACTCAAACTAATAAACAAGAAGTTTTAATCGATCTTGTAAACGCAATTGCTTAATTTTAGATCGTTAGACTTGCTTAGATTTTTAGATATCTTAGATATTAAAAAAATTTAAATAAAGTCTAAGAAGTCTAAGCAAGTCTAAAAATCTAAGAAATCTCAACATGAAATTACCAGTAATAAAGCAATTAACGCAGTTCATCGAAGAAAACGATCAGGATTATATCATTGAAACGATTGAAGTTCTTGAAGCTATGACCGAAATTCCTTCTCTTAAAGACGAAGAATTAGATGTAATTGGCGAATTGATTTCGAATATGTACGGTGCTCTTGAAGTACACAAAATGGTTTCTCAGGGAACTGATAAAAAAGAAGCTCTAAACGCGTTCATGAAACGTGTTTTGGGTTCAATCGATAAATAAATCGACCTCTTTTTCAAGTAAAAAACAAAAAAACATGACTGAGAAAGCGTTTCTATTTGGAGACGCTTTTTTTTGTTTATACTTTTAGCGTAAGCAAAGTCATTGCGAGGAACGAAGCAACCTCACGCAGATTAGACATTGCTTCGTTCCTCGCAATGACACACTAAAATCCGTGTAATCTGCGTCATCTGCGTGCCATTATACACAAACCAACATAGATAAAAACCTCAACATTAATCTCACCTTAAACCCTTAACAAATACTTTTAGATTCAAATATTAATCCTTACTTTTGAACCTCATTAAAAAAAATTATCATGGCTTCAATAACATTAGGAGGAAATCCAGTTCATACATCAGGCGAATTACCAGCAGTTGGTTCTAAACTTGCTGATTTTAAATTAGTACAAAATGATTTATCAGTTGCTTCTTTGAGCAATTTCGCTGGTAAAAAATTAGTTTTAAATATTTTCCCAAGTGTTGATACAGGAACTTGTGCTGCCTCTGTTAGAAAATTCAACCAAAGTGCAAGCGGATTAGAAAACACTACTGTTTTATGTATTTCAAGAGATTTACCTTTCGCTCAAAAACGCTTTTGTGGTGCCGAAGGTTTAGAAAATGTAGTAAACTTATCTGATTTTCAAACTGGATCTTTTGGTAAAGCAAACGGTTTAGAAATCGTTGACGGACCTTTAGCAGGTTTACACTCAAGAGTTATTATTGTTGTTGATGCAAACGGAACAATTACTCATACAGAACAAGTTGCTGAAATTGCAAACGAACCAAATTACGAAGCGGCTTTAGCAGCACTATAATATTTTCCACTAAATGGAGTTTCAAAAAGATAATACTTTTGTTACAGGTCGTTTAAAGAGTGTAACTTACGCCTTTAAAGGAGCTGTAAAATTGATAAGAACAGAACACAGCGTTATGGTTCAATTCTCACTGGGAATTATTATGACCATTGCCGGGTTCTATTTTCATATATCACAAACCGAATGGCTATGTCAAACCTTAGCCATTGGTTTGGTTTTAAGCATTGAAGGATTAAATACGGCAGTTGAAAAAATCGCCGATTTTATCCACCCCGATTACAGCAGACGAATTGGGTTTATTAAAGATATTGCTGCAGGAGCGGTATTTTTTGCCGCCATGACAGCAATAGCGATTGGTTTGATAATTTATATTCCAAAATTTATATAGGCGGAACGCAAGAATGGCAAAAACAAAAAAAGAAACTGTAGACAAAAAAACCGAATCAAAAGTCGCCAGCATTAGATCCTGGTCATTATCCAAACAACAAAAATTTGTTTTGGGCTGCCTTTTGGTACTCTTTTCTATTGCATTATTAGTTGCATTTATTTCGTTTTATGTCAACGGACAATGGCAGACAGACCAAAGTGCGGTTAGTCAGCTTGGCGACCGTGAAGAAGTAGTGCAAAACTGGCTCGGAAAATTCGGGGCTTTTCTTGCAGACTTAATTGTATACAGAGGTTTCGGTCTTGCTTCTTTTATAATTGTTCGTTTATTCTTTTTAACCGGATTATTTCTGGCATTAGAACTTTCGACCAAAAAATTAAAAAATACTTGGTTCTGGGATTTATTTGCCATTATCGTTGTTTCTATTTTATTTGGATTTTTTGCTACTTCGGCACCAGAATTAGGAGGAACAATTGGTTATGAATTAAATCTTTTCCTTCAGGATTATATCGGGAAAACCGGAACTTTATTGAGCTTACTTTTTGGATTGATTGTTTATTTGATTTTCAAAATAAAAGTATCTCCGGAAAAAATCCAGTCTTATTTTGATTCAACTAAAAATGAATTAAAATCAGAATTAAATTCTATCAAAAAACCGCAACAGGATTTAGAGCCTGAAAGTGCTTATAATTTAGAAGAATTTGCGATTGAGGAAGATCCGGAACTGGATAATATTCATTTAAAAACAGACGATTCTAAATTCGAAATCAACAAAGAGGCTTTAAAACCAACTATTAATCATTCATCAGAAATTGAATTAAATCCAATTTTAAAACCAATTCAGCCAAAACAAGAACTTCCATTAGTTTCTCCTGATGAAGCCTTTGTTATTGAAAAAGCCGAAGAAGAAGACATTATTGAAGAAAATCTTGCTTCTCGCCTTGTTGCTGATTTTGGATTATTTGATCCAACTTTGGATTTATCCAATTATAAATTCCCAACTATCGATTTATTAAAAGAATATTCGACGGGTGGAATTACCATTAATCAGGAAGAATTAGAAGAAAACAAAAATAAGATTGTAGATACACTTCGTAACTACAAAATTGAAATTGCACAGATTAAAGCAACCGTTGGTCCATCGGTAACTTTATACGAAATTGTACCCGAAGCTGGAATTAGAATCTCTAAAATTAAGAGTTTAGAAGATGACATTGCGCTTTCATTATCTGCTTTAGGAATTCGTATTATTGCTCCAATTCCAGGAAAAGGAACAATTGGTATTGAGGTTCCAAATAAGACTCCTACTATGGTTTCCATGAAGAGCGTTATTGGCGCTGCGAAATTTCAAGAAGCTGAAATGGAACTGCCAATTGCTTTAGGAAAAACTATTTCGAATGAAACTTTTGTTGTCGATCTTGCTAAAATGCCTCACTTATTGATGGCGGGTGCAACAGGACAAGGAAAATCGGTTGGATTAAATGCCGTTTTAACTTCGCTTTTATACAAAAAACATCCGGCAGAAGTAAAATTTGTTTTGGTCGATCCGAAAAAAGTAGAGCTTACGCTTTTCAATAAAATAGAAAGACATTATTTAGCGAAACTTCCAGATACAGAAGACGCTATTATTACTGATAATGCAAAAGTGGTCAATACTTTGAATTCACTTTGTACTGAAATGGACAATCGTTATTCTTTATTAAAAGATGCGATGGTTCGTAATATTAAAGAATACAACGAAAAATTCAAAGCCAGAAAATTAAATCCGGAAGCCGGACACCGATTTTTACCTTACATCGTTTTGGTTGTCGATGAGTTCGCCGATTTGATTATGACTGCAGGAAAAGAAGTCGAAGTTCCGATTGCTCGTTTGGCCCAGCTGGCGCGTGCTATTGGTATTCACTTAATTATTGCAACTCAAAGACCTTCAGTAAACGTTATTACAGGTTTAATTAAGGCCAATTTCCCTGCGAGAATTGCATTTAGGGTAACTTCAAAAATTGACTCAAGAACAATTTTAGATACTCAGGGAGCTGATCAGTTAATTGGACGTGGAGATTTATTGTACACAAACGGAAATGATGTAACGCGTGTACAATGTGCGTTTATAGACACGCCAGAGGTTGAAAAAATTACAGATTTTATTGGTTCACAAAAGGCATATGCCACAGCATATTTGCTTCCGGAGTTTGTTGGAGAAGAAACTGGCATTAATCTTGATATGGATATTTCCGAAAGAGATACCTTATTTAGAGAAGCTGCCGAGATTATTGTTAATGCGCAGCAAGGTTCTGCTTCATTACTGCAAAGAAAATTAAAATTAGGTTACAACAGAGCCGGTCGTTTAATCGATCAGCTGGAAGCAGCAGGAATTGTTGGACCGTTTGAAGGCAGTAAAGCAAGAAGTGTGAACATTTTAGACTTAAGTGCTCTTGATCAATTCTTTAATAATGAACAAAATTAATCCAATCATGAGAACAAACATTCAGGAAATCAAAAACAATTCTATCACTAACATGACTAAAAAGTGTTTTCAAATGGCAGTTATCTTGCTTTTGAGCTTCACTTCTATTCAGGCTCAGGATAAAAAAGCTAAAGATTTATTGAACGAAGTGACTGCTAAAATAAAAAGCTACGATAATATTGTTATAGATTTTAAATATTCTCTAAATAATGCAAAAGAGAATATTAACCAGGACAGTAAAGGAAATGTAACCATGAAAGGAAATCAATATGTATTGAATTTTATGGGCGTTACTAAAATTTTTGACGGACAAAAAACGTACACAATTGTTCCTGAAGACGAAGAAGTTACAGTTTCTAAAGTAAATGAAAAGGATGATAATGCTATCACGCCTTCAAAAATGCTTACTTTCTTTAATTCTGGGTACAAATACAATATGGATATAGTACAAAATGTAAAAGGAAGAAAGATTCAATACATTAAATTAGTACCAACTACCGGAAAAGATCAAAGAAAAGAAATTCTTTTAGGTATTGATGTTCAGACAAAACATATCTATAATTTGATTGAAACTGGAAAAAACGGAACAAAAACAACTTTAACCGTTAATTCTTTTAAAACCAATCAGCCATTATCAAAAAATCAATTTACCTTTGTAGCGAGTAAATACCCGAAATACTACATCAATAAATTAGATTAATCAGAAGGTTGAAAATACTAGACAAATACTTATTAAAAACATTCTTAGTTACATTTACTACGGTATTTGTAATCCTTTTTTTCATATTCATACTTCAAACAGTATGGCTATTTATATCAGAACTAGCAGGTAAAGATCTCGACTTAATATTGGTCGTGAAATTCCTGCTTTTTTCTATGCCGCGTATTATCCCGCTGGTTTTACCGCTTTCGGTTCTATTGGCTTCTATCATGACTTTCGGAAATTTAGCCGAGAATTATGAGTTTGCCGCCATGAAATCTTCTGGAATCTCGCTTCAAAGAGCAATGCGGGTTTTAATTATTTTTATATTCGTTTTAAGTATTGTAGCATTTTGGTTTGCCAATAATGTTATTCCTTTTGCCGAATATAAATTTGTGAACTTCCGTAAAAATATCGCACAGGCAAAACCGGCCATGGCAATTGCTGAAGGTCAGTTTAATGATGTTGGAACTTACAACATTAAAGTCAACAAAAAATCTGGTGAAAACGGAAATATCTTAACTGGTGTTACTATTCATGAAAAGGCTAACAATTTTGGCGAGAACAAAACAGTTATCAAAGCCAAAGATGGAGAATTAATCAGTAATGAAAAATCAAGTATTTTGAAACTGGTTTTAAATGATGGTTATTACTATCAGGATGTTACTCCAAAAAAATACGAAGACCGCGCTAAACTTCCTTTTATAAAAGGAGCTTTTAAAAAGCATATCATTAACATAGATTTATCTGAATTAAATAAGGTTGATGACAGTAAAGAAAGTATTGCCGGTACAAACGCGATGCTTAATGTTAATGAATTACGCTATACTTTAGACTCATTAAACAAGAATCTGGATAATGAAATTATATCATTTTCTGAGAATATAAATCAACGTGTTGGATTTAGAAGATCAAGTACTCTGGTTACTGATAAAGCAAAAAAGAAAAAGACTTTACCAAGTGATCTTTTGTCTTTATACAACAATAAAGAAAAAGTCGATGTTCTAAAAATGGCGAGCAGCAATGTTACCAGCAACATCTTCTCTATCGAATCAACCCAAAAAGATTTAAAAGACAAACAGCGCGACATCAACAAACACTTAACAGCTTTGTATGAAAAGTTTGTTATTGCTTTTGCGTGTTTTTTAATGTTCTTTATTGGTGCGCCGTTAGGAGCTATTATCCGAAAAGGAGGACTTGGTTTACCAATTGTTTTTGCGGTATTAATTTTTATTACTTTCCATTTCATTAATACTTTTGGAAAAAGATTATCGCAGGAAGGCGGAATGACTCCTTTTATGGGTTCATGGATGTCATCGTTTATTCTTTCGCCATTAGCAGTATTATTAACCTATCGTGCTACAAATGATAACGGATTAATTAATTTTGATGCGATAACTACCCCAATATCACAACTATTTCAAAAAATTTCCGAGCGGTTTTCACCAGCTCAAAACAAACAATAATTATGTCAACAAAAATTCAACTTAATACCATTGAAGAAGCTATAGAAGATATTCGTCAAGGTAAAGTAATCATTGTAGTTGATGATGAAGATCGCGAAAATGAAGGTGACTTTTTAGCTGCTGCCGAAAAAGTTACGCCTGACATGATCAATTTCATGGCTACACACGGACGTGGATTAATCTGTACACCACTTACAGAAAGTCGCTGCAAGGAACTTGATTTACGCGCCATGGTTACTAATAATACAGATCATATGGAAACTGCTTTTACGGTTTCTGTTGATTTAAAAGGAAATGGTGTTACAACCGGAATTTCTGCTGCTGACAGATCTAAAACAGTACAATCATTAGTTGATCCAAATACAAAACCACATGATTTAGCACGTCCTGGACATATTTTTCCTTTGATTGCTAAACAAGGGGGTGTTTTAAGAAGAACAGGGCACACAGAAGCCGCAATTGATTTTGCAAGATTAGCAGGATTTAAACCCGCAGGTGTTATCTGTGAAATTTTAAATGAAGACGGAACGATGTCCCGTTTGCCTGAACTTATAAAAGTGGCAAAGAAATTCGATTTAAAATTAGTTTCGATTGAAGATTTGGTTGCTTACAGAATGCAGCACGACAGTCTTATCATTA
Organism: Flavobacterium sp. 2755; assembly: GCF_031455715.1. Classification (NCBI taxonomy): domain Bacteria; kingdom Pseudomonadati; phylum Bacteroidota; class Flavobacteriia; order Flavobacteriales; family Flavobacteriaceae; genus Flavobacterium; species Flavobacterium sp. 2755. The sequence goes on from NZ_JAVDTG010000003.1 coordinate 664,954, forward strand.
AAAAAGAAGATTTTGATATCGAAACCCGTTTTGGAACTTTTAGATTAAGAGCTTACGAGCAGACTACAAATAAACAAATTCATATTGCTTTAACTAAAGGAACATGGAATTCAGGAGAACCAATTTTGACCAGAATCCACTCTTCTCAGGTTAATAATGATTTATTAGGAACATTGACTAATAATGCAGAACAGCAGTTAGACGATATGTTTAAAGTAATTAATGAGAACGGAAAAGGTGCTGTTATTTTTATTAATCAGGATATGACAGCTGTAAATTTATTAAACAGAATTTCTGAACTTAAAACTTTACAGGCCCAAGGAACATTAAAAGCACCAAAAGTTATCATAGATAGTAAAGATTACGGAATTGGGGCTCAAATCCTTCATGATATTGATATTTCTAAGATTAGATTAGTTTCGAACACAGAACAAACAAAACGCGTCGGAATGATTGGATATGGTCTTGAAATCACTGAATACGTAACTTACTAATCTTTATGGGTACATTAGAAGAAAGAATTTTAAAATCTGAAACACATATTTTTAAAGCGGTTTTCCCGAGTACAACGAATCATTATGATACTTTATTTGGAGGAACTGCGCTTCATTTAATGGACGAAGTGGCTTTTATTTGTGCTACACGTTTCAGCCGTAAAAAAGTAGTTACGATTTCTACAGGTCAAATTGATTTTAAAAAGGCGATTCCGGCAGGAACTTTAATCGAATTGGTTGCAAAAGTTGTAAGCGTAGGAAGAACGAGCTGTAAAATTCATGTTGATATTTTTATGGAACAAATGTATACTGAGCTTCGCGAAACGGTAGTTTCCGGAACTTTTTCGTTTGTTGCTGTTGATGAAAACAAGAAACCAACGCCAATTTTGGACAACTTGGATTAATTTTTTCAAAAATCTCATTTTCGGAAATACTGATAATTAGATACTTGTAAATTATTTAAAAAAAGTTTCGAAAAAAGTTTTCAGAACCGAAAAACCGTCTTATATTTGCACCCGCAATCAGGCAATGATAGCAACATACTGGAGAAATGGCAGAGCGGTCGAATGCGGCAGTCTTGAAAACTGTTGACTGTAACAGGTCCGGGGGTTCGAATCCCTCTTTCTCCGCAGAACTTGAAACCCTTAACTTTTGTTAAGGGTTTCTTTTTTTTATAATATTATTTTCTTTGTAAATAGTTTCAAAAAAGTTTTCTCAATTGAAAAAACACCTTATATTTGCACTCGCAATCACGAAATGATAGCGACATACTGGAGAAATGGCAGAGCGGTCGAATGCGGCAGTCTTGAAAACTGTTGACTGTAACAGGTCCGGGGGTTCGAATCCCTCTTTCTCCGCGAAGGCCCGAAAACAAAGGAAAAATAAGATTTTCAAAGTTTTCAAAAAAGGCCAAAAAGAGCGGTAAACCCTGCAAATCAAACGATTTGCAGGGTTTTTTCTTTTATACCGCTTTTCAATATTTATAAAATCGAACAAAATCTTTGTGGCACATTCGTGGCACATTTGGAAATTTCGAAAATGTGCCACAAAATTTCATCTTAAGTCCCGATATCAAAGGGGTTAAGCACGTTTACATCTTGTTTAAATGAGGTTATAATTCTACATTTACTAATCTAATAAGTTGAATTATGCTAGAGAACAGCTTTGGGTTAATTTTCTTTTTGAAAGCAGCCCGCAATGAGAGTAACATTAGAATCGTTTATTTCAGGATAACCGTTGACGGAATCCCGAAAGAAGCATCCACAAGACGGAAATGGGACAGCGAGCGCTGGAACCAGAAAACCGAGAGAGCAACAGGTACAAAAGAAGACGCAAAATCCCTGAACTTTTTTCTGGATTCACTCGCTATGAAGATCCATGAAGTCAAATCAGAAATTATGTACACCGGAAAACCCATAACTTCCCAAAAGATTATGGATCATGTTATGGGAAGAATGACACCCAGAGCCAAGGTGCTGGAAGAATTTCAAAAACACAATGATGAATTGAAAGCCTTAATTGGCAACGGATATACAGAAGCGACACTGGAGAGATTCAATATCACTAAAAATCATGTAACGGCTTTCATTAAATTCAAATACAATACGAGTGATTTTGAATTTGCTGATTTAAATTTTGAATTCATAAAAGACTTTGAGTTCTATCTTCGTACCGTAAGGAAGTGCGCAAATAATACCACACTTAAATACATTTCCAATTTCAAGAAAATTGTAATACGAGCCATGGACAAAGAAATCATTATCAAAGATCCATTTAAGAATTTCAAAGGGAAGAAAACTAAAATTGTAAAGAAGCCTATATCTGCAAAAGAATTGGCTGAACTGGAAAGACGCGAATTTTCGACTGACCGTCTTAATACCGTTCGGGATATTTTTGTTTTCCAGTGCTACACGGGACTTGCTTACATTGATGCATTTCAGCTCCGAAAAGCTGACATAAAAGACGGCGTTGACGGAAATCAGTGGATTTTATCTGAGAGGCAGAAAACAAACTCTACGGCAAGAATCCCGCTTCTTCCAAAGGCGATCGAAATTCTTGAAAAATACAAAGATCATCCTGTCTGCATTAAACGCGGAACTGTACTGCCGGTTTCTTCTAATCAGAAAATGAATGAATACCTTAAAGAAATTGCTGCATTATGCGGTTTTCCATTCACCCTCAATACACATATGGCACGCAGAACATTTGGAAGCACGGTGACATTGAACAATAACGTCCCTATTAATGTAGTAAAGGAAATGCTGGGACATTCATCAGTCAAACAGACTGAATCATACGCTATCACAGAGCAGGCTACCATAGGCCGGGAAATGACACTGCTGAATAAAAAACTGAACCCTGGCAAAACTGAAATATCACAGGATGACCTTACTGCTCTGAGCAGACTGGCGAAAGAAATAGAATTAATTAAAGAGAAATATAATATTTCATCCTCTTAGATTATAATCTCCAAAATAATTTAATTCAAAAAGAAAGAGGTTATCTCAATTATGAGATAACCTCTCTTGATATAATTCAACTTCGCTTCTATAACCCGGATGATAAGAAGGCATATACTTAATATAGCCCAAATCCTGAAGCTGTTTGAAATATTTATGATAAGTGGGCAGTGTATTGATATGTGACAATAACATGAGCTTGCGACGGCTGACTTTAATTCTCTGCCTCTCTCCCTGCCTATATCCTAAACTTAAAATTGCATTTAAAATAGCCAAATGCCATACGTTGAGCTGCGGATCTTCCATATAAATAGATAAGCAATCTATGACTTGGTGTTCGGTTATATTATTAATTTGACTCATCTTTGAAAAGTTTTAGCAGATCTTCTTTATTGTAGTAGTACGAGCCAAGAACCTTTTTAAATCGGATTTTCTGTGTCATTCGAAGATTTTGGACCGAACCAGCAGAGATATCCAGCAGCTTTCTGACCGCCTTGCTCTTAAGCCATTCAGGATCTGCTAACTCAGTTTGCCTATTAGTAGTCTCATTCATTATTATTCGTATTTTATCCAATAAAAGCAGACCAAACTGCTTTAAATCTTCTTTTGTTACTGCTTCACTCATAATTTATTCTTTTATTCATTAATACTCATATTCCAGTCTAATTCTGCGTCTTTTCATTAATCATTGGTTTTTCCGCAGTTCTTTTAAAAGACGCTCAATTTCTCCATACGAAGTGAGATGCTGACAAGGATGCTGCTAACATCTTCAAAAAGTAAAAAATTTCATGACAGTTCAATATTACGCAGTTCGAAGTCAAAAAAATAAATCCTGCTGCCTCTGGTCTTTTTAAAAGAAGGCTCATAGCGCAGGTAGCCGTACTCATGCAGTTCATGCATGCATTTATGATAGGTGTATTTAGAAGATATCTTGGCAATAGGCGCCAGTTCATGCCTGAAGATTTCAATAGGATTGATAAAACCCTTAAGGGAACGGTAACGCAGCAGGGCCGCATAAATGGCAATGTGGGTACTGCTGATCCGATAATCCTTTTCAATTACCGAAAAAAAATCCGATAAGGGTTTTACACTTTCCATGAGTTCTAAATGGACTGGGATTGTTTCTTTGTTTTCCTGCCTTCTTTCTTATTTTCTCCTCCCGGTCCTTCATCAATACTATTTTTCTGCTCTTTTGATACTGTTTTTTCCTGTGTGTCTTTCAGCTTTTGATTTTTACTTTCTCGATGATTAATGCGCTGGAAATTGTTATCATAAACATTTACGGTCTTAAAATGAGGGTTCGCTTCCACATACATTTTGCTTTCAACCCCGCCCACCACAAAAGTGACCGACTGCAGATTTCCCTTTTTCAGTGAGTTTAAAAGATCTTCCTTGTATTTTGGAGTTTCCAGTTCTTTGATAGAATGCTTGGTAAGGGATGCCTCTAAATCATATCCATAATTCTGGTGGTAGTGGTCCATTTTAAAGTTTCCGTCATTTTCTGGATTTTTGAAATTCAATTGAATCCAGGAATTATACATCTCGCCCTCCTTGTTTTTCAAGTCTTTGTTCACTGCTCTTCCGTCCAGCAGGTTAAAGGCTTCTTTCATTGTAAAGGTATTGTCCTTACCGACATAAAAAATCTGTTCGGGCGCGTGTGAAACCCCTTCTTTCTGCAGTATGGCTTTATAGGAATTAAAGAAATACAAATCACTCTGGTCCGACTTTTTAAAAGAGAGCTCCGATGACAATGTCCCGCTCTCAAATCTGGCTTCATGCGGGATTGTAAATTCCTTTGCCCCATTTTCCATTTTCTCTTGCAGCACTCCTTGAAGTGTTTCTCCAAACCCAGTATATTTTAACTGGTCTTTCAGGTATTCTAAATTTTTCTGATTCATGATGTTCGTATTTAAGTTATTTTCTAATAGTTCTCTCCTATCCATTTCCAATCGGACAGCTGCGGTAAGATCAAGCACTTTATCGCAGGAAGTATCAATGCCGCTCTGCATAACTATCTTTAAGTTATTTATAAGAGAATCTGTACGCATATTTTTAAAATAATCCGTATCATTAATTCCAACAAGACAGTGATCCTCCGCCCCCATTGATGTTCTAAAAAACTGAATCGTGTCGCTGTCCGTCAGCTGATTTACAGGATATGCTGCATACTGATAGCCATAAGCAGCCATTTCTTCAGCAAACGAAAGCAGCATTTCGGCATCGGCAATATTTATGTTCATAATTGTATTTTTTAAGTTTAAAGGGGATCACTGCTGAATCCCCCGATTGGAATTACTTTATCAGTCAGATTATTATTAATGTTAACCTCTAAATGACGCCCGCCGTTCTTTTCAATGAGCTGCAGCGTCAGATACTTATTCTCAGGTATCGTAAATTTCTCCAGAGCGTAAACTTTAATGACTTCAGATTCATAAGGAATCACCCCGGATGATGAAGCGCCATACAGCGGCTGTATTTCTATTTCCTGCAACGCCGTACGTTTTGATCTTCTCTGGTCCCTGATAAAAAAACGAAACTGATCAATATCGTAGTTAATCTTGGATTTATTTTCAAATACAACCCGCAGATACAAAACATCCTCATGGATAAAGATGCCGTTTACCTCCAGACTGATCTGAAACTTTGATTTTTTTAAACCTCCGGTCTTTTTCTTTTTTGATAAGGCAAGTGAGGCCAGCTGTTCTATTTTCTTTTGATTTTCGTTCTCCAATGAAAACAAAATCTCTTTACCGGCTGCCATTGTATTTTCCGCTTTTATATTCAAGTCAGGACAGCCTTCATCGTAATTCAGCACAAATACGTACAATCTTGCGTCGGAAGTGACCACAGTCAGGTTAGTCTGGAAAAAATCCTGCTTGGCGGCTTTTACCAGCAGTATATTCTCCACTCCTTTGGCTTTCTGCACCATTACATCGGCGCTTCCCTTATCTATGCTTTTTATCGGGTAGGGAAAAACGATGCTTGTCGTTTTACTATAGCCGATTTGAAGGTTCTTGTACTGATCTTCATAAAAGACAGATTCTTTGCCTAGGGACTGCGGATAAACTGAAACACAAACCAGCAGCAAGCTGATTAAAAACAAATAATTCGCTCTTTTCATATTTTCTCTCTTTTAAGGTTTTAAATTCTTTTGTTTTTCATCATACAGCAGCACCTGATACCCTGCCTTTACAACCACTTTTATAAGTTTTATCTTTTTGCTCATAAGACTTTTGGCTGCCTCGATGCCCATCCCTGCGGCCTGTGCTCCCCAGGAATCCGAAATCCCTGTAAGACCGAGAGTCTGAATGGAACGGTCAGCTGATGCTTTAGCCACATCCCTGTTAATTGCTCCGGGAATATAGATGCCGTCAATCCCGTCCATATCATAGACAGCCAGCTCGACGGGAAATATCGAATTATTGTACTGGATGTTTGTGATTTTTACCTCCAGCCTCTCTCCTTTTAAAGCCGCCATACCATACAGAAAAGTATTTCTGGGTATATTTGTTCCTTTGAGAAAAATATCATTCGTAAGTCTTAATTTAACCACCGAGCCATTGACAATAGTCTGCGTCTGATGCACAACTGCTTCAATAGAATTTTGTACTTCTTCAGCAGGCTGTGCTTCATCCAGAGAATAAAATTCATTTGTTTTCAAAGAGATCTGCGAATCGGCATTCCGCTGAAGTGAACTTATGTTATTCTCTGCTTCTTTTTTCTGCACTGAATATATTTGGCCTTTTTTGCTTTCGGAAGACTCTTTAAGCCTTTCCTGCACACGCTGCGGATGCTGTATATCCAAAATATTTTCCAGCATACCGCCTAACTGCTGAAGTTCCGGATCAGCTTCCTGGGGCGTGCTCATCGCCGACATTAGCCCTTCAAGTTTTTTAATCTCTTCCGATTCTCCACGAGAAGTACCGTAATTTTCAAATTCCCTCATGTCCTGACCGTAAGTAGGGACAGCAGGCTGGCTGATTACTTTTTCAAGAGCCCTGAGCTTCTCATAAACTTTCTGTTCATTGCGGTCCTGAAAAGACTGAGAATTAAAAGCCGATCTGCTTTTAGGAAGCATGCGGGATTCAAAATCATTTGTGGAAAAAGAATCTGTTTTATCTTCCGAGACTTTATTATCAGTATAGTTAGGATCTTTTTTTATCTGCTCTCGCAGTTTTATCGAATCAACTGCCGCCTGATCGTAATAGCTCATCTTATCCAGTGCTGAATCTTCTTTAAATTTAGGCAGTGGCAGCTTAAAATTGAATCCTTTCCTTTCATCGTTCCCTGCCATCTTGGATTCCATTCTTCCGCCGCCTAATGAATAAAATAAGAATGTGAGAAATGGAAAGGTTATGAGAGGCAGCATTAAAAGCATCTTTCTCTTTTTAGATTCCTTTGGAGATACTATTTTCTCTTCCATAATTTTAGTTTTTTAAATTGATCGTCTTAATTTTTGAAGCTGCTGCAACCTCAGCTTCTTTATAAAATGCCCTATACAGGTTATAAATTAAATAACCCGATGTCAAAACAGTAAAGAACAGAAGACCCCAGATCAGTTTTCTTTTAGAGAGCCCATCTGTGACTCTCTTCATTTTTTCTGCCCATCTTTTCTGCAATAGCAGATAATACTTGTGATACACAAAAGGCTCAGTCTGTCTTGTAAAAAAGGATTTCATAAATCTCTATTTTCTGGTTTCTGCGGAAAGATCTTTGTTTTCAATCGTATTAAACCGCTCGATAAGAAAACCATGCGGATTATTATCACTTCTTGAGACATTGCGAAGCGCACCTTCTGTAAGCAGACTTCTTTTCAAAATACTGGTAGTACGGATAATGTTCTGTCTGGCATAACATCTAAAACGGTAGGGATATTCACGGATATCAATACTCACACTGTCAATCTGGATGGTCTGGCTGATATTTCCTGATATAATACCCGAATAAAAATTGTTTTCCTTCAGGTCATCATAAATCCGTTTTGCACTGTCGTCTGCCAGATATAGCGCTTTTGTGACATTGGTTTTAATGACCTTATCATCAGGATCAAGGGTAAAGAAAAACTTGTGAAAGGTTTTCACATGGTCCCTTGCTTCAACAGCAATATTATCTTTTCTTTCCGAAGCGTAAGCTTCCAGCGCTTTGCCGTTTGCCAGAATATATACTTTATCCTGCATAAGGCTAACTGTCTGGAAACTTTTATAGACAGCATAGCAGCTTATTATGATGCAGCCTGCAATTACAAGCATCGTGAAACCTCGAACATATCTAAATGCCGTATCAATGTTTTTCATTTTGGTAAACATATGCTCCTGTTATTAAGTCTGTTTAGAATTTCCTTTAAGCCTGGCATTCATATAGTTTCCTTTATCAGTAAAATAAGGACTGCTTCCTGCTGTCGCAGCCATGCTGCCGGTCATTCTCCGATCTGCATCTCCCATCGCATCAGCAGCCATTCCAACCGCGTTTGAGGAAGTTCTTACAACAGTATTGGCTGAACTGCCAAACATGCTTGTCACTTTATGGCCCAGGGCTCCTCCTCCGCCGGCGTGAACAATATAATTAGCAACAGAAGGCACCGTAAAATAGCCTATGATTCCAATAATCATAAAGATTAAATAGGCCATATCGGTCCTGCTGAAAAAAGTGTCACCTGTTGCCTGCACCTGCGAGAGGTCCAGCTTGAGCATGAGCTCCTGAATCTTTCCGATTATGCTTCCGAATATATTGGCCACGGGAAGCCACAGGTAAATATTGATATATCGGGCAAGCCATACAGTGAGCGTGTGCTGGAAACCGTCAAATACAGCTATTCCAAATACCAGCGGCCCTAAAATGGAAAGCACCACCAGCTGAAAGGTCCGAAGGGTGTCAATGCATAAGGCGGCGGCTTCAAACAAAACCCTCAGCACCTCGCTCAGCCATTCCTTAACCGAATTTCGAAAACTGTAAGAAGCTTTTTCCATGGCAAATTTGACATCATTGCCAATGCCTGCGAGCATGCTCTCATCGGATGGATCAGCACCGTCATGGGTATATTTATACCATCTGTCGCGATCACCCGTCCCGGCTGCCCCTACATACATCTTCCATGGATCGGTTTCTTTAATTGCTTTTTCTTTCTCTTTAAGCAGAACAGCAACTGCATTGTTAGAGCCTGTTACCATAGCAGCAGTAGCTGTAACAGTTGGTTTCATAACTCCGTTAATAAGTGCCAGAACCGACGGAAAAATCATAATGCAGAATCCTATAACAAAGGGACGGAAGAGCGGATAAAAATCAATGGGCTCGGCACTTGCTATATGCCTCCACACGCGTGAGGCGATGTACCATATAGTTCCAAAACCTGCTATTCCCTGCCCTACAGCAATTAGGTTAGAACACAACGGCATCATTTCATCATAAAGCCGGTCTAAGACGCCATGAAGACTACTCATATCATCACCTAGTCCCTGTGCTATTATTCTGCAGGGATGCAGTAATAAGATAAGCATCACACAAACTGCTTTTTTGTTTAATAGGCATTTCATACTCTAGTCTTTAAATTCCTGAAAACTCTTTGAGACATAAACATCTTTTTTCTCTTTTGATCTCTGAAGAGCCAGCACATTAGATGAGGCATTAAAGTTTCTTAGGAAAAGCAGTTTATCCTGCATCTGCTCATAGATATCGTCAACTGCCTTTAGTCTTTCGTCGTCCGACATTCTGAGCTTATCAGCTGTTATGACCATCGTAAGTTCATCAAGATTTCGCAGGCTCTCATTAAGCAGGTTTCCGTAAACTTTCTCAAAGTAATTTATTTCCTGTCCGCTGAAATTTCCGTTTTTTATAAATCGGTTCATTCCGTTGCGGCTTTCCTTGACTATTGAAATCTGATATTCCACTATCTCTCCTACCCTTTTGTAATTCCTCACCGCTGGACTTACCTGCATAAGAGCATCTAAAAAAGTTTTATGAAGGCTGAAGTTCCCTTCAGTCATTTCTTTCACCGTTTTGTATCCACCTGAAAGCAGCGCATATCCCTTTTTCATGTCACTTAGAATTTTCCTGAACTGGGAAAGCTTTTCAATATTCAAAATCAGCTGCTGAATTTCTGCTGACTGCCCTATTGATTTAACCGGAATCATTAACAAAGTGATCAATATTGCCAAAATCAAAATCTTTTTCATGATCGCAAGTTTATAATCCGTACAATTCACTTAATCCTTTGGAATCCTCTTTGTCTGCAGTTTTTGATACCGACATCAGTCTGGCATCCCTGCTGAAAGAAAGACAGAAATTATAATCCTCCAGCATAGTTTTGTGAAGGAGATCAATGCGTTCAAGCCTCTGGTCATCTTTTAGTTCCAGTTCTGCATCGGCAGTAATAACAAGGAGCTGGTCGAGAGTCTGGCTGCAGTTCTGAAGCAGCCTCCCAAAAGACCTCTCGATGTAGTCCAGTTCATTACCATGAAACAAATCAGCAGTTTTAAGATCTGCCAAAGTCCTGCTGCAGAGTTTCATTATTTTAAACTGCATGGAGATGATCTGGGCAGTTTTATAATAATTCCTAACCTTTGGATTGATTTTTAAAAGTGAGGTAAAATAATCACCGTGCAGGCTGACTTCTCCTTTTCTCGCATCCCCTATAAAATTGAGTCCCTTTGATACTGCCGAATATCCTTTCTTTGCATAGTCGATATAAACCTGAAGCGCCGCTATCTGAAGGATCAGTTCCTTCCTCTGTTTTGCCTGCCCGCTCATACCTTGATTAAAAACAAAGAGCGTTATTAGTATTACAGTTGTCTTTTTCATGTTTTTTATTGAATTATGGAATTCCGTAAAATTGTTTCACCCGGTTTACATCTGCTTCTGTTTTGGCCCTCTGAAGACTCAGCAGTATGTTCTGCTGGTTAAACATTGTAAGGTCATCGTAGTTTCCATCAATCTGGTCAGCAGCCTTATTGATAATTTCAAGACGTTTGAGATCGCTCATCTGGGTGGCAAAAGAATCCAGAATCAAAAAAATCTGGTCGATATTCTTCACACTTTCCTCGAGTATTCCTGTATAAACACGCTCCATATACTGGATTTCACTGTCTTTAAAATGGGTATCCTGCTTAAAAAGATTCCAGGCTCTTTCATATTCCTGAACAAGCTGTGTCTGCTTTCTGGTAATTTCTTTTATCCTCTGGTAGTAGGTAATAATTGACTTTACTTTTGCCAGCTCTTCATAGTAGCCTTTGTAAAGATCTTTCTGCTTTTGGGTCCATTCCGAGATCTCATCGAGCTTCAATTTGGATAGTACATTTTCCACCTGCTTCTGTGCATTCTGAAGCCAGATGGTCTTATTCTGCAGTCTTTGGATTCGAAGATCGATCGCTTTAATGACTTTCTTGGTTACTGCTTTTACAATCTCGAGTATCGGCAGTACCGTTACTTTTTCAGCAGGTCTCGCCGAAGTGCCGACCAGCAGCAGGCAGACCAAACAGACAATTAATTTCTTTTTCATTTTTCCTTTTCATTTAATTCCATTTCTCATATCCTGAGCCATTGCGGCTATTCCTTTCTTTATGTCCCCGCCAAACTTCTGTGCATAGGCATTCATTTTCACTTTCTCGCTTTCCTCCGTGGTATAGGCCAAATATTCCTCCAGAGAAACTTCCGTGCGATATACCTTGGAAAGCATCCCTCCCAACGAGATAAACACTTCTTTGTATTTCCTGGCTGGATCATTGGCTTTATTTACAGAAAGTACAAGTGCCTTTTCTTTGTCTGTAAGTCCCAGCAGCTCCTGAATCTGGTCAAACTTATTCTGATATTTGCTCTGGTCCAGCAGGATCTTGCAGTCGCTGTTGTTGATAATTGCCTGCTTGACCACTGGTGAAGAAATAATATCTTCCACCTCCTGAGTTACCACTATTGCTTCCCCGAAGAATTTACGCACAGTCTTAAAAAGATATTTTATATAATCTGCAAAACCCTCCTTCATCAGTGCTTTCCATGCTTCCTCAATGAGTATCATTTTTCTGATCCCTTTAAGCTTACGCATCTTATTTATAAAAACTTCCATTATTATGATGGTCACGACAGAAAAAAGTATCGGGTGGTCTTTGATGTTGTCAAGCTCGAAGACAATAAACCTTTCTTTTAGAAGATCCAGATTTTCTGTCGCGTTCAGCAGATAATCAAACTCGCCTCCCTTGTAATAAGGCCTGAGCACATATAGAAAGTTATTCACGTCAAAGTCCTTCTCCTTTACTTTATCGCCTTCCAAAATGGAAATAAAATCCTCTTTCAGGAAATCATAGAAGCTGTTGAAACAGGGAAATATCTCTGCATTACGATCCAATTTCTCGTAATACAGCTGCAGGGCATTTGAGAGTGCTACATACTCGCTCCTATTAAAGGTTTCGTCGTCTTTTTTCCAGAGCGCCAGCAGAAGCGTTTTAATGCTCTCTTTTTTCTCCGTATCCAGACTGTCTCCTTCTGAAATATAAAATGGGTTAAAACGGATAGGATTCTTTTCATCGTAAGTGAAATAATACCCGTTTACCATATCGCAGAGCCCTTTATAGCTGTGCCCAACATCCACCAGCACAATATGCGTTCCCTGCTCGTAATAGCTTCTCACCATATGATTGGTAAAAAAGGATTTGCCGCTGCCCGAAGGTCCCAATATAAATTTGTTTCTGTTGGTACAGATCCCCATCTTAACAGGCTCATCGCTGATATCCACATGAACCGGTTTTCCTGTCAGTCTGTCTCCGAGCCTAATGCCGCAGGGACTTAGCGAAGATTTATATCCCGTTTCCATATTCAGAAAGCATACCGCCTGTTCAGTGAAGGTATCAAAGGTGTCATTCATGGGAAAGTCGGCTGCATTTCCCGGAATTCCTGCCCAGTAGATCTGCGGAGCTCCTACCGTTTCCTGCTTCGCTGCCGCATCCATCTGGGCAAGAGCTGATGACACTTTGTTTTTAATCTCTTTGAGCTCTTCTTTGTCCGTGCTCCAGGCCAGCACATTAAAATGCGCTTTAACCGGAAGCCTCTGCTGTGATACTGCTTCGTTCAGGAAATCATTCGTCGCATCCCTGGCAATCATATTCTCCCGACTGTAGGCAGAAAGTGACTGCAGTCTGAGTCGCTTGCTTTCCAGCTTTTGGATGGTTTTCTGTGAATCCTCAATGAAGATATACTGATTGTAAATATGACTGCAGGATAAAAGCTGCCCAAGGGTTGAAGCAAAACCAATGCTGAATTTGGTCTTATCGGTCGAATAGCGGTCAAAATTGATTCTAGAGCCGCATAATCCAGGCAGATCAGCCGCATCACCAAGTGCGAAGAGCTGGCAGTGTTTATCTCCTACTGCTAATCCTTCATCAAACCTGATATCCTTAAAAACAAATGAATCTTCACGCTCTGATAAAAAACAATACTTTTCCACCAGCCCGATTCTTCCGCTCTCGCTTCTAAGCGATTCATTTTTCAGACGCATCAGCTTTATAAATCCGCTGTCTTCCATAATCCTTTTAAACTGGCCGCAGGCATCTGCAAAATCCTGCAGCAGCTGCGGCTTTAAAGTTTCCTCCGGCACTATGGAACTTCGCAGCAGATTAGAAAACAATGAGGTTGAATTTCTTCTCCCTGCCGGCTTCTTGGTCAGCATGATATAGCAGCTGTGATCCAGAAAAGGCCTTTCGTTGAAGAAACGCTCGCTGCTTCTGGTCAGAAAACTGCTGTCTTCACTTAAAAAATCAGCTTTATAAGCGCTTTCTAAGAACCAGTCCTGCTTATGAAAAACACAGAACTTTGGCAGTACCTTTATGGCCTTTATCCACGATTGGTGGAACGCTTCGTATTCCTGATCCGACATTGTAAAGATCTCAGGCAGTTCCACCTTAAAAACGATAGTTACATCTCCTTGTTTTGATAATATGCAGTCATGTTCTACTGCCATAACCGGCAGCAGATCTTCCATCCTCTTCTCCATCCTTCCTTCTGTTATTACAAACGTTCTACAGCTATAGCTTTATAAAAATTCTCCTGCTGTAAACTTTAATCCACTTGGGTACCTGTTTCTTAGCGAGAGCCTTCATCATGCCGTACTCGCCGTAAGTATTGCTCATTCTGTATATTTTAAAAACAAGAAAACCTCCCGCCGTTCCAATAAAACCAATGCAGATCAAGGAAGGAACTCCAATTATGTACAGGGCAGCAAACAGAATCATAAGGCCTACAATACCTCCGCCCAAATACCAGATGTACTGCGCTTTAAGTCCCTTAAATTCTATACTCTGATTGATTCCTTTATTGATAGAATAAATGCTGTTACTCATTTTCTCTATCGTTTAAACCCCGAAAAAGGATTTAATTACAGTAGCGACTACCACCAGAAACACACAGCTTCCAAACCAGGCCGCTGCGACTTTTCCGGTATCAGGATCTCCGGCATTCCATTTCTGGTATACTTTTACTGCCCCTATCAGCCCTAGGATCGCTCCTACCGCATACATTAATTCAGTGCCGGCATCAAAGTAACTTCTCACTTTCTGGTTAGCCTCATTAATTCCTGCTACACCGTCCTGACTGTATAGAGCAGCGCTGAAAAACAACATCAGCAGCGAAGCATTTAATCTTCTAACCCTTCTCCAAAAACTCTTTAATTTCCAATTCCATCTTTTCATCTCCTATCATTTATATTAAACTGTTACTTAAAATAAAAGCAGGGAAATACCGCTGTTTCCATATCTATTTCTTGTCACCTCCGCCATACCGCACTAGACTGAACAGGGATATTCCTCTGCTTATTTTTTATACTTCTTCTTCCCATAAACTGTCCATCACCTCAGAGGTCAAAATAAACTCTGGATACTTAAGGCTCTCAGAAACCGCAAGAGAATTTATTTTTTCGCGTAAAGCAGACTGTTTTACAAAAGGGTATTCTGCCAGTACAAAACGGACATAGTACATAAACTGGGTTTTAGAAATACCCCTATCATTACTTTCAGTAAATATTCCTAAAAGTTTAACATATAATTCTTGTGCATCTTCCAGTGTACTGAATGATTCATTATAATCTGCAAAGGGACTGTTGTTGTTCTCTTGGCTTTTATTAGAAGCCCCTGTTTTAAGTTTACCCTTAAAAATATCCTTTATATTTTTCAGTTGATATCTGTAAATTAAAAAACTGTACCACACTAAAACTAAAACCGCCATTGCAGTTAAATAACTGCTCCATGAAATACCTGTAAGCATAACTGTTTCTTTTAATAATTAAACTCCCATCATAAAAACCAGATCCAAGTTTTCTAACTTTATTACAAGACAAAGAAACGACTACAGCAGGCCCGTCACAAGTACAAGTTCAGCTGTACCCTTTTGTACCCTTAAAAAGAGCCGTAAAAGAGGAATCGTTTTTAAGGAGTTTTTATCCAGTAAAAAAAGAATTTTATGCCTTTGTTTTTGATTTGATGGCCATAGCTCAAAAAAACTGGAAAGAAGCTGTGGAGAACAACTTGTTTGTCAAACGATTTGACATCACTGTAAATGGACTTTAAAGACAGATTCTATGCCTGAGTACAGCAAATAGCTTAATACAAGATATATGAATAAAAGCCTCTGCAGACATCATAGTCCGCAGAGGCTTTATTGGGTTAATGAGCTTATTTATTTTGATCTCATTGCTTTAATAAGTTTGGCGTTGCGCCTGTCAGCTCTCGAATTCTGGAGCGAAAGCACCGCCCAGATCGCTGCCGGAATCCACCCGATCAAAGTGATCTGCAGTATCAGACAAAGCAGTGCCGTTAAAAGTTTTCCTCTCAGCAGAAAGGAAAGTGACGGAAAAAATATGGCAATTAAGGTCATCATTGTTATTTTAATTAGATTGTTCAAATTATCAAAAAAGAAAATAAAGATTTACTATCGTTTCATATTCTCAGCCAGACTTTATCATCAATTATTTTCGATTAGTCTGCACCTGTTTAATATTGTTTCAAGAAATGCAGCAAAAATCACAACTTTATTAATAGGTCCTAATTTTTCTGATCATTTTCTCCAGCGTGAGAATGGCCGTATTTTTATCACTCTCTTCTGCATTATAGGATTTACTCCTTACCGACTGATACGATAAGTCCCTTTTGAAAGCTGTAGATAGATGCGGAACAATCTTTTGAAAGACAAGACTCATGGATCTGGACTTTACTATTCTGGCCTCATCAGCAGCCCTTAGTATAATTCCGATCTGATCGGCAGACAAATCACACTCTACCTTATTTCCCTCTTGTTCAACACTATCCTTCCCCTTATCGGATCCAGCTGCTCTCATTTCCAGCTGTTTTTCCCTAAACTGCATCTCATGTCTGAACCAGTTTTGGAGCACTGTCTTAAGATCCTGGAGACCCGCATTAAAAAACAGTTTATCAGTAGAAAGGATCTGGCTGAATTCTTTAAAACAGTACGATAACAAACTAAGTTTTTGCGTTACATCTTCCTGCAATTCCAATTGTGCTGTGATCCTGCCGGTTAACAGCTGCACATATGCCGGACAGTTAAAATTAAGACCTATCGCCTTATGGTCAAGCGCGGAAAAAAAGCTTTCATCAACCTGTAAACAATCAAAATTCTCAATCTCGTTTAAAAATGCCCTTATATACATCACATGACGAAACGTAATCTTGTTTTTATTCTGCAGTGAAAGCGCACCGGAGAGCTCATCAATAATAACTTTTAAAACCATGGTATCTTCATTCCTGTCTAATGTAAAACACTGCATTTTTTTTAATTTGTGCCCCAGCTCTTTTCTCGAGACCAGCAAATAGGTAATGGGAACCCTTTCATCAAGACTCAAATATGCCGAAAAGCGATTTTCCAAAAATGAAAGCAGCTCGTCCAGGCTTTTGATCACTACTTCAGCCGTTCTGGATAAAACCGGCAGCTGAAATACCTTATCCTTAGAACTCTCCACAATAATATCCAATAGGTATATTAAAGTAGAATGGTACTTTCTGACCAGAAGCCTGATCTGCCTTTTTGTTCTCAAAACAAATATTTCGCTTTTAATCCGGACCTGTATGCGGCCGGATTCTATTGGTACATGTTTTAAAATTACAGCCAGATCGCTTTCTGATAAACGGCCCAGATCTGTTATACTAGGATTTAAATGCTTTACTATTAAGGCATCGATCCATTCTAAGGGATATTTATTGTTCATCATTTTCATGTTTAATTGTAGTTAATAGCGAAGCCTAACGACTCTTAAATCTTTCGATAGCATTCGAACGATATTCCGAAGGTGTACAGAAAATTAGTCTTTTAAAAAAAATATCAAAGGCCGAGAGTGTACTGAATTCAAGTTCCTCGGCTACCTCAGCTATGGTGTACTGAGAATCCTCGAGCAGGTTAACCGCTTCAGCCAGTACGGCTTCCGTTATCATTTTCTTGGCGGGTTTTCCGGTCACCTGCTTCACTACCCTGTTCAGATAACCGGAAGTTACATACAATGCACCTGCATAAAATTTTACATTGTGATGTTTACGGCAGTGAATGGACAGCACTGTAAGAAACTGAACCGTCAGCTGCTCTGCCCTGGAAACGTACAGTTGTGCCGAAGTAAAATATTTGGAACAGATAAACTTCAGCTCAAAAAACAGCAGATTTGAACTCAAACGCCGAAGTTCTCTTTCAAAGCCGCCGGATGCCTGATTATACTGCGCCGCATACAAAAGCCTGCAGATTAATGAAAGTACAAGGTAATCACTGTCTTCCAGATGTATTTTCATGGCTTTACTTCCAGCCAGATAAAATACAGAATCGGCATTCTGGTTGTGAAAAGGGGGTTCTTTCCTGTCGAAAGAAAACACCAGCAAAAAAAACTGCAGTCGATTTCCTGCTTCCATCACCCTGCATTCCACTTTTTTCGGCAGAATTACCAAATCCCCGGCATCCAGTTCCAGAACCAAATCCAGAGATTGAATCTTTAAGATCCCGGACTTCAGTAACAGCACAGCGGGCTGATCAACCCTAAAAGATTCACCCTCATGGCTGTTTGTAATTGACTTTTTAACCAAATAAACAGTAACTCCAAAAAATGATCCCCGGTTCAGTTCCTTATTAATCAAATCTTTAAGCATAGCTTGATTTCGTTAATAAACAGCATAAAATAAACTGCCGATGCACTAATCTGCAAATCTATTTTTTATGGCAATATAGAACAGACCATACAGATTTAGAAGCACAGTAATATAAAGTCCATAAACAGTTAATCTGGCATGCTCATTTCTCATAGAATCTTCTATACCATTAAGGATGAAAAAACCTATGATAAATCCAAGGCTTAACAGATTAAAAAATACCAGCAGCATATATAAAACAGTCGGCAGTTTCATTTAAACTATCATGGTTTGTATTTAAATAATTACAGACAGCAGGGCAATTATCGAAATAATAGGCGCTTGATTAACTTCAAAGAAAGAGCTCACGGATTTTCCTCCCACATTTGTCTCCCAGTCCCTGTCTTTGCGCTCTTCGGCAGAATAAAGTGAATACCTGGAAATGGATGCCACTGTCAGGATAGTTTCCACTTCCTGCGATGAAAAAACGGTATCATTTACTACTTCCTGCTCATAATCTGTAATGTAGTTATAGGTCACGCTGAATTCTTGCTGCCTCTTGATTATAAGATGCTGCAGAAAGCCAATCAAATTGTCCTTTGCATAAACCTGCAGGGTACTGTTCTGCACAATCGAAATCATACTGTTATCGGGATCTTCCATTATGGATTCCACCATTTCATCCGTGAAAGGTATCAATCTTTTGGTCTGAACACCTTTAGTGTTCAGCTTTTCAGAAGTAAACCTAATCTGTTGTGCAAGCTCAGGTATGGAATTCGGCGATTTGCTTTTATGGTAATATAACTGCAGCGTTTCATAAACCCTTCTCCCTTTTAGGTCAAAAGGATTGGATGGATTGGACGGGTTGTAAATTTTGGTCTCTGTACCATCAATTTTACCAGCTAAACTTTCTGCTGCTCCTAAATCTGAATCAGCGGAACAGGAAGTTAAAAAAACGAATGTGATGCATAATAAAACGGTTTTCATGATGTAAGGGTTTGAAGGTGAATGGGAATCTTTTCCCAGTCCATCTCATCCGGATAAGCAGAACTTTTATCCGGCACCCTGCCGGACATTTTGCTTTTGAATTCAAGGCAAAACTATTCTGCTTAAAAATCTCACGCAACCCTATATCTGCGCGTTTTCGTCATTTACACTATGGATTTGCGGGAAATCCACAGTGCTTTTTTAACCAACAATCACCTATAATTCAATCGTTTATGTTATTTTTATATTAATTTAAAGTAAAATAATTCATACAGCTTTAAATTAGAAGTTCAACATTGTCCCAGTTTAAACTTCCTTACTGCCCGACCGATGAATAGAAAAAATTTACTTTTATTATTTCTGCTGTTTCTTTCTTCAGCCTCTGCCCAGAAAAACAATTTAAAGATTCCGGATTCATTAAAGAAAAAAAGTTATGAATATCTGGATGATAAAATCTATGATCTCAGAAAGGACAGCGTTAGTGCATCAGTATATGCATATGCTTTTCTTCATAAAGCCAAATCAGAACAGAACTGGAAAGAAATTATTAACGGTTATCAAAACCTGCTGCATTTGTCTCAACAGAACATGCGTATTATATATGCGGACAGCATGATTTATACCGCTAAAAAATCAAATGATAATGAACTGATCGGCAGTTCTTACCTTACTAAGGGAATCGTCTATTATGGACAAAGGATCCAGGATCAGGCAATGGATAACTATCTTATCGCAAACAGCTATATCTCAAAGACCACAAATCAATACTTAATTCATAAGGTAAAATACAGCATTGCCCAGACAAAATTTTATATCGGGTTTTACGATGAGGCTGTCTCACTGCTGCAGGAGTGTATCGCTTATTACAAAGACCAGCACGCCAGGCCATATCTAAATTCGCTGCACTCACTTGGGCTCTGTTATAACAAACTGGGAAATTACGGCCGGTGTTCTGAAATCAACAAGCTTGGAATCTCGGAAAGTAAAAGACTGCAAATTGAAGAAATGATTCCTTATTTTATTCATTCAGAAGGCATCAATGAATATTTTAAGAAGAATTTCGGAACATCCATCAAAAATATAGCATCTTCGATTGAAGCCATAAAGGAAAACAATGACTCGGCCAATGAAGAAGTCGGATATTTTTATATAGGCAAAAGCTACTGGTCGCTGCATCAGAAAGAAAAAGCGCTGCCTTATTTCCAGCTGGTGGATAAAATCTTCAATGAGAGAAAGATTCTGAGACCGGATTTAAGACAGGCCTTTGAATTAATGATCAGTTATTATAAAACAAAAAAAGATTTACATAAGCAGCTCTACTATATTGATCAGCTTCTTAAAGCGGACACGCTGCTGACCGAAACCAATAAATACATTGTTGGAAAAATCCATAAACAGTATGATACCAGGGAACTTCTTCTGGAAAAGGAAAGAATTAAAATGGAAAATGAAAAAATGACTGCAGAACTGCTCTGGGAGAAGTATTATGACTGGATTTTTGCAGGCATTATTTTACTAATGTTTATTGCAATCCTTGCAGTGACTTATCATTATCAGAAAATTAGAAAAGAATATAAAAAGAACTATCAGCTGCATATTGAAGAACAGCAGACCAATAAAAACAAGCCAAAGACAAAAACGGAAAAAGTTCCCATACAAAATATAAATTCAGAAACGGCTGCTGTACTTTTAAAACAGTTTGAAAATTTTGAAAGGGATAAAAAATTCCTGGAAAAAGACTGGAATCTCAGCAGCCTGTCTTCAGCTTTTAACACAAATCCCAAGTATGTCTCCAATATCCTGGAACATTACAGATCAAAAGGCATTAACGAATATATAAACGGACTTCGTATCGATTATATTATCAATCTGATACAGACAGAATCCAGATTCAAGCATTACACTTATGAAGCACTGGCAAAGGAGGCCGGATTCAGCACCACTGAACGCTTTAAAAAAGCATTTTTAAGTAAAATGGGATTCTCACCATCCTACTTTATCGCTCAGCTGAAAAAAGAAAATGTATAATTGTTTATCTGTAATAATACTAGGAAATGACTTTTAACTTTTTACTTTTGCCACGTAATCTTAAAAAACAGAAAAACTTATGAAAGATTTAATAGCAAAAATCAATGCTGAAATCGAAACATTCAAAACCGAATCTGAATCATTATCAGAAAAAGGAGTTAAAGCTGCTGGAGCCAGAGCTCGCAAATCTTCTTTAGAGATCGAAAAACTTTTAAAAGAGTTTAGAAAAGTTTCTATTGAGGAATCAAAAAAATAATTCAATCTTACTTTACTTACTAAGCCTTTCAGAATTTCTGGAAGGCTTTTTTATTATATACATTTTAGAAAGCTTAATAATATTTATTTAATTGTACTATTATTCTTATCAATTGGACTAGGAGACATTACATATTTACCTTTCTTTCCAAACAATAATATCTTGGATAAAAACATAGCCATCCTCAGTAAAATAATCTATGTCTAATTTTAGCGAATCAATAGGTGCTGAACTATAATTAAAATCAATATAAAAAGTTTGCTCTCCCTCGTTATTTACAATTCCAGATCTTCCAATATCCAAATTTTTAATTTCAGAAGCATTAATCTTTGTCTCGTTATACGAAAATATTGGTTTAAAACAATTTACATAACTAAGAAGCTCGTTGAAAGTCAAAAATCTACACATATTGAAACTCTTCTTTTGGTTTTGTATTAGTCAAAACAATGAGATTTTTTATTGGCATTTTTTTATCTCCCTATGATGTCTGTCTAATTAAATGATGGTAAGTATACCCACTTTACACCGGAAAGAAAACAAAAAAAATTAAATCCACCTATTACGGTGGATTTTTTTATTTAGGATTGGCAGGGCGGAGAAATTAAAAAGAGCAAATATCTCTACTTGCTCTATAACTACAACTTAAAAGAGAAACCAGAAGAATCTTAGAGAAATATTCAAGTTAATTTTAAAAGCTTTGTTTCTGTTTTTGTGTTTGCGCATGGTGAGTAAATTTAATATGATTCATATTTTAAATTTTGTGCGCAACACAAATCAAATATATCAAAAGCTTTATAACACAAACTAGGTATAAATACCTGTTTTATTTCTGTTCTCTGATTAATACCGTCAACGTTTTTGCGTTATTATCTACGTCTAAAATCAAAAACCTTTCGTCATTTTTATAGGGAATTCCTCTTTGTTGGTTACCAATAGCTGTTACTGAGTTAATTGTAAATCCAGATTTTTTTATTTCTGAAATTATTTCTTGTGCATAATTTACAGATTCCTCAGTACTAATAATAAATTCTATGTCTATTCTATAATCCAACGGAATAGTTTTTATTTTGTTTATATCTTCTGTATTTAATATGCGAGGTTGCTTTTCATTATAGTTATTTACATTTTGAGTACCATAATTAGGAGCTTGATTAATTATGCCATTATTGACAGAAGGTTCTTTAACACTTAAACTTTTTTCTGTTGATTTGGAAACTACACTATTATTCTGAGTTGGTGGAGTGTCATTTTTTGGATCTTTACTAGTGTCTTCGGCTTTCTTATCCCTATTTACATAATCTCCTTTAATATTAAAAGTAGTATTTGTAACGGGTAGTGGAGTAGCCTCTTCATTCTTTTCTGCCTTTTCTGTATAGTTAGCTAATATTCCGAAAACAACAGCTAAAATGGTGCATAAACCAGTTAATATTGTGTAAGTCCAAAACATATTTTTTCGATTCATTTATCAATATTTATAATATTACAAATATACTCACTTCTCATGTTGTAGGCAAGGCTTCGATATTTCCTAATTTTCCTAACGTCATGCCTAATAAACACGGGGATTTATAAAGCCATCGGATAGAATTTCGATAAATTTATTTAGTCGATTTTGTTTAATTCTTCCGTTGTAGTCAAATACTAATTCTGTTAAAGCAGTTCCAGCATATGGGATTAAACTAAAAAGTGATTTGGCAGTGCTAGTAAGAATTTCTTTTTTATCCATTATATCATTAAACTGGAGGTAACTGGTTTATTCATGCCATGGAATGGCTTAGTATCGTACATTTTTAGAGATTTTATAGCATTGTCCAATTTTCAACATCAAACTTATAAATCGCATTGAGTTGCTTTTAGGGTTTTCCATAATTGTCACTTGAAATGGCAAATTAGTTTTTTAGTAAATAAAATGAACCCCTATAAATACGTGTTTTTATAAATTCAACCAATAAAAAAAGATGCCAAAGCATCTTTTTCATTAATTAAAATTTTCATCATCAAAAAAATCTTTTAATGTTATATCTATCATTTTACAAAATCTTTGAATCGAATATATAGTAACACCTCTTTTATTTTTTATACTTTCCCAGCGATTAACAACCTGACGATCGATATGGTTTTTTTGGGCAAAATCTGTTTGAGAAAGTCCTGTTTTTAATCTTAAAAACTGAATTCTTTCTGCGATTTTTATTTGTAGTATAGTATCTTCTTTAGTCAATTCTGCCATACTGCAATTTTGTTAATTTTTCATAATATTCTGTAAACCACTTGGATTACAAATAAAATTTTATATCTTTGATTATGATTTGATAATTTTTCTAAAAATTAAATAATCATTTATTAAATTTGCGTCTCTTCATATAAAAATATTTGAAGCATTCGCTTTGAATCTCGTATCAAAAAACTGGCGTTTTACATACCACGAGAGGATAAGTAAGATGCTCACGTCTATTTGGCGTGGGCTCACTTATTTGTGGTAGGGTGCCGCCAGTGCCTTTGATACGATAAGCTGAGTACTGCGCCTTTTTTATTATAGTTATTCAAATAAATTCAAAGCAATCTTTCACTTGTTATTAAAAGTTTCGCATCAAAAAGTCGAACCCTTTAAATCTATCATTGCCTGTGTATTAAATAATTTTCTTTTGTACCTATTAAGCTTTTTACTTAATACACAAAAAATGGCCCTCTACCTCGTCGCCAAACTTAATAGAGAGCCTATAGAGCTAATCAAATCACATTTAACTAACCAATCCCAATATTATGAATTATTTTTCATTTTACAAGGATGGAAAAGTTCTTTATTGCCTAATTTTTACGGGCATTCTGCTATCTTTTTCATCATCATTCGCTAATAACTCAAAGCGGTCACTCAAATCTTCTAAACAGCAGCATGAAGTTCAGGGAAACATAACCGATGGTACTGTTCCTATTCCAGGTGTGACAATTGCTGTAAAAAACAATTCCCAAAAAACTTCCATTTCAGACTACAATGGACATTATTCCCTTACGGCAACTCCAAATGACACTCTCGTTATCTCCTTTATTGGATTCAAAAAGAAATTCATCCCTGTCAACAACAGGACTAAAATTGATATTCAGCTGGAACCTGATACCACTACTCTTCAGGAGGTAAAAGTAAATGCCGGCTATTATTCCGTCAAGGAAAGTGAACGTACAGGAAGCATTGCCCGCATCACTTCTAAGGATATCGAAACACAGCCTGTAACCAATATACTTGCCGCTATGCAGGGACGGATGGCAGGAGTCAGTATTACGCAAAGCACAGGAGTCCCTGGAGGCGGATTTGATATAAAAATTCGGGGACAGAATAGTCTTCGTTCAGACGGAAATGCACCGCTGTATATCATTGACGGGGTGCCCTTTTCTTCTGAAACGATAGGTTCGGGACAGACCGGCACCTCTTTTCCGACGCTGTCCAGCCCGCTCAATGGAATTAATCCTGACACAATAGAAAGCATTGAAATCTTAAAAGATGCCGATGCAACTTCTATATACGGCTCAAGGGGAGCCAATGGTGTGGTATTAATTACTACAAAAAAAGGAAAACAGGGAAGGACAAAATTCAGTGTTAATTCCTCAACTGGAACAGGAACAGTAACACGTTTTCTAAAACTGATGAATACGGAACAATACCTGAATATGCGAAAGCAGGCTTTCCTAAATGATGGGCTATCGGACTACGGCCCTCTTGATTATGATCTCAACGGAACATGGGATCAAAATCGATATACAGACTGGCAGAAAGAATTTCTGGGAGGAACAGCACAGATTACTGATTTAAATGCTGCGGTATCTGGAGGTTCTGAAAACACACAGTTTCTGGCAGGAGGATCTTATCATACACAATCTACTGTTTTTCCCGGTGATTTTATATACAGCAAAGGCGGCGGTCAAATAAGTATCAATCATACTTCTCAAGACTCAAAATTTAAATTCTCGTTCTCAGCAGCATATAATGTACAGTCCAATAATCAGCCTTCTTTCGACTTAACTTACGATTCGAGATCGCTTCCTCCAAATGCTCCTGCACTTTATAGTGCTGATGGAGAATTAAACTGGGAAAATGGAAGCTGGGCTAATCCGCTTAGAAACCTAAATACTGAATTTAAGTCCAAAACAAATGATCTGACAGCAAATACCATATTGTCGTATGAACTTTCAAATACACTGGCATTTAAAACTAATTTGGGATTCACAAAGCTGTTTAACGAAGAAACACGCATTGTACCTTCTACAATTTACAATCCTTCGTTAAATGTAACCAGCGCCAGTTCTGTACTCTTCCTTAATAACGCAGACAGATCTTCCTGGATTGCCGAACCGCAGATCAGCTGGCAAAAAGATTTAGGAGCAAACAGTCTGGAAATACTCTTAGGGTCAACCTTTCAAAGTCAGAACAGCAGCCGCACTGTCCAATCAGCAACTGGTTTTAGTTCAAACAGCCTGATATATAATCTGGCCGCAGCAAGAGTTATCCGTATACTGACCAGCGATGAAACTGAGTATAAATATCAGGCTTTTTTCGGGCGTTTAAATTACAATCTGCACCAGCGCTACATTTTGAACCTGACAGCAAGAAGAGACGGATCAAGCCGTTTTGGACCAGGAAATCAGTTTGCTGATTTTGGAGCTGCGGGTTTTGCATGGCTCTTTTATAAAGAGAGTTTTTTAAAGGGCAGTCCATGGCTCAGCTTCGGAAAGCTCAGATCAAGTTATGGTACTACCGGAAGCGACCAAATTGGAGATTATCAGTTTTTGGACACCTATAGTGCTGTTGGGACAATTTATAACGGCGCAGCAGGACTTAGTCCATCACGTCTGTTTAATCCTGATTTTGGGTGGGAAATAAACAAAAAATTTGAAGCTGCTGCAGAACTCGGTTTTTTTCAGGATCGTATTTTTTTAACAGCAGCCTGGTATCAAAACAGGTCATCCAATCAGCTTGTGGGTGTGCCCCTGCCGGGAACAACAGGTTTTACATCCATACAGGCCAATCTCGGCGCTGTGGTTCAAAACAGCGGTCTTGAACTTACCCTGCGGACTAACAATTTTGCACGAATAGAATTTTCATGGATAACAAACCTCAATATTACTTTTGCAAAAAACAAGCTGGTTTCTTTTCCAAATCTTGAAATATCAACATACAGCCAGAGTTATAGAATAGGAAGTCCGGTTAATATTGAACTGTTGTACAATTTTAAAGGCGTTAACCCGCAGACCGGTCTTTACGAATTTGAAGACAGGAATGGAGACGGTTTAATTACTTTTCCTGAAGACAAACAGACAGTGGCAGACTTTAGCCCCAAATTCTATGGAGGAATTCAGAATCAGCTGACATACAAGCGTATTTCATTGGATTTCCTGTTTCAGTTTGTAAAACAAAAAAACAAGACCTATCCTATGGGGCCTGCCGGAACGATGTCCAATCAGCACCAAAGAATACGTAATAGCTGGGCAGAGTCTGGAGATGCTGCTCCATATCAGATCTACACTACAGGTTACAACAATGATGCACTTACAGGCAGTTATCTGTTCGACGAAAGCACCGCGTCAATTACCGATGCCTCTTTTATCCGGCTTAAGAATATTTCTCTTACCTATAATCTGCCGCTGAGCCTCAAAGAAACCCAGCTTAAAATTATACTTCAGGGGCAGAATTTGTTAACATTTACAAAATATCCTGACGGCGATCCCGAATTTCTCAGTTATGGATTTCTGCCGCCCCTAAAAGTAATGACCGCCGGAATTCAGTTAATTTTTTAAACCAATTATTATGAAGCCATTATCTAAAATAAAACTGTACGTTTTGTTACATACACTGATTCTTGTCCTTTCCTCATGTGAATCGTTTCTGGAAGTGGACCTGCCAAAATCACAGCTTGCTGCACCAGCTGTGTTTGAAGACTATAACACTGCAGAAGCAGCACTTCTTAATATTTACTCTTCTATAAGGGACAAAGGGATTTTAACGGGCACTGGCCAGGGGATCTCTAATACTCTCGGAAATTATTCTGATGAACTGGCCAGCAGTGAAGCACCGAACAATTTCAGCCTGAACTTTTACAAAAATTCCCTGCTGCCTTCCAATACTACTGTGAGTGTCTTTTGGAATGCATCCTATAATCAGATATATGCTGCAAACGCGATCCTTGAAGGTACGCAAAAATCCGAAAATTTGAGCATCAGACAGAAAAATCAGCTTCAGGGTGAAGCGTATTTCATCAGAGCACTGCTCCATTTTTACCTTGCAGAATTATTTGGCGATGTTCCTTATGTTACAGATACCGATTATAAAAAAAACAGTATCGCTGTAAGGACTTCTGCTGCTGTGCGCTACGAGAAAATAACCACTGACCTGAAAAACTCCATAAAACTCCTTACTATACCTTATCTTGATCAGAATCGTGTGCGTCCAAATGCTTCGACTGCCCAAGCGCTGTTATCCAGAATCTATCTCTACGCTGGATCCTATGCAGCGGCCTCAAACATGGCATCTGCAGTTTTAAATCAGGAAGGGACGTATGGTCTTGAAACTCCCGACAAAGTCTTTCTGCTTGCCTCCCGCGAAACGATATGGCAGCTGCAATCAGGAGCTGTTGGTAAAAATACCGCCGAGGCAGCGTATTTTACTTTTACCGCCGTGCCGCCTCCGCAGGTATCGCTTACAGCGGGTCTTGTTGGTTCTTTTGAGCCGGGGGATTTACGCAGATCAGCATGGATAAAAACTGTATCGAAAAATAACCTGGTTTTTTATCATTCTTATAAATACAAAGAAAATAATGCTACACCAGTATCGAAAGAGTACTCTATTATTTTCAGGACAGCTGAACAGTACTTGATCCGTGCGGAAGCCAGAGCATATCAAGGGGATCTAATCGGAGCGAAACAAGACCTCAATAAAGTAAGAAACCGTGCCGGGCTGGATGATACTCCGGCCATATTGCAGCAGGATATCATTAATGCGGTGCTCATGGAAAGAAGACATGAATTATTCACAGAACTTGGGCACCGTTTTTTTGATCTCAAACGTACCGGAATGCTTGACAATGTATTAGGAGCTAAACCGGGCTGGAATTCCACTGATAACTTAATGCCGATCCCTCAAAATGAATTAACGCTGAATATAAACCTGGCTCCCCAGAATGCGGGCTATTAAAATTTTAAATTATGTTATTGAATATAATAAAGAAGCACTGTGGAGTTGAAAAATTCTCCAGTATGCATTGTCCTTTTTTTTTACTTATATTATTTATTTTGCCATTAGTAGTCTGTCCCCTATGGGGACAGGCAGTGCAAAAAAAAATGCTGGCACCTCAAGACTACAGCCTGTGGGGAGAGGCCGTCCTGCAAAAAATGAGTCCCGATGCAAAGTGGGCATCTTTTAAAATCGAATATGAACAGGGCCCTGATACTTTATTTGTCCGCAGCATTTTAAAAAAAACTTCATTTGCTTTTCCAAATGGTGAAAACGGCCGGTTCATGCAGGATATTTTTATATGCATCAGCAACGGGGAACTTCATATACTGGATTTAAAAACACGGAAAGAAAAAGTAATTAAAGATGTTAAATCCTATTCCTGCAGCGACAAGCAGGCACAGCTGATTTATCTCAGCGGTACAGAAAACCAAACTAAGTTTCTTGAAATCCTGTCGCTTGAGACCGGCAAAACAAAAAAGATATCTGGTGCGGTCGACTTTCTCCTCAGTCCGGCTCAGGACAAACTATGGTATACCATTTTGTCTGCAGAAGGTTACGGGGCTGCCCTTATTAGTTTTAAAAACCCGGATTCAATCAGCTGGCTGGAAAAGAACTCTTCTGAAAAATTCACTTCTCCTGTCTGGGACAAACATGGAATGGCTGTTGCATTTATCAAGGAACATACAAATCCGGTCCAAAATGTACTTTTCTACTGCGACATAGTAACCAATAAAGTGTTTCAGCTCAGCAGTCAGACAAATTCATTATTTTTCAAAACCTGGTCCGTAATACCCGACATCCAGCGAAAAATTATAATTTCCGATGACCGTCAGAGCATTTATTTTGCCGTTAAAAATAATATACATTCGATTGCTGAACAGAAAAACCCAAAGGCTGAAGTATGGAGTACTGAGGATAAATGGATCTATCCGCTTGAAAAACTCCAGAAAGGTATTCTGGCCCGATCAAGGTCAGCGGTATGGAATCCCTCTTCAGGAAATACAAATGTTATAACCTCTGAGCAGCTGCCTGCTGTTATGATGGACGGTGCCCTGCATTATGCCTACCTGTCAAATCCAAAACAGTATGAGCCCCAGTTTGAATATGAAGGCCCCAGAGACATTCATGTCCTAAATTTAAAGACATTTGAAAAAAAAATATTCCTGAAAAAACAGTTGTGGGATACTGAAGCGCTGAATCCCTCGCCGGCAGGAAAATACTTTGCTTATTTTAAAGAAAACAACTGGTGGGTTTATGATCCTGCAGCGGATTCCCATACTAATATTACAGCCGGGCTTAGTGTCAGGTTCAAAGGGAAAAAACAGGAACTTGTCCCTGAATCGGTATATGGCAATCCGGGATGGACAACGGAAGATAAAGAGATTATACTTTATGATCAGTACGATATCTGGAGTATTACACCCGACGGGAAAAATGCTGAGCGATTAACAAAAGGAAGGGAAAAACAAATAACCTACCGCATCATTCAGCCTGACAGCCGAGTTCAAAAAGTAATCTACAATGGTCCCCTTCTCGAAACATTCGATCTTAATAAATCATTGTTCCTGCGGGCAAAAGGATCCGATGAAAAAACAGGAATCTTTTTATGGAAAAAAGCCGGCAGAGAAAAAGAACTTGTGTACAGGGACGCTTATCTGGATCAGTTTCAATTCTCAGAGAAAAAGCAGCAGATTATTTTCAGGGAGCAAAAATTTGAACAGTCCCCCAGCCTGAAATTCGTAGACTGCTCTTCCAAAGCTGAAAAAACTTTTTTCAAGAGCAATCCCCAGCAGGAAAAATATTTCTGGGGAAAATCAGAACTAATTGAATTTCAGAATTCGAAAGGGGATAATCTAAAAGGTGTGCTGCTGTATCCCGCGGGTTACAATCCTGATAAAAAATACCCGATGATTGTAAACATATATGAGGGAAAAGCGGATGAACTTCATATTTATCAGAATCCAACCTTGTATAACGGCGGCGGCTTCAATACCTCTTTAATGACCCTGAACGGCTATTTTGTTTTGCTGCCCGATATCAAATTAGAATATCAAAAACCCGGAATTTCAGCACTGGACTGTGTCACGTCAGCAGTTAAAAAAGTAATTGGCAAAAACCTTGTAAACCCAAAGAAAATCGGACTTATCGGCCACTCTTTCGGAGCATATGAAGCTTTATTTATTATCACACAGACGCCTCTGTTTACCGCTTCTGTAGCCGGCGGGGGCATCTCAGACCTGGAAAGTTTTTATCATACAATCGGCAGGCAGGGCAATCCCAATATATGGCGTTTTGAAAAAGAAATGTGGAACATGGGCGGATCACCGGCCAGTTATTCTGAACACTATAATGCTAACTCTCCAATCCAACATGTTTCAAAAATTGAAAAGCCTCTCCTGCTCTGGTCAGGAAAAAATGATCAGCAGGTCGATGTCCGCCAGAGCCAAGAAATGTATCTGGCACTACGAAGACTGGAGAAAAAAAGCATGATGGTGCTCTATCCTGATGAAGGCCATGTGCTGATAAAGCCCGAAAACCAGAAAGATATTACGGTACGTATTTTGGAATGGTTTAACTATTTTTTAAATGACGATTATCCGTCCGGCTGGATAACCGAGAGTACACAATAAACCAGCAGCACAAGACATATAAAAATGCAGTTCCATCTCTGGAACTGCATTCTCCTGCTGTAAAAAAAAATTACTGGCCATTCACGATACGATATAACGGCATAACACAGTTATCCTCTTCGTCGGTTTCATACACGATTGGTCCTGAATTAACATTCAACAAACAGAACTGCGCTTTAAGAATATTCGAGCAGTTTACAGGTCCCTGCGTACATTTTCCGTCAGCATCCGGGTAATATCCCTGCTGTATTGCAGCAGTTTTATTCTTTTCGGCACCCTGCATCGATGTCGTCGCAAAAGCTCCAGCAATTGCCAGAACTGCAGCGGCAGCAGGCATCACATTTTTAAAAAATAAAGTTTTCATAATAATAAATTTTAATTAATAGTCTGATCTACTTTTTTGTACAGGTGTTCGATCTTCTTCCTGAAACCGGCCGGTATACTAATAGCTTTACTATTGGTTCATTTAAACTCTTTCTTTAAAATATCTTTTAACTGATAAACTGCCAGATCGGTACCTATTACGGCATACAACCTATTGTTATCTACAATGAAGGAATTCAGTACATTACTTATCGTATGATAAAGAGGAAAACTAAATCGGTAAGTATTAGTGTTTAAATCATAAACATCAATGATAAATGATTTCTGCCATAATTTTTCATTTTCATATCTGCCTTTAACTGTTGAATGCACGAAAAGCAGATTTCTATATACTGCGGCATTTGCATTTACGACAAGAGAGGGAGAGGAAATGGTATATTGTCTTCCCTTATCTAATTTTGAAACTTTAAATTTTACACGACTTATAGTATCAATAGTATGACCACGGCTAAGCAGTCGTCCATTTTTATCGGCAGTAAAAAATTCGTTGCGGTAATAATAGAGGTAAATGATTTTACCTGTTTCACTGCTGTATAAAAGGATACCGTCAGTGTCGAAAATACCGTCTCCCTGCGCTTGCAACAACTCCCTTTTATATGCTGTTTTATGTACGGAATCTGAATTAAAAATGCCGAGCACATTAGCCAGATTCTTTGAATTGTTAGATCTGAAGACCGCTTTTGCAGTGTCAATGGGAACCGCACTTGTAAAATGGGGAATTCCCTGCAGCTCTTTTGTGGCTTTCCAGCTCTTTACATCACCCCTTAACAGAACTGGTACAATACCATCGGACAAATAAAAGTAACCTCCCTTCACTGTAACTGTAATCATTTTAAAAGGAAACTTATCCACATCATAGTGGATCTTCTCCAGTTTTCTGCTTTTTAAATTTTGTCCAATGGAAAGTATATAGGTCGGATATTCGTAATTTCCGAGATATATTTTATTAACTGAGCTACCTGCAATGTAATGAGAGTTGTGTTTTAAATCCACCGAATGGACAAACTCAATGGGATGCTGTGGGTACCTTCTTAAAAAAGGATTGTTTTGATGCATCATCTTCTCCGATGTAAGATACAGCGCCACTACAATAAAAATGCCCGCTGCGGCAATACCCGCCTCCATCAGCAGTGTTTTACGAACTGCAATACGATAGGGCAAATTCGCCTGCAAATGAATATTTAATACTGCGCCCAGGGCAGCGAGAACCACAAAAAAGAGGTTAAAAACAAGATGGGTATCCCAGCTCATTTTCTCTAAAATTCCTCCGCAGCTGCAGGGAACAAAAGAACTGAAATTCAAAATAATAAATATATAAGCCGAAAACATAGCCATAATGCCAAGCGATACAAGCAGAGCGGCGGTTCTAAATCTTGGCAGGAAAAGAAGGGACGCCGTCAGAAGTTCGCCGGCAATCACGCACCAGGATATCCATCCGGCATGTACACTCAGCAGAGGAGACTGTCCGAGCTGAACCCTAAATTTTTCAAACTCCAGAATTTTGCTTACAGCTGCATAGACAAACAGTAAAACAAAAAGGATACAGATTATCTCGACAATTATTTTCTTGCATGAGGTTTTGGTTTTCATGATTTTCAACATTTACATTAGGAAGCTCTGTAATTATTTCTGAACAGTCGAATCATAAACAAATGTAAATCAGTTATTTCAGTACCAGTATTTCCAAATCAAGCATAAACTTTTCATAAACAGGCTGCTATTCATAAAATAGTTCTCAAATAAAAAGCGCGCTGTAAATCGCAAGATTTGCAGCGCGACAGGCATAAAAACACAGGCAGTCTCAAACCGCCTGTATATTAATTTAAGTATAGCTAAATCAATTCTGCACTACATAGGAGCTAAACCCCTTGACAGCAAAATCAAGACATAGATTAAATGCTGCCTGCCCTCTAAGCTGTGCGGTTCCTCCCATCAGGATGGAAGAAAGTTTAGCCTCTTCATCTTTATATTTTCTCACATTCTGAAAATATCCTGTCACGGAGTTGTAAGCCCCAAACACAGTCCCTTTAGTAGTATTAGTCTGCTGGGTGGGATGGCTCATGGCGTATTCAAACGCATTATCTACCATATTATTAAAACAGGCTGACAATTCCTCGTTTCTTCCCTCCTGCAATTTTTTAAGCACTTCCCTGCCTGGTGCCATAGCATGCTGGATTAGTTTTTTAACTTCGTGATCTGAAATGCGGGTTTTAGTCCAGTAATTAAAAACAGCTTCCAAACTGCTGGACAATGTATCAGAAATCCCCATCACTTTATGCGCCTGCTCCAATCGGTCTTTTGCATTTGAGGTATGACGGATGCGCACCATATTGGTTTTAGACTGCATGGCTGCATTAAGCGTGTTGGCACATACAATGCGGATTGGTGTAAAAGCTGCCGTAATGCTTCCGCTTCCATCGTGTGATGTAGTCAGGAAAAGATACTTTTCAATCAGGTCATCCTTGCCCACACGGATATAGTCCGGAAGTTTTGCCGTGATAAAGATTTTTTCGCCGTTTCCCAAAGCGCCAGCGGTTTCATATAAAATCCCATCACCGCCTACTATGCTGTCAAAAAAAGAAAAGGCATCCCTGTTCTGTACGATATGATAGTCTTTCCCAACCACACCCAGTACGGTATCATTATCGGTTCGCACGGTACTGCAGTAATCTGGAATATCAAGCCTGCCTGCAGTAATAAAGTCCTGAGTTACAATTGGAGCAGAAGGCGTATACAGCCTTCTTTTCTCCACTTCAAAATCCAGTCCTGCATACGCTATTGCTTCTGCGCTTGTCGGATACTCCTCCACTATCTGCCCAAGATTATGCCACGGTTTTTGTTTCACACTAAAAAAGCTGTGTCTGCCTTTCTTTTCGTTAAAATAAATATGATGTGCCATGATTTCTATTTTTAAAAGTTAAATATCCAGTCCAGTTAAAAAGGCACCTCATCCCCAGCTTTATCTTTCCCATTCTTCACAGCAGTTCTGTCGTTTCCCTTCTGCGTTTTTCCAGCGCTTTTCCCAGTATCTGCCTTATCACTGTCTTTTTTTGCAAAAGCAGCAATAGTAATTTTATCGACATGAAAATCGATGCTGCCTATCGGATTTCCCTCGCTGTTGATATACACATGCATGCCCAGCCTGCCGCTTAAAAGCACTACCGCCCCTTTCTTAATCCACTGACCCACTTTCATGCTTATCCAGTAGGAGCAGTTAATAAATGTTGAGACTTCTGTATACTCTGAACTTCCTGCTGCCTTGTAGCGGTCATTTACCGCTATGGTGAAGCTCAAAACCTCTTTCTCTCCCGCTCTTCTGACTGCAGAATCCCTAATAACCCTTCCTGTAACTTCCATAACCTTAAAATTTAATAGTGAATAAATAATTGGCAGCTGACCAATAATTAATGATGTGTAATGAAAGACTAAATCAATAATTACTGCCCGAACTGCTTTCCTTAACACCCGCTCCGCCCTTTAAAAAAATTGTTTTCAAAAGAAAAAACGAAAAAAAAGAAAGCACAGATCAAGCGGCAGTCAAAGGGATGCGGAGTGCTATAAGTCCCGAAGGGCAGACGAAGCGAAACGGAGTCTGTTATGCGCATGCAGCATACGACTGGCGCTATCTTGGCTGCCCTTTTTAGTCGTTTCGAATGAAAACAGCATGCCATACCTCACATTAAAATTTTAGATGATAGAATATACTATACATTTTAGAAGAAATCTAAGACGGAGATTTGTCGATCTGATCGGGTTTTTCTAATCTAGAAAATTGAAGTACACTTTTTTAAACCTCTTTTTCTGCAACCTTGTCAATCCCTTTCTACAGCAGAATGTTTCAAAAAGAATGCGGAACCATTGTATCCGCTTAAAAAGTTTGCAATTTATCTAATTATATTCAGTATGTCAGACATAACTATGCTTTAATTTCCATCATAAATAATTATCCAACTAGCATTCTGAATTTCTTCTAGATTAAAACTAAATCTTTAGCAATAACATCTTCCCAAGTTTTATTGAGTAAGACTTGTTCGTAATATAAGCTAGTCAAAAATAAAAGTTCAAGTACTTTTATTATATTTGATAATACGCTTATAATTTATAAGCCGTTTTAAGAAAAAGAAACTGGAAAATTTATTAATTTTTAAGTATCTTTTTTATTCTTTCAAAGTGATTCCTTAATAATTTATTATGAATAAATCTTCGAAAATTTTGACAGCTCCTATTTCTTATACTTTGGAAGAACTTTTACGTAAAAGAACTGGTGGCGCAATAAACTTTCGAGGTATCAACTATCAAATGCTTTACACCTGTCGGCTTTTACTTGTCGAACTTACAGATTCAAATACTCAAACGAAAATAAGATTGGAAGGCATTGAAGACGCCGATCTAATTCGTCCAGCTTTAACAGTGGACAGCCACAATTATATACAGCTGAAATCCTCCGATAACAAAATCAATGCAGCTGATTTCTGGGCAATGGGTGTACTGCAAAATTTTATTCCAATATATCTCTCAGACAAGCAGAGTACTTTCACACTGGTTTACAATTTTAAGATAGCAGAAGGTCTCTTAAAGGAATTATTTGAGTCAAGGTTAAGTTTGAGGGCTTTCGAGCATTGGCAGAGAAAAATAAAACAAGCCTTTGAAAATAAATTTGACATTAAGGACTTTCTACAAAAAATTACCTATGAAAAACACACGGTAACAGAACTTAATCAGGAGTTAAACAAACAGCTGTACAAAAACTGGAATGTTAACCGGGGAACCGAAATGCAGTTTATTAACGGTTTGTCCTACCATGTGCTTCAATGGTCCCAAAAACGTGAAACCATCGGGCATCAAAATCTTGTTAGTCTCTTTGCTGATATAAATGATGCTTTTTCCAAAGCTGCTGTAAATGATGCTGTCAGGCATAAATGGATTGAATCCGTAGATTACATAAGTAGTAGCCAAGGCGATGCTGATAATTATTATGAAGGCAAGGCTGCACAGCCTTACCATATAGCCTCAGGATTGCCGGCACGAAGAAAATTTTGGGAGAAAAAAATATATGACACCTTAAAATCAAGCGATGTGGTGATCGTACGCTCATCAAGCGGGCAGGGTAAATCCACAATGGCCTGGCAAATCGGCTACAACCTTTGTCAGCAGCATACTGTTTACCGCATAAACAGCCTTAGAAACCACGAGCAATCCAACGCCATTACTGAATTTATAGAGTCACGGGTTGCTATCGGCCAATATCCTCTTGTAATCATAGACGGCTTATCCTCTGCTGTGGAATATTGGGGAACACTAGTGGAGCATACCGCACAACTGCCTGTAAAATATATTATTACTTCACGTCATGAAGACTGGATGCGCTATGGAGCCGATATATCCCGGATATCGGTACGGCATATCGATATTTCCCTTTCTGCAGAGGAAGCCGCAGAAATATTCAGGCAGTTCAGGAGTAAAGGAAAGATACATCCCGATATCTCTGAATGGCAGCCCGTTTGGGAACAGGTTAGCCAGAGAGGCCTGCTTATTGAATATACCTTTCTCCTTACACGTGGGCAGATGATACAGGATCGGATTGATGCCCAGATAAAAACGCTTAATCAACGTACAGGGGCACCCGCCAAAATAGAAATACTCAGGATGGTATCGCTGGCAGATTCCCTTAATATAAAAATCAATACCGCACAACTCCTTCGTTACATTTCCGCAACGACAGGTTTTACAGAAGACCGAGGAGAAGTACTTTCTGAACTTCAAAACGAATATTTCCTGAGTTTTGAAAATACTTTTATCGAAGGCCTGCATCCGGTACGCTCCATACACATGCGTGATATACTTCACAGGAGCCTTCCTTTATCCGAGTCACTTACCAACCTCTATCCCATACTTGATCAAAACGATACCGAAGATTTCTTCATAGCTGCTCCACTGCTCCTTGAGCAGGCGGACCGCCATGCTTTTTACAGTAAAATGGCCGATCTCCTTAAGGAGCTGCCTTACACTGCACTTGCAAAAGCACTTGATGGCATTGCCCATGGAGAACCTCAAAAGTATTGGCTGGAGAATAAGCATATCTACGACCGGGCATTCCAAAGAGGAGGATTACTGCTTTTTACCCTTCATACTGTTCCGGGACTTAATTTAAATACATTCGAAAGCCTGATCAACATCGTCCCTGAAGGTATGCGTAAAAATCTCGAGTATTATCTTGAAATCCTGAAAGAGCTGCCGCCATATAATCCTGATACTACTGATGTTTCCTGTTTTGCCGCAATGCTAAGGGAAGCTCTTAGTAAAAGGGAAATACGGGCACTCTCCTATTCAGGACTGGGTGACCTTTCCAAGTGGTTTGGAAAATTAAAGATAGACATCAGCTTTTTGCACCCATTTGACCCAAGTAATCTCCATACAAGTCTGGGCAATATGTCTTTGGAACAGGCCCAGGGACTCATGCAGTTCCACAGGATATTCCATCCGGTTAAATTTCAGAATTTCACAAAAAAACATATGAAAGATATTCTCAACTATCTCAGAAAAGCAACCAGTACCTTATCGCTAAAACAGGAAGGAAAGGATATTGTTATGAAATATCTCATAGATGGCAGTGAAGGAATATCTTCCAATGACCTAAGTGTCAGACGAATCGAAGTTGTGTTTGATTTTCTGCCCTTTTTCAAAACCTACAGAGCTGCCGCTTTAATGCTGCCGTATCCATCGATGGAAATAGTTGAACACACTTTGCGGGATTCAGAGAAAAGTATGACTCCCCAAAATATAATAGATCGTTTCGAGAGCCGTTATAATCGTATCTGGACAGATACCATTGAAAAGAACTATGAAGAAGGTTCGGCATATCAGTGGCAGAAAAACATCCTTAATATTCGTGATATTGCCATGGAATGGGTCCAGAACTTCCTAAAACTTACCGATGGCATCTTTGAAGCCAACATATCCAAACGCGATGGTGCCCTGAGGGCTTTTGAGGTTTCAAGGGAAAAACTCGGTCTTAGCACAAATTCCGTTAAACCATATCCAAGTTATGGACGGAAAATGCCTGATAATCAAAAACGTGCAACTATTGAAAAACCAATTAAAAATTGGATCAGTTCTCTTAGTAATTCCAACAATCAGGTTTATAGCCTATTCTCTCCAAAAGGGGACAATGACCGCAATGTAGCCTCCATTAACTTAAAAGCCGTGTTCTTTAACTTAGAGCAAATGCAGAAGGCATTCCACGAAATGGAGAAACTAACGATCGCTTATTTTGATTCCGCTTCAAGGGACCGACAGGAGATTGTGCTTTTCACAAGGCTCTACCATAGTGTACTTTATACTATGGCACACCTGCCAATTGAGAAGCAGTCAAAAGTAGCTGTGGCTAAAAAAAGTATTGAGCTCTGGTATCATAATTTCCAACGTGACCGTATTGGCCAACTCTCTTCAATACTTAATGATGCGGAGCAGATTACTGGAACCAGGCTTACAGCCCCAAGACAATTCATAGAAACTGAAACCCTAATCACTGTACCCATTGCAGTAGAGGGTGCAGATTTTCAGGATGAAGCATCTTTAGTGAAACTATTGGCAGCACTAAGTCCTCTAGCAGAGTACCCGGCAACTTTTTTCACATTGGTCCGTGTTTCAAATAGTACGATAACACATGCGGTACGGACCTCCAAAGATTTCTTTATTACAATGCAGCGGTTACTTATTTCCGGAAATGGCAAAGGGTTAAAAATGGAAACCATATACCCTATGCTGCCAACCAGTGAATTATTGCCTTGCTTTCCCGGGCTGAAAGTTGTTCCAATGCTGTCAAGCGAAGAATCCGAAAAAAAGTCGCAAATAATAATGGAGCTGTGGAAATTGAATCAGGCACATAAAACACTTGATACCCGTCAGGCATTTGACAAAGCATGGCTATTGGATCTCAGGGAAAGCTGCAATAAAAAAATCAATTCCAGTCTTCACGAAGCAAAAATAAGCAGTGAAAGTGAATTTGCATCATGGGTTGCTACCGTCTTCGAATCAGGAAGTACAATATCGGAAAATGATTTTCTGAATAAGATAATACAAATCACTCAGGAGCATACCGGCAACAACCCTGTTTCCTCATAAAACAGCTGTGATTTACAGCTCAAGGTTATCCTGAAGATCAGTACCAAGGTTTCCTGCAACCATAGTATAGGGATGATCCTCCCACACAAGGTCATATCCCAATATTACCGTACCACGCAGTTTCTCGGATTCTTTATCGATAATGTCCTGAAGCAGATTATTCCTTTCTTGCTGTTTTATATTGATATAAGGATAACCGACAATAGCATAACATCTCCGCTCAGGACCGCTGAGCATACGCATGTAATTATGTTTAAGAGGCATACTGCCGTGCTTTATGTTACTCTTAAGCTCGTTGAGTTTCTTCTCGAACATCTGTTGATCCTCCTTGGCAACATTCAAAAGGATAAAAGAAGACTGCAGCCACATCGGCCTCTTAGACTCCTCAAGAGAACGTAATATGTCTTCCCAATAGGGAGACTTTTCCAGAACTGGCTTGGGTAGAGTTACCCCCCTGGATTTGCCTATTATATAGGGATCCAGTTCCTTGGATTTCAATGTCAGGTTCATCCACATTGAATTGTCGTATTCGGTTATCCCAATATTGAATCCTGTTCCGAGGTAGAAACTAAAAAGATCCAACTCATCCCCCTGAAAGCTCACATGAGCTTCAAATTCGCGTCTGCGTGAGAGATAATGAATTTTTTCTGCCTGCATTGGAAGCAACTCAAAAATAATTTCAAGGTCGGTAATGCTTATCGACGGCGCAAGTTCATTAAGACCACTGTTAATTACACCTGCCTCAATGAGCTTTTTCAGGTTGCAGCCAATAGAACCTAAGTTCGACAGCGTGACACCCAGCGGTACATAATATCTTATTTTGGTGGCATCAACTACATTTTTTTTTCCGGACTTGGTTTTGAAATTATGTATTTTCTTGTTGTCCTTTAAAAACTTTTCAAAGCGTATTGCCTGATTCGATGGAGCCTCGACCAGATATTTAAGCGTTCCAAACAAGCGGTCAGGAGCGCCTCTTTTTGCCGGAGGGCTCACCGTTCCTGATTTTGCCTCCACAATCAGGGCAAAGTCATCAATAATAACCAGAAGGTCATTCTCATAAAGTCTGTCGCTGTCGGAACCTTTCCACATGCTGCCGGAAAAAATCTCGCTGCCAGGAAAAGCATCCCTGAACAATTTTTCTAGTTTATCTTCCAAGTATTTCCCTTTTTCAGCCGCATATTGATTCTTAAGTTTTAGGTCAGTGTTGAGCGCGTTCTCCAGAATATCCATTCCCAAATGAGGAAAAAGAAAAGTAATTGCAGAAAAATAAGAACCGTCATCCAGCTTAATAAAAGGCTTTTGATGTACTGGATTATTCAAAAATATATGGTTCTTATCCGAGCCTTCTAAATCTGCGAAACCAAAAGAAAGTGCATCAAAAATCTCGACAGTCAAATCCCTGTCTATTGCTGTTTTACTTACGGATTGAATATCCTCTACAGTAAAGGTTAATAAATCTCTTAGCACAAGATCTGCATGCTGCATCATAATACTTTGCAGTCGACGTAAGTTTTTACCAAAATGTTTCCACATATTCTCCCTTTCTATAGCAGAAGTTCGTCTTACATGCGGAAAAGCAGTCTCGTAATGATTGAAAACATCATTATAGTTTTTTGCCTTTAACATCGGGTGCATCTTTACAATGTGGCTCGTTATCCTGTCATTAGTAATTTCGTTCAGGTCAAAAAGAAGATTTAGAAGAGTCACTGGATCATACCCTTTTGAAGTGATAAAACGCTCCCCAATAATACTAGCAAGATCAAGGGCGACCTCTTTCATCTGATGCTCATAAGCCCAGTTGCGGACAGCCAGGGTATGCATCATCATCTCCATCCGCAGCGAAAATCGGGAAATATCATCCAAATTTTCGGCCTTTTCATTTAAACTAAAATAACTTAAGGAAAGGTTATTATTCAGGCCAATAAGCAATTTTTTAAAACTGTTGACCTCATTCTGCAGTGGCTTGGCCGAGATAGTATTTGGTTGAAACAATGCCAGACATTGCAATACTTCCAGCATAAAAGGATGGAAATCAAGCTTGCCATCAATTGCTTCTCGGTCAATACCCTCAGGTCCGGCCATAAAGTACAGCAGACAGACAGAGCAAAGGTACATCGCGTCATATTCCTTAAAATATAACATCAATTCCTCATATTGCTTCTCAAATTCTTCTCCCGCCTCCTTGGCAATTTTCAGAAAATACCCCTTACGCTCTTCAAAAGTCAGCTCTTCCACAATAGGATTGGGAAAACTGTAAAGATTTTGTTTGACTACCTCGTAAGGCTTGTATTGTTTTTTCTTTGGATTTTTTTGTGGACTTTTTTTGGTTCCTTTTTTCCTTTTTCTGCTTTGCGGCATAACAGTAAGTTTTTAAATATTTAAACATGCAATTTTGCCGTTCTTTTCTGGTAATAGCTTTAATTAAAGTGCCAATTACGGCTGTTATCTTTATTATTTATTTCCTGTAATGATAAACAGATATATAAACAAAATTTATAGTAGTCCTCACTTCTAGCTAAGATATTTTTAAATTAGATTTATTAAAAATCAGTACAACCATAAGCCGTGTTATTAATCTTTTATATGATTTCAAGAATAACATTCTCATTACTAGAATCTAAAACTGCCCTGGGGTTTTGCACATAATTAAGTTCATTTTTGATATATTCCGAAACGGTTTTTGAAAGATAGTCCATTAACAACCTGTCCGTGATATATTTATCATTCCGAAGAACCTCTGGAATATTTCCGCTGATAGCATTAACCAGATGATGAGTCCATACACCGTTCATTAATACATCACTCGAGTAAGAACTCTGTCCTGGCTGGCAGGAAAGAAATGTTCCATAGTATGGAAAATCGTTTGTTAGTAAAAGAAGTTCTTCCTCATTAATATCGGAAATTTCGTTCCTACCATTCTCATCTTTAAAGCTCTGAGCACAAGCATCAATAAAGATCAAAGCAGTTTTACATTTTGAATTTCTCAAAGGATCCAGAAGAATCTTTCGAAGAGATACTGCAGTTTCGGAGATATTGTGCTTATGCATGTCATAGGTTGAAAGGAAATTGCTAACCCCATTATGAAAGCCATGACCAACGTAATAAAAAATTAATCGGTCATTTTCTTTCAGATAATGAAACAATTGTAATAAATCATATTCTAAGCTGACTTTCAATGCTTCCTCATTTACAAACATATGAATATCTTCTTCGCTCACTTTCATATGATCTTTGAGGACATTCTTAAATCTCAAAGCGTCGGAATTGGCATATTTAACATTGGAAATAGTACCTTGAGGCCTTGGGGCATAATTTTCAATACTAATTATGATGGCTACAGTACGATCATACTTTGTTTGTTTAAAATTGAATGCCACCTGCTCATTAGTCCGGGCTGCTAAGGTTGCTGCCTCCTCCCTGATAAATTTTTGCCCATTAAATAAAACATCTTCATTAGCTTTTTCTGTTGAAATAACAAAAATCGAATCTTCACCCTTTTTTACCCATCCGTATGTGATAACAGGAATTGGAGAAAGTAGGGAAACAGCCTTTTTAATTATTTCTGCCACCCTGAAATCTGAACTTAAACCAACCATCTCATTTGATCCTGAGCCTCCTTCTTTGAGGCCGAAAATCAAGGTCCCGCCCTCTGTATTGGCAAAAGAGGATATTATCCTGGCTGTCTTTTCAGGT
This sequence comes from Flavobacterium sp. 2755, assembly GCF_031455715.1. NCBI lineage: Bacteria > Pseudomonadati > Bacteroidota > Flavobacteriia > Flavobacteriales > Flavobacteriaceae > Flavobacterium > Flavobacterium sp. 2755. The sequence goes on from NZ_JAVDTG010000003.1 coordinate 708,317, forward strand.
GCAAACGGCACAGCACTGAAATCTAATACTTCCGATTTGGGCTTATCTATCATCAGATCAAAATCAGTGTCCGAAATCACATTATTTTTTATTGGAATTCTATTGATGCCTGTTTTCTTTAATAGCTTCCCTAATGTAATCTGCTGGGGAATATTAATGCCATCTTCACACCAAAACTCAGCATCAGCATAGTCCAGAACATCGAATTCAGACGTATAAAAAACAAGCACCTGGTCACCATCTGATGGTCTTGCAACAACAGCTATCTCATTTCCATTTTTGATGATTCCCCCAATTATACTCTCTGCAATGGGATAGCTGCCTGAAAAATCATATTCCTGAAGTGATGAAAGATATTTTTCAACGTTTTTAACCGCTCTTGAGACAAGTTGCTGCACATATTGCATCTTTTCAAAATCAGGACGGGATAAATGAAAAAATTCAGGTGAAATACCACCTTCATTTACTGCGTTCTCTATCTGGGAAAAAGTTCTGAAATCTCCATAAACCGGAAGCTGCTTTTCAAGGGGCATTTGGTTATGCGCATGATCTGATCGTTGAAAAATCTGTTCTTCAGGAATGCTTATGCCTTCTTGATCAAAGTACCTTTGTATTTCACTTAAATCAGATCGAAGCAGAAAATCCAGTTTTTTATCATGTCCCTGAAGATTGAAGTACCTGCAGAGAATCTCGGGCAATTTAAGAAGTACACTATTTGCTGTCCAGGGAGCAGTTACATACAGACTCGGCATATCAAAATGAACATTGACATTTTTAACAAAGTCAATTCCATCATAAGTAATCTGAAGCTCATCTGTCTGGTAAATATTTAAATTCCCCGTCCTCGCTGCAAGATCCTTTAAAAATTCAATTGTGTTTTCATCGGCTGATTCACTTTCAATCCAATTTCTAAAATAGGGAATAATATTATGCATTGTCATAACTAAACTGCTGCAGTTAGTTTCTCCGGAAAAAACCAGATCAAAATCACTCTGAAACAGCACATTAATATTAAAACAATGCAGAAAAAATTCAAGTTCCGGATGCGTCTGGTTCTCTCCATTCAAACTCATAAAATTAAACTGGTCCTGAAAAACAGACTCATTTCCATCAATGAAATATTTCAGACTGCTGCATTCTATAAATTCATTTTTTGTACTGAGCAGCAATCCTGAGGCGGACCACTCTTTAACTTGCAAAATGTCTGCATCGCTCCAGTTGGCACATTGATCCAGTAACTTTTTGTATATATATTGTATGCGTCCGCTATTTTCTCTCTTTACTATCCCTTTTGAATTAAGGTCAAGCGCTATGCTTTGTAGAATTTTTAAATAGTCGCGAAGCTCTAGATTTGTCTTAAAAGAAAAAAATGACCTCCAGTCCTGAGTCAGCTCGGCGCCTAGGAAAACCGGCAGATATCCCCCCGAAGTCTGAAGAATTTCGTCCGAGTTAAGAAAAACATTATTCGAATTCTTTAATATTCCCATTACTGTAGGAATACAGTCAAAAGTCTGGATGTACCATTTTAGATACCCCTTTATTTCATTGCCGCGTGTTCTTCCCGGACGCCCTGGATTTCCCCAGTATGCTGTCGCACTTATATTGATATCATCCAGCTTTATATTTTTAATAACGTCCGACCAGAAGATTTTTGAAAATCCTACGTTCAAAGATTCATCAAGGAAAATTAATGTTGACAGGCTGCTGTATTCATCTGCTTTGAATGTGGATGTAAGAGGTTTAAAAAATTTGTCGTCTAATTCAAAAAACTCACTTTTAAAATCATAATGCCTCAAAAGAGACAAACGGGTCATTTTTACCGGGCACACAGCAGTAATTCCTTCCCTCACACCCATCATTTTAAAAAACCGTCGCCATTCGTCCACATTTCCACCAGCTGGCAAATATTGGTCAGTGATAAAAATATCATCTGCAATTTCAGATTCAAGGGGAAGCCTTGGAAAATAAGAATCGGCAAAATAACATTTCACAGCAGGAACAAGATTTCCCTGCATTGTCAATAGTTTTAGATCAGAAAGCTTTTCCAATTCCTCAATGCCGATTTCCCGTTTTACATAAAGGCTGAAAATACTCGCTATGGTTTCAATTGAATTTTCATGAGTGCTGTATGTTGAAGCATTTTCTACTATTGTTTTTCTAAAATAAGAAAGATCCGTTTTTTCACTTACACCTAACTGCTCAAGCCAGATTCTTGTTTCAGGGTTCTGTAATAAAAACTTTTGAACATCTAAATGAAGAAAGGAAATTTCACTCTCCGGATCATTCCAGTTTCTATCATCTGGTGCTGGAAAATAAATGTTATTAGGATAATGAAGCTTTCCTTTATGATCCATAATAAAAGGCCATTTTTTTATTATGATTTCAGAAACATTCTTCTGGCTTTCACTTTCACACAACTGTTTTAAAAATGCTATAAGCTGAATATTGCCTGAAAAGGTGTGACTCATAGCAAATACTTCAGATTCTAAAAGTTCAGGTACATTTTCCCATTCAAAACAGGCAGCACCAATGTCCTTGAAAGTTTTCCCGTAGACCGTATAGGGAAGAAATGGGTTTAAATGTATATTTTTTCTATTATATTTGTCCATTACAAAACCTCTGATTACTGCTTCGGTTATGAAAGGTCTTTTGGAAATTGAAGTAAAATCAATTATGGACTGGCTGATCTTAATAAGTTCCTGCTGGTTTGTCAATATAAATGCCGTAGATGAAAAAGCTGTGGTTAACCCATTACTATAGGCACTTCCTAATGAATTTGGCAGGTTAGATTTTGACGGTATAAGTTCATAGGCATTCTGCCCATATTTTCCTTTAACCAGTTCCGCTATCCATTTTAATAATTCAACAGGAATATTTTCGAAAAGCCACTGATTCCATTTAGAGTCTTCATGCAGTGTCTCCCTGTTCGAGCCAAGTACAAAACTACTGTTTACCAAAACAGGTATTGCATATCTTGCTTCCTCGGTAGGCAGATAGGAATAAAGCAGCCTTTCACTGCTGTCGAGTTTTTTTATTCCGTCATCCAACAGTTTTGCTGCAAATGTCAATTCTGTTTCTTTCAAATTAAGCAGTTTATCTGGAATATTCTTCTCCTGCCTGAGTTTAAGCCGTATTACTTCAGGTACCTCTAATTTTACAGTTCTAAGTAGCCAAGAAGCTTTACTGGTGCCATTTAATTTGATTTGAACAGTCTGGTCTTGCTCCTGTCTATCAAGGGTGATTTTACTGCTTATATTTTCCAAACGAAAATCCAATTCCTCAATTTTTTTGAGAAATAGATACATATTAACTTTTGATGCAAGTTCTTCTAAGCCTCTTTTTACGTTGTCTTTACCAGTTGCTAGAAAGATGATTGTAGCAACACTCCATCCTCCCTCGCTTAAAAATGTTCTGATTCTTTGGTCGATTTCTTCAATCTCGGTATAAATTGGTATGATATGCCAGGGAAATGAAAACTTTCTCTCATTATCTGCCTCCCATTCTTTTTGTGAGTTTCCCCAGTTCATGTTCCATCCGAAATCGTACTGCGAATCGAATCGAAAAAATTCTCCTGCGGAGTAAATTGTAACTCTTTCAGAATATCCGAAAACAGCCTTGAATCCTATTCCTTTGTAACCTGTCTTATCACTTAAGTTCTTTTTTGTGCCATCACTCACACCGCATATTCCTCTAAGATCTCTCTGATCAAATGGTTTACCTGTATGGGCTACAACAAGAAAATCACCAAAAAGCCTTACTCCAGCTTTGACTGATTCTCCAGAAATAGAGGAATCGTCAGCATTTTGCAGCAGTTCATATATAAATCTCTTTGAATCTGTGTACAGGTCAGCTGATAATGATTTTAAGGATTCTGCTTGATTTACAGCATGCTCAGGTTCTGCATACCCAATGTTTTTTTTGAAAATACTTTCAACATCATTTTTTAAGCTCATACATATTTTTATTTCTTTTCGAATATTATAGAATATCACATATTAGTCTCTGCATTTATTTCAACAGACAAAATCATTAATAGTAGTTAGTTTTCAATTCCTAAATCTGCTTTAAGTTCATGATTAATTAGCAAGTAACAAGAATGAGCAGCTGTTTTTTAGTTTACTACAATTACTTCTACGTTAAAATTGTTTTCGCCTTTTGTTCTTTCTCCGTTGAGGTCATTAAAATTCGAAATGTCGCGAGTTTTTTTGTATGGATCGTAGACAAAGCAAAATAGTTTTTTCATCCATTTACATTGATGATAAGATTCAAAATCAATCTTTAGCTGCTCAATAAAATGTGTTTCATTGGAATCTTTTACTTTAATCATTTTCACCTCAATTAGAATTTTTTCTTCTCGGAGTATAAGGTCAATTTTTGTCGATTTTCCGCCTACTTTGGGTATTGGGTCTTCATCTCGTATCTTTGGAAATATTGATTTTAATATTACATACAAAATATCTTGAACATCATATTCATCCTCTATCTTAAAATCTGGATGATTTAGCCGTCTTCCATTAATAATTTTTTGAATTGCATTGCTAAAATTATTCAGTACGTGACGTACCGTTTCCTCAGCGCTCTTGTTAACAAACTTTATTTGCAACAAAATACTTTCAATATCCTCCAACAAGATTTGTAGTTGAACATCAATATCAGTAGCTAATGTAATTTGCAGCGCTGTATTTAATTCTGTTTCCTTGATCGAATTTTCATCGAATACCGTCTTTATTAAAATTGCTAAAGGATTATTGTTTTGCACCAAAAGTTCTTTTGACAATTGAGCTTTCAAAGATGGTTCAATTTTGCTCAAAAAATATTTTTGTTTCAAATCACCTTGTTGAAACTTTTCAATCAATTGTTGACTCAGTTCTTTTTTAGCAGATAAATAAAGCCCGGAAAATTTGTAAATATTCGAAGTGGCACTTATTCCCTTAATCGGAGGTTTAGAAACTAATTCAATTACTTTTGAAATTTCAGCAGACTCTTTTTTATAACCAATCAATGCTATTTCTTCTTCTGGACTCAGCTCAAAAGGATGATTGGGCAAATCTTCAAAAGATTGGATATGCAAATAGGCTGCCAACTCAATATTCTTATATTGAATCAATCTTTCTCTATTCTGTTTTAATAGCTCTCTTAAATAAACCATAACTTTTCGCTTACTGCTTTTAATCGTTCATAATCCCATCCTTCTACTTTTTTAAGTTCTTCCGTCATTTTAGCCATTAAAGAAGGATACATTATGGTTACAGTTCTTTTAGAAGGCATATAACTCCTGTGCGATAAATGGGAAAACCAATAAACCTGTTTTGCTAAATAGAATAAACTTGTAAAGGTTGAACGTTTGTCTAAATCAATTTTTAAGGGTAAATCACTTTTACCAACAAAATGAAGCAATGCCGAATATTTACTTAGCTGAATATAAGTCCCCTGTCTGATATTATTATTTCCCTCGTTATTATACAATCGGAAATTATGTCCATAAGCTAAATGAACTAAGGCAAACTCGAAGTTAAAATTAGCAAACCTTTCTTTTAATTTGTTAATAGCTTTTATTTCGTATTCTTCGCTGGCTGATTTGAATAAATGAAAAATCAATCGAAATGTCCCCGATTTACTCATTTGCTCAACCAAAGGCTGTAATGTTTTAAAAAGGTGCTTTTCTAAATTCTCAGCATAATGGTCGAATGAAGAAAGAGGAGAACAATTTCCAGTCATATATCTACCATCATTATGAAATACTTGTGCAATTCCTAAAACAAATTGCCCGTTTTCTGTAAGTGTAGAACCAATTCCAATAACCAATTCATCTTTAAGTTTTTCTTCCTTTTCAATTGTCCAGGCCGTTCCTCCAAGTTTTGCATAAGAGTTAAGAGCAATATTTGTCATCGTAAACGCATTCAAATTTTGCCTAATAGTTTCAATCTGTATATCCTGCGTTGGTATTCCGTTGCCTATAAACTTTGCTTTGCAGACATAGTAAGGCGAATTGCTAGGACTTAACTTTTCTTGCGCTTCATTTACAATAACATAAACAAGATCACATTTAAGTAATGTTTCATCGTAGAGTACTTCTTTATAACTTTCTAAGTCTTTGTTGAGAATCGACTTGAAGTAAACGTTTAAAGAGTTGAAATGAAATATTTCTTTCAACTTTGCTTCAGTTTTTTTAACGAACCCTTCTGTTTCACCTTGGTATTCTAATGGGCAAATAATACCAATATTGATTTGCTTATTTTGATAAAGTTCTAATGAATAAGGCTGGTACGCTTTTACCATTTGATCGTAATATTGTAAGCCTTGTGTATTTTTGCGATTACTGTAAAAGTATCGTTGTGGCTTACCAATGATTTCCGATTTTATCAAGTCATCTTCAAAAGGTAGATATTTTTTTGAAATTGAATTGATCGCCAATCCAAAAGGTAATTGAATTTCCTCCTTGTTCTTTTCAAGCCATTTATAAAAGTTATCGATTACTGAAAATACTTTAGCGTTCCTGTTTTCATTATTTATAACTTGATCATAAATAGTAGTCGCACCTTTAGTTTCCAAAAATCTTTTTAATGATTGCCTGTTTGCATAAACTCGTTCTTCATCGCCTTTCAACCCCTGAATATCAATACCGTATTTTTCAAATTCTTGTCTGTTCCAAGTAAAAGAATTTTTAAGTGATGTGGATAATGAAAAGCCTAAAAGCAATTTATTTTCTTTATAAAAAAAACATGGAGAAAAATTTACAATTCTGTTGACTATCAATCCTTCAATATGACCATTTAATATGTCTTTTGGCGAATTAATTTCAAGAGAATTAGAGTGTTTATTCTTGAAAATTTTGTATCCTTTAGATTCTATGAAATCTATTATTGACCTTTCCATAATTTTTGAAAGCACTTTAACCTTCTCAGATAAATCAATTTTTATTGAATCAACATTTTTAGGAAGCCTGTCTTCTTCGTTCTTTTTCCAAATTAAAAACTTCTCGTCATCACGATAGAAGAAAAGATTAGGAAAATTATCTTTCAAATCAATGAATGCTTCTTTTGAAGCATGTTTACTGTATTCAATTGAATCAATTGAAACTGTCTTCGTAGGAACATCTACTTGATAAAAATTTAAAAATAGTCCACTCATTTTTTTTACTGTTCATTTTTTTTAAACCAAATACACTTTCTAAAATTTATCATTATGCTTATTTCTACTAACGAACTACCATTCATAAGTTTAAATATAACTTGGCACAAATAAGTCTTTACAATACTACACAAAAAAAGAATACTAAGAATGTGTTTTTCCGTAAATTGATATTTATTATTTTAATTCAAAAACTAAAATTATTGAAGAAACCACCACTACTAAAATATAGGAATTTAGTATTAGACACTAAATGGTTATGTGAGTATAAATTGCAGTTAAAATTAAAAGTTTTACTTATTCTTTGAATATATATTTCCACACAGAACTATTAAGAGTAAAAACTTTACCAGATAATTGTCCCTGTTCTGAAAAATGATGATTTTGTCAAAATAAAACTAAAACGCAATTTCTGTCAAATTTAGTTTTGAATTTATAAGAATTAGATGTTATCGTATACCTTTTATAAATATATGGATTATATCAAGTATTAATGTACCAAATTAAAAAAGACTAAATTTATCTAGAAATTTCAAAATATTAACTCTGGAGGAGCGATCTTACTATGAGTATTCACAACAAAATATTTTAGATGAAATTTTGTTACTGCATATAAGTAATAAAATCATATTTTTACCCTACTTAAAAAAGCTTTGATTTTTGCTAAATGCAATAAGTTATAGAGGATCAAAATACCTGAGTGAAAGATGATTTTCTTTTCATTTTTTGGATAGTTATAGAAATACTCACTGGTACTAGACTTCTACAAAGTTTGAGATAAAGATACTATGATAAATTATTTAGAAATAAAAGGATATAAATCTATAAAGAATTTAAAATTGGAGTTAAGACCCATTAATATTCTCATTGGTAGTAATGGGGTTGGAAAAAGTAATTTTGTTTCTTTTTTTAAACTGATAAATGCGATTTTTAATGAACGTCTACAACAATTTGTCCTAGAAGAGAATGCTGATAATTTGCTATATTTTGGAAGAAAAACGACTGAATTCTTATTTGGGAAATTAATTTTTGATAGCGGTCAAGGAAATAATAATGCCTATCGTTTTAATTTGGCGCAGACAAAAGAGGGAGGTCTATTTTTTGAATCAGAATCATCTGGCTATAATGTCAATAGGGAAAGTAGAACCAGTGGCTACTACACTACTTATGCGTTACAAGAAAGTAATATTCCAAAAAATTCTTCCTATAGAAATAATTACCTTAGTCGCCATCTTAAAAATATACAAGCATTTCATTTTCACGACACCTCTGCAACATCTTATTTAAGGAGACCATGTGATGTAGATGACAACTTATATTTGAAGCAAGATGGACGTAATTTACCAGCTTTCTTATATTTATTAAAGGTTAATCACCCTAAAGTTTACGGTCGCATTGAAAAAACAATACAATCTGTCGCACCATATATCGATCGATTTATTCTCGAACCCAATAGAAATAGAAATAACGACAATGAAATAGCATTGCGCTGGATCGACAAAGGAGATCCTGAAAGCAATTTTTCTGCATATCAATTATCTGATGGTACATTGCGTTTTATAGCTTTGGCTACTTTACTTCTTCAACCAAATCCGCCTTCAGTAATCATAATAGACGAACCTGAATTGGGATTACATCCATTCGCAATTAATATATTATCTGGGATGGTACAAATTGCATCAAGTAAAGCCCAGATAATTGTGGCGACTCAATCTCCTGGATTAATAAGTAATTTTAAACCTGAAGATGTAATTGCCATCGATCGTAATATCGAAGAAAACCAGACAGTTTTTAAAAGGCTTAATTCTGAGGATCTAAATGTATGGCTTCAAGAATTCGCATTGGGCGACTTATGGGAAAGAAATATTATCAATTCTGGCCAACCTTTTATAAAAAGATAATATGAAAAGAATTATTATTATTTGCGAAGGTCAAACAGAACAGCAGTTTTGCAACGATGTTTTACAATCCTACTTTAATTTAAAAAACATCTTTTTACAAAATCCAACTATTTCAAAAACTGGAGGAGGAATTGTAAATTGGGAAGCTTTAAAACATCAGGTGGTAACGCATCTAAAGCAAGATTCAACTTCAATAGTAACAACTTTGATAGATTTTTATGGTATTCATGCAAATCATAAATATCCGAATTGGCAAGTAGCCAAACTGCAACAAGACAAAAGTGTTGGAATGGATTTAATGGAGGAAGGAATGCAACTCGATATACCTGAAGATTTACGAAAGAGATTTGTGCCATATGTTCAATTGCATGAATTTGAAGCGATCCTTTTTAGTGACATCAATGTTTATGACAACAACTTTGAACCTGATGAATTTTTAGATTATAAATACCTAGTTGATACTATAAATGACAATGCAAATCCTGAAATGATAAATGATGGTGTCGAAACTGCGCCTTCAAAAAGATTATCTAAAATTTTAAAGGGTTATTATTCTGACAATGAAAACATGAAAGTATTTTATGGATCATTACTATCTCATGATATAGGAATTTTACAAATTAAGAACAAATGTCCCCGTTTTAATGAATGGCTGTCAAAACTAGAAAACATTTAATGATAGGAAATTTTACAAACGTTTGTAAGATATCTCATTGATAAGTTCCATTAGAATATTTCATATGATTTTTGTTTTATTTAAGCAGTGTTCTTAAGAGTTTTCTTTTAAAAATCTTGAAGTACACTTTTTTTTCTGTGCCTGCTCTTATGTAACATATTAAGCCTAGCATTTATTAGGAGTCTTAATAAATCAAAGCGGAACCTCTTCCTCTGCAAAGCATAGTTTATAAACTATCTACCAACCAATCTCCCCCTTCACCGGCCAAAACCAAAATAAAAACAGTCTGAGAAAAAACTAACTAACTAACTAACTAACTAACTAACTAACTAACTAACTAACTAACTAACTAACTAACTAACTAACTAACTAACTAACTAACTAACTAACTAAC